>JAGTRW010000006.1 GCA_018262095.1 Pseudomonadota bacterium
TCTCATCTCTTTCTGCTCCTGTCTGCGGGCAACTCGCGCCGCCCATTGAAGCAGAAATATCACCTAACCCGTTGACCAGTTTCTCGGCCCCACCTCTAAACGGCTTGGGGCACGAAAACGGTTAAAAACACAGGCGCTGCGCGGCGCTATCGTGCCAGTCCGTGGTGAATGAGGGGCTAGGTCGACTTGGAGAGATGTTCATCGATGAGCGGCCCAACATGGCAAGCAAGCGTGTTGGCAAGTAGATGATCTCCGCCGGGAAAGACGTGTAATTTGGCATGCGGTATCAATGACGCCAAGCGCTGGCCGACCCGAATAGGGCTGATGGGGTCTGCGTCGCCCCACAATAACAACGTTGGCATGTCTAGAGAGGGAAGCTTTTCGGTCAGATCCTCATTGAGCGTGGAAAACCAACGAGGAAACGAGGGGTTCGCTGCAAAGAACGATGCGCGCCAATCTTGAGCTGCAAAGCTTGCCATATCAATACCACCCGAGGTTACCGTAAGCACCAGATGCGTTACGAGCTGTGGTTTCTCAAGGGCGGCAAGGACCGCAATAACGCCTCCCATAGACTGCGCAATCAATGCGGTGGGGCCTTGGATTTCACCAACAACTCTCGCTACAAGATCGCCAATTCCTCTGACGCTTGGTTCTGGCGGAGTAGGGCCAAACCCGGGCCAACCGAGATGGAGCCGTTCTGCCGGATACGCGAGCAAGCTTGAGACAGGTTCCCAGAAACGAGTATCGCCAGAAGCACCGGGAAGAAAAATGAGTTTGGATGGCATAAGGAGAAAAGTGTGGATTGTGGCCTAATGTTCAAGGTCAGGGGCGCTGCGCGGCCTTATCGCGCAACGTCCTGCGACCGTAGGGAGCGAGCTTGGGCCAGGCGGCGGAATTGAAAGAAGACATAGGGTGCAGCGGCGATCCAGAGCAGAACAACGACCCAGACTCGTCCCTCGAAGATGTTGTAGTTGGCGAACAATTCAGACCAGGAATGGCCGCCGACAAAGTGGAAAAAAAGAAACTCGAATGCCACGGTAAGTGCGCACCACGCCAGCCCGATGGTAATGGCGTGGCGCGTTGAAGATGGTGGGTAGAAGCGGACAAAGAGCCAGATTACTACCCCGAGCGACAGAACACTTGTGACTGTGGACAGTTGATGTGCGGCAAGCTCACTCATGTGCTTGCCATAGGTGAGATCGCGGGCGGCTCCATTTGCTATTGAAACAAGCAACATGACGAACCAAGCGGCGATGTATTTCCAAGTCCTCGAAATGTTCATGGCGGATGATTTGGGTGTGGCCTAACGTTTGACGTGGGGGGCCGCCGCAGCGGCGTAGCCGCGAAGGGAATCTGCAAGCGCAGCTTGTGGGCAGTCCCTCTCGACGGAATACCTAGACATTTTTTCCCCCGCTTCGGACAAAGGAATAACGCCTTATGTCTGTACGCAGCTTCCAGCCTTGGCTTTCCCAATAGGAAATACCGGCTTCGTTTTCACTGAGCACATCGATGTGAGATTTTTTAATACCCAATTTCTCAAGCGCCGAAAGGCAACTTTCAACCAAGGCATTGGCAATACCTTGTCTTCGATGCTCTAGCTGAACTACGAGATGTTGTAGATAACCCCGGCGGCCATCATGGCCAGACATGATGCAGCCAACAACATTTCCTTCGGAAATTGCAATGAAACTAAGCCCAGGATTTCGGAGTAAGTAACGGGCCGTGTTTTCTCGTGAGTCTGCATCACGAAAAGTGACTCCCGGGGTTCGTTTCATCAGCGCGATGACCTCTTCGTAGTCATCAATAGTCATGGTGCGAATGCAGAACATATATGCCAAAAGGTTGAATTCACCAGCGCCGCGCGGCTTTATCGCGCAGCGTCCAGCGACCGAAGGGAGCGAGGTTGAGTGATGGGATGGACTCCCCCGTCTTTTCAGCGCCAAACTGGCGCCACTGGTGCTCATGGGGATGGGTGTCAGTTTTCAACGAAAGGAGTCCGAAATGCATGCTACTACCGTTGCAGTTGATCTGGCCAAGAGTGTATTCCAGATTGCGGTCGCTGATGCCGATTGGAAGCTGGTTGAAACCCATCGGCTGACGCGGACGCAATTCGAGCGCTGGTTTGCTAATCGTGACGTCGGGCTGGTGGTCATGGAGGCGTGCGGTTCCGCGCATCACTGGGCTCGCTGGCTTGATCGCCAAGGGGTTGAAGTCAGATTGCTGCCGGCGGCCTACATTCGTGCTTACGTGAAGCGAAACAAGACCGACGCGGCCGATGCCAGCGCCTTGCTCGAAGCGGCGCGCTGCGCCGACATCGTTCCGGTACGGATCAAGTCGATCGAGCAACAGGCCTTGCAGGGACTGCACCGTATCCGTTCGCTCTGGATGAGTACTCGAACCTCGCGAATCAATGCCTTGCGCGGCTTCTGCCGTGAATTCGGCCTGACCGTTCCGGTCGGCGCACGCACCGGGATCGAGGCGATGAGTCGGGCCCTCGCCGACCCGCAAGGGCCGATTCCGCTGCTGATCCGGGAATCGATGAAGTTGCTCATTGAAGAAATCCGCTTGCTCGAATTGCGTATCAGCCAACTGGAGAAGGAACTCTCCGCGCGGGCCAAACAAAGCCCGGCGTGCACGACGCTGTTGTCGATTCCTGGCATCGGCCTGCTCACCGCCACGGCGATGGTCGCAGCGACCAGCGGGAACGTCTCGCACTTCAAGGACGCCCGCCATTTCGCCAGTTGGTTCGGCCTGACACCGAAGGAATACTCCTCGGGCAACACTCGCAAGCTGGGACGAATTTCCAAGAAGGGCGACCGTTATCTGCGCATGCTTCTGACCCATGGCGCCCGCTCGGTACTCCGTATGGCCAGCCTCGCCCGGCAAGCCGGGCGAAGACTGGACGGGTTAAGAACCTAGGCATTAGAGGTCCAGGGGCGAACCAACCACAACAAGGCGGCCTGTACATTGGCCAACAAATTGGCGCGGATCTGCTACGCCACATTGCGCGACGGCACGCCTTTTGGCGAACCCGTCATTCGGCCAAATAAGAAACTCGAACGCACGGCGTTTGCAATTGCCGCTTGAGACAGAAGAAAGGAATTGAACTGATGTTTTCCACCCCGCGTCTGCAACGAGACTGATCGCCCATCATGGCAAACAGGGTCGCACCCGCACGGACTGACGCCGATAACTCTTCCGGCAGCTTCTCGCCTGCCGCTTGTAACGATTGGCGCACCGTGAGCAGATTCCATGTCGGCACGGGCCACAGAGAGCCTATCTACGATGCCGGATATACGACTGCATGCGCTTCCTATCTGCCACCGCTATCGGTCAGTTTCCTTGTCTTTGGGGGGAGTCCATATAGGAATTGTTAGGCGTTACTCGCGCGGCCAACTCAGTCATCTTTGTCAGCGTGGTATTGGCCGGAGCAGTAGTAGCACCGCCCCTCTGATTGACCGGCTTCGGTTTCCCAGTACACGAGCTCCCCTTGCGTTGTTACTACACCGCATATGTCGCAGGTAGCAGGGAGATCGTCGCTCTCCTCGTTGCCACACATCGTGCACCTGTAGCCTGTGGGCGATGCCTCATTGATGACAAGTGTTGGGTTGCCACAGCTCTCGCACTCGAGCCGTGCGGGAGCAGGGTCGGGGTCCGAAGGATCAGACCAGTTCGCCTCCTCGACTTCCTCGGCTTCTTTCAGGGCATCTCGGAGTCGAAACTCATACTCATCAGATAGAACCTTGAAGGTCTCCATCGTCTCGTCAGGAATGTGCGATCCAACCTCAATGTCTGTGTGGTTCTCCAGGAACTCCAGTACAGAACGGAACAAGCGGCCGATCGTGCTTCTTGCTTGGTTAACATCCATTTCAAACTTGTGATGTTCGATTTCATTGCGCAGCCGCTTCAGCCATTCAAGATCAGTGCGAAACTCTTTCGAAACAGCCTCGCCGTCTTCGTTATTAATGAAGTTGATCGCATCCCAAAGAGTGATGGTCTTGTTTCGGTCGAGTTTCGGCGCGAAGGGATCCTTGTAGATTAGAAGAGGATGCTTCTCTGTAATGTGATGCTTGAAAACGAGCTCAATGAAGTGGGCCATGTGGAGCACTGCAAACTTGTAGGCCTTTGAGTCGCCTTCGTCGCCGGCCTTAAACTTGGCGAGCGCTTCTGCCAAGCTGTCGAGCGCATTCGGAAGCAGGTCGAGTTTATGAGTGGGCATTTGGTGAAGCCTAACGTTCAAGGTCAGGGGCGCGGCGCGGCTTTATCGCGCTGCGTCCCCTGAACCGCAGTGTTAGGACTCGCGAGCGCTAAGCTTGTGTAAACTGTGAAAGACACCAAAGCCAGTGTTAGGCCACAAAACACCTGAAATACGACGAGTGCTTGTGTCAGCGCGTTCGCTGGACTGATATCGCCGTAGCCAACAGTCGCCATAGTGACTCCACTGAAATATATCGCTTCGACGATATTATCAAAATGAAAGTGTGGTCCGCCGCTCTTGAAGAAGGAAGATGGCAACACGTAATAAAGAACACCGAAGCCAACCATCAATTCGATGTAGCTATTGAAGGCGAGGCGGAGCCTATCGCCATAGTGAAGATCGCTCGTTGACGGAATTCCGTTTAATTTTTCCACGGCGTCATCGAGAAATGCCTTAAATATTTCAAAAGCTCTCGAAAAGAATATGGCCCAGCAAAAGAGTGCGACGAGAAACCATGTAACGTACTTTAGCTCTTCGTCCGCATAGTACTCCTGCCTGAAAACGAGTCCGGCTGCGGCTGCAAACAACAGAGTAATGGCAAGATAATAGCGGTTATATTTCTTGATCTCGTCTGTAAGACGTTGCTTGCCGTCTTTACTCAACAGCCATTTCTTCTTGTTTTTTTCCGCGAGCTTATATGTTGGAGACAGGACCCAAAATAACGAATTTGTGTTGTTCTTCATTGAGCGTTCGCGAGAGTGGAATAGCGAGTTCTAACGTAAATTTGGCCTCGAATTGAGGACTTATTGGCTTATTTATCAAGATGATGCCACCGGCAAATCATTGGCCGGCGGGGCTTGGTGGGTTTTCGTTGGCTTCAAGACGACCGATAACACTTTATGCCAGCCACGAATACCTGAAATACGGTACAAGACACGAGCATACGCCCGTCGGCGGTCGGCCTCAAGCCGGGATTTGCTTTGCGGCGCCTTTGCTGCGTTCGCCGGCGATGCGTAGGCTCCCGGCGACCACGCGCCTCATCCGATCAGCCGGTCGCCGCGGAAGATCAGGTAGAGCAGCCCCCATACGCCGAACAGCACGTAGGCGCCCATGATGATCCAGTCGGCTACGCCGAGGACGAGGTGGTAGCCGGGTTGGCCGCTCAGGAAGGCGACCATGAAGCCGTAGGCGACGACCCAATAGATCGAGATCCCGGTGACCGCCGCGGTGGCGAACAGCGACCAGCGTTTTTGCAGCAGCAATCCGATCAGCGAAATCAGGGTCAGCGGAATGAAGACCAGCGTGTCGGCTACGCAGAACGCGCGGATGACCTGCACGCCGAATTCGCTGATCTCGTCGGCGCCGTTCTGGAAGCCGAGCCGGACGGCAAGCGGGTAGTCGAAGATCGGCGTCGTCTGCGCGATCAGCATCAGCACCGTCGATAGCGCGAGAAAAGAAACGATGACCCAGTAAGCGACCGGGCGCTTGGTGCTAGCCATTTGCATCACTGCCTTTCCGATTGATTGATTGAGAATGCCGAGCACTTTTCAAATGAAACCGCCGCTGGCGTTCAGCGCGCCGTCGATCCGGCCGGGCCGGCGCGCAGGTATTGCTCGGGCCAGGCCGTCGTCTGGCCGAGTTGGCGCGCTGCGGTGAGCGGCCAGTACGGGTCGCGCAGCAGCTCGCGGCCGATCAGCACGAGGTCGGCCTGGCCGCTGCGAACGATGTGGTCGGCCTGCTCGGGCGAGGTGATCAGGCCGACCGCCGAGGTCGGGATTCCGGCCTGGTGGCGAACTTGCGCGGCGAACTCGGTCTGGTAGCCGGGGCCGATCGGCATTTTCGCGCTCGACGCGAGGCCGCCGCTCGAGACGTCGACGAGGTCGACGCCGAGCGATTTTACGCTGCGGCACAGCTCGACCGTCTGCTCGGCGTCCCAGCCGCCGTCGACCCAGTCGGTCGCCGACAGGCGCAGCAGCAGCGGCAGCCGCTCGGGCCACTCGCTGCGCACTGCGGCGATGACCTCACGAACCAGCCGCGTGCGGTTCTCGAAGCTGCCGCCGTAATCGTCGGTCCGCTGGTTGGCGAGCGGCGAGAGGAACTGGTGCAGCAGGTAGCCGTGCGCGCCGTGGATCTCGACCACGTTGAAACCGGCGTCAAGCGCGCGGCGCGTGCTGGCGGCAAACTGCGCGATCACCTCGTTGATTTGTGCGACGGTCAGTTCCTGCGGCACCGCGTAGGCTTCGCCGAACGAGATCGGCGACGGGCCGACCACCGGCCAGCCGCCCTCGTCGGCACTGAGCGTTCGCGCCGGCTGCCAGCCGGTGCCGCCGCTCGCCTTGCGCCCGGCGTGCGCGAGCTGGACGCCGATGGCGCAGCCCTGTGCCTTGGCGAAGCGCGCGATGCGCGAGAGCGGCTCGATCTGCTCGTCGTTCCACAACCCGAGGTCGCGCGGGCTGATCCGTCCGGCGGGCGCGACGGCGGTCGCTTCGAGGTTGATCAGCGCGGCGCCGCCGACGGCGCGGCTGCAGTAATGCACGTAGTGCCACTCGCCGGCGATGCCGTCCTGCGCCGAGTACTGGCACATCGACGGCATGCCGATGCGGTTGTGCAGAACGACGTCGCGCAGTTTGAGGGGGGCGAAGAGATGGGCCATGATCGGTTTCCTGGGTAGGTTGATCGAGTCGAAGCGAGCTGGGCGCAGGCGCCCAAAGAGGGCTATGGTAATCCCGTATCGCCGATGAGGTAGCATAGGGCAATGAACGAAGACTCCTTGCCCCCCGCCCGGCCCTGGCTGCTGCGCATGATCGCCGCGCGCCCGCGGCTATTTTTGAGCGCGGCAATCGGCGTCGCGACGCTGCTGTTCCTGCCCGAGTCGGCGGCGCAGTTGCCGATCACGCGCTTGCTGGTCGGCTGGAACGTCGGCGTCGGGCTCTACCTGCTGCTCGCCGCGCACATGATGTTCCGGTCGCCGCACGAACAAATGCGCCGCCGTGCGCAGTTGGAGGACGAGGGGCGGATCCTGATTCTGACGCTGGTGATCGTCGCCGCGGTCATGAGCCTGGGCGCCATCGTCGCCGAACTCTCGGTGGTCCGCGACATGAACGGCGCGCTGCGCTACGGCCACATCGCGCTGACCGTGCTGACCATCGTCTCGTCGTGGGCGTTTACCCAGGTGATGTTCGCGCTGCACTACGCGCACGACTACTACGCCAGCGAACAGCGCGGCAGTGCGGGCGGGCTGCTGTTCCCGGGCGGCCACGCGCCGGACTATGGCGACTTCCTCTATTTTTCGTGCGTCATCGGCACGTCGGGGCAGACCGCCGACGTCAACATCGACGGCCGCGTGATGCGGCGAACGGCGCTGGTGCACTGCGTGCTGGCGTTCTTCTTCAACACCACGCTGCTCGCGTTGTCGATCAATATCGCGTCCGGCCTGTTCTGACGCCGGACGCGTTGTATGGCAAGTTCCTGGCCAAGGGCTTCGACAGGCTCAGCCCGAACGGGGCGTTTTGCTTCAGCCCGAACGGGATGTTTTGCTTCAGCCAGCGGGACGTTCTGCTTCAGCCCGAAGCGGACGTTTGGTTAGCGCTTGGCCTTGGCGACCGCCATGTTCCACATCGAGATCAGCTGCTCGTACTCGTCGGTCGCGACCTGCAGGTCGAGCGGGAAGACCTTGAGGCTGGCGAGGTCGGGCATGCTGGTGAGCTTGGATACGGCAATGTCCGAGCGCGTCGGGCGGCGGAAGTTTTCGACCAGCAGCAGTTCCTGCGCTTGTTTCGAGAGCAGCACGTCGTAGAGCTGCTTGGCCGCCGCGGCGTTCTTGGCGCCCTTGACGATGAACATGCCTTCGGCGCCGAGGTAGGTGCCCTCGGACGGGTAGACCAGCTTGATTTCCTTCTGCCCGCCGGCGACGAACTCGTAGGCCGACGCCTCGATGGTGATGCCGACCGGGTACTCGCCGGCCGAGACGCTCTTGTAGACCTGGCCCGAGCTTTGCACGACGACCGCGTTGGCGGCGATTTTTTCGAGACCCTCGCGGCCGAACTGCTTGAGCAGGCCGTAGATCTGGATGAACGCGGTACCCGACTTGGACGGGTCGGTGATCACCACCTTGCCTTTCCACTCGGGCTTCATCAGGTCGGACCACGTCTTCGGCGCGGCCAGGCCCTTGAGCTGCTTGTCGTTGACCATCAGCACCATGACGTGCACGTTGGTGCCGATGTAGCGGTTCTTGGCTTCCTGGAACTGCTTGGGAATCGCCTTGGCTTCGGGCGACTGGTAGCTCTCCATGACGTCGGTGAATGCCGCCAGCGTGCCGACGCCACCGCTCCACAGGATGTCGCCGCCAGCGTTGGCCGCTTCGGCCTGGATGCGCTTCATCAGCGTCCCGGTGCCGCCGGTGACCTGCTTGACGGTCAGCGTCGGGTGCTGCTTCTTGGCCGAGGCGACGGCGTTGGCGATCACCTCGGGGTTGTTCGACGAATAGAGCACGACCGTCTGCGCCGACACCGCGAAGGCGGCACAGCTCAGGGCGGCGGCGGTAAGCCAGCGAAAACGCATGTTCATGACGCTCCCTTTATTTGACTGAAAACAGGTTGATCTTGAAGAATTTCACGGCCAGCGCCAGCGGCACCAGGATCAGCGTCACCAGCACCGTGCCGTAGGCCGAAGCGAGTCCCAGGCGGCCGGTGTCGACCAGGCGGAAGATCGAGATCGGCAGCGTCTCGAGGCCGCCCGAGTAGACGACGATCGATGCCGACAGCTCGGAGATCGACGTCGCCCACATCAGGATCGCCGCCGACAGGATGCTCGTCTTGATCACCGGCAGAACGACCTTGAAGAAGGTCATCAGCGGGCTGACGCCGAGGCTGATCGACGCTTCCTCGATCGACCCCTGGATGTTGTAGAGCATCGACGACGCGTTGCGAACGCCGAACGGCAGGCGGCGAACGACGTAGCAGACGATCATGATCGACGAGGTGCCGGTGAGCACCAGCGCGCCGGTGTTGAAAGACTGAACCAGCGCGATGCCGAGCACCGTCCCCGAGATGGTCAGCGGCAGCACGACGACGTAGTCGAGAACGCCCGACAGCGACGATTTTTTCTTCACCACCAGGTAGCTCACCAGCAGCGCCAGCGCCGTGCCGAGAACGGTCGCGCAACCGGCGAACAGCATCGAGTTGATGATCGGTTCGGGCGCCAGCGCGAAGGCGCGCTCGATGCTTTGCGTCGACCACTGGCCCCAGTGCATCACCGGTCCGCGCGCGCGGGTGAAGGCGCCGACGAAGACGGCGATGAGCGGCACCAGCGACAGCGTGACGACGACCACCGCGGCGAGCGCCAGCAGCGAGCCGCGCCAGCTCTCGGCGCGGCGCGGCGCCGGCGCGCGGCCCTGCGTCATCTGCACCATCTTGCGCTCGACGACGCGCTTCTGGAAAAAGAGAACGACGCCGACCAACAGCACCATCACCACCGACAGGCTGCTCTGCAGTACCGGGCTGCTGCCCATTTCGCTGACGAACAGACTGTAGGTCATCACCGAGAGCAGCGGGATCTGGCCGCCGAGCATCGACGACAACGCGAAGTTGCCGACCACCAGCGTGAACACCACCAGCGCATTGACCAGGATCGCCGGCGCGACGGTCGGCAGCAACACCTTGATGCGCGTGGCCAGCGGCGAGGCGCCCAGGCTCAGGCTGGCTTCCTCGAGCTGGCCGTCGAAGCCGCGCAGCGCGGCGAGCGTGCCGAGATAGACGTAGGTGTAATAGATCAGCGTCATCGAGAAGATCATTCCGCCCCAGCCGTAGAAGCTCGGCAGCGAGACGCCGACCTCGCGCAGGCTGTTGGTGATCAGCCCGTTGTTGCCGAGCATCATCAGCCACGACTGGCCGACGATCACCTCGGGGATGATGATGGTGACCAGCGGCAGGATGGCGACCAGGCTTTTGAGCGGGAAGTCGCAGCGCGCGATGACGTAGGCGAGCGGAACGCCGAGCGCCATCGAGGTGCAGGTGACGGCGACGCCGAGCAGCAGCGTGTTGACGATCGCCTCAAGGTATTGGGCTTCGCCGAAGACCGTCGCGAAACCGGCGAAGGTCAAGTGGCCCTGCGCGTCCTGCAGGCTGTGCAGCGTCAGCACCGAGATCGGGTAGGCGACGAACAGCACCAGCACGGCCAGGCTGAAGAGCGAAAGGATTCCCCACGGCCAGCCCGGCAGTTTCATCGGCAGATCACCCGGCTGCTTGGCGGCACGTGCAGCCAGAGCGCGTCGCCCGGCGCGTAGCGCTGGATCCCGGGCGCATCGACCTGCAGCACCTGGCCGCCGTCGAGCGCCACGCGGCACAGCGTCTTGGCGCCCAGATACTGGCGCCCGAGCAGGGTGACGCCGAGCCGGTTGGCGCCGCCTGTTTCGTTGCGCGGCAACAGCGTCAGCGCTTCGGAGCGCAGCACCAGCTGGTTGTCGCGGCCGGACTCGGCATCGCCGGTGTCGACCGACAGCGTCTGTCCGGCGACGGCGACGCTGCCGGCGGCGAGGTAATCGACCGGCAGCAGATTGGCCGAGCCGACGAAGTCGGCGACGTAAGCGGTTTGCGGCCGCGCGTAGAGCGATTCGGGATCGCCCATCTGGGCGATGCGGCCGCTCTGCATCACCGCGACCTGGTCGGAGAGCGCCAGCGCCTCTTCCTGATCGTGCGTCACGAAGACGGTGGTGATGTGCGCCTGGCGCTGCAGGTCGCGGATCACGTCGCGCATGGTCAGGCGCAGCTTGGCGTCGAGGTTGGACAGCGGCTCGTCCATCAGCAGCACGCGCGGCTTGATCACCAGCGCGCGCGCCAGCGCGACGCGTTGCCGCTGGCCGCCGCTCAGCTGCGCCGGAAAGCGGTCGGCGTACTGGCGCAGGCCGACCTGATCGAGCGCTTCGTGCGCGCGCGCGACCACCTCGTCGGCAGCGACCTTGCGCGCGATGAGACCGTAGGCGACGTTGTCCTGCACCGTTTTGTCGGGGAACAGCGCGTAGTCCTGGAAGACCATGCCGATGTTGCGGCGGTGCGCCGGGACGCGAGTGATGTCGTCGTCGTCGAACAGGATGCTGCCACCGTCCGGATCGTTGAAGCCGGCAATGCAGCGCAGCAGCGTGGTCTTGCCGCAACCGCTGGGGCCGAGCAGGGTGAAGAACGAGCCGTCGGCGATGGTCAGGCTCAGATCCTGCAGTACGACGTGCTGCTCGAAACGCTTGGTCAGGCCGCGAATGGTGATGGTCGACATGCCGGTTTCACATGGTTATATGACGGTTTTTATAATACCATGCTGCTTCGACGCAGCCCGCGCCGGAACTCAAAAATCGACAGCGCAAGAACCGGGAGAACCCAGCCATGCCAGCTATTCGTACCCTACTCATCCTGATTATCGGCCTGTGTCTGCAGTTGCCCGCCGCGGCGCAGAGCAACCGGCTCGACGAGATCGTCGCGCGCGGCGTGCTGCGCGTCGGAACGACCGGCGACTACAAGCCGTTCAGCTATCGCGGCCAGCCCGCCGATCCCTTCGTCGGGCTCGACGTCGAGCTTGCCGGCCAGCTCGCCAAGAGCCTGGGCGTCAAGGTCGAACTGGTGCCGACCAGCTGGCCGGCGCTGATGAAGGACCTCGCCGAAGACCGTTTCGACATCGTCATGAGCGGCGTCTCGATCGCTCTCGACCGGCAGAAGAAGGCGCTCTACTCGATTCCCTATCTGCGCGACGGCAAGACACCGATCACGCGCTGCGAGAACGTCGATCGTTTCCAGACGCTGGCGCAGATCGACCAGGCCGGCGTTCGCATGATCGTCAATCCGGGCGGAACCAACGAACGTTTCGCTCGCGCCCACATCAAGAACGCGTCGATCACGGTATTTCCCGACAACGTCGCGATCTTCGAGCAGATCGTCGCCGGCAAGGCCGACCTGATGATCACCGACGCCATCGAAACGCGGCTGCAGCAGAAGCTCAAGCCGCAGCTGTGCGCCGTCCATGCCGACAAGCCCTTCGATTTTTCGGAGAAGGCGTATCTGCTGCCGCGCGACCTGCTGTGGAAGTCCTTCGTCGACCAGTGGCTGCACCAGACCATCGACAGCGGCGCTTTCGCGCTGCTGCTCGAAAAGTGGCTGGCCCATCCCTGGCCGTAGCCGTCGGCGAATGATCCTTCCCGACCTGCTCGCTCCGGGGCTTGATGTCGTCTTCTGCGGCACCGCGGTCGGCGCCGAGTCGGCCAGGCGGCGCGCCTACTACGCCGGGCCGGGCAATGCCTTCTGGCCGACGCTGCACCGGGTCGGGCTGACGCCGCACCAGCTGCGGCCTGAAGAGTACGAACAGTTGTTGGGTTTGGGGATCGGCTTGACCGACCTGGCCAAGGAGGTCTCGGGCAACGACGACATCCTGTCGCATCGCCACTTCGATTGCGATCGGCTGCGTGCCATCATCGCTGAGTATCGGCCGCGCATCGTGGCGTTTACGGGAAAACGCGCGGCGCAGCAATTCGTCGGGCGGCCGGTCGACTACGGTTGTCTGGTCGAGCAGCTTGGCGACACCCGGCTATTCGTGCTGCCGTCGCCGTCTGGCGCGGCCTGCCGCTACTGGAGCATCGCGCCCTGGCAGGCGCTGGCACAGCTACGTGGCGGAGTTTGTGGTTTGGCGCGTCCGCCCGTGTCAAGGCCCCTGGAGGCCGGCACAGGCGACGCGAAAGGCTAGCGGATCAGATGGCGTCCGCGACGAAGATGGTCATTCCCACAGCGTGGATGCTGGCATATTTGGATTCGTTGCGTGCCACCCAAGTGTCCACGCCGTCGAGCGTAAGATTCTTGGCCAGGACTTTACCGGTCCGCTTGCAGATTACGCAGTACATTGTTCGATCCTTTCATCAGCTATTGAAAAATGCCGCCCGGCGCCGGGCGACTCGTTGAACACGTCGCAAGCAAGCGGGCGACGCACCGCTTCGAATGATTCTTTGGCCAAGCTTCCAGGCGCGCCAAGGAGCCGCGTATCGTGGGTTTGATGCTCAACAGGAAGTTCTGCGTTGCCCATCGTTGGCCTAAACTATGCGTCCCCCAAAAAAAATCCCACACCAGTTGGGCGTGGGATTAAAGATCCCATCGTTGTCGATGGTTCAGGGAGGGTCAAACATTGTCAGCGGGGGACACTGAAGCAATGGAGCGATGATAGGAACTAAGCGCGCCGGTGTCTGTTGCTCATGTACAGTGTTTCCGTAACAAAATGTACAGAGCGATCGATCGCTAGCGGCCCGGGTGAATCACCGGCCGTGGGGGCTGGTCGCTGGGCAGCAGAAGCCTTCTATTCGGGTCGTTTACTTCCTTGGTCGCCGCTGCTCAAAACAGGCGCTCATTTGAGCGCATTTTGCAGCGCCGGAACGATCTGGCTCTTGCGGCTCATGACCCCCGGCATCCACAGCGCATCGCCTTCGCTCCTGAGACCCCACGCCTTCTCGGCGATGGCCGGATCGTCGGAGACGATGAGCAGCTCGGTGGCTTCCAGGCTGACGTCGGTGAGCATCAGCAACACGCTGTGATAGCCGTCATGCTTGAGCGCCTGCATGGCGTCCAGCAGGCCTTCGCGCATCGACCGGATCAGCGTCAGGTCCGGAAATTCGAGCTGGGCAATAGCCACCTTATGGCCGTTGATGTCGAAGGTCTTGAGGTCTCTTTGCAGCAGCGTCGCCGGCGATTGCCCGCGGATATCGGACTTCGCCTCGAGCAATTTCTGCCCCAGCGCGTCGATGTCGGTGACGCCGGCGATCCGCGCGAGTCGGTCAGCGGCTTTCCGGTCATCGGGTGTGGTCGTCGCCGACTTGAAGCGTACGGTATCAGAAAGAACCGCCGCCAGCAGGCACCCTGCGACGCCTTGCGGAATGTCGATTCCCGCCGAGTCATACATTCGCGTCACCACGGTCGCGGCGGCGCCGAGCGGCGCTGCCCAGGCTTCAACCGGTTTGTCGGAGGTCAGGCCGCCGAGCTTGTGGTGGTCGGCAAAGCCGATCAACTCAGCCTGCTTGAGGTCGGCGGGGGCTTGCGAGTAGTCCGTATGATCGACCAGAAAGACCCGGCGCCCGGCAACGCGGCTCAAAATCGGCGGCTGCGGCAGGCTGAAGGTATCCAGCACGTAGCGCGTCTCGGCGTTGATCGGGCTTTGGGCGATGGCTTGCGCGGGGATGCCTTGCGCCGTCTTGAGGTGAGCGACCGCGATCGCCGAGCAGACCGAGTCGGTATCGGGGTTCAGATGTCCGACGACGAGCAGCGGTTGTTCGGCATGCGTCAGGCTACACCAAGCCAGTGCAGGCAGAACGAGCAGCAACGCCGCGATACTGTTTCTTGGGGGCATGGCGTTGATTATACGGGCTCGCCGCCTTGCGGCCCAACACCACGGGCTAATCCGACGCCGGCTCCGATTCAAGGTTGCATACAATCCGAACGGCGCCTTGACCGTCATTGCGCTTTGAACTGATCGATAACAACAAAACATTTGTGATGAAATCGACGTAATACCAGTTGCTTGCGAAATACATTGCATGACGCACGGCAGAAAGCATCTTGTATGCAATATCATCGCTCTCTTTGCTGACTTGGAAGCCGTCGATGAATCCCCTGTGCAACAAGCCGTTGCCTTGTCTGGCCGCGCTGGTCAGCAGGTATTCGCGGCGAGCCGCCGGCGCATGACTGCCGCACCGCGCGGTCGTGGCGGGTTGGCCGACGAGGTTTGCCGCAGGATCGCCGACGAGATCGCTCTGGGCCTGCTGGCGCCCGGCACCCGCCTCGACGAGGTGACGTTGGCGGGGCGCTTCGCGGTGTCGCGAACGCCGGTGCGCGAGGCGCTCAAGCAGCTGGCGACGATGGGGCTGGTGGTCTACCGGCGCAACCGCGGCGCGCTGGTGGCGAGCATGACGCCCGCCGAGCTCGACCAGATGTTCGAGGCCATCGGCGAACTCGAGGCCGCCTGCGCGCGCCACGCCGCGCTGCGCCTTACCGAACCAGAGCGGCAACGGCTCGGCGAGTTGCACGCCCAAGGGCGTTTGGCGATGCAGGCCGGCGACGTCGAGCGCTACGCGGCGGTCAATCTCGAACTGCACGCGGCGATCATCGCGGGCTGCCACAATCCGGCGCTGATCGAACTGACGAACGGGCTGCGCGAGCGGGTCGCGTCTTTTCGCCGCACCCAGTTTCGTCATATCGAGCGCATCGCCGAATCGTATGCCGAACACACGGCGATCGTCGAGGCGATCCTCGCGCGCGACGTCGTTACCGCCTACCGCGAAATGCGCTCGCATCTGCTCGCCGCGCGCAACGCGACCTCGCGCGTCGCGCCGCAATGGGCGACGCCGCAAAGCAAATGAGCCGGCGGCAGTCGCCCCGCCTGATGAAATGAAAGACGATTCGATGAACACGGAGTGTATGGCATGAAATTCAAATTCGACTGGTTCATGAAGGGCATGCTGGTCGCCGTCGCGCTGGCTTTTGCCTGGCCCGAGCCTGGCGCGCGCGGCGGCTTCCTGCATCCCGAACTGCTGACCAAGGCCGGCATCGCGCTGGTCTTCTTCCTCAACGGCATGGGACTGAGCCTCGCTTCGCTGCGCGACGGCGCGCTGCGCTGGCGCGTCCATCTGTTGATTCAGCTGGCGACCTTCCTGATCTTTCCGGCGCTCGGCTGGCTGCTGCTGCAAGTCACCGGGTCGTGGATGACGGCCGATCTGCAGATCGGCTTCTTCTATCTCTGCGCGCTGCCGTCGACGGTCTCGTCGTCGGTCGCGCTGACCGTCGCGGCGCGCGGTAACGTCCCGGTGGCGATCTTCAACACCACGCTGTCGAGCCTGATCGGCGTGCTGCTGACGCCGTTCTGGATGGCCTGGCTGCTCGGCCAGTCGTCGGCGGAAAGCTTCGCGCTCGGGCCGGTGATCATCGACCTCATGATCTGGCTGGTGCTGCCGCTCGTCTGCGGGCTGTGCTCGCGTCCGCTACTGGCCGGCTGGGCAGCGCGCAACAAGTCGCGCGTCCAGGTGGTCGACCGGCTGACCATCCTGACGCTGGTTTATACCTCGTTCGCCGATTCGGTGCAGCAGGGCGTGTGGTCCAACTACGGCCCGCTGGTGCTGGTCGAGACGCTGCTCGGTACCTGCCTGCTGTTCGCCATCGTGCTGTCGCTGATGCGACTGCTGTCGCGCGCGCTCAGCCTGCCGATCGAGGATACGATCGCCGCGGTGTTCTGCGGCTCGAAGAAGACGCTGGCCTCGGGCGTTCCGATGGCCGGGCTGATCTTCGGCGCCAACCCGGCGATCGGCCTGATCCTGCTGCCGATCATGATCTACCATCCGCTGCAACTGGCCGTCGGCGGCGTGCTCGCGCAGCGCTGGGCGCAGCGCTGAACGCCTCCCGGCCTCCCCTTGTCAGCGGAGGTGCAGAGGCAACAGCTAGAACGACGGGACGGTTACGAAGCCGTTCTTTTCGAGCATCGCCAGGCCGGCGGCAACGTCGTCGACCTTGAGCACGATCACCGCCTGGTCGGCGCTGTGTTCGAGCGAGGCGTAAAGGTATTCGATATTGACGCCCTCGTCGCGGAAGAGCGCCATGATTCGCGCCAGCGCGCCCGGCTGATCGGGCACCTCGACGGCGATCACGTCGGTTTCGCGCGCCGCGAAGCCCGCAGCCTTGAGCAGCGCGACCGCCGCGTCGGGCTGGTCGGCGACCATGCGCAGGATGCCGAAGTCGGCGGTGTCGGCGATCGAGATCGCGCGCAGGTTGATTCCCGATTTGGCGAGCAAGGCGGTGACGTCGGCGAGCCGGCCGGTGGTGTTTTCCATGAAGATCGAAATCTGCTTGATGATCATCAGATGCTCCTTCGGTCGATGATGCGTTTGGCCTTGCCTTCGCTGCGCGGGATGCTGCGCGGCTCGACCAGCTTGATGTGCGCGGAAATCCCGAGCTCGCTCTTGAGTTCGTCGTGGATGCGTTTGCGTAGCGACTCCATGCCGCTGGTCAGATCCGAGAAGATCGCTTCCTCGACCTCGACCTGGACTTCGATTTCGTCGAGGTGCGTGGCGCCGCGGTCGATGACGATCTGGTAGTGCGGCTGCGTTCCTTCGATGCGCATCAGCACGTTCTCGATCTGCGACGGGAAGCAATTGACGCCGCGGATGATCATCAGGTCGTCGGTGCGGCCGAGCAGGCGGTGGATGCGAACGGTGGTGCGCCCGCAGGCGCAGGGCTCGCGCATCAGGAAGGTGATGTCGCGCGTACGGTAGCGCAACAGCGGCGTTCCTTCGCGCTGCAGGCTGGTGATCACCAGTTCGCCCTTCTCACCGTCGGGCAGCACGGCGCCGGTTAGCGGGTCGATGATCTCGGGGTAGAAGTAGTCTTCGTTGAAGTGCTGGCCGTTCTTGCATTCGCACTCGGCGGCGACGCCCGGGCCGATCAGCTCGGTGAGGCCATAGATGTCGTGCGCGCTGATGCCGAGTTTGGCTTCGATCTCGACGCGCATGTTCTCGCTCCACGGCTCGGCGCCGAAACAGCCGGCGCGCAGCGGCAGTTCGGCGAGGTCGATGCCTTCGGCCAGCGCCGATTCGGCGAGGAACAGCGAGTACGACGGCGTGCAGGTCAGGTGCGTGGCGCCGAAGTCGCGCATCACCATCAGCTGGCGCCGGGTGTTGCCCGACGAGATCGGCAGGATGTTGGCGCCGATCCGGCGCGCGCCGTGATGCACGCCGAGGCCGCCGGTGAACATGCCGTAGCCGTAACCGTTCTGCACCGTGTCGCCCTTGACGCAACCGGCCATCGACAGCGTTCGCGCCATGACGTCGGCCCACAGGTCGAGATCAGCCTCGGTGTAGGCGCCGACCACCGGCGTCCCGGTCGTTCCCGACGAGGTGTGGATTTCGACCAGCTCGCTGCGATCGCAGGCCAGCAGGCCGTAGGGGTAGGTCTGGCGCAGCTCGTCCTTGACCGTGAACGGCAGCTTGGCGATGTCCTTGAGGCAGGTGATCGAGTCGGGATTGGCGCCGGCGCGGTCGAGTTTCTCGCGGTAAAAGGGAACCCGCGCATAGACGCGCTCGACCGTCGTCTGCAAACGCGCCAGTTGCAGCGCTTGGCGCGCCTCGTTTGAGGCGCACTCGGCGTCCCTGTTCCAAATCGGCATTGCTCTCTCCCTGATCGACTAAAACTTTCTTTCTATCAACCGTCTGCGCGGCTGTACGCCCAACAAATCAGTAATCGGCGGCCTTGCGATGGAAGACCGGCAGACTCGGCAGGCTCGGCCATTCGACCGCGTCGAGCATGTTCTTGACGACGAGGCCAAGCTCGGTGTCGCCCTCGATCGACAACTCGCGGTTGAAGAACAGCGTATCCGGGTCTTCCTGGCGCAGCGCGAGCTGCAGAAATGCCGAGAGATTGGCGGCGAACGCCAGGTCGGGCGTTGGCGGCAGCGTAAACAGCGGGCGGAACAGTCCGTCGCGATAGGTGAAGGCGGCGCGGCCGCCGGTATCCTGGACGTCGACCAGGAAAGTGCGTCCTTCGAGCAGCGTCAGGCTGTCCTCGGGAAGCAGCTTCATCTTGAGCGCGGCGTTGAGGCCGGCGGTCAGCACCAGCGCGTGCGGCCATTGCGGCAGGCGGTTGCCGACCGCCGAGACGAAGGCCGGCAGCGTAAAGCGCGGGATGGCGAACGATTTGAAGAGGCTGGTGGGCATATCGTGACTCCTTTGCGTGTTGGCGCCGGGAACCGGCTATTGCTGCTGTGCCTGTTGCTGTTGCGCGTCGATCCCGGGCCGGCCGAACCAGTAGCCGTCGACCATGCCTTCGCTGGCCCAGCCGGAGGTGTCGGGCGAGAGCGCCTCGCCGCGTCGCGCCGCGTCGTAGGCCTTGATGATTTCGGCCATGTGCTGTGGCTGCGGCGAGAGTCGGATGACGTCGATTCCCATGGCCAGCATTTGCGGCACTTGCGCGAGCAAATTATAGGTCTGCGCCGACATCGTCTGGATTCCGTTGATCGCCAGGAAAGGCTGGCCTTCGCGAGTCTTGAGCGTCATCCCCTCGGGGTGTTCGAGGCACTTGAACTGGCAGTCGTCCTTGTTGAGGCCGAAATGGCGCGCGGTGAAGCAGCGCGCCGAGAAGGCGAGCGGCAGTTTGCCGTAGGCGAAGACCTCGGTCTGCACGCCCGCCGGGCGGCTGGCGTGCAGCGTCTCGATCAGCGCGCGGCCGGCTTCGAGCGGCGGTACCCAGCGCTGCATGCCGTGGCGCGCGAAGGTCGAGAGCGTCTGCGCGTTGTAGATGTTAAGGTGCGGCCCGGCGACGAAAGCTCGTCCGCCGGCGACATTGACCGCGCCCAGGTCGTTGGCTTCGACCTGGCAACCTGCTTCGTCGATCAGCCGGCGCAGCGCCTTGAGGTCGCCCTCGGATTCGAGCAGCGCCTGCGCCGAGACGACGACTTCCTTGCCGGCGTCGGCGAGGTCGCGCGCCAGGCCGATCCAGTCGGCGACGCGCAGTTGCTGGCGGCGCGAGCAGACGACCTCGCCGACGTAGATGATGTCGATCGCTTCGATCTGAGACATCTGCGCGTAGAACTCGAGAACGTCCTGTTTTTGCCAGAAATAGAGCAGTGGGCCTAAAGCGAGTTTCATTGAATACGATCCTTCTAGCGCCACGGGCGGTTGTAGGCGCCGAGCGTCGCTTGCACGCCTTCGGAGACCTTGCCGAGCTCGGCCTGCCAGGCGGGTTTGACCTTGAACTCAGTGGCACCCTTGGCCAGCTCGTCGAGCGCGGCGCGCAGCGTACGCGTCACCTGCGCGACGTAGGTCGGGCTGCGCTGGCGGCCCTCGACCTTGATCGCCGAGACGCCGATCCTGGCGATTTCGGGCAGGATTTCAAGCACGTTGAGGCTGGTCGGTTCCTCGAGCGCGTAATACGTCTCGCCGTTGACCTCGAAGCGGCCCTTGCACAGCGTCGGGTAACCCGCCGCTTCGCCGTCGCCGTAGCGGTCGATCAGGATGCCGTTCAAGCGCGTGCTCATCTGCCCGGGCGACTTTTCCCATTTGACGAATTTGGCCGGCGAACAGGCGCCGACGGTGTTGGGCGATTCGCCGGTGGCGTACGACGAGAGCCAGCAGCGCCCCTCGTTCATGACGCACAGGCTGCCGAAGCCGAACACCTCGATTTCGATCGGCGTGTTCTTGATCACCAGCTCGACCTGCGCGAGCGTCAGTACGCGCGGCAACACCGCGCGCTTGACGCCGAATTCGCGGTGCGCGAAATTGACCGCTTCGTAACTCGTCGCCGAGCCTTGCACCGAAAGGTGCAGGCGCAGTCCGGGGTGGCGCTTGCAGGCGTAGTCGAGCAGGCCGATGTCGGCCAGGATCACCGCGTCGACGCCCAGATCAGCGGCGCCATCGACGGCGCGTTGCCACTCGGCCTCGCGTCCCGGCTGCGGGAAGGTATTGATCGCCATCAGCACCTGCTTGCCGCGCGTCTGGGCGTAGTGAATTCCCTCGACCATCGCCTTGTGGTCGAAGTTAAGTCCGGCGAAATTGCGCGCGTTGGTATCGTTCTTGTAGCCGAAATAGACCGTATCGGCGCCGTTGTCGACCGCGGCCCTGAGCGCCGGCAGGCTGCCGGCCGGGCACACCAGTTCGGGGAGTTTGTTGTGCAGCATCTAGATTCTCTTGGAGCGAAGGCGCAAGTATAGCGAGCAGGCGCCAAAACCGCATGATATTCATCAAATCCGGGCGATTTGGCGCGCGCTTTTCGGGTCCACTGCCGCGTTCGCAGAGCAGGCCGCAAAGGCCGCCAAAAGGCGATCCTGGCGGGTATCGGGTGAGCGCCCGAGCGACTATTGCGAGCTATGCCTTGGCTTCGAGCGCGGCGATCCGCGCTTCGAGTCGGGCGACTTCGTCAGGCAGACTCGCGACCTGCGCGCAGAAGCCTTCGACGTCGCCGCGGCGCGCGATGCTCGGGTTTTCCTCGGTCAAATACTCGGCGAAATTCGCTGCCAGATTGAATGCCAGCTGCTGATGCCAGCGCAGCACTTGCTTGCCGCCGGCGACCAGCCGGTGCGCGGCGATGTCGCCGGTGAGCGGCGCGAGGTCGGCCTCGATATCCCAGCGCAGATTGCGGAAAATGAAGCCCAGCGTCTCGGCGAGTTCGGCCGACCCGGCCAGGCGCGCGGCGGTAAACAGCGAGGGCCGGTCGGTCAGCGCGCGCAGCGGCGCGTCGGCCGGCAGCGTGATGGTGACATCGGCCGGCGCGTCGCGGCCGGCGGCGACGAACAGTCCGTCGCTGCTGATCGAGAGCGGCAGCGCCAGCGCGCCGAACTCAAGGCGCGCGCTCTGCCCGGCGAACGGGCTGAGCCGCGTGCGCGCCCAGTCTTCGCCAGCCAGCAGGTGGTTGACGATGGCGAGCGCGGCGTCGAGCAGCATCGTGAACTCAGCTGACCTGCTGGATTCCGGCGATCACCCAGCCCTTGTCGCCGGAGACCGGCTTGGCAAGATTCCAGACCTCGTTGAACGGCACCGCGGGCGCGCCGACCGCCTCGCGGATCATCCCGGAGAAGTGCACGCTGGCCAGATGGCGGTTGCCTTCGGTGACGACTTCGAGCAGCTCGGCGTTGAGCGTCACGACGTCGGTCTGCTGCGGTGCGTTGCCGCGTTCGTTCATTTCCATCTGGAATTCGGCGAACATCTCGGGCGCGACGAATTCACGGATGTCGTCCATGTTCTTGGCGTCGTTGGCCGCCTGCAGGCGAACGAAGTTGACCTTGGCGATGCGCAGGAAACCCTCGCTGTCGAAGCCGGCGGGAACATTGGCGGCGGTCGGCGCGGCCGCGCCGTACTGCGGCGCGGAAATCGGCTGCGGCTGCGGCGGAGTGACGCCACCCGCGCCGGCGTACTGCATGGCGTTGTCGGGCGACGCGACGGGCGCCTTGCGCGCGAACAGCAATTTGAGAACGAAAACCGCGGCCATCGCCAGCAGCGCGATCATCAGGATGTTGGCCATCCCTTCGCCCATGCCGAAGTGCGAGAGCAGCGCGGCGATTCCCAGACCCGCGGCGAGGCCGGCGAGCGGTCCCATCCAGTTGCGCTTGGGTGTCGCCGCCGGCGCGCCGACCGGCGCTTTGGGCGCGACCGGGGTCGCTTGCTGGGCCGGCGCCGTCGGTCTTGGCGCGATCGACTGGCGCTGCATTCCCAAGGATCGGCCACCACCCAGGCGCGCCGCTTCGGCGTCGCCGACCGACAGGCCAAGCGCCAGGATTACCGTACAAACTGCCATCAGTATTTTTTTCATAAGTGTCTCCGTCAGAATTTGAAACCACGATGCAAGGCAACAACCCCCAACGACAGGTTGAAGTATTCGACTTTCTCAAGACCGGCCTGTTCCATCAGGCCTTTGAGTGTTTCCTGGTCCGGGTGCACGCGGATCGACTCGGCGAGGTAGCGATAGCTCGCCTCGTCGTGCGTGATGATCTGGCCGATGCGCGGGATGACCTTGAACGAATAGAAGTCGTAGGCCGGCGCCAGCGGCTTCCAGACCTGCGAAAACTCGAGCACCAGCAGCCGCCCGCCCGGGCGCAGTACGCGCCGCATTTCGGCCAGCGCGGCGTCCTTGTGCGTCATGTTGCGCAGCCCGAAGGCGACGGTGACGCAATCGAAATAGTCGTCGGGGAAAGGCAGCTTCTCGGCGTCGCACTGCGCCACCGGGATCAGGAATCCCTTGTCGCAGAGCCGGTCGCGACCGTTGGTCAGCATCGCGTTGTTGATGTCGGTGAGCCAGACTTCGCCGCTCTTGCCGACCTTGCGCGCGAAAGCCAGCGACAGGTCGCCGGTGCCGCCGGCGACGTCGAGCACGCGCGAGCCTTCGCGAACGCCGCTGCGCGCGATGGTGAATGCCTTCCACAGGCGGTGCATGCCGGCCGACATGAGGTCGTTCATCAGGTCGTACTTCTGTGCCACCGAATCGAAAACGTCGGCGACGCGCCGGGCTTTTTCGGCCTCGGCAACCTGCTCGAAACCAAAATGAGTTTGCGTTTGCTTGTTCATACGGGCTGCTATCTGAAGACGATCAGGGGAAAATCAACGTTTGGGGCCGCACTTCGCCGCCGGCTTGGCGGGCGGCGGCGGGCAGAGCGCCGGGTCGCGGCTGCTGCCGGCGGCAGCCAGCTTGTCGAGGTAGGCCTGCCACAGCTCGTCGCGGTGGGTGCATAGCGTGTAGAGAACGTCCCACGAATAGAGCCCGCTGTCGTGTCCGTCGGAGAACACCGGCTTGATCGCGTAGTTGCCGACCGGCTCGATGCCCAGGATGTCGACGTCGCGCTTGCCGACCTGCAGCGTCTCCTGCCCCTCGCCGTGGCCACGCGCCTCGGCCGAAGGCGTGAACACGCGCAGGAACTCGAAAGTCAGCTCGAAGCGCTCGCCGTTCTCGAAAGCCAGTTCGAGGATGCGCGACTTCTGGTGCAATTTGATTTCGGTCGGAATCGGCGTATCGGAGTGAAGGCCTGCCATGACTACCTTTGTCTGTGAGCGAACGCGCTATCATAACGTAAAGGCGCAAAAAGTCGCGCACAGCTCGTAGAACGCGATGGCTGGCGGCTCCGGCAAACGGCGGCCTGTCATCAATTTGTAATCCTGCCTTAATAAACTGCTCGCACGAGATTACGGAGAACGCCACATTCATGTCTGCCACCATCCTTGTCGTTGAAGACGAGCCGTCGATTCAGGAACTCATTGCCGCGAGCCTGCAGCACGCCGGACATCTGGTGTTGCGCGCCGATAGCGCCGAGGCGGCGCTGCAGCTGGTCAACGACACGCTGCCCGACGTCGTGCTGCTCGACTGGATGCTGCCGGGGCTGAGCGGAATTCAATGCGCGCAGCGTCTGCGCGCCGCCGAGCGCACCCGCGACCTGCCGATCATCATGCTCACGGCGCGCGGCGCCGAGCACGACAAGGTCGCCGGGCTTGAGGCGGGCGCCGACGACTACCTGACCAAACCCTTTTCGCCGCGCGAGCTGCTGGCGCGGATCAAGGCCGTGTTGCGCCGGCGCGCGCCGCAGATGACCGAGGACTGCGTCGACGTCGACGGTCTGCGCGTCGACCCGGTCAGCCATCGCGTGCATGGCAACGGCCAGAGCCTCGAACTCGGGCCGACCGAGTTTCGCCTGCTGCATTTCTTCATGACGCACGCCGAGCGCGTGCATAGCCGTGCCCAGCTGCTCGACCAGGTGTGGGGCGACCACATCTTCGTCGAGGAGCGTACGGTCGATGTGCATATTCGCCGTCTGCGCGCAGCGCTCGAAGCGACCGGTCATGACCGCTTGATCCAGACGGTGCGCGGCAGCGGTTATCGTTTCTCGGCGCAGCCCGAATGAGCGCTGTGCCCAGAGGTTTGAAGCGGTGAACACGATCTGGGTGCGCACGGCGTGGCTGCTGCTGGCGATCGCCGGCGTCGTCTTCGCGCCGCTGGCAAGCACTTACGGGATGCGCTGGGGACTGGCCGCGGTGGTCGTTTGTCTGCTGCTGATGCTGGCCTGGCACCTCGTTCATCTGCACCTGCTGATGCGTTGGCTCGAAGGTCCGCTCGACGCGCCGCTGCCGCGCGGACGCGGTGCCTGGGAGATCGCGCTGGCCAAACTGCACCGCCGCACGCGCGTTCGCCAGGGCCAGCAGCAGGCGCTCGCCGAGACGCTCGAGCGCTTTCTGCGCGCCTTCCAGGCGCTGCCCGACGGCGTCATCGCCTTCGATCGCCACCAGCACATCAGCTGGATCAACGAGCGTGCCGAAACGCACTTCGCGCTGTCGGCGCAGAGCGATCGCGGACAGGCGCTGACCAACCTGATCCGCCATCCGGGTTTCGTCAGCTATCTCGACGCCGGGCGTTTTTCGGAACCGCTGATCTATCGCGGCGGTCGCGTCGACGGCCTGACGCTGATGCTGCAGATCATTCCCTACGCCGAAAACCAGAACCTGCTGGTGTCGCGCGACATCAGCCAGATCGAGCGCATCGAGACGATGCGCAGCGACTTCATCGCCAACGTGTCGCATGAACTCAAGACGCCGCTGACGGTCGTCGCCGGATTCTCCGAGATGCTCGCCGACGACTTCGAAGCGTACAGCGCGTCCGAGATCAAGCATTACCTGGCGCTCATCTGCGAGCAGAACGCGCGCATGCAGCGCCTGATCGAGGACCTGCTGACGCTCTCGGCGCTCGAGTCGGGCGGTGCCGCAGCGAGCGAAGAAGCGTTGCCGCTGGCGCCGATGCTCGAGAGCATTGTGGACGAGGCGCGCGCGCTGTCGGCCGGCAAGCACGAGATCGCGCTAAAGATAGAGACGCCTTCGGTGCTGCTGTGCTGCGCCAACGAACTGCGCAGCGCGTTCAGCAATCTGGCCGGCAACGCCGTTCGCTATACGCCGCCGGGCGGCCGCATCAATCTGGCGTGGCGCGTGGTCGACGGTTTGGGTGAGTTTTCCGTCGCCGATACCGGAATCGGCATCGCCGCCCAACACCTGCCGCGCCTCACCGAGCGCTTTTACCGCGTCGATCGCAGCCGCTCGCGCGAGACCGGTGGCACCGGCCTGGGCCTGGCGATCGTCAAGCACGTGCTGACGCGCCATCACGCGACGCTCGAGATCGAGAGCGAGCCGGGCCGCGGCAGCCGCTTCATCGCGCGCTTCCCGGCGCGCTGCCTGGTCAAGGCCTAGCAGACCGCGAAGCTGACGCGCGCGAAGTCGGGGCCGTCGTCGAGCAGCTCGCGCAGTCGGACCCGCCGGCGGCCGTCGGTATGGAGCTCGATCTCCCGGCCGCAGGCGAACCAGCCCGGGGGAATGACCAGCGACTGTTCGGCAGCCAGCGCCGCAACGGCGGGCAGCAGGAAAGCGCGCTGGAAGATCCCTTCGCCGGCGTCGACTCGGCGCGCCGCGATAGCTGCCGGAATTCCCGGCAGCATCCTGATTCCGGCGATCAGGCCACCGTTTTTTTCCTGCCTCAGCCAAGTCGCCTGTGCCAGCACGAAGCGCTCGCCGTCGTGTGGGCGCAGCGCGAGCAACTGGCCGTGAGCGATTTCCCTGCCCGCGGCGCTGCGCAGCAGGCGAAAACCGTTGGCCGACGTGTTGGCGACCTGCCAGCGGTCGAGGTGGTGGGCCAGCGCCTTGGGGCGGAGCTGCTGCAGTTGCCGGGAATCGCTGCGAACGCAGTCCGGCTGCTCGAACTCGTGACCCGAAATGAAATAGTGGATGTCGCCAAAACCGGAGCACACCCGGGTACTGGCGCTGCTGGCGTGGCGCCTGAACTGGCGCGGCGCGCGCGCCTGCGACCACGGACCCGAGAGGCGATCGAGCAGACGCAGGCACTGCTGCGGCGTGCAGTCGTCGCCCAGACCGAGCATCAACGGCGCGATCTTCTGCTGCAGCTGTTCGCGCGTCAGGCTGATCTGCCGCGCCAGGCGCGAGGTGTCGAGCCGGCGCAGATGTCCGCCGGCGACCGGGCGCAAGGCGGCGTCCTGCATCAGGTCGACGACACCCTGCGGCGACGAGTCCTCGACCCGGTGCAGGCTGACCAGCGGCGACCAGGCCACCGCCCAGCGGCGGACCAGCGCCTGCTCGCCAACCGAGAGGCTGTAACAGCCGGCCATCTCGCCGAGAATGAAGGCGAGGTAGGCTGACGCGCAGTCGGTGCGGCCACCCGCCACGAGGCCGGGAATCTCGAGCGTGGCGACGCCCCATTCTTCAGCGCTGGCGTAATAGCCGTGCAACTCGCGCCACAAGCCCGCGGGAAGCTCGCGCCGCGCGCGTTGATGTTCGACGATCGCCTGGCCGGTGTGATGAAGGCAACGGTGCAGGATCAGTGCGATCCGCTGCGCGAGACCGGCGTCGTCGTTGCCCGGCGCATCGTTTTCGGCGCAATGCGCGTAAGCGTGTGCGGTTTTGATCCACAGCGCGACGCTGCGCTGGAAAATGTCTTCTTCAAGCTCGGCGAGCGGCAGCGGCTGGTTGAGGTAAGCGCTGGCGAGCTTTTCGGCGACCACGGCGACCGGCACCCGGATGCGTTCGAGCAGCCGGAAATAGGTTTCGCCATCGGGCGGTGCGGCATGCAGGCCGTCAAGCACGCGGCAAAGATCGAACTGCGCCTGCGGCGCGTCGTCCAGCGCAATTCGCGAGATCAACTCGTCGCCGCTTTGCCGGTCGCCGATGACCGGAACGCTCGGCACCGCCGTGCGCAACTCGCTGCTTACCGAAAGATTGCTCATCCTTGCGACTCCATGCGCGGCTGGCCTGTCGCAGCAAACCACAGGCCTATTACCAAAGTAATAGCAATCTGACCGCCTCGCAAGGAAATAGATCTCGCCTTTGGCTTTTTTCTTTGGCCGCTGCGGCGCCGCGCCGGGTTTTGTTCGCCGTCAGGCTCTGCGCTGGCCACGCAGATGACGCACGGCGAGGTACAGCGACGCCGCTTGCAGCGCCGCGCAGAAATAGAACGGCGCGCCGATTCGCCAGTCGCCGCGCGGGTAATGCGAGACCAGGCCGAGCAGCGGCGCGCCGAGCATCGGCGCGACCACCGCCATCAGACCGCCGAGCGAGCTCACCGCGCCCAGCGTCCGGCCCTGGCTGTGACTGTCGGCCGCCGATGAGATCAGGCTTTGCACCGAAGCAGCGACGGTGTTGCTGAAGATATTGACGACGATCACCGCGTACATCATCCAGCCTTCGGTCGCTGCGCCCCATAAAGCATAAGAGAGCATCGACGAAACGAGACCGATGACCGCCAGCCGCGGCGCCGAAAAACGCTTGAGCAGTCGTCCGAGCAGGAATCCCTGAACGATCACCGAAACGATGCCGACCGCCGCCAGCGACCAGCCGTTCTCGAGCGGCCCCCAGCCGAACTTGAAGGTGGTGTAGAGCACCCAGGTAGTGTAGAGAACGAACATCGCCAGGTTGCTGAAGGCGACGACGCCGACCAACGGCCCGACGTCCTTGAGTTTGGCCAGCGCGCGCAAGGCGGTTGCCGGATTGGCGGCGGCCCAGCTGAAGGCGCGGCGCCGGGTCTCGGGCAGCGATTCGGGAAGAACGAAATAGCCGTAGATCAGGTTGATGATCGCCAGCGCACCGGCGACAAAGAACGGTAGCTGCAGGTTGACTGCCCCGAGCAGACCGCCCATCACCGGGCCGATGATGAAACCCAGCCCGGTCATCGCGCCGAGCATGCCGAAGCGCTTGGCGCGCTGCTCGGGCGGCGTGATGTCGGCGACGTAGGCGTTGGCGATCGCCGCGTTGGCCTGCATCGCACCGGCGACGATGCGAACGCCGATCAGTCCCCAGATGTTGGTCGACAGCGCGGTGCCGAAAAAACTCAGCGCCAGGCCGAGAAAACCCAGCAACAGCAGCGGGCGACGTCCGAAGTGGTCGGACAAGGCGCCGAGCATCGGCGACGCCAGGAAGTTCGAGACGCCGAAGGAGACGGCGACCGCGCCGTACCAGTAGGCCTGATCCGCCGCCGAGCTGGAAAAGCTGCCGACCAGCGCCGGCAAGACCGGGATGATCAGGCCGATCGCCACCAGATCGATCAGCACGACCAGCATGATGAACGGCATCGCCGCTTCGCCCGAGCGCAAGGACTTAAGCATCGCGCGCCTCCGCTTGGCTTGGTGGCTCGAACGCCGGTGCTGCAAGCTCGCGCAGATGCGCGCCGACATCGGCCGGCCAGAGCGCGATCAGCGCCTCAAAACGCGACCGGTCGGCGGCGAACAAGGCGCGCGCGGCTTCTTCAAAACCGTCGAGGCAACCGGCCATGACGCTCATGAATCGATAGCTTGCGTCTTGCGCCTGGCGAATACGATCGGCCGACGAGGCGGCGCGGCGCGCCTGCTCGACGAGCTTGCGCAAGGCGACCGACGCGCCGCCGGGCTGGCTGTTCAACCATTCCCAGTGACGCGGCAGCAGCGTCACCTCGCGCGCGACGACGCCGAGCCGCGGCCGGCCGGGACCGACCGCTGTCGTACGCTCGGGCGGACGTAGCTCGGTGGGTGGCGCCGAGACATCGGCAAACGACGGAATCCGGTTCAACACCTGTTCGACGCTGCCTCGCCAATCGATTTCGATCGTCTCGCTGGTTTGCGCGTTGAAGACCATGATCCGCGACAGCGGACGCGCATCGTAGACCGCCTTGACCTTGCGCGCGACTTCGCGCAGCGGGCCGCAGGCGATGCCTCGGCTGCCTTCAAAGGCGATGCAGTTGAGTTCGCTTTCTTCCATTTTGATTCTTCCTCGATGATTCGGAAAAATCATATTATACCCGGGTGTTATTGTTTAATAAACACCGGGTATAAATAAATGCTGCGTCTCAAAGCAGAACGCGTTCGATGCCGCCGTTATTGGCCTGCTTGATGTAATCGGCCATCCAGTTCTCGCCGAGCAGCCTTTTTGCCATTTCGACGACGATGTAGTCGGCTTGCGTTCCGCCGTCGTCGTTGTAGCGCGACAGGCCTTGCAGGCAAGACGGGCAAGAGGTCAGGATCTTGACTTCGCCAGCGAAGCCGTCGGCGCGCAGCGCGCCGGCACCTTTCTCGATTTCCTGCTGCTTGCGGAAGCGCACCTGCGTCGACACGTCGGGACGCGTCACCGCCAGCGTTCCCGATTCGCCGCAGCAGCGGTCGGAAAGGTCGACGCGCTGGCCCATCAGCTGGTTGGCCGCCTTGATTCCCGACATCGTCTGCATCGGCGCGTGGCAAGGCTCATGGTACATGTAGCGCGTGCCGGTCACGCCGTCGAGCTTGACGCCCTTTTCGAGCAGGTATTCGTGGATGTCGAGCAGCCGGCAGCCGGGGAAGATCTTCTCGAACTCGTATTTCTTGAGCTGATCCATGCACGTGCCGCACGAGACGATCACCGTGTTGATGTCGAGGTAGTTGAGCGTATTGGCGACGCGATGGAAGAGCACGCGGTTGTCGGTGGTGATCTTCTGCCCCTGGTCTGCCTCGCCGGCGGCGATCTGCGGATAGCCGCAGCACAGGTAGCCGGGCGGCAACACGGTCTGCGCGCCGATATGGTAGAGCATCGCCTGCGTCGCCAGGCCGACCTGCGAAAACAGCCGCTCCGATCCGCAACCCGGGAAGTAGAAAACCGAATCGCCGTCGTAATCGGCGGCGCTGACCTGGCGCGCGTCGCGGATCACCGGGACGACTTCGTCGTCCTCGATGTCGAGCAGCGCGCGCGAGGTGCGCTTGGGCAGTCCGCCGGGCATCGGCTTGTTGATGAAGTGGATGATCTGCGCGCGTAGCGTCGGTGCGCCGAGCGTCGCCGGCGGATGTTTGGTCTGGCCCTGGATCAGGCCGAGCGATTTGGCGACGCGGTGGGCCAGGCGCTGCCCGGCGTAGCCCCAGTCGATCATCAATTTGCGCACCAGGCGGATGGTCGCCGGGTCGGTCATGGTCAGGAAGGCCATCGCCGCCGCCTTGGCCGGGACGAACTTCTTCTTGCCCTGCTGGCGCAGGAAGTTGCGCATGCGGATCGAGACGTCGCCGAAATCGATATCGACCGGACACGGCTTGACGCACTTATGGCAGATCGTGCAGTGGTCGGCGACGTCGTTGAACTCGTCGAAGTGCTTGAGCGAGATGCCGCGCCGCGTCTGCTCTTCGTAGAGGAAGGCCTCGATCAACAGCGAGGTGGCGAGGATCTTGTTGCGCGGCGAATAGAGCAGGTTGGCGCGCGGCACGTGCGTCGAGCAGACCGGTTTGCATTTGCCGCAGCGCAGGCAGTCCTTGATCATCGTCGAGATGTCGCCGACCTCGGATTGCTCCATGATCAGCGACTCGGTGCCGAGCAGCGAAAACGACGGCGTGTAGGCGGAAGTCAGGTCGCCGCCGGCCATCAGCTTGCCGGCGTTGAAGTGGCCGTCGGGGTCGACGCGCTGCTTGTAATCGCGGAACGGCGCGATCTCGGCGTCGGTCAGAAATTCGAGCTTGGTGATGCCGATGCCGTGTTCGCCGGAAATGACGCCGTCAAGCGAGCGCGCCAGCGCCATGATGCGTGCGACCGCGGCGTAGGCGGTCTGCAGCATCGCGTAGTCGTCCGAGTTGACCGGGATGTTGGTATGCACGTTGCCGTCGCCGGCGTGCATGTGCATGGCGACGAAAACGCGGCTGCGCAGCGTTTCCTTCTGGATCGTCGCGATTTTCTCGAGCACCGGGCGGAAGACGTTGCCGTCGAATACGGCTTCGAGTTGCGGCTTGAGTTCGGTCTTCCACGAGACGCGAACCGAGTGGTCCTGCAGGCGATGAAAGAGCTGTGGTGCGCTGGCCTTGTTCGACAGCGCGGTGACATTGATTCCCAGTTCGGCAAAATGCGCCTCGGCCTGCGCGAGCGGCAGGTCGAGGTGGTCGAGCAGCCACTGCCAGCGGTTGCGGACGGTGGCGATCGCTTCCTGCGCGGCCTGCCGCTGGTCGCCGATGAGCAGCGCATTGTCGAGGTCGGCGTCGCCGCGGTGCAGCGGCAGTTCGCCGGCCAGGAAGGCGCTGAGCGAATCGCACAGCGCGAGCTTGTTGCTGATCGACAGCTCGATGTTGATGCGCTCGACGCCGTCGCAGTAGTCGCCCATTCGCGGCAACGGGATCACCACGTCCTCGTTGAGCTTGAAGGCGTTGGTATGGCGCGAGATGGCCGCGGTACGCGAGCGGTCGAGCCAGAACTTGCGGCGCGTATCGGCGTCGACGGCGATGAAGCCCTCGGCCGAACGCAGGTTGCACAGGCGGACGATCTCCGACGCGGCGTTCATCACCGCTTTTTCGTCGTCGCCGACGATGTCGCCGAGCAGCACCATCTTCGGCCGTCCGGCCGACTCGCCGCGGCGCTTGGCCTTGGTCGCGTAGCCGATGGCGCGAACGTAACGCTCGTCGAGGTGTTCGAGACCGGCGAGCAGCACGCCGGCCGTAGGGCCGGCGCCGCCGGGTTTGAAATAGTCGGTGATCTCGACGATCGCCGGAACTGCTTCGCGCACCTGGCCGAAGAACTCGAGGCAGACGGTTCGCGTGTGCGGCGGCATCTTGTGCAGCACCCAGCGCGCGGCGACGATCAGTCCGTCGCAGCCTTCCTTCTGGATCGCCGGCAGGCCGGAGAGGAACTTGTCGGTGACGTCCTTGCCGAGTCCCGCCTTGCGAAACGCGTTGCCGGGAATCTCGAGGATCTCGGGCGCGCCGGCCGGCGTCACGCCGTCCTTCTGGAAACGCTGGATCTCGAAGCGCGCGACAGGCTGCTCGTGGATCTTGCCGAAGTTGTGGCCGATTCGAGTCACTTCGAGCAGCTGGCCGTTGGCGTCGACCATCTTCCACCACGCCAGATTGTCGAGCGCGGTGCCCCACAGAACGGCCTTCTTGCCGCCGGCGTTCATCGCGATATTGCCGCCGACGCACGAGGCGTCGGCCGACGTCGGATCGACGGCGAAGACGCGGTCGGCGACCGCCGCCGCTTCGGCGACGCGCGCGGTGACGACGCCGACGCCGGTGCGGATCGTCGCATAGACCTGGTCGCAGCCGGGCAAGCGCAGTTCTTCGACCGGACCGATGTCGATCAGTTTTTCGGTATTGATCACCACCGAGCGCGCGCTAAGCGGCACGGCGCTGCCGGTGTAGCCGGTGCCGCCGCCGCGCGGGACGATGGTCAGCCCGAGCTCGATGCAGCCGCGAACCAGCGGCGCGAGTTCGTCCTCGCTGTCTGGATAGAGCACGACGAAGGGGTATTCGACGCGCCAGTCGGTCGCGTCGGTGACGTGCGCGACGCGCGCCAGGCCGTCGAAAGCGATGTTGTCGCGGCGCGTGTGGCGCGCCAGCGTCTTCTGCACCTGCTTGCGCAGCGCCGCGGTATCGTCGAAGTGACGCGCGAAGCGATCGACCGCCGCCTGCGCCGCAGCGTAGAGGCTCTTGACGGTCTCGTTGCCCTGGCGCCGCTTGTCAATCTCGGCGAGCCGGTGGCGCAGCGCGTCGACCAGCGCGGCGCGGCGCGAGCGGTTGGCCAACAGGTCGTCTTCGAGATAGGGGTTGCGCTCCACCACCCAGATGTCGCCGAGCACCTCGTAGAGCATTCGCGCCGACCGCCCGGTGACGCGCTGGCTGCGCAGTTCGTCGAGGATCGCCCAGTTCTCCGCACCGAGCAGGCGAATGACGATTTCGCGGTCGGAAAACGAGGTGTAGTTGTACGGGATTTCGCGCAGGCGGACGGTCATGGCAGCAGAACCATTACTAAAGGCGCGATTTTATCGTATTGCCGCATCCCTCATGCGCCGCTTGTGTAACGGCGCCCGTGGTCTGGCGGCGACTTGCCCGGACCTTTAGTTCTGGCCCGTTTTATTCGCCATCAGTTCATTAAACTCGTTTTCGGCGTCCACCCAGTCTTCGAGTTCGTGGTTTTCGACGAAGCCTCGCTGCGCCGCGCGATAGTAGGCCGCGATGGCGATCCATCGGTCGCGGACCTCCTCGGCCAGCGATGGCTCTTCACCGGCCTCGTCGTGCTGTATTTCCCTGTTCTGGATTTTCTCGGACACCTTATCTCATCCCTTTGATTGACGGCTTTCTGGCCGCACGTCTGCTTGCCCATGCGCTTGCGCATTCGTTCGTTCAACACGGCTCATAGCCCAAACTTTACTCCCCTGAGCAGCCTTGGGGTGCGCTGGAGCACTATTGGGCGTGTCGTCGATCGAGCGGATGCGAGCGCCAATTGGCGGCGCGCGGCGTTTTTTCCCGAGCGCTCAGGGCGTACCCCAGGAGTACTTCTTCGCTTCGCTCAGGGCGCACCCCAAGAGTACTTCTTCGCTACGCTCAGGGCGCACCCCAAGAGTACTTCCTCGCTTCGCTCAGGGCGCACCCCAAGAGTACTTCCTCGCTTCGCTCAGGGCGCACCCCAGGAGTACTTCTTCGCTTCGCTCAGGGCGCCGGGAGTTCGATGACCACGCGCAGGCCGCCGCCGCCGGCGACATTCTCGGCGACGATGCTGCCGCCGTGCGCCTCGATGGCGCGGCGCGCGATCGCCAGCCCGAGGCCGAAGCCGCGGGCGTTCGTGGCGTCTGACTTGCTGCTGCGGAAGAACGGCTCGAAGACCGACGGCAGCTGGTCTTCGGCAATTCCCGGGCCGTGGTCGCGGATCACGATGCGCAACCGTCCGCTCGCCGCCGCGTGCAGACTGACTTCGACCTTGCAGCCGGCGGGGGTGTGCTGCAAGGCGTTGCGGATGATGTTTTCGATCGCGCGGTGGAGCAGTGGGCCGCTGGCATGCAGCACGACGTCGCGTTCCAGATCGTCGGCGAGGGCTATCGTTCGTCCGCTGTTGCTGGCCTCGAAGCGCGCGTCGTCGACGACGCTGGCGAGCAGCTCGCGCAGGTCGATATATTCGTCGCCCGGCGTTTGTTTGCCGGATTCGAGGCGGGCCAGGGTAAGCAGTTCGCCGACCAGCTCGTCGAGGCGAGACGCTTCGAGCCCGATGCGCTCGAGCGCGCCCTCGATGCGTGCCGGCTGCTGATGCGCGAGTCCGACCGCGGTCTGCATTCGCGCCAGCGGCGAGCGCAGCTCGTGCGAGACGTCGTGCAGCAGGCGGTCGCGGGCGGCCATCAACTGTTCGAGTCGCCCGGCCATCTTGTCGAACTCGCCGCCCAGTTCGCCGATTTCGTCGCGGCGTTCGCACATCGTCGCGCCGATGCGAAAGTCGAGGCGGCCGGCGGCCAGCGCTTCAAAAGCGTCGCGCAAGCGGCTGATCGGCGCGGTCAGGTGACGGGCGAGCAGCACGCTGACCAGCAGGCTGGCGAGAAAAGCGGCGACCAGCACCGTCGCCGGTGCCTCAGGGCCGATTCGTGGTGCCCCATGACCGCGCGTTCGATCACCTCCCGGCCGGAAGACCAGATAGCTTTGTCCCTGCGGACTTTGCGCCAGCCGTGCGCCGCGCGGCGAGTCGTCATTGACGATGTCGCGCGCCTGCGCCAGCATCTCGGGGGAGACGGCACGGCCGATCAGGTCCTGGCCGCGCTCGTCGACCACCAGCGGCGGGCCATATTCGTTGGTCGGCCAATGCTCAAGCAGCCGTCCGAGCTGGGCTACGCCGCCGGCTTCGATGCTGGCCGCGACGATGCGGTTAACGAAGCCCGAGCGCGGATCCTGGGCGACCGACGACGCTTCTTCGAAACGCGACTGGTTATGAACGATCAGCGCGACGGTGACGCCAGCGACGGTGAGCACCAGCGACAGCCAGATGCTCGCGAAGATCTTCCAGAAAAGCTTGCTTTTAAGCATCGGCGTCAGACCAGGATCAGTTGATAGCCGATGCCGCGCACCGTCTGCACCGGCGAGCGGCCATCGTCGAGCGGGCCGAGCTTTTGCCGCAAGTTGCTGACATGCACGTCGATGCTGCGGTCGTACCTTGTGAGCGCGCGGCCCAGCGCGTGCTCGCAAAGTTCCTGCTTGCTGACGCTCTGCCCGGCATGCAAGGCGAGCAGTTCGAGCACGCCAAATTCGGTGCTGGTCAGGTCGAGCACGGCATTGTTCCAGCTGGCTTGGCGTTGCTGCGGCGACAGCCAAAGCGGGCCGAGTTCGATCGCCGGCGACGGCCCATTGCGTGGCGCGCCGCTCTCGGTGCGGCGCAGAATGGCGCGAATTCGCGCGACCAGTTCGCGCGGCGTACACGGCTTGGGAACGTAGTCGTCGGCGCCGAATTCTAGGCCCAGTACGCGGTCGATGTCGTCGCCACGCGCGGTGAGCATGATCACCGGAACGTCGCTCTGCTCTCGGATCTTGCGTAGCGCATCGATGCCGTTGAGGCGCGGCATCATGACGTCGAGCACGACGATCGAAAAAGCACTGGCCAGCGCAGCGGCGACGCCAGCCTCGCCGTCGTGGGCGCAGCTGACTTCAAAGCCGTCGGCGGCGAGGTAGTCCGCCTGCATCGCGCACAGTTCCTTGTCGTCATCAACCAGCAGTACCTTGACCATCACCAGCCTCCTTGTCGCCGATTATAGATGGCGCGAAAGATCCGCTTGCCGCTCTTTACGCAACCTTACCTTGGCGAAACGGCGCTTTACATTGCTCGCGGGCACACTGGCGGTGTCGACAAAATGACTTTGCGTATTCACACCTCAGAAAAGGAAAATCTATCATGAAAACCAGGACCCCGATTTCCCGTATCATCGCCGTCAGTGCGCTGGCGCTGGGCATCTCAATCGCGGCGCCGGCTTTCGCCGCCAGTCAGGATCAGTGTGCGCGCGGTCAGAACGACCGTTTGCCGATGGAAATGCACCACCGCGGCGGCCTTGGCGATCTGCACGGCATCGACCTGTCGGCCGATCAGGTGGCGCAGTTCGGCAAACTGCGCGAGGCAGAAAAGAAACAGATGCGCGAACAAGGCCAGTCGCTGCGCGACCAGCACGATGCCTTGCGCAAGCTGGTGATGTCGGATGCCTATACGCCCGCTGCCGCTGCCGAACTCATCGCCAAGATCACGGCTACGCAGAGCGAGATGGCCAAGCTGCGCGCCGAGCACGGCAATCAGCTCTACAAGCTGCTGACGCCCGAGCAACGCACCAAGCTCGCGCAGAACGAGTTGACCGGGCACCGACCGATGGAACGCGGTAACAAGCGCTGATCATCCATGCCGCCGGGTCAAGCCGCCATCTGACCCGGCCCCTCAATTTTTGCCCAAGGTGTTGTCTTGAAACGAACTGCCCTTCCGCTGTCGCTGTTGATCGTCATCCTCTGGGCCGCTCTGCAGCCCGCCGAAATTCTGAGCTTCGCCGCGCCGTTCCTCGCCATGCGCAAGGCGCTGACCTCGCTGACCGGCGCCTTGGCGCTGGGCTGGATGGGTATCTGCATGGTTCTGGCGCTGCGCCCGTCGTGGCTCGAGCGAGCGCTCGGCGGACTCGACCAGCTCTTTTACGTTCACAAATGGGTCGGCATCGGCGCTGTGCTGCTGGTCGTCGCCCATTGGCTGTTGATCCTCTCGCCGCGCACGCTGATGGCCTGGGGTTGGGTCGAGACCGTCGCGCGCCGCCCGCACGGGCCGCGCGGCGGCGGGCAGTCGCTGGTTGGTTTGGCCAAGGAAATGGGCGAATGGTCGGCCTGGCTGATGATCGCGCTGGGTATCGTCGCGCTGCTGCGCTTTGTCCCCTACGGCTGGTTCCGCAAGCTGCACAAGGGCTTCCCGGTGGCCTTCCTGATCGGCGCTTTCCATAGTGCGGTGATGGTTCAGAAGGATGTCAGCGGTACGCCGTTCGGCATCCTGATGCTGATCATCGCGCTGCTCGGCAGCGTCATCGCGGTGCACTCGCTGATCGGCATGATCGGACGTCAGCATCAGCACCGTGGCCAAGTCGCCAGCGTCAGCAGCAGCGCCGCCGGGGTCATCGAGCTGCAAGTTGCGCCAGGCGCCGACTGGCCCGGGCATCAGGCCGGCCAGTTCGCGCTGCTGACGCTCGATCACCAGGAAGGTGCGCATCCCTTCACCATCGTTTCGGACTGGCGACCCGGCGCTAATCTGCGCTTTGCGATCAAGCCGCTGGGCGACTACACGCGCACGCTCGCCACTCACGTCAAGGCCGGCGACGCGGCGACGGTCGAGGGGCCTTACGGCCGCTTCGACTTCGGCGACGCTTCCGATCCGCAAGTCTGGGTCGCCGGCGGCATCGGCGTCGCGCCGTTCATGGCGCGTCTCGAAGCGCTGGCCAGCAGCGCAAATCAGCAGCAGCGCCACATCCACTTCTTCTACAGCGTGCATAGCGTCGAGGAAGCGAGCTTTCCGCAGGGGCTTGAGGCGCTTTGCCAACGCGCCGGGGTGACGCTCCACCTTCGCGTCACGCCGCGCGACGGGCGGATCAGCGACGACGATATCGGTCAATTCGCTCAGCAATCCCGTGGCGTCTGGTTCTGCGGTCCGGCCGCCTGGGCGCGCTCGCTGCGTGATTCCTTGCGGCGCGATTTTGGCCTGCTGCCGCAGCAGTTCCATCGCGAACTGTTCGAATTTCGCTGAGCCGCGTGCCTTGCGGTCGTCAGCCGGCAATATTCCCGGTGTTCATTCGTCTACCAATGCTGCCGGTCGAGACGGCTTGTTCCCAGAATGTTCGCTGACGGTACAAACCGTTACCAAATAAGCTCGAAACCTTCTTGACCAAGTTAGAATGATCGTTCAGTCTAGCGCCTTCAAGAATATCCTAACCCGCATTTGTCACGCTTATCCTTTCAGAAAGTCGATGATGGAACCAATCCCTTTCCTGCCGTCAATCAAGTCGGCTGGCGCAATCGCCCTCATTTGCAGCGCCGCGTTCATCGCCGGCTGCGGCGAATCATCGACTGGAGCGCCGAAAGCGCTGGCGCCGGAAGTCGGTGTGTTCACGATCGAGAGCAAGCCGTTGGCGATCACCACCGAACTGCCGGGCCGCACCTCGGCCTATCAGGTCGCCGAAGTGCGCCCGCAGGTCGGTGGCGTGATTCAGAAGCGCTTGTTTGTCGAGGGCGCCAATGTGAGCGCCGGCACGTCGCTCTATCAGATCGACCCGGCGACCTATGAGGCCGCGGTCAACTCGGCCAAGGCGGCACTCGCCAAGGCCCGCGCCAATCTGCTGACGAGTTCGCCGAAAGTCGCGCGTTACAAGGAACTGGTCGAAATCGAAGGGGTCAGCCGTCAGGAATACGACGACGCCGTCGCCGCCAACGAGCAGGCGCAAGCCGACGTCGCGACGGCGCAGGCGGCGCTCGACGTGGCCAACATCAATCTCAAGTACACCAAGGTACTGGCGCCGATCGGCGGCCGCATCGGGCGCTCGAGCGTGACGCCGGGTGCGCTGGTCACCGCCAGCCAGACCACCGCCTTGACCACCGTGCAGCAACTCGATCCGATCTACGTCGACGTCACGCAGTCGAGCAATGACTTGCTGCGCCTCAAGCGCGAGCTGGAGAGCGGTAGCCTCAAGAAGAACGGGCAGGCCAAGGTAACCTTGCTGCTCGCCGACGGAACGACCTACGCCGAGTCGGGCAAGCTGCAGTTCGCCGACGTCACCGTCGATCAGACCACCGGCAACGTGACGCTGCGCGCGCTGTTTCCCAACCCGAAATTCGACCTGCTGCCCGGCATGTACGTTCGCGCGGTGCTCGAAAACGGCGTCAATGAAAAAGCCATCGTGGTGCCGCAGCAAGGCGTGACACGCAACCAGAAAGGCCAGGCCACGGCGCTGGTGCTCAACAAGGAAAACATCGTCGAGCCGCGCATCCTGGAGACCGGCGGAACCATCGGCGACAAGTGGCTGGTGACTTCGGGACTCGCCGACGGCGACCGCGTGATCATCGAAGGATTGCAAAAGGTCAGGCCGGGCGCCCCGGCGACCGCCGCCAAGCCGGCACCGGCGGGCGCCGCAGCTGCGACTGCTCCTGAGTCGAAAAAACCACAATAATCCAGGAGAATTTAATGGCACGTTTTTTCATCGATCGCCCGATCTTCGCCTGGGTCATCGCGATCGTCATCATGCTCGCCGGCGTGGTGGCGATCTCCGGGTTGCCGATTTCGCAGTATCCGAACATTGCGCCGCCGTCGATTTCGATCAGCGGGACTTACCCCGGCGCTTCGGCCAAGACGGTCGAGGACGCGGTGACCCAGGTCATCGAGCAGAAGATGAAGGGAATCGACGGCCTGCGCTACATGTCGTCGAGCAGCGACTCGAACGGCGGCATCAGCATCACGCTGACCTTCACCAATAGCACGAATCCAGACATCGCGCAGGTGCAGGTGCAGAACAAGCTGCAACTGGCGACGCCGCTGCTGCCGACGGCGGTGACGCAGCAGGGCCTGGTCGTTTCGAAAGCGACCAAGAACTTCCTGCTGATCCTCGGTTTCGTTTCCGAGGACGGCAGCATGCAGCAGATCGACCTCGCCGATTACGTCGCCGCCAACCTGCTTGATCCGCTGTCGCGCATCGAGGGCGTTGGCGACGTCACCCAGTTCGGTTCGCAATACGCGATGCGCATCTGGCTCGACCCGGCCAAGCTGCAAAGTTATCAGCTGACGCCGGCCGATGTGACGAGCGCGATCACCGCGCAGAACGCCGAGGTTTCGGCCGGCGCGCTGGGCGGCACGCCGTCGGTCCCCGGGCAGCAGCTCAACGCCACTGTTTCGGCGCAGAGCCGGCTGCAGACCACCGAGCAATTCGGCGACATCCTGCTCAAGACGACGACCAACGGCGCCATGGTCCGTCTCAAGGACGTCGCGCGAATGGAGCTCGGCAGCGAAAGCTACAACATCGCGACGCGCTACAACGGCAAGCCGGCGACCGGCGTCGCGATCAAGCTGGCGACCGGCGCCAACGCGCTCGACGCGGCCGACCGGGTCAAGGCCAAGCTGGCCCAGATGAGCAAGCTGTTCCCGACCGGAATGAAGTCGGTGATCGCTTTCGACACCACGCCGTTCGTCAAGATCTCGATCGAGGAAGTCGTCAAGACGCTCGGCGAGGCGGTCGTTCTGGTCTTCCTGGTGATGTACCTGTTCCTGCAGAACATCCGCGCGACGCTGATTCCGACGCTGGCCGTTCCGGTCGTTCTGCTCGGCACCTTCGGCGTGCTGTCGGCGCTCGGCTATTCGATCAATACGCTGACCATGTTCGCGATGGTGCTGGCGATCGGCCTCTTGGTCGACGACGCGATCGTCGTCGTCGAGAACGTCGAGCGGGTGATGAGCGAAGAGGGGCTGTCGCCGCACGACGCGACGCGAAAATCGATGTTCCAGATCACCGGCGCGCTGGTCGGCATCGCCATGGTGCTCTCGGCGGTGTTCATCCCGATGGCTTTCTTCACCGGATCGACCGGCGTCATCTACCGCCAGTTCTCGATCACCATCGTCTCGGCGATGGTCCTCTCGGTGATCGTCGCGCTGGTGTTTACCCCGGCGCTCTGCGCGACCTTCCTCAAGCCCGAGAAGAAGGGCCACAAGGCTTCGAACGTCGGCTTCTTCGGCTGGTTCAACCGCAGCTTCGAACGCAACAGCGCCAAATACCAGGGCTGGGTCGGCGTGCTGATCCGCCGCGGCGCTCGCTCGATGCTGATCTACGCCGCGTTGCTGGTGGTGCTGGCGATCGTCTTCCTGCGCCTGCCGACGTCCTTCCTGCCGGCCGAGGACCAGGGCGTGCTGTTTACCCAGGTGCTGCTGCCGACCGGCGCGACGCAGGAACGTGCGCTCAAGGTGATGGAGAAAGTCGAGCAGCATTTCCTGGTCGATCAGAAGGACGCCGTCGCATCGATCATGTCGGTCGTCGGTTTCAGCTTCGGCGGCAACGGGCAGAATGCGGGGATGGCCTTCGTCCGGCTCAAGGATTGGGATGAACGCAAGGGCGCGGCGTTGCGTGCGCCGGCGGTCGTCGGCCGCGCCATGGGCGCTTTCTCGCAGATCAAGGACGCGATGGTTTTCGCCTTCGCGCCGCCGGCGGTGCTCGAACTGGGCAACGCCAGCGGCTTCGACTTGATGCTGCAGGACCAGGCGGGCCTCGGCCACGACGCGCTGATGGCGGCGCGCAACCAGCTGCTCGGCATGGCGGGCAAATCGCCGCTGCTCGCCGGCGTTCGGCCCAACGGTCAGGACGATACGCCGCAGTACAAGCTCACCGTCGACCAGCGCAAGGCGCGCGCGCTCGGCCTGTCGCTGTCCGAGGTCAACAACGTGCTGACGACCGCCTGGGGCGGCGCTTACATCAACGACTTCATCGACCGCGGCCGGGTCAAGAAGGTCTATATGCAGGGCCAGGCCGATTCGCGAATGGTTCCCGAGGACATGAGCAAGTGGTTCGCGCGCAATGGCAACGGCGAGATGGTTCCGTTCTCGTCGTTCGCCTCGGGTGCGTGGATCTATGCGTCGCCGCGTCTCGAACGCTATAACGGCGTGCCGTCGGTCGAAATTCTCGGGACGCCGGCGCCGGGCAAGAGTACCGGCGACGCGATGGCCGAAGTCGAGAAGCTGGCCGCCCAACTGCCGCCGGGAATCGGTTACGAGTGGACCGGGATTTCGCTCGAAGAGCGTGACGCCGGATCGCAGACGACTCACCTCTACGCCTTTTCGTTGCTGATCGTCTTCCTGTGCCTGGCGGCGCTCTACGAGAGCTGGTCGATCCCGTTCTCGGTGATGCTGGTGGTGCCGCTCGGCGTGATCGGGACGGTCGTCGGCAGTTACCTGTTCAAGATGTCGAACGACGTCTACTTCCAGGTCGCTCTGCTCACCGTCGTCGGCCTGGCGGCGAAAAACGCGATCCTGATCGTCGAATTCGCCAAGAGTCTGCAGGAGGAGGGCGTCGAACTCAAGGAAGCGACGCTGCAGGCGGTTCGCCTGCGGCTGCGTCCGATCCTGATGACCTCGATCGCCTTCGGCCTCGGCGTGCTGCCGCTGGCGATCACCAACGGCGCCGGTTCGGGCAGCCAGAATGCGATCGGCATCGGCGTTCTCGGCGGCATGTTGTCGGCGACCTTCCTCGGGATCTTTTTCGTTCCGGTGTTTTTCGTACTGGTGCGCGGTTTCTTCAGCAGGAAAAAGGCGCCGACCACCACCGTTTCCTTGGATGCCCAGGATGCTCACTAAGATGAAGCCCACTTTCGCAATCCGCAGCTCATTGCTGATCATCGCTTCGCTGCTCGGCGCGTGCAGCCTGATGCCCGATTATGAGCGCCCGGCCGCTCCGGTTTCGGCCGCCTGGCCGAGCGGGCCGGCGTACAAGGCCGAGACGGCGAGCGCTGCCGCCGTGCCGGCCGCCGAAATCGCCTGGCGTGATTTTTATGTCGACGCGCGCCTGCGCCAGCTCATCGAGCTCTCGCTCGCCAACAACCGTGACCTGCGCGTATCGACGCTCAACATCGAGAAGGCGCGCGCGCAGTACGGCATCCAGCGCGCCGCGCTGCTGCCGACCGTTTCGGCCAACGGCAATCAAACCGCGGCCAAGATTTCGGACAGAATGTCTTCCTCGGGCCAATCGACGATCTCGCGCGAATACGACGCCAACTTGGGAATTACGGCGTTCGAACTCGACTTCTTCGGTCGCGTTCGCAGCCTCTCGGAAGCGGCCTTGCAAAGCTATCTGGCGACCGAGGAGGCGCGCCGCGCGCAGCAGATCAGCCTGATTTCCACGGTCGCCACCGACTACCTCAACCTGGCCGCCGACCAGCAGCGCCTCAATCTGGCCGTCGAAACGCTGGCCAGCCAGAAGCTCACTTACGAGTTGAGCCAGCGCCGTTTCAAGGCCGGCACCACCTCGGGCGTCTCGATGTACGAAGCGCAGGTCAGCGTCGAAGCGGCGCGCGGCGAGGTCGCCCGCTACACCAGTCTGGTCGCCATCGACCAGAACGCGCTGACGCTGGTCGTCGGCAGTACGGTGCCGAGCGAGCTGTTGCCGTCCGACGTGATCGGCGCGGTCACGACGCTCGCCGAAATTCCGGCGGGCTTGCCGTCCGACCTGTTGCAGCGCCGTCCCGATGTGCTCCAGGCCGAGCGCAGTCTGCAGGCAGCCAACGCCAACATCGGCGCGGCACGCGCCGCGTTCTTCCCGAAGATCACGCTGACCGGGACGACCGGCGTCGCCAGCCCGACGCTGTCAGGTTTGTTCGACAGCGGTACTTCGGCGTGGACCTTCATCCCCAAAATCAGTCTGCCGATCTTCGACGGTGGCGTGAATTTCGCCAATTTGACGATCTCCAAGGTTGATCGCGACATCGCCGTGGCGAACTACGAAAAATCGATTCAGACCGCTTTCCGCGAAGTCGCCGACGCGCTCGCCGATCGCGGCACGCTCGACGAGCGCCTGGCAGCGCAGCAGGCGCTGGTCGAGGCGAGTTCGAAAAGCTACCGCATCTATGACGCGCGCTATCGACTCGGTGCCGATTCGTACTTGAACGCGCTGATTTCCTTGCGCACGCTGTATACGGCGCAACAGAACCTGATCACCTTGCAATTGACCCATTCGACCAATCGGGTGACCTTGTACAAGGTGCTGGGCGGCGGCTGGCGCCCGGAAGCTGTCGTGGCGGCCGATGACCGTGGGTAGTGGTCTCCGATGGCCGGGTCGCCCATCCGGCCATCTGATCGGGGGCGTGTCATGAGCTTCTGCGGGAAAAAGCATTCGGATCAGGAACGCGCGTCCAGCCGGCGAAAACAAGTGCTCGACGCCGCCGAATGCTGTTTTGGCCGCAGCGGCTTCCATGGCGCCAGCATGGCCGAGATTTCGAAGGCGGCCGGGATGAGCGCCGGGCATATCTACAACTATTTCGACAGCAAGGACGACATCATTGCCGCCTTTGTTCAGCAGAACATGGATCGTGTTTCGGCGATCATGCGCGACCTTGAGCAGCAGGACGATCCGCTGCAGGCAGTGCTCGATGCCATTGAAGACCATGTCCGCGAAGCGCTCGACCCGTGCATCTGGAAACTGCCACTGGAAATCTACGCTGAGGCGTCGCGCAATCCGAAAATCGCGCAGCTGGTGCAACAGGCCGACCAGCACTCCCGAGCCCAGTTCGTCGCCATTCTGAAAGCCGGCCGCGAGGCGCGCGGACTGGCGACCGATGGCGCCATTCTCGACAGCCGCTGCGATGTTCTGATCGCCATTTTCGAGGGGCTGCCCTTGCGCGCGCTGCACCACCCCTCGCTCAACGAGGCCGCAGTGGCTGCGGCGGTTCGCTTGGCGGTGGCGCCCTTGCTGTTCGGTTAGTGAGCGGCGGCGTATTTCAGTAACCTGATTTTCATCCCCGCGCGTTAAACTGATGCGCGGCGGGGCGACCGCCCATGGCAAAATTGGAGTCGCCTCGAACAAACGATCAGGATACGACGCCATGCGCAATTTCGACATCAACGACCCGGAAACCAGCGCCTTGACTCCGGAGGACCTCAAAAAGGTTCTTTCCTCAATCGATATTCCGGTGTGTCCGGTGGTCGTGACGCAGGCGTTGGCCGAGGCGCTCAAGGATGAGCCGGACCTGCGCATCCTGGCCAAACTGGTGGCGACCGATCCGAGCATGTCCGCCGCAGCGCTCAAACTCGCCAATTCGGCGCTCTATCGCTCGGGTACTCCGGTGACCAGCGTTCGCCACGCGCTCGACCGACTGGGGACCAAATCGGTGGTCTGCATCGTTGTCGCGGTCGCTCTGCGTTCGACCGTCGAGGGGCTGCCGGCCGCCTGGCTCAACGACTTCTGGCAGCGCGCGACGCAGGTGGCGGTGATCTCAGCGCTGGTGGCGCGGCGCCAGTTCGGTATCTCGCAGGACGCAGCCTATACCTTTGCGCTCTTTCACAACGCCGCGATTCCGATGATGATGAAACGCTTCGCCGACTACGGCAAAGTGCTCGAAGCGGCCAAGGCCGACGGGCGCCTGCTGGTCGATGCGGAAATAGCCTTCTTTCCGTGCACCCACCCGATCGTCGGGTCGCTGATGGTGCGCAACTGGGGCCTGCCGTCGACGCTGGGCCTGGCGATCCGTTTTCACCACGAAGCCGACGCCTACGAATTGCCCGACCAGACCTTGCCCGGCAGCGCCTTGTCATTGATCGCAGTGACTCACGTCGCCGAGCATCTGATCGCGCGAATTCGCGAAGAGAGTGATTACGAGGTCGGCGCCGAACTCTTTGACAAGGCGCTGGCGTTCATGGGGATTTCCGATGCCGAAGTCGACGAACTGCAGCAGCGCGTCGAAACGGCACTGGCCGAGGCCTGAGCCGCGCTCTGCCCTGGCCTCACCACAGCGCGCCCTGGGCGACCAGCGCGTAGCGCGCCGCCTTGCCGAGCGCCATGAACAGCGCGCAGGCGAGGCCATTGAGGCGCAGCCAGCCGGCGGCGACGCACAGCGCGTCGCCGACCAGCGGCACCCACGACAGCAGCAGCAGCGGTGACCCCCAGCGCTGCAGCCGCGAATGCCAGGGCCAGGCGTCGAATTTCTGCCATTGCGGCAGCCAACGCCCGCAGGCGTAGGAACTCATCCCGCCCAGCGTATTGCCCAGCGTCGCCAGCGCCAGTGCCGGCCACAAGGTTTCCGGATGCAGCTTGATGAGCGCGAAGAGGACGACCTCCGAACCGCCGGGCAGCAGCGTCGCTGACAAAAAACTGGCGGCGAACAAACCCCACAGCCCGGCTTCGGCGCTGATGTTCAACCAGGTCATGCGGCTACTGCTAGAATCATCCGTTTCCCCAAAAGAGTTGTGGCGGCCATGCACCCCGATTATCTCGAAAAAATCCTCAACGCGCAGGTTTACGACGTCGCCGTCGAAACGCCGCTCGACGCCGCGCCCAACCTTTCGGCGCGCATCGGCAACAGCATCCTGTTCAAGCGCGAGGACATGCAGCCGGTGTTCTCGTTCAAGCTGCGTGGCGCCTACAACAAGATCGCCCAGCTCTCGGCCGAGCGCCGCGCGCGCGGCGTGATCTGCGCTTCGGCCGGCAACCATGCGCAGGGCGTCGCGTTGTCGGCGGCCAAGCTCGGTTGCCGCGCGGTGATCGTGATGCCGACGACGACGCCGTCGATCAAGATCGACGCGGTGCGCCGTTGGGGCGGCGAGGTGGTGCTGGCCGGCGACTCTTACGACGAGGCCTATGCCCGCGCGCTCGAACTCGAGAAAGCGCAGAAGCTCACCTTCGTCCATCCTTTCGACGACCCCGACGTGATCGCCGGCCAGGGGACGATCGCCATGGAAATTCTGCGCCAACATCCGAAACCGATCGACGCGGTGTTCTGTTGCGTCGGCGGCGGCGGGCTGATTTCGGGCGTTGCCGCGTACATCAAACGGCTGCGGCCGGAGACCAAAATCATCGGTGTCGAGGCGGTCGACGCCGACGCCATGACCCAGTCGCTGGCCGCCGGCAAGCGCGTTCGTCTCAAGCAGGTCGGCCTGTTCGCCGACGGCGCGGCGGTCAAGTACGTCGGCGAGGAAACCTTCCGCCTGTGCCAGCTCTACGTCGACGAAATGGTTCGCGTCGACACCGACGCGATCTGCGCGGCGATCAAGGACGTTTTCGAGGATACGCGCGCCGTGCTCGAGCCGGCCGGCGCGCTGGCGGTGGCCGGCGCCAAGGCCTACGCTGCCGCGCACAAACTCAAGGGCAAGACGCTGGTCGCCGTCGCCTCGGGCGCCAACATGAATTTCGACCGCCTGCGCTTCGTCGCCGAACGCGCCGAGGTCGGCGAACAGCGCGAGGCGGTGCTCGCCGTGACGCTGCCCGAGCAGCCCGGCGCCTACCGCAAGTTCCTTTCGCTGATCGGCGCGCGCAACGTCACCGAATTCAACTACCGCTTCAACGACCGCGCCGAGGCGCACGTCTTCGTCGGCGTCCAGGTCGCCTCGCGCGGCGAATCGCTCAAGCTCGTCGAGCATCTGCGCAAAGGCGGTTACGCGACGCTCGACCTGACCGACGACGAAATGGCCAAGGCGCACATCCGTCACCTGGTCGGCGGCCACGCGCCGCAAGTCGATCACGAGCTCGTCTACCGCTTCGAATTCCCCGAGCGCCCGGGGGCGCTGATGAATTTCCTGAGCCAGATGAGCGCCAACTGGAACATCAGCCTGTTCCACTACCGCAACCACGGCGCCGATTACGGCCGCGTGCTGGTCGGCATGCAGGTGCCGCCGGCCGAGAAGGCCGAGTTTCGCAAGTTCCTCAAAAACCTCGGTTACGCGCACTGGGACGAAACGAACAACCCGGCGTACAAGCTCTTTCTCGCCTGAATGGGCTTTACCTGTTTTTACGGCCGCGCCTCGTCGTCCGCTGAAATTGTGTGCGCCGCGGCCGGCGATTCGCGACTAAACTAGGCGCCGATATTACCCGGAGGATGGCCAAGAATGCCGCTCAAAATCGCCAACAACGTCACCGAACTGATCGGCAATACGCCGCTGGTCAGACTCAACCGCGTGTCTGCCGGAATCGACGGCACGCTCGCCGTCAAGCTCGAGTTCTTCAATCCGGCGCACAGCGTCAAGGATCGCATCGCCGCGGCGATGATCGACGCGGCGTTGGCGAGCGGGAAAATCGGCGCCGAGACGATCGTTCTCGAGCCGACCTCGGGCAATACCGGAATCGGCCTGGCGATGGTCTGCGCGGCGTATGGAATCCGCTGCTGCTTCGTGATGCCGGAGACCATGAGTCGCGAGCGGCGCTTGCTGCTCAAGGCCTACGGTGCCGAACTGGTGCTCACGCCGGGGGCCGAGGGAATGCTCGGCGCGATCCGGCGCGCCGACCAGATGGCGGCTTGCGATTCGCGTTACTTCATTGCGCAACAGTTTGAGAATCCCGCCAACCCAGAGATCCACCGCGCGACGACCGCCGCCGAGATCTGGCGCGATACCGACGGGCAGGTCGATATCTTCGTCGCCGGCGTCGGCACCGGCGGCACCCTGACCGGCGTCGGCGAAGTACTCAAGGCGCACAAGCCGGGAATCAAGGTGATCGCCGTTGAACCCGACGCTTCGCCGGTGCTCTCGGGCGGCGCCAAGGGGCCGCACCCGATCCAGGGAATCGGCGCCGGCTTTGTCCCGGCGGTGCTCAATACGTCAATTTACGACGAGGTCGTTCGCGTCACCGCCGAAGACTCTTTTGCCATCGCGCGCCGGATGGCGACCGAAGAGGGGCTGCTCGTCGGCATCTCGTCGGGCGCCGCCGTCTGGGCGGCGCTGCAAGTCGCGCGCCGGCCCGAGAACCAAGGCAAGCTGACGGTGGTGATCATCCCGTCGTTCGGCGAGCGTTACCTATCGACCCAGCTCTACGCCCACCTGGACGTTTGAGTGCTGGAAAATCGACCACAACGAGCACGACGAAAGGCAAAGTTGCCTTTTCTTGAAATCGTTGTGCCCGTTGCACTCCAAGGGCGTTTCTTGCGGGGCATGTCGTTGTGGTCAAAACTGCGTTTCTAAACTGATTAAACATGATGACTTCTCCTTCCTTCGATTTCGATAGTGTGATTGACCGCCGCCACGGCGATTCGCTCAAATGGAACAAGTACGCGGGGCGCGACGTGCTGCCCTTGTGGGTTGCCGACATGGATTTCGCTGCGCCGCCGGCGGTGCTCGCGGCGCTCGAGAAGCGCCTGGCGCAGGGCTGCCTCGGTTACGCCGTCCCCTGGCCAGCGCTGGTCGACAGCGTGCTCGCGCATTTGCAGCGCCAATACGCATGGCGCGTCGAGCGCGAATGGCTGGTCTGGCTGCCGGGTCTGGTGACCGGAATCAACGTCGCGTGCCGCGCCGTCGATGGCGCGGTGCTCACCGCGACGCCGGTCTATCCGCCCTTTTTGTCGGCGCCGCGCCTATCCGGAAGGCAACTGCTGAGCGTCCCGTTGCGCCTGGCCAATGGCGGCTGGGGCTGGGATTTCGCCGCGCTGGAGGCGGCGATCACGCCCGAGACCCGGCTGTTGCTGCTTTGCCATCCGCACAATCCGGTCGGCCGCGCCTGGCGCGACGACGAGCTCGCCGAGCTCTCGGCTTTCTGCCAGCGCCACGACCTGCTCATTTGTTCCGACGAAATTCACTGCGACCTGATCCTCGACGAAGGTCGGCAGCATCGCCCGCTGGCGACGATCGACGGTGAAATGGCCAGGCGCTGCATTACGCTGATGGCGCCGTCGAAAACCTACAACATCCCGGGACTCGGCTGCTCGTTCGCGGTGATTGCCGACGAAGCGCTGCGCAGCCGCTTCACCGGCGTGATGCGCGGCATCGTTCCCGACGTCAATGTGTTCGGACTGACCGCGGCGCAGGCCGCCTATGGCGAGTCTGATGACTGGCACGCGGCCCTGATCGGCGTGCTGCGCGGCAATCGCGACCGCGTCGAAGCGGCGGTCGCCGCGATGCCGGGTCTCGCGATGAGCCACGTCGAGGCGACCTATCTGGCGTGGATCGACGCGCGCGGTATCAAAGTCGCCGACCCGGTGGCTTTTTTTGAAGCCGCCGGCGTCGGCCTGTCGCGCGGTGACGATTTTGGCTTGCCGGGCTGGGTTCGGCTCAATTTCGGTTGTCCGCGCGCAACGCTCGACGCGGCGCTGGAACGGATGGCGAAGGCGCTTGCGCTGCACGGCGGTCAAGTTTAGGCAAAACTGGCCGATACGGTCCGTATTGCCGAAGGGCTGACCAAGGCAGGCTGCGCAAAGAAGCAAAATTTCGTCACCATTGCAATACTTTCTTGGCACGCGACTTCGCATGATATTTCTCCGACAATCGTCTCTGCTCAGTGCGCCACGGTGGCTGATTCTGATCGTCGTCGGGCTGCTCGGTCTGCTGGCTACCGCTTGGGTGAGCTGGTCGCTGCATGCCGTCGAGCAGGAGCGCCTGGAATTTCGTTTCCGCTTGGCGGCGCAGGCGCGCGCCGACGAGGTGATCGACCAGCTGCGGCAACCGCTTGAGCATCTGACGACGCTGCAGAGTCTGTTCGCCAGCGTCGACCAGGTCGACTGGACGGCGTTCAAGAAATTCACCGAGCCGATGCTCAGTCAGCCGGGCGTGCGCAGTTACAACTGGTTTCCGCGGATCGCCGCGAGCGATCGAGCGGCCTTCGAGCGCCAGGGGCGGAAACTGTGGGGCGAGCGCTTTTTCATCGCTGAGCCCAGTGATGGTAGCGAGCGAATTGTCGCCGCCCGGCGCGACGAGTACTTCCCCTTGTTCTATTCGGTTCCCGAAGAGCTTGGACGCGCCAACGTGGGCTTTGACCTCTACGCCATCGCTTCCCGGGCAGCGCTGATCGACCAGGCGATTGAAGGCAATTTGCCGACGTCGAGCGACGTCGGTCCGCTCGTGGTCGATCGCAGGCAGACCGATGTCATGCTCTTGATCGCGCCGGTCTATCCGGTGGCGCAGCTTCCTGAGCAAGGCCGGCGTCGCGCGCAAGCTCGCGGCATTGTGGTGGCCTTCGTCAGCATCGAAAAGATGTTCGCGGCAGCCAACGGCGGCCTGTCCGACATCGGTTTCAATTTACGTTTGGCCGATCTCAAGCCGTCTGCGGGAAAATCGCCGCTGGCCGTCTGGAACTCGCGCCTGCCGGGAGTCGATGCGGCGACCAGCGAAGCGCCCTTGAGCTATGCAAAAGCAATCGATCTGGCGAGCCACGCGTGGTCGGTACAGATCGAGGCGACGCCCGCCTGGATCGAACTCAACCGCTCGCCGGGCCTGCGTCTTGTGCCGCTGGCGGGAATTCTGGCGACCGCTGTGCTGCTCTTCTATCTGCGCGCGCTGCTCGGGCGCAGCGCACTCGCCGATTGGCTCGAGCTCAGCCAGCAGGACAACCTCAAGCAGCGGCAAAAGTCCGAAGCTTGGGCCAACAAGCTGTCGCTGGCGGTCGAACAGAACCCGGCGTCGATCTACATCACCGACCTCGCCGGGCGCATCGAGTACGTCAACGAGAAATTCGTCGCCACGACCGGTTACCCGCGCAGCGAGGCGATCGGTCAGGACTCGCGCATTCTGCGTTTAGACAGCGTCGACGTCTCGGTCTATACGGATTTGTGGGCAACCATCGAGTCGGGGCAGAACTGGCAGGGCGAGCTGCAGGGCCGGCAGCGCGATGGAACGCTGACCTGGGACCGCGTGTGGGTCTCGCCGATCAAGGACGATCAGGGAAAGGTCACCAACTACCTGACGATCAAGGAAAATATCACCGAGCTGCGCGAAGTGATGCTGCGCCTGCACGAAAGCGAATCGCGTTTTCGCGGCGCCATGTCGGTGATGGTCGAGGGGCTGATGATTATTTCACCGCAGGGCAGCTATGTCTTTGCGAACCGCTCGGCCGAAGAATTCATGGGTTGCGCCAGCGGCGAACTGTCGGGTCGCCGGCCCGACGACTTCGCCTTTGAACGATTGCACGAAGATGGCTCGCTTTGCCTGCCGGAGGACTATCCGTCAGTCATCACCTTGCGCGAGGGGCGCGAAGTCCGTGATTTTGTAATGGGTCACCGCTACGATGACGCGAGTGTTCGCTGGTTCGAGATCAACTCGTCGCCGCTGCGCATCGGCGAGGCACAGGATTGCGGCGTCGTCTTGACCATCGCTGAGATCACCGAGCGACGGCGCGCCGACGAGCAACTCAAGCTCGCTTTCGAGGCGATCAGGCAAAGCGGCGAAGGCATCCTGATGACCGACGCGCAGCAGATCATCCTCTCGGTCAATCCGGCCTTCGAAGCGGTCACCGGCTACCGCGCCGAAGAAGTGGTCGGCAAGACGCCGGCGCTGATCGCCTCGCTGCGCCATGACCAGCAATTCCATGCGGCGATGAACGAGTCGCTCGACAATACGGGGTACTGGCGCGGCGAAGTCTGGAACCGGCGCAAGAACGGCGAAGTCTATCCGGAGTGGCTCGGCGTCTCGGTCGTTCGTGAAAGCGACGGCCGCCCGAAATATTACGTCTATATCTATTCGGACATGAGCGAGCGCCAGGCCGCGCAACAGCGCATCGAGTTCCTGGCCCACCACGACCCGCTGACCGGCCTGCCCAACCGCCTGCTGCTGCGCGACCGCATGGAGCAGGCGAAGGCGCTGGCGATGCGCATGCACAGTCGCGTCGCGCTGATGTTCCTCGATCTGGATCGGTTCAAGACGATCAACGATTCGCTCGGCCATCCGGTCGGCGACGCGCTGCTCAAGGAAGTCGTCGAACGGCTCAAGAGCTGCGTGCGCGAATCGGACACCATCAGCCGCCAGGGTGGCGATGAGTTCATCATCCTGCTCAACGACGTTCGCGACAGCGACTCGGTGTCGCGCGTCGCCGACAAGATTCACCAGCGCATGGGCGAGCCGATCATGCTCGGCAAGCACTCGCTGATCACCTCGTTCTCGATCGGCATTGCGCTCTACCCCGACGACGGCGATGAATTCGACAGCCTGCTGCAGAAAGCCGACACCGCGATGTACCACGCCAAGGGCGCCGGCCGCAACGGCCATCGCTTCTTTACCGAGCAGATGAATCGCCAGGTGGTCGAGCACCTGACGCTCGAAACGCAGTTGCGACGCGCGCTCGAGAACGGCGAGTTCGTGCTGCATTACCAGCCGCAACTCGACCTGCACGATGGCGGCATCGTCGGCGTCGAGGCGCTGATCCGCTGGAATTGCCCGGAAAACGGGCTGATCTCGCCGGCGCGCTTCATCCCGGTCGCCGAGGACTCGGGAATGATCGTACCGATCGGCGCCTGGGTGATCGGCGAAGCCTGCCGTCAGGCGCGCGCCTGGCAGGACGCCGGGTTGCCGCCGCTGGTCGTCGCCGTCAATCTGTCGGCGGTGCAGTTCCGGCGTCCCGACCTCGTCAATACGGTGATCAACGCGCTGGTGCTTTCCGACCTCGATTCACAATGGCTCGAACTCGAACTCACCGAATCGATCCTGATCCAGGATGCCGAAGCGACGCTCGACGCCGTGCGCCGTCTCAAGGCGCTGGGCGTTCGGCTGTCGGTCGACGACTTCGGCACCGGCTATTCGAGCCTGACCTACCTCAAGCGCTTCGCCGTCGACAAGCTCAAGATCGACCAGTCGTTCATCCGCGACCTGGTGTCCGATCCGGACGACGCGGCGATCGTCCGCGCGATCATCCAGATGGCGCGCAGCCTCAAGCTCAAGACCATCGCCGAAGGCGTCGAAAGCGAGGAACTGGCCAACCTGCTGCGCATCTTTCACTGCGACGAGATTCAGGGTTACTGGTTCGCGCGGCCGATGCCGGCCGATCAACTCGAAGCCTTTGTCCGCGCGCACGCAGCGAAAAAAAGCGATCTGGCCACTTCGTTCGCTATCTGAACACGCCGGCTTCGCTGACCATCGCGTCGAGGCGGACGTCGTGCGCTTCGGGGCGGATCGAGTCGACGCGCGAAAGTTCGAAACCGACGCCGATGGCGAGCGGCGCGGGATCGAGCGCGGCCAGCGTGCGGTCGAAGAAGCCGCCGCCGTAGCCGATGCGGTAACCGGCCGCGTCGAAACCGTTGACCGGCAGCAGCAGCGCTTGCGGCAGCAGAAATTCGCCGGTGGCCGGCGTCGGAATGCCGTAACGGTCAGCAAAAAGTTCGCACTCCGGCGTCCACGCGCGGAAAGCGAGCGGCGCGCCGGGCTCGACGACCACCGGCAGCAGCGCCGCGAAGCCTGGCTCACCGGCGGCCAGCCAGGCGACCATCAACGGCCGCAGATCGGGCTCGTTTTTGACCGGCCAGCAGAAAGCGACGCGGCGCGCCGAAAGCTGCGCAAAGTGCGTCTGCAGCGTTTGGCAGATCTTCGCTGAAAGCGTCGCGCACTCGGCCGCCGAAAGCGTCAGCCGGCGCTCGACGAGCTGCCGGCGCAGCGTCGCGCGGTAGCCATCGTGTCGGCCTGACCGGCTATCCGGTGTCGCTTGCGACGTCAATCCGGCGCTCATGTGGTATGCTGGAACTCAGTGTTTTCAGGGATTTCAGCTTATCATGAAGTTTCGCCTTACGGTTTTTCTGCTCGCCTTTTCGTGCCTGTTGGCGCATGCGGCGGGCGTTCCGGCCAGCGCCGACGAGCGCTTTCTGGCGGCACGCGACGCCGCGCGCGCCGGTGACCGCGCCAAGCTCGAGCGCATCGCTCCCGAACTTTCGGCTTACGAACTTGAAGCCTACGTCGATTACTGGCGCTTGCTGCTCGATCTGCCGACCGTCGACCCGGCGACGGTCAAGGCCTTCCTGGCGCGCCACGAGAAAAGCTATATCGCCGAAAAACTGCGCGCCGACTGGCTCAAGCTGCAGGGTCGCAAGCAGCAGTGGGCCGAGTTCGACGCCGAGTACCCGGCGCTCGCGCAGCCTGATCAGGATATCTCGTGTCTGGCGCTGCAGAGCCGCCGCGCCAGCGGCGATACGCGCGTCTATGACGAGGCGATGCCGCTCTGGCTCAACCTGATCGAGCCGCCCGAATCCTGCTATCCGGTGCTCGAAGGCTTGATCATCGAAAAACGCGTGCTCGCCGACCAGGTCTGGGCGCGCATCCGTCGGCAGTTCGAGGCCAACAAGCTGGCCGCCGCGCGCTACACCATGAACTATCTGCCGGCCAGCCAGACGCCCGACGCCAAGGTCGCCCAGGCGGTCAGCGACTCGCCGCTGCCGTGGCTGCTCAAAGCGCCGTCAGGACTTTCGGCCAGCCGCATGAACCGCGAGCTGGCGGCGCTGGCGATCAGCCGCGTCGCGCGCAGCGACCCGCGCCAGGCGGCCGATCTGCTCGGTCGCATCGAAAGCCAGCTGCAGCCCGGCGAAAAAGGCTGGGCGTGGGGCCAGATCGGCTGGCAGGCGGCGACCCGGCATATGCCCGACGCGCTCGAGTGGTATCGCCAGGCCGGCGATGCGCCGCTTTCCGACGAGGTCGCGCAGTGGAAGGTGCGCGCCGCGCTGCGCGCTCAGGACTGGGCAACGGTGCGGCAGACGATCGAGAAGATGCCGCCATCGCTTGCCGAACAAGCCGCCTGGGTCTACTGGCTGGGCCGCGCCTACCGTGCCGGCGGTCGCGTCGAGGACGCCGACAAGCTGTTCGCGAAAATTGCCGGTCAGCCGAACTTCTACGGCAACCTCGCCGACGACGAGCTCAACCGCGCGATCATGACGCCGCCCAAGGCGTCGTCGCCGACGCGCGACGAGACGCTGCAGGTTGCCGCCAACCCCGGCGTACAGCGCGCGCTGGCGCTCTATCGCCTCAATATGCGCAGCGAGGGGATGCGCGAGTGGAACTGGGCGCTGCGCGGCATGAGTGACCGCGAACTGCTGGCGGCGTCGGATATCGCCCAGCGCGCCGGAATCTTCGATCGCGCGATCGCCGCCGCCGACCGCACCAAGAGCGAGCACGACTATTCGCTGCGCTACCTCTCGCCGTACAGCGACCAGGTGCGCCCGGCGGCCCGCAATCAATCGCTCGACGACGCCTGGGTCTATGGCCTGATGCGTCAGGAGAGCCGCTTCATCACCAACGCCAAATCGACGGTCGGCGCTTCGGGGCTGATGCAGCTGATGCCGGCGACGGCCAAGTGGGTGGCCAACAAGATCGGCCTCAAGGGCTTCCATCAGGGTCAGGTCAACGACACCGAGACCAACGTGCTGCTCGGAACGACCTATATGCGGCTGGTCATGGAAAGTCTCGACAATCACCCGGTGCTGGCCTCGGCCGCGTACAACGCCGGTCCGGGGCGCGCCAAAAAATGGCGCGCCGACCGGCCGCTCGAAGGCGCGGTCTATGCCGAGACGATCCCGTTCAATGAGACGCGCGACTACGTCAAGAAGGTGATGAGCAACTCGGTCTATTATTCGGCGCTGTTCGACGGCAAACCGCAGTCGCTCAAGAGCCGGCTCGGCACCGTCGGGCCGCGAACGAGCGGTGATCCAAAGGCTGAGGAATTGCCGTAAAATCCGCATTTCGCAACTTATCTAATCGTCAGGGCGCCATGGAGCTCAAAAAAGTACTGTTGATCGGTGGCAGCGGTTTTGTCGGCGGTTGGGTTGCCAACCGGCTTTCCGAGCGCGGCATCCGCGTCATCATCCCGACTCGCCATCGCGACAACACCAAGCAGATCATCCTGCTGCCGACGGTTTATACGGTGCAGGCCAACGTGCACGACCCGAAGCAGCTCGCCGAGCTGATGGTCGGCGTCGATGCCGTGGTCAATCTGGTCGGTGTGCTGCACGACGGCGATTCGAGCTCGCCCTACGGCAAGCGTTTTGGCGCAGCGCACGTCGAATTGCCCAAGAAAATTCTCGCCGCGATGCAACAGGCCGGCGTGCGCCGCCTGGTGCACGTCAGCGCGCTCAAGGCGGCGGCCGACGCGCCGTCGGGCTATCTGCGCTCGAAGGCGGCAGGTGAAGCGCTGCTGCGCGCGGCGATGGATCAATTCGACATCACCGTCTTCCGCCCGTCGGTGATTTTCGGGCCCGGCGATTCCTTCCTCAATACCTTCGCCACGTTGCTCAAGCTCTTTCCGGTGCTGCCGCTCGCTTGCGGCGGCGCGCGCTTCCAGCCGGTCTATGTCGGCGACGTCGCCGACACGCTGGTCGCCAGTCTCGCCGATCGCGCGACTTTCGGCCAAACCTACGAGCTCGCCGGTCCCCGGGTCTACACGCTGCGTGAGCTGGTCGATTACACCGCCAAGCTGGTTGGCAAGAAACGCCTGATCATCGACTTGCCCGACGCGCTCGCCAAGCTGCAGGCGAGCGTTCTGGGTCTGCTGCCCCAGCCGCCGATCTCGCCCGACAACCTGCGCTCGATGCAGGTCGATAATGTGTCCGACGGCGCCCACAACACCCCGGGCTGGAATCCGCAACGCCTCGAAGCGGTCGCTCCGGCCTACCTTTCAGCGATCCGGCTGCGCCAGCGCCTCGACGGCTACCGTTGCCGCGCCGGACGTTCATAGTTCATAGGAAATTCAGATGCTCAAACTTGTCATCGGTAACCGCAATTACTCGTCGTGGAGCCTGCGGCCCTGGCTGGCGCTCAAGCAGGCCGGGTTACCGTTCGCGGAAATCGCCATTCGCCTCGAAGAATCGGGCGCCAAGGCCGAGATCTTCAAGTACTCGCCTTCGGGCAAAGTGCCGTGCCTGATCGACGGCAAAACGGTGGTCTGGGATTCGCTGGCGATCTGCGAGTACCTGGCCGAAAAAGTGCCGTCGCTGTGGCCTGCCGACGCCGCGGCGCGCGCCGAAGCGCGCTCGATTGCGGCCGAGATGCACGCCGGTTTCGGCGCCTTGCGGCGCAGCATGCCGATGGAAATCCACGCGTCGAAACCGCACGTCGTGCGTTCCGCCGAAGTGCTCGCCGACATCGCGCGAATCATCGCGATCTGGGAAGGCTGCCGCGCGCGTTTTGCCGCGCAGGGCCCGTTCCTGTTCGGCCAGTTCACCATCGCCGACGCCATGTTCGCGCCGGTCGTCTGGCGCTTCAAGACCTATGCGATCGAGCTGCCGCCGGCGGCGTGCGAGTGGGTCAAGATGATGTGCGAACTGCCGGCAATGCTCGACTGGCAGGCCGGCGCGCTCGCCGAAAAAGCCAAGTAGGCGTTCGCTAGCGCCATGCGGATCTTCACCGTCGGCGGCGCTGTTCGCGACGAGCTGCTGGGTCTGCCGGTGCAGGATCGCGATTATGTGGTGGTCGGCGCGTCGCCCGAGGAAATGCTCTCGCGCGGCTTCCGGCCGGTCGGCAAGGATTTCCCGGTCTTTCTGCATCCGCAGACGCACGAGGAGTACGCGCTGGCGCGTACCGAGCGCAAGTCGGGACACGGCTACACCGGTTTTGCCTTTCACGCGGCACCCGACGTCAGCCTCGAAGATGACCTGGCGCGCCGCGACCTGACCATCAACGCCATCGCGCGTGCCGACGACGGCACGCTGACCGACCCGTTCGGCGGCGTTGCCGACATCGACGCGCGTGTTCTGCGTCACGTCGGCCCGGCTTTCGTCGAGGACCCGGTGCGCATCCTGCGCGTCGCGCGCTTTGCCGCGCGGTTTACCGATTTCTCGCTGGCGCCCGAGACGCTGGCGCTGATGCGGTCGATGGTGGCGAGCGGCGAGGTCGATCATCTGGTTGCCGAGCGCGTCTGGCAGGAACTCGCCAAAGGTCTGATGGAACAGGCGCCGTCGCGAATGATCGCCGTGCTGCGCGAGTGCGGCGCGCTGGCGCGGCTGCTGCCCGAGCTCGACCGGCTGTTCGGTGTGCCGCAGCGCGCCGATTTTCATCCCGAGGTCGATACCGGCGTGCATGTGATGATGGCGCTCGATCATTCGGCGCGGCAGGGCTATGCGCTGGCGGTTCGCTTCGCGGTGCTGTTGCACGACCTGGGCAAGGGCGAGACGCCGACCGCCGATCTACCGCGCCATCCGGGACACGAGGCGCGCAGCGTGAGCCTCGCCGAGTCGGTCTGCGCGCGCCTCAAGACGCCGGCCGAGTGCCGCGACCTGGCGCGGCTGGTGGCGCGCTATCACGGTGACATCCGCCGCGGTCCGCAGCTGCGCGCAGCGACCATCGCCACGCTGCTCGAGAACGCCGACGCGCTGCGCCGGCCGCAGCGCTTCCGGCAGCTGCTCGAGGCCTGCCTGTGCGACCACCATGGCCGGCTGGGCTGGGAAGACAAGATGCCGCCGGCGCCCGACCTGTTCGAAACAGCGCTCGTCGCGCTGCGCGCCGTCGATGCGGCGTCGATCGCCAGGAGCTGCCAAGATTCGACGCAGATCGCCGAGCGCTTGCACCAGGCGCGCGTCGCCGCGGTCAAAGAGGCGCTGGCGCTGGCCGAGTGATCGCTGGCGGCGGCAGTCGGCGCACCATCAGCAGCAGTACGGTTGCCAGCCAGCGCGCGATGCGGCGCATCAGGCCGCCAGCAGCGCGAGCGCGGCGTCGCTGTCGGCCGCGATCTGGAAGTTGGGCAGGAAGCCGACCAGCGTCAGCGTATCGAGCACCGCCTGATCGAGGCCGCACAGCACCAGAGCGCCCTCGAGGTCGGCGGTCGTCGTCGCCAGCACCAAGAGCATGCGCAGCCCGCTACTGGCCATATAGCTCACCGCCTTGAAGTCGAGCGCCAGGTATTTCTGGCCGCTGCGGATCTTCTCCAGCAGCCGCGCCTGGAGGGCTGGCGTCGTCGACGCATCGAGCTTGCCTTCGAGTTCGACGACGACGCAGTCGCCGCGGATTGTTTCGCGAAAATCGGTCATGGTATTAACCTAGCAAAAGCAGTTAGCCACGGGTTAACGGAGAGCACGGAGTAAAAACAACGAGTTGCATGGTTTCGGGCAAACACCTTTTGGGTGATATCAGGAATACCTCAAGATTGCCTTTTCTCCGTGCTCTCTGTGGTTCCGAACTGAGGTTTCAAGGTTCAAGGTTCATGGCCCGTCTCCCTAAGGAAACAACTTTCAGGTCGGCGAGCCCGGCGCAGCGGCAAGCCCTCGGCGGCAGACCAGGGTCAGGATATTGGTGTTGGCGATGCGTTCCATGCGCACCTCGTCGCAGGCGTTGCGGATCAGCACCCAGCCCAGCCCGCCGATCGGGCGCCGGGCAAGCGGCGCCGCGAGATCGACCGGCGGCAATTCATGCGGATCGAATACCGGTCCTTCGTCCTCGAAGCGGATGACCAGTGCCTCGCTGGTGCTGCCGAAGAAGACGCGGAAAGATCGGCTCGGATCCGCAGCGAGCGCGTGCGTGATGATGTTGGTGACGACTTCGCAAACGGCGAGAACGATTCTCTTGGCCGCCGCGTCGTCAATTTCGCATTGCCTGGCGCAATCGTCCAGCGCGTCGACGACCACTTCGATATTCGCCAGCTCAGCCGCCAGTTCGAGCGCGTTGACCGGACCGCAGGCGCGCGCCAGCAACAGCGTGATATCGTCGAAACGCTTGCCGTCGCCTTGCCAGGCGCCGACCTTGGCCAGCACCTCATCGCTGATGCCGGCCAGCGGTCGGTCAGCGCGGCTGGCCAGAATTTCGCTGAGACGCGCTTCGCCGAACTGCTGGCCGTCGGGCGCCGGCGCCTCGGTGATGCCGTCGGTGTAGATGGCCAGCAGGTCGCCGGCGCAAAAAGGCGATTCGCTCTCGCTGTAGCGCTTTCCCTTGAGCGGCCCGAGCGCTGGTCCGCCGAGCCGCGCCAGGCGCTCGCTGTGGCCGTCGGCGCGGATCAGCAGCGGCGGATTGTGGCCGGCGTTGATCCAGCGCAAGGTCTGCCGGACGGGGTCCCAGAGCGCGAAGAAGAGGGTGACGAACATCAGCTCGGGATTCGAGCGCGCCAGCATGGCATTGACCTGCGCCAAGGCATCGGCGGGCTCGAGCACCGACGCCAGGCTGCGCAGCAGTTGGGCGGCGCGCGCGGCAAACAGCGCGGCCGAGACGCTCTTGCCCGAGACGTCGCCGACCATCAGCGCGACGCGCCCGTGCGGCAGCGGAAAGTGCTCGTAGAAGTCGCCCGCCACTTCCCTGGCCGACAGCATGCGGCTGACGATGTCGCCACCCGGCAGATCGATCGGGCCGGGCAAGGACGATTCCTGAATGCGCCGCGCCAGATCGAGCTCGCTGGCCTCGCGCTCGCGCTCGCCGATCAGCTGCTCGGAACGACGCATCGAACGGTCGACTTCGGCGACCATGTTGTTGAAGGCGTCGATGACGTCGGCCGTCTCGTCATTGCTCACCGCCGGCTGCAATTTGACCAGGAAGGACCCGCTTTGCATGTCGCGTACGCCGAGGCGCAGCACGTCGAGGTTGCGCGTCGCCTGACCGGCGCTCCAGCGCAGCAGCAGCCCCATGCCGAGCATCGAAAAAAGCCCGAAGGAAGCAATCCAGAGGCTCAGCGACAAGCTCTTTTCCTTGATGGAACGCACCGGAATGGCATAGATCAGCTGACTCGGGTTGTGCTGCAGCTTCTTGAACATGATCAGCGTTTCTTCGCCGCTGTAGGGATTGGCGGTGACAAACCAGCCCTCCGGATTGTCCGGGTCCTGGATCTGCGCAAACCCGCTGAAGGCGTCGGGGCGCTCGGCGACCTTGGCCATCATGCGTGCGTCGGCTTCGCTGTTCCCGCGGCTGCCGGTCGTCACCACCAGCACCACTTTTTTTCCCGGACTGATCAGGTAGATCTGCGCTTCCTGATAAAGGTCGATGCGGCGAAAGAAGTCGCGGAAGACATCGGTGCTCATGTCGATCGACACCACGCCATCGAAGTGGTTGCTGGCGCCGCGCAGGTGGTAGATCGGTACCGAGCAGGCGACGACGGGCTCGCCTTCGGTCTCGGGGGCGACGAAGCGGTCGCTCCACAGGCCGTCAAGCCATTGCTCGCCGCTGACCCGGTGCACGGGCTGGTACCAGTGCGTCCCCGGCGCGGCGGCGTCGACTGGCGAATAGGTAAGCTCGCTGCGAACGAATCGACCGTCCGCGTGGCGCCGCACGTAGAGTCCCTGGGTGGCGGCGGGGCCAACCCGGCCATCCGCTTCGAAGGCGACGCGAATTCCCGATGCCTTGGGCAAGCGCTGCAGCGCGCGTTCCATCATCTCGAACCAGACCGTTCGATCCTTTGGCGACCATTGCTGGATCTCGTCGGCCAGGGCCATCGCCTGCTGCCTGGTGGCTCTGATGTCAGCGTCGCTGCGGCTGACCGTGGTGTCCAGATAATTGTCGATCTCGCGGATCTGCTGAGCGAACAGCGCTTGCCTTTCGATACTGATCACGAACGGCAGGATCGTCAGAAAAATGGCGGCCGTGCACACCAGCGCGAGAACGGTGAACCGGGTCTTGAGCTGGCGCGGCAGGAATCGTTCAAAACCCATGATCAGTTGCCTACGCTCGAGCCTTGGCGTTGTCGCGCAGGCGATTGATGATCTGCGTACGGACCAGGTTGAGCGCGCTCTTCATGGTGTAGAGCCGGTTGATTTCTACCGACGAAATCCAGCTCCCGGTGGTCTCGGCATCGAGCGCGTTCAGTTGATCGACGAGCGTTTGCAGCTCGCCATTGGTGCGAGATTCCGCCGCGCTTTGCTCGATCCTTTGAATGTCGCTATAGGCGTCGCTGATCAGCAGCACCGATCGCATGTGCCGATAGCTTGGGAACAGTTTCAAGAGCGGATAAATGACGGCGATCGATCCGACGATCAGAAACCAGAGTCGATCGACGTAATTGACCAGCCACAGCGGCAGACTGTCCTTGAAAGCCGGCGGGCCTTCCTCGTAAAATCGTTTGGCGATCGGGCTCAGCGGTACCGCGTGATCGATGTAGGCGGGGAAAAACTCGGGGTCGGCGAAGAACTGATCGATCTCGTTGCCGATCCTGTCGGCGGCCAGCAGAAAGATCTGCTGAACGACCGGATGCATGTCGTCCTCGACCAGCAAGGTAACCGTCGAGGCCAGCATCTGGATGTCGTGCGTCGGATTGTGCGCCTGCAGGTCGAGCGAGCCCATCGGGATCGAAACGGTCTTGAGGAAGGGCAGCTTTTTGACATACGCCGGCGCGTAGGCGAAGTTGGCGATGTGCAGATCTTTCTGGGCCAGCAGTTTTTGCACGACCTGCCCGTCGATGCCGTCCATCAGGAACATCGCGTCGATCTCGCCGCCGATCAGCTTGTCTGCGGCAACCTGGCTGGTGGCCTTGAGCAGGTTGTCTCGCCCCTCGAGAGCGATGCCACTGAGCGCCAGCAGTTTCTTGATCATGATCTGCTCGGCGCTGCCGTCGAGGCCGACGGCGACGCGCTTGCCGGCAAGGTCGTTCAAAAGCTCCTTGTCCTCGAACTCGGGGCCGCGATAGAACAGCCACAGCGGCACGTACTCGACGCTGCCCAGCGAGAGCAGATGCGGAAATTTGCCCTTGGCGGCAACTCCGCCGACCATTAGCGCCGCATTGGCCAGCTCATCCTTGTCGGCGAGCTCGGCCAGGCTGGCTGCTGATCCCGCGGTATAGATGAGGTGCAGGTCGATCCCCTCTTCGGCAAAGAGCGGGACGAATTTCTCGCCGAGCATGCCGAATACCGAGCCTTTCTGGCCGACCGCGAGGTAGACGTCTTCCGGCGGCAAAGGCCGCGTGAACGCGACCAGGATCGCCAGGCCGGCGAGCAGCACCAGGATCCACTTCCATTCGCCTTTGATCAGTCCGGCCCAGGCATCGAGTTCCTGGGTCAGCGATTCGCGGGTATGGCGAACCAGCGAGGGATGTTTTTGGCTTGGCTTTTTGCTCATGCGTTGCACCGGTCGTAGGATTAATCGGAATGCTCAACTGCTCGTCGGTGTTTACGGATTGAGGCGCACCCAGTCGGCGACCGTCTTGTTGGTGATTCCTGATTCGAGCAGCGCACGGTCGATCTCGCCGCGCTGTTTCAGAATTTTCAAACCCTTTTGCAGCGCCGCAAAAACGGCGCGGCTCTGTGGGGCGTCCTTGTTGATGAAGAAGTGGCGGGTTCCCTCAAGCGCGATCTTGACGCCCGGGATTGGATAAAGCCGTACGCCCTGTTCTTCGATCGACAGCTCAGGCGAACTTGAGAAATCCTGCAAGGTGAAATTGGCGCGACCGGCCTCGACCATCTTGAATTGCGATGCGCGTGTCGGCGCGGAATAGAGGCTGGCGAGATTGAGGCCGGAAAGCGTGGTCCAATCGATTTCCCAGTTCTTGTCGCTCACCGCGCTGAGCTTCTTGAGGTCGTCGCGGGACTTGACGCTCAAACGCTTTTGCTTCTCCTTGGTGACATAGAGGCCTTTCTCGTAGACCCCCTGCGCGATGACCACGTCGGATTCGAGGACGTGATCGCTGAGTTCCTTGTAGTAGACATGCCACTGTGCGCTGCCGCTGCTCAGTGCGCTGCCGTTATGGGCGGACGCGCGCGCGCGTGGCGAATTGGGGACGACGAAGTCCTCGAAAACGGCGTCGACGCCGCCGAGCAGGACCGCCTTGCGAAACAGCACGTGCTCGACCGGGGCGATCGAGTCGAGGTCAGGCGAGTTGTAGTTGTTGATTTCAAGCGCGCTGCGTCCGTTGAGGAAGGCATCGACTTTCTGCTTCTCGATCGGCGTGATCGCCGATTTGATCGAAAGCGGTGCGGCAACAAGCGAGGCGCCGGCGACGAGCATCAGCAAGCAGAACCGCAGCGCGTGTTTCACGATCGAAATCCCCTGTCTGCAACCCGAAATATCGTACCAAGGGCTTGTGCCCCTTTTCTCTTGGCCACCGATCTGGCCTTGGATTGACTCCTGGCCTTTCCGCAGTCAGTTGGCGAAGTATAGTCCGCCAGCGCCGACGGCCGTCAACCGCAGGGCGCTGCCGATTCCTCGGCAGGCGCCGCGGGAAGATCGCCCGATTCGCGTCATTGCTGCTTTGCCGCGGCAATGACCTTCTTGACGAAATCGCCGATTTCGCCGTGACTCCATTTTTCCTTGACCAATTCAGCGGCCGGGAGAAATGCCGCCGAATCGGTGTAATTCATGATGATGCCGGTCGTCTTGAGCTTGAAAACCTGCCGCTCGTCTTCCTTGAGCATCAGTTCACGATGATAATGCGTCGCCTCCAGTGTCGCCGCGCGCAGCACGCCACGCTCGCGGTCGTCGAGCTTGTCCCAGGTGATCTTGCTGATGACAAACGGCGTCATCGTATACATGTGCGACGTAAAGGTCAGGTACTTCTGCACCTCGTAAAGCTTTCCCGTATAGATGTTCGATAGCGGATTCTCCTGGCCGTCGACCTCGCCGCTCTTGAGCGCCTCGTGGAGTTTTGAGAACTTTATGCTCACTGGCTGCGCGCCCAGCGCCTGCAGGAAATCGACGGTCATCGGATCGGACGGCGTGCGTATCTTCAAGCCCTTCAATTCGGCGGGGCCGAAAAGCGGACGCTTGGAGTTGGTCATTTGCCGGAAACCGTTGTCCCAGTAGCTCAGAACGATCAATCCCTGATCTGCCGACAGCCGCGCCAACTCCTTGCCGACCGGCCCTTCGAGAACATTCCAGGCGCCGATCAGCGAATGAAATAGATAGGGCAGGCCGAATGCGGAATATTGAGGAACGACTGCCGATAGCGGGCCGGTCGAATTGGCCGAAATGTCGAGTCGGCCTTCGCGTAGCGCGGTCACCATCTCGGCATCGTCACCGGCTTTCGCCGAAGGGAAAATCGTGATCTTCAACGTTCCCTTGCTGAGCGAGGCCACCTGCTGCGCAAACCTGACGGCGGTCAAATGCCGCGGACTCTCCTCGGCGGAGCCATGGCCCAGGGTCAGTGTTTTCTGTGCCTGGCTGGTGGGCGCCCACAAGGCAAGAAACAAGACCGCGAGGAGTGCAATGGGATTCATGGGTCGGCTCGATTCCAATAAAGGTGTCGAAAATGCGCCAGGTCAAAGCGGCGCGACGCTGCGAGGTGCTCATGATACATGGCCTGCCGGCGAACGAGACAGGTCGATTTATGGGCGCGCTCGACAGAAACCGGTCACGCGCCTATCATGCTTGCCCCGCCGTCGCGGTCAATCGCGGCGCACCCCGCACGCCATCGCGCGGCGAGCGGCAAGAAACGATATCGCCAAGGAGAAATTGAAAGTGGAAGTCAAAGCGGAAACGATCGCCCAACCGAAGGCTGTGGCGAAGCGTCACCCGCGCGCGCTGCGTGTCCTGCACTGGCTGATCGCCGCGCTGATCATCGCTGCGCTGGTCTTTGGCACCTTCATCATGGCGCGCCTGCCCAATAGCGACCCCGGCAAGCCTTTCGCGCTGCTCAAGCACATGCTCACCGGAACGGTGATTTTCGGCCTGAGCGTCGCCAGGCTGCTGGTCCGCGCGAAAGCGCCTCGTCTGGCGCCGATGTCGTCGGGGATGGCGTGGGCCGACCGCATCGTGCCGCTGGTGCACCGGGTTTTCGACGCGCTGGTGCTGCTGATGATCGGCAGCGGCCTGGTCATGGCGCTGGTGAGCGGCCTGCCGCAGACCGTTTTCCTTGGTCGCGGCGCGCTGCCCGAGCATCTGGACCCGGCCCTGCTGCACGCGCTGCACGTCTTCGTCGCCAGGTTGCTGGCCGCCGTCCTCGCGTTGCACGTCGCCGGCGCTTTCTACCATCAGTTCGTGCTGCGCGACGGACTGATCTCGCGCATGTCGCTACGCGCCATGCGCCGGCTCGACGGCGCCGTGTCCTGAAGCCCTTGCGTTCGGCAAAACAGGCGACTCAGTTCGACGCAATCCGACTAGAATTGCGCTAGCAGCCTTTGCCTGCGTTCAACCGCGGAGTGTTTCTGATGAGCAGTACGAGCGTTGTGGCCAAGAGCAGGCTCTATTGGCTTGCTTTGTCGCTGGCCAGTCCCGCGGCCTACGCTCTGGAACGATTTCTGCCTGCCCCGCTTGCCAAGCAAATCACTGACTGGGCCTTGCCTTCATTGATCGTCCTGGTGCTCGCCTTGGGCGTTTGCTATTACCTCTTTTCGATCAACCGAAAGCTCAGGCAGGCGCAGACGACGCTGCAGGAAAGCGAAGAGCGCTTCCGGACCTTGAGCGACTCGTCCTTTGGCGGCATCTTCATTCACGAACACGGCGTCATTCTTGAATGCAACCGGGGGTTGGCAGAGATGACCGGGTTTCGCCGTGACGAACTGATCGGCATGAACGGCTTCGACCTGATCGCGCCAGAAGCGCTCGATACCGTGTTGGACCATATTCGTCGAGGAACCGACGGCGGCTACGAAGCGCTCGGCGTGCGCCAGGACGGGGCGCGCTACGACCTGGCGATCCGCGGCAAGAGTGTGCGCTACAACGGTCGCGAGGTGAGGGTCGTCGAGTTTCGCGACGTCAGCGAACGCAAACATGCGGAAGATCTGATCAAAAACACGCTGCGCTTTCAGCAAGTGCTGATGGACTCGATCCCGTCGCCCATCTTCTACAAGGATGAGCAGTGCATCTATAGCGGTTGCAACAAGGCTTTCGAGCAATACGTCGGGCTCCCGTCGGCGCAACTCATCGGCAAGAAAGCTTCCGACCTGGCGCCGGCCGATCTGGCGCAAAGGTACGAGCAGGCGGATCGCGAGCTGCTCGACAAGCAGGGGGTTCAAAGCTACGAATCGTCGGTCGTTTTTGCCGATGGATCGCGCCACGACGTGATCTTCAGCAAGGCCACTTTTACCAATAGCGAAGGCAAGGTCGCTGGGATCATCGGTGTCATGCTCGACATCACCGAACGCAAACGCGCCGAGGAAAAGATCTACGAACTTAACCGCAATTTCGTTGCTTTCCTTGAAAGTACCAACGACTTCATTTACTTCAAGGACCTCGACAGCCGCATCCGCTTTTGCAGCCAAACCATGGCCGATATCACCGGACACCGGCATTGGCGCGACCTGATCGGCAAGCACGACCGCGATATTTTCCCGCCAGACACGGCGCAGATTTACTACGAAGAGGAATTGCCGATCTTTGGCAGAGGCCAATCCTTGCTCAACAAGGTCGACCCTTACTATGACGCAGCCGGCAACAAGCGCTGGGTCAGCACCAACAAGTGGCCCTTGTTCGACGATGACGGCAAGGTGGCCGGCCTGTTCGGCGTCAGTACCGACATTACCGAACGCCGACAGGCCGAGGCTGAGCTGGCGCAACACCGCCACCACCTTGAAGCGCTGGTGCGCTCGCGCACCGCCGACCTGGAAATCGCCAACGCGTCGCTGAGCCTGGCCAAACAAGCCGCCGAAGCCGCAAATGTCGCCAAGAGCGCCTTTCTGGCCAATATGTCGCACGAAATCCGCACGCCGCTCAACGCCATCATCGGCCTGACCCATCTCTTGCGCCGGGCGGCGCCGACACCCGAACAGGTCGACCGGCTGAGCAAGATCGATACGGCCGGCCATCACCTCCTGTCAGTCATCAACGATATCCTCGATATCTCCAAGATCGAGGCCGGCAAGCTGCAGCTTGAGCACACCAACTTCGCGCTCAACGCCATCCTCGACCACGTCAGTTCGTTGATCGCCGACCAGGCGAGCGCCAAGGGCCTCGCCATCGACATCGACCCCGATGGCGTACCGACCTGGTTGCGCGGCGACCCGACCCGCTTGCGCCAGGCGCTGTTCAATTACACCAGCAATGCGATCAAATTTACCGAGCAGGGTGTCATCCATCTGCGCGCGCTTCTTTTGGCGAACGACGGCGACGAGTTTCTGGTGCGCTTCGAGGTTGAGGATTCGGGAATCGGCATCAGTTCCGAGCAATTGCCCGGCCTGTTCAACGCCTTCGAGCAGGCCGATGCCTCGACCACCCGGAAATTCGGCGGCACCGGTCTGGGCTTGGCGATCACCCGCCATCTGGCCGGGCTGATGGGCGGCGAAGCCGGCGCCGAAAGCGTTCCGGGGGTCGGCAGTACCTTCTGGTTTACGGCGCGGCTGCAGCGCGGCAGCGGGGTCATGCCGGTTGCCCCGGCGGCCCGGCTTGAGGATGCCGAGGCCGAGCTGAGGCGGCGTCATGGCGGCGCTCAGATTCTGCTGGCCGAAGACAACGCGATCAACCGGGAAGTCGCTCTCGAATTGCTGCACGGCGCCGGCCTGGCGGTCGATACGGCGGTCGATGGCCAGCAGGCGGTGTGCCTGGCGCGCGACACCGACTACGCGCTGATCCTGATGGACGTGCAGATGCCCCATATGGACGGTCTTGAAGCGACGCGTGCCATCCGCGCGCTGCCCGGCCGCGCGGCGACGCCGATTCTGGCGATGACCGCCAACGCTTTCGACGAAGACCGCAGAGCGTGCCAGAGCGCTGGCATGAACGATTTCGTCGCCAAGCCGGTCAATCCCGAGATCCTCTACGCGGCGCTGCTCAAGTGGCTGCCGGCCGCCGCCTCGGCGGCGACGAGCGCGCCGGCCAGCGGCGCGGATGCCCCGGCGCTGCCCGACGCCGATGCGTGGCGGCGTCGTTTGGCCGGCGTTGCCGGACTCGACGTCGAACGTGGCGTGGCGATGCTGCGCGGCAATACGGCAAAATACGTGCAGATGCTGAGCCTGTTTACCGAGATCCACGCCGACGACGCCAGGTGTCTTGCCGAGAGCCTGGCGGCAGGTGATCTGGCGGCGCTCAAGGCGCGCGCTCACACGCTCAAGGGAACGGCCGGCAACCTCGGTGCGACACGGCTTTCCGAGGCCGCCGGAAGTCTCCTGGCGGCCATCGTCGGGTCTGCCGCAGCGGCGGTGATCGAGCGCGACGGCGCCGTGCTGATCGACGAACTGAGCGCTTTCATCGCGCAGGTCCGCCTGGCCTTGGAGGCGTCCGGGAACTGATCTCCGGTCCGGTTTTGCAAACTGCTGCGGCCGGCAACGCGATGCGGTCGTCCAACAGCGCCTTGCGGGCAGGAAGCCGCACTGCGGTCAGCGGAAAATATCCGGGCTTGAACGCGCTGTCACCAAATCGCCCGTTGCGCGTTGGTATACTGAACTGTCTTTTCGAACCTGTTCAAGGAGTCTGTGTTCATGAAACCTCTGTCGATTTTCGCGCTGATGTGGCTTGCCGCGAGTCAGCTTTCCTTTGCCGCCAGCGATCAAGGCACGCCGTCAGCCAAGGAGGTTGAAGCAACCTACGCGGCCGACAAGAAGCTCTGCGCCGAGGAAGCCGATTCCGGCGCGCGCATGCAGTGTCTCAGAGACGCCAAAGAGCAACACACCAAGGGGCTGGCCGCAGCCAAGGCCTCGGCGCCTGCCGGCAAGACCTCAAGCGAACCGGCGTGTCCCGATTGCGGCAAGGTGCTTGGCGTCAATGTGATCGAGAAGAAAGGCGAAGGCGGCGCCCTGGGTTTGATCGCCGGCGGCGTCGTCGGCGGGCTGCTCGGCAACCAGGTCGGCGGCGGCCGCGGCAATACGCTGGCGACGATCGCCGGCGCAGCGGGCGGCGCCTACGCGGGCAAAAAAGTCGAGGAGAACGTCAAGAGCGGCAACGTCTGGTCGGTCCGGGTGCGCTTCAACAACGGACAGGAGCATTCTTTCGAATTCGACCACGATCCGCACTTTGTCGCCGGCGATCCGGTCATGAGGTCGGGCAATACGATAGCGCCGCGCTAGCCGTTGATCAGCGATTTTATATTTGACGTTAGTGGCGGCCCGGCCGAAGCCGTTCCTTTTTCGCTCGACGGTTCGGGGGGCGAAAGCTGCCAAGGATATCTTCACGACCGCTATCTCTTGTCATCAGTTCTCCGCCAGAAGCGCACGGCAAATGCCGCCAGGGCAGACAGGGTGGCCATACCGGTCACTGCCGTCCATCCCCACCCCGCCAGCAGGGCGCTGCCGAGCGCGGCGCCCGCCGCCATTCCGACGAACATACTGACAAAGAGCACCGCGTTGAGACGACTGCGCGCCCCGGGTTCGATGCCATAGACGATGGTCTGGTGCGCGATCAGCGCGGTTTGAACGCCGAGATCGAAGCCGACGGTGCCGATCCCGAGCAGCCACAATTGGGTTGTCGGCGAGACAAAGGGGGCGAGGCACATCGTGGCGAAGAAGAGTGCCGTCAGCCCGGTGCCCAGGCGAGCCACCAGTTCTGGTCCGCGGCGGTCGGCCAAGTGGCCGGCCAGCGGCGCAGCCAAGGCCCCGGCCGCACCAGCCAGGCCAAAGGCGCCGGCTACCGCGCTACCCATGTGGAACGGCTCGGCATGAAGCATCACCGCCAGCGTTGACCAGAATGCACTGAAACCGATCGACAACAATCCCTGGGCCAAGGCCGCGCGGCGCAGTGAGGCGTGGCGGCGCAAGAGGTCGAACAGCGAACCGAGCAACGCCGGGTAGCTCATGGTCGTGGTCGGCGCGAAACGTGGCAGGCCGCGCCAGGCCGCGATGCCAACGATGGCCATGCCGGCGGCCGCCAGGACGAACATCGTGCGCCAGCCGAAGTGTTCGGCAACAAAGCCGCTGACCACCCGCGAGAGCAGGATGCCCAAGAGCAGGCCGGTCATCACCGTGCCGACGACCTTTCCTCGTCGGGATGCCGGCGCCAAGGTCGCCGCGGCCGGAACGATGTCTTGCGCGAGGGTGGCGGTCAGGCCAATCGCCAGACTGGCAGCGAGCAGGATATCGAGAGACGGCGCGACAGCGGCCGTCAGCAGCGACAGCACCAACAAGGCGGCTTTGATGAGAATAATGTGGCGGCGGTCGTGACGATCGCCCAAGGGCGCGAGCAACAGGATGCCCAGGGCGTAGCCGAGCTGGGTCAGGGTCGGCACAAAGCCGATATCCAGAGCGCTGACGCCGATGTCCGTTGCCAGGATGCCGAGCATCGGCTGACTGTAGTAGAGCGAGGCCACGGCCAAGCCGGCGCCGATCGCGAGCAGCAGAACCAGGCCCGGCGAGGGCGCGAGACTAGCCCGTGCAGCGGGCGTCGATGGGGAGGCGACTTCGCTCGTCTCTGGGCGCAGCGAAGCACATTGACCATGCGAATTTTGGATAGCCGTCATTTCTTTCTCCTCGGTGTTTGTTGATGGGAGAGAGTCTGACGCCCATTAACCCGCCACGGTAGTATCGCGCCGCGAAGTATTGTTATACATTGGACGCATGAAGACGTCCGTCATCACCCCGCCCGCCGGTGAATCGAGCTCGCCCCTGTTGCCTGGGGCGGGAGACCGCATCGAACTGATGCAGACCTTCGTCCGCATCGTCGACGCCGGCAGTCTTTCGGCGGCGGCGGCGCTGCTCGGCACCACCCAGCCCACCGTCAGCCGTCGTCTGCAGACCCTGGAGCGGTCCTTGGGGCTGCGCCTGTTGAATCGCTCGACCCACACCATGCGGTTAACGCTCGATGGGGAGCGGTGCTACGAACGTGCCAGGGAGCTCCTGGCGAGTTGGGCCGCTTTCGAGTCGGAGTTGCGTGGCGTCGACGAGGAACCGGAAGGCGTCTTGCGCGTCGTTGCTCCCCACGCCTTCGGCCAGGAGCGCTTGATCAAACCGCTGGCGGATTACCTCAAGCGCTATCCGCGCATGACCGTCGAGTGGTTGCTGCACGACGACAGCGCGATTCAGGACTTCATCGCTGCGGGGATCGATTGCGCGATCCAGGTGGGCGAAGTGGCCGACTCGGCGCTGGTCGCGATCAAGCTGGCCGAGGTGCCTCGAATCGTGGTCGCCGCCCCCTCGGTGCTGGCCGGCGTTGCGCTGCCCGAACTGGCTACTGAATTGGCTGGTCTGCCTTGGCTCGCGTTGCGAACCTATTACCGCAGCGAGGTCCTCCTCCGGAACGTGCTGACCGGCAAGGTGCAGCGTATCGCCATTTCGCCGCGAATGAGTACCGACAGCCTCTACGCCTTGCGCAGCGCCGCCGTACAGGGTCTGGGCGTGGCCATTGGCTCGGCCTGGGTCCTGGCTGACGACCTGGCCGCCGGGCGGCTGGTCCACCTGGCGCCCCAATGGCAGGCCGCGCCGCTACCGGTGAATCTGGTCTACCCCTACGCCCGTTTCTATCCCGCCCGCTTGCGTTGTTTCGTCGACATCATGCGCACCGCCGCGCCGGCGGTGGTTACGGGGTAAATAGCGATGAAGACGCATGCGTCAAGAAGTGGTGCGACACCACGGCGCAGCGCATCGACTTGTCAGGGGTGACCATGAAGCGCAGAAGCTTTATCCGCATCGCGAGCCTTGCCGTCGTGCTCGGCGCGTGCAGCAAAACGCTCAAGCTGCCGACAATCGAGCGAGGGGCAACGGTTCTCGCTTTCGGCGACAGCGTAACCTTTGGTACCGGTGCCGCCACGGGCGAGGACTGGCCGACATTGCTGGCCAGGCAAACCGGCTGGCGCATCGAAAACGCGGGCGTCCCCGGCGATACCGCTGAAGCGGGAAAAGAGCGAATCCAGGCGCTGCTCGACGAGCACCGGCCGGCGCTGGTCATCATCGAAATCGGCGGTAACGATTTTCTGCGCCGGCGTCTTCCCAAGGCGGTCAAGGAGGATGTTCGTCGCATGATTCAGGCCGCCAAGAAAGCCGGCGCTCAAGTGGTCCTGGTGGCGGTGCCGGAATTCTCTCTTCTTGGCGCGGTGACTCGCAAGCCGTCTGATTCGCCCATTTACCGAGAGCTCGGTGACGAGGAAAAAATCCCTGTCGTGAGCGACGTGTTTTCCGACATCCTGGGCCGGCCGGAACTCTGCGCCGACCAGATACACCCCAATGCCCAGGGCTATCTGCAGATGGCGTCAGGTATTCAGGCGTACCTCAAGCAGGTGGGGCTGACGTCTGCAATTTGATATGAGCCAGCCCCCTTTTTATCCTTCAAAAAATCGCCGTTTCCTGACATGTTGCACGCGACCTGTGTAGGCAATGGCATTTTCTATACCGATTTCGTTTGTCGTGCATAGGCAACGATCTGCTGCGGAACGAGCGCTTGTTGGGGTCGATTGGGTTAGCCCGAAAACTCCAAGCTGCTTGCCGAAGTCGTCAATCTGACGTACATTGTTCGTCGGTTTGACGTTTCAAGGATTTGCCATGCCCAATACCACGACCGAACGCGACGGTTCTGCTCGCCAAGAGAGGCTCGGTTTTCGCATGAGCGAAGAAACCAAGCGCTTGATCGAACGCGCCGCCTATCTTGAACACCGCAAGGTGACCGATTTTTGCCTCGTGGCATTGACCGATGCGGCAAAGCGGTCGATCGCCGAGCACGAGACGCTGGCGCTGTCTGAGGCTGACCGGGCGGCGTTCTTTGCTGCGCTGGAGAATCCACCCGAGCCGCACCCGCGACTCGTCAAGGCCATGGCCGAGCAGCAACGACGGATCGGTCGGTAAGTGTCTGCGACAAGTTCGCCCGACTTGAAAGTCGAGCCGCTAGTCTCCGATCATGATCGCGCCGGCTTTAGCTGCGGTGTTGAAAGCCTGGATCGGTACCTCAAGACCCAGGCCAGCCAGGATCAGCGGCGCAAGGCCAACGGCGTTTTCGTGCTGATCGACCCGCAGCAGCCGAACACCGTCCTCGGCTACTACACGCTGTGCGCCACCGCACTTCCCCAAGGCGAGGTACCTGCCGTGCTGCGCAAGCTCATTCCGCGCTATCCCCTGGTCAGCGCGACGCTGCTCGGGCGACTGGCGATCGCCAGTGGGCAGCAAAAGACCGGGCTTGGCGCGCTGCTGCTCGCCGATGCGGTACGCCGGGCGTATGCTAGCGCCGCTTCGGTCGGTTCGTCGATGCTCGTCGTCGACGCCTTCGGCGAACGCGCCGCTGGATTCTACGAGGCGCACGGTTTTCTGAGGTTGCCGGAATCGCTTCGCTTGGTGCTGCCGATGGCGACCATCGAAAAGCTCACGCTGTCGGCGTCGTGAAAGCCGGGGGGTGCGCCTGCGCACAGAATTTCTCTGAAGTATTGCTGCGTTTTCTTTCAAGAAAGCGGGCACCCACGGTAGAGGTCGTGCCGATCAAGATGGATATGTCCGCCGCTTGACGTTTAACGCGACGCGGTATATTTTTCTGCCATGACGATACGTTCATTCCGCTGTGCCGACACCGAAGCGCTCTATGAGAACGGTAGCCCCAGGCGGTTTCGGAATATCGAGAACGTCGCCGAGCGCAAGCTGCAAATGCTTGACGCTGCGCTTGAGTTGCGAGACTTGAGATCGCCGCCGGGCAATCGCCTGGAAGCACTTAGCGGCGACCGGGTCGGCCAGCACAGCATCCGCATCAAGGACCAGTGGCGAGTGTGCTTCGTTTGGACGGAGACCGGCCCGATGGATGTTGAAATCGTCGATTACCACTGAGAGGCAGAACATGGCGACGAACAAAATGAGACCCATCCATCCCGGAGAAATCCTCCGGGAAGAATACCTTGCCCCACTGGGGATGAGCGCCCACGCGCTGGCGATGGCGCTGCACGTGCCGGCCCCGAGAATCAACGACATCGTTCGCGAACGCCGGACCGTGACGCCCGATACGGCATTGCGGCTGGCGCGCTACTTCGACACCACGGCGCAGTTCTGGCTCAACCTGCAAAGCGCTTTCGACCTCAAGCTTGCGGAAAACGAAGCCGGCAGCCGGATCGCGCAGGAAGTCAGCCCGATGCCACGGGCGGCATAGCGTTTTCGCAACGGAGAATTAATCGATGCTGACCCCTTTAAGCTGTTTCTTAATCGCTGAGCCAAGAAGATACCGTGGCCATATTTCAGACAGCACTATTGTTTTGTTTCTACGATTTCTACTCGTTCGGGATCCCGCAAAATCTTTGCGTAACGGTATTTAAACGGGCCACTGGATAGTTCGACGATTTGTTCAGCAACCCATGTAGGGTTCAGATACCCCGATGTGTTATGGCTGTCGTTCCAAAATGGAGTTTTCATGCCACTGGGTGCGACAACAAGGACTTTTCCGATGGATTGGTCCAGGGATAAAGATGCTCCAAGCATGCCCAGGCCTGATTTTACGGCTGTGTATATGGGTTCCAACTCGCGTGGTGTGTACTGCGAACTGGACGTGACGAACATTACTTTCAATGGTTTGCCCGGATTGTTTTTTAGCCTTTGGATCAGTATCGCTGGTGCAGTCAAGCCGGTATTGATCATCTCAAGTATTTCTTTGTCATTCAGTTGGTCAATCTTTCCCTCCTGGTAATAACCGGCAACATATATTAGCGTATTTATCTTGTCGATATTTCTTATGAGTTCGTCGATCTGAGTAACTAGGTTTTGGTTGTTTTGATCGATGGATAATTTGAAAAAATGGAGGTTGTGAATATTTGGGTCTTTTCGGCCGGTGATAAAAACCGTATGTCCCAGCGCGTCGTATATTTTTGCCAATTCAAGACCCAGCCCCGACGTACCCCCGATGATTAATATGTTTTTCAACACGGATGTTTATCCTTTGAGTTGATATCAAAAAAGTCGTGTGTGGTTTCTATTTATAACCGAGCGCTATTTGCGCGACCCCCAACGACCGCCTATAGCGCCTTTACCGAAAGGCAGCTTCTGGCCGAACTCGGCCATTAGGTCCAAGCGTCGATCAGGCAACACGGGGGCTATGGGTACATCGAATAATCGCAATAGGACAGCAAGGTACGCCGTTCGCATCCTTGACTCAAGGAATTTGGGCGGAATGTGCGCGCAGCGGGCGCAGAAACGGCAAAGGGCACTTCTGGCGAAGTGCCCTTTGGCAGGTGTGTGGTGCGCCCGACACGATTCGAACGTGCGACTTCTACCTTCGGAGGGTAGCACTCTATCCAGCTGAGCTACGGGCGCGGAGGTTGCGAAGCTTACCGGGTTTGGCGGGCGGCGTCCATCGTGGCGGCGGGCGACGGCAGCAACCGGGCTGCGAGCCGCGTCAAATGGCGCTTTGCGGGCAGGCCGCCGGGAACGCCAACAAGGACGCGAGTCTTCCGGGTGGGTGCTCTGGGATGACCTTCTAGCGCGGCCTGCGGGTGCGTGCCGTTTCGAGGTGCTGGCAGAGGCGCTCGGCGCCGTCGAGCAGGCGCGGGGTGTGGCGCTGGATCAGGTCGGGCGGGACGAAGAACAGGTTGTCGCGCGCGACCGCGGTCATCGCCGTCCAGCGCCGCCAGTCGTCGAGCCATTCGGGACGCGACTCACTCATGCCGCTGGCGACGATCGCTTCGGGGTTGGCGGCGATCACCGCTTCGACGGTCACCGTCGGTGCCAGCGCGTCGAGTGCGCCGAAGACGTTGTCGCCGCCGCACAGGCGGATCACGTTCGAGATGATCTGCTTGCCGCCGACGGTCATCAGCGGCTGCTGCCAGATCTGGTAGAAGGTGCGCACCGGCGGTCGCGCGCTATAGCGCTTCTGCAGCGCCGCCAGGCGGCTGCGAAAGCTCGCGGCGGCGGGCTTGCCGACGGCGCTGGTGCCGGCCAGCACGGCGAAGCGCTCGATCTCGGCGGCGACGTCGTCGATGCGGTTGGGCTGCGAGACATAGACGGTCAGGCCGAGCGCGCGCAGCCGCTCGATGATCGCCGGGGCGTTGCCGCTGGCCCAGGCGATGACGAGGTCGGGCTTGAGCGCGACGATCGCTTCGAGGTCGAGCTGCGAGTAGCCGCCGACGCGTGTCTTCTTCTTCGCGGCTTCGGGGTAGGTGCTGAATTCGACGGTGCCGACCAGCTGCTCGCCGGCGCCGGCGGCGTAGAGCGTTTCAACGAGGTGCGGCGCCAGCGTGACGATGCGCTGCGCCGGCTGCGCCAGGCGAACGCGGCGGCCCTCGTCGTCGCGCACGCTGACCTCGGCGGCGGCAGCGTTGAGAAAGCCGAGCAGCAGGCAGGCGAGCAGCGTCGAGCGCATCGCCGCTCAGGCGCCCGGCGCGCGAACCAGCAGCAGCGAGGTGCGCGCTTTCTGCACCAGCCGGCTGGCGACGCTGCCGACGAAGAAGCGGTCGAGGCCGCGCTTGCCGTTACTGCCGACGACCAGCAGGTCGGCCTGCCATTTTTCGGCGGCTTCGGCGAGCATGTCGGCGATCTGCTTGGCCTCCGAGGCGATCAGCCGCGTTTCGACCGCGACGCCGGCACCGCGCGCGACTTCGGCGGCCTGGTCGAGAAAAGCCTGGGCCTCGCCGCGCAGCGTGCTTTCGATCGCCGTCACGCTGTGCGAGAGCATGATCTCGCCCATCTTCTGGGCGAACAGCGTCTCGTCGACCGCGTGGCAGATCGCCAGGGACGCGCCGGAAAGCTTGGCCATCTCGATCGCGGTGGCGAGGACCCTGCTGGTCGCGAAGCTGTCATCGATGGCGACCATGATTCGCTGGTACATGAGTTGCTCCCTGGTGAATTGATCGAATGCTCGCGGCGGCCTCGCAATACCGACCAGCGCGGCGCTCAGGCGGCAAGCTTAGCATGAGTGGCCGAGCGTATAATCGCCGCTTTTCGACAGGCGATTTCCGATGCAATTCTCAATTCCCGCGCTCGACAGCGCACTCGACGACGCGCTGCACCAGCGCATCGACAACAAGACCAAACCGCTCGGTTCGCTCGGTAGAATCGAATCGCTGGCGCTGCAGATCGGCCGCATTCAGCGCACGCTGACGCCGCAGTTCGCCAAGCCGCACCTGATCGTCTTTGCCGGCGACCACGGCGCGGCCAAGGCCGGCGTCTCGGCTTTTCCGCAGGACGTGAGCTGGCAGATGGTCGAGAACTTTCTCGCCGGCGGCGCGGCGATCAACGTTTTCGCACGCGCCAACGGAATCGCGCTCAAGATCGTCGATGCCGGCGTGGCGCACGATTTCGGCAAGCGCGACGCGCTGATCGACGCCAAGATCGATGCGGGAACGCGCAACTACATCGCCGAACCGGCGATGAGCGCGGCGCAGTGCGAGCTGGCGCTCTCGCGCGGCGCGCAGATCGCCAATCAACTCGCCGACGACGGCTGCAACGTGCTCGGTTTCGGCGAGATGGGAATCGGCAACACGGCGAGCGCCTCGCTGATCACCCACGCGCTGACCGCAACGCCGCTCGTCGATTGCATCGGCCGCGGCACCGGCCTTGACGACGCGGGCCTCGCGCGCAAGCGCGAGTTGCTCTCGCAGGCGGTGGCGCGCGCCGCGCTGCCGGCCGACGCCGACGCGCTCTGCGTGCTCGCCGAGTTCGGCGGCTTCGAGATCGTGATGATGGCCGGCGCCATGCTCGGTGCCGCGCAGCGCGGAATGACGCTGCTCATCGACGGCTTCATCGTGACTTCGGCGCTGCTCGCCGCGTCGCGCATCGCGCCCAACCTCCGCGACTACTGCGTTTTCTGCCACTGTTCGGTCGAGCCCGGCCACCTCGCGCAGCTGCGCGCGCTTAACGCCGACCCGCTGATCGACCTGGGCCTGCGCCTGGGCGAAGGCACCGGCGCCGCGCTGGCCTGGCCGCTGGTGCGCGCCGCGGTCGCTTTCCTCAACGAGATGGCGAGTTTCGAAGCGGCCGGCGTCAGCGCGAAGTCCTAAGGTCTACACGTCGTCATCCCGGGCTTTTCCGGGATGACGGGTTTATCCAAAATTGACTGCCAGACCATGACCGTTCGCAACGAACTCGAATACTTCTTCGGCGCCGTCCGCTTCTTCACGCGCCTGCCGGTGCCGGCCTGGGTCGGGCACAGCAGCGCGGCGCTCGAGCGTTCGTCGCGCTATTTCCCGGCGGTTGGGCTGGTCGTCGGCGGTCTCGCGGCGCTTGTCTTCGCGGCGACCTCGCTGCTCTGGCCCAAGACGCTGGCGGTGCTCGCGTCGATGGCGACCACGCTGTACGTCACTGGCGCCTTCCACGAAGACGGCTGGAGCGACATGGTCGACGGTTTCGGCGGTGGCTGGGGCAAGGCGCGAATCCTCGAAATCATGAAGGACTCGCGGATCGGCAGCTTCGGCGCGGTGGCGCTGGTGATCATGCTGCTCGCCAAATTCTGCGCGCTGGTCGAGATCGACCTCGCGCTCGTTCCGCTGGCGTTGATTGGCGGCCACGCGGTGTCGCGGCTGTGCGCGACGAGCTTGCTGCACACCCTCGAGTACGTTCGCGACGAGGGCAAGGCCAAACCGCTGGCGACCGGGATCGGCCGCGGCGCGCTGGCCTTCGCCGCGCTCACCGCGCTGCTGCCGCTGCTTTTGCTGCCGCCGCGCGCGGCGCTGCTCGGCGTATTGTTCGCTGCGCTCGCGACGCTCTGGCTGGCGCGCCTCTTCAAGCGCCAGATCGGCGGCTATACGGGAGATTGCCTGGGCGCCACGCAGCAGCTCGCCGAGGTGGCTTTCTACGGCGGCCTGCTGTGCAGATTTTCCTGATCCGTCACCCGCGCCCGCAGATCGAGCCGGGTGTCTGCTACGGCCGGCTCGACGTCGATTGCGAAGACCCTTTGCCGGTCGCCGCGCGCCTGCGGCTGCCGCCACAAACGACGATCGTCAGCAGCCCGCTGCGCCGTGCGCGGCGGCTCGCCGAGGCGCTCGATCCGCAAGTGCGCATCGACGCGCGGCTTGCCGAAATCGACTTCGGCGACTGGGAAGGCCGGCGCTGGGACGACATCGATCGCGCGGCGATCGACGACTGGGCCGCCGACGTGCTCAACTTCACGCCGCCGGGCGGCGAGTCGGTCGCCGACCTGCAGCGCCGCGTGATCGATTTTGCCGGCGAGATCAAAGCCACTTTTTCCGGGACCAGCGCCGCGCTGATCACCCACGCCGGCGTGATCCGCGCATTGCTCGGCCACTGGCGCGCTCTGCCGCTCGCCGAATGGACGCAGCTAGAATGCGACTTCGGCAGCAGCACTGAGATTGAACTTTGAAAATCCATAACCACAACGGGCATGCCGCGAAGCCAATCCCTGTGGGACAACGAACACAACGAGAAGCAAAAAAACTCAATATTTCGATCTTGGTTTTTCGTTGTGCCCGCTGTGTTCGTTGTGGTTAACTTTTCCATCTTTCGACGTTTCTAAAGCACAAAAAACCATGAACCTGCCGATCCCCGACTCCGACGCACAGGCCTACAGCGACGCGCTCAAGCGGCGAATCGTCGCGAACATCGACGATGCCGGCGGCTGGATCGGTTTTGACCGCTTCATGGACCTCGCGCTCTACGCGCCGGCGATGGGCTACTACTCGGGCGGCGCGCGCAAGTTCGGTGCCGCCGGCGACTTCGTGACCGCGCCCGAGATCTCTTCGGCGTTCGCCAGCACGGTCGCGGCGCAGGCGGCGCAGATCATGGCGGCGAGCGCGATGCAGATCATCGAGGTCGGCGCCGGGTCGGGGCGGCTCGCCGCCGACCTGTTGCTCGAACTCGAGCAGCGCGGCGCGCTTCCCGAACGCTACGCGATCCTTGAACTCTCGGGCGAGCTGCGCGAGCGCCAGCGCGCGACGCTGGGCGAACGCGCGCCGCAGCTCATCGATCGCGTCGTCTGGCTCGACGCGCTGCCCGAGCGCTTCGACGGGCTGGTGCTGGCCAACGAATTGCTCGACGCGCTGCCGGTGCAGCTGGTTGTCTGGGGGAGCGAAGACGACGAGCAGGCGATCTTCGAGCGCGGTGTCGGCGTGCTGCACGGCGAATTCATCTGGGTCGACCGGCCGGCGAGCGGGCGTCTGCTTGAACGCGCGCAGCAGCTTGGCGAAGCGCTGTCGGCCGAAGCGCCGCTGCCGCCCGGTTACCTTTCCGAGGTCGGCCTGGCGGCAGCCGACTGGACCGCGTCGTGGGCGAAGATCATCGGCCGCGGCGCGCTGCTGCTCTTCGACTACGGCTTCCCGCGTCACGAGTTCTACCATCCGCAGCGCAGCAGCGGCACGCTGATGTGCCACTACCGTCACCACGCGCACGGCGAACCCTTCTTCCTGCCCGGGCTGCAGGACATCACCGCGCACGTCGATTTCACGGCGATCGTCGAGGCTGGTTTCGACGCCGGACTCGAATTTTTGGGTTACACGACGCAGGCGACCTTCCTGATCAATTGCGGACTGACCGACGTGCTGGCGCGGATCCCGGCCGACGATCTGGCGCGTTATCTGCCGCAGTCGCAGGCGGCGCAGAAACTGATCTCGCCCGCCGAGATGGGTGAGCTGTTCAAGGTCGTCGCGCTCGGCAAGGGGATCGCCGTGCCGTTGCTCGGTTTTGCTCGCGGCGATCGCGGCGCGACGCTGTGAGGCGACCGGCGGCATGGCGCGCGGCCGCCGAGGCGCCAAGCGTTCGAGTGAATTTGGCGAACTTTTGGAGTAAGCTTTGTCGGCGGTCGATCAAGCTTTCAGCAACCAGGCCGGCAGCGACCCACCCCAGGAGTCAGTGATGGACATCAGCAGCGTTGGCAGCATCTCAGCAGCGGTCAGTCAGGCGCAGACCGGCGACGCGGTCGGCATCGCGGTGCTCAAAAAAGCGATCGATCTGCAGGCGCAGGGCGCGCTGCAACTGATCGAGTCGTTGCCGCAGCCGGCGACCAACAGTCCGCCCAATCTCGGCCAGGGCGTCAATACCTTCGCCTGATTGTGCTGCCCGGGGCTTTGGAGCCCGTTCTGTATTCTTCGGCGAGAGCCCAATAGACATGAATAGAATCGCCCTGTTGGTCCAGCGACTCGCCATCGCCATTTTGGCGAGCTCAGGTTTTGCCGCTGCCGCCGACTGTGACGGCAAATACGTCGCCATCGACCAACACGGCCACGAATACGCAGCGCGGGGTCCGGCAAGACAGCTTGCCGAGACGATCAAACAGGCCAAGGCAGGTGTCGCCGTCGAGCAACGCAACCTGGCGATCAGTTACGACACCGGCTATCGGGTTTCGCGCTGTCGTGGCCAAGCGGCCTATTGGTACGCCAAGGCCGCCGAGTCGGGAGACGACGTCGCCAAACAGTGGCTGGCGAAAAACAAGGTTTTCGCAGCGCTGCGCAGCGGCCCGGAGTGCGTCGGCGAGAGGTGCTCAGCGGCCAACGCCGACGAAAACCGGATCGCCGTGCTGTATTCGAATTCCAGCAAAAACAACCACTACTATGCGCCGGTGACGATCAACGGCCGCACCGTTCAGGGGATGATCGACACCGGTGCCTCGACGGTCGCGATGAGCGCTGACGTGGCCAAAACCTTCGGCATTAACGCGGTGGAAGGCAAAGCGGGTCAGTCGTCGACGGCCAACGGAAAGATCAGCACGACCCATGTCATCGTGCCGCTCATCGATGTGGCCGGGATCCGGCTGCGCAACGTGCCGGTCAGCATCGGGATTTCCGACGGCATGCTGATCGGCATGAGCTTCTTGAGCCGGGTCAATGTCGCGATGGGTTCCGGAACGCTGACCATGAGCAAACGGCAATGACTTCAAAGCGCCCGCGCTCGTCAGCTTCGACGCAGCGCGCTCAGCGATAAAACGGCTTGATCCAGTACTGCCAGGTGTAGATCAGCGTCAGCGCAAAGCCGACGGCGATCACCATGGCGCGCAGCCAGGCGACCGGCATGCGTTTGGCGACGCGCGCGCCGACAAAGCCGCCGGACATCGCGCCGAGCGCGCAGATGATCACTTGCGGCCAGGCGATGCTGCCTTGAATCAGAAAAACGACGAAAACGCTGGCGATGATCAGCACCGCCAGATAATTCTTGATCGCGTTGGTCTGCTGGATATTCTGATAGCCCATCAGGCTGAGCGAGGCCATCACCATCAGGTTGACGCCGCCGCCGAAAAAGCCGCCGTAAATCGTCACCACGCCCAGGCCCAGCGCCGCGCCCCAGCCGCGACTCGGGCCGGCCTGGCTGGCGGCGCCGCGCCGCTGCGCTCTTTGCAGCACCCACTGGCGGACCCGCTCGGCGTAGGTGAAGAGCAGCGTCGCGAACAGCACCAGCGGCGGCAGCAGGCGCGCGAAGCCGTCGTTGCCGACCGCCAGCAGCAGCACCGTACCGATGCCGCTGCCGATCAGCGTGACCGCCGACAGGAACGGAAGGTCAGCGCGAACGGCGTAGAGTTCCTGGCGATAAGCGAGCGTCGCCATGGCGTTTCCCGGCCACAAGCCGATGTTGTTCGAACCGCTGGCGAAAGCCGGCAGGACGCCGCCGGCGACAAACGCCGGGTAGGTGAAGAAGGTGCCGCCGCCGGCGATGGCATTGACAAAGCCGGCGGCCAGCGCGGCGATCAGGATGAAGGCGTACGGCGCCAGCAAGGGCAACGAGAACTCAGGCATTATGGTTTTGACCGATGGTGAAAGCGACGAGGCGCACAAACGGCGTGGAATATAAGCTAATGCCCGCCCGCTGTCACAAGTAATCTAACCACGACGAACACAACGATCACGAAGAAAGACAACAGTTGCAATGCATTGATGCATCGTCACCAAAGGTGACTCATGGAAACCTCCAAAAACCAGGATCTTCGTTGTGTCCGTTGTGTCGTTGTGGTTCGAACTGCGGTTCCCTGGGTAATATCTCGCCTGCCTGGCAAATTCCGGCCGCCCGGCGGTCAGGCAGCGAGCGCTGCCGCCAGGCGCGGTCAGGCTTTGGCATCGACCGCCGGGTCGGCGAAGCGCTCGGCGATGGCGCGGAACTCGTCGTTGATCTGCACGAAGGCATCGACCATGTCGGGATCGAAGTGGCGTCCCCTGCCGTCGGCGATGATCTGCACCGCCTGTTCGTGCGACATTGCTTCCTTGTAGACCCGCCGGCTGATCAGCGCGTCGTAGACGTCGGCGATCGCCATCAGCCGTGCCGAAATCGGGATCGCATCGCCCGCCAGTCCTTCCGGATAGCCACTGCCGTCCCACTTTTCCTGATGCGACAGCGCGATCTCCTTGGCCATGCTCAGGAATTCGACCTGGGTGCCCAGTGACCTTTCGGCGTGGCTGATCGCATCGCGGCCGAGCGTCGCGTGCGTCTTCATGATCTTTAGCTCCTGAGCGTCGAAATGCCCTGGCTTGAGCAGGATTCGGTCGGGAATCCCGACCTTGCCGATGTCGTGCAGTGGCGCCGACTTGAACAGCGTTTCGATGTTGGCGTCGGTCAAAAAAAGCGCGAAACGCGGGTGCGTCTTGAGTCGCTCGGCGAGCGCGCGAACGTAGTATTGCGTGCGCCGGATGTGGTTGCCGGTATCCGAGTCGCGCGTCTCGGCGAGCGACGCCATCGCCAGGATGGTGACGTCCTGGATCGCCATCACTTCGCGCGTTCGCTTGGCGACTTCTTCCTCGAGATACTTGGCCTTGTCGCGCAGGAAATCGGCGGCGGCCTTGAGCGAGAGCTGCGTCTTGACTCGCGCCAGGACGATCGGCGGGCTGATCGGCTTGGTGATGTAGTCGACGGCGCCAAGTTCCAGGCCGCGTCTTTCGTCCTCGATTTCCGACTTGGCGGTCAGGAAGATCACCGGAATGTCGCGCGTTCGCGGATCGTTCTTGAGTTGTTCGAGCACCTGATAGCCGTCCATTCCCGGCATCATGATGTCGAGCAGGATGAGGTCGGGCAGCTTGTCGAGTTGCACGATGCGCAGCGCCTTGTCGCCGCCGTTGGCGACCTTGACCTTGTACTCGTCCTTGAGCAGCGAGCTCATCAGCGCGAGGTTGTCGGGCGTATCGTCGACCACCAGAATCGTGGCGCGCGGATTGAGGTCAGGTGAGTCCATGAGTCTTCGCTCCTACGGCGCCGGTGTCTGTGCGGCAAGTGCCGCCTGCAGTGCGGCGAGCGCCTGCTCAAAGTCGAATTTACGCATGCCTTCCTCGATTGGCCGATAGCGCTCGCCAAAGGCGGCGCGAAAAAGCGCTGCGTGCTGATCAAAAAGATCGCAGGCCTCCGAATCGTTGTCGGCGAGCCGCGCCGCGAGCTGATCGGCGAAAGCCTTGAGCTGCGCGGGATCGACGGCGACCGCCGCGGCCGCGCCAGGCTCCGCGGGCAAGGCGCCGCGCAGCGCGTCGATCAGCGCCGAGAGCGGCTTGGCAAGGTCGCCGAGCCGCGCGTCGAGGACCGCGCGCGGCGCGCGCGAGCCGATCGCCGCCTCGAGCCGCGCGGCGAATTCGGCAACCGCGCTGGCGCCGATCGTCGCCGCCGTGCCTTTCAAGGTATGCGCCAGGCGCTCGGCGCCTTTCCAGTCATCGGTGGCGAGCGCGGCGGCGATCTGCTCGGGCGCGCCGGCTTGCCCGGCGACGAACTTGCGCAACTGCGCGCGGTAAAGCGCCGGCTTGCCGAGCGCGCGCTTGAGTCCCAGCGCCAGATCGACCCCGGCAATCGGCGCCAGCAGGTCGGCGTTGCTGGCGCCGCTTGTCCGCGTCCTGGCCGCGACCGCCGTCGGCGCGGCGGCTTTGGGCTTGACCCACTTGAGCAAGGCGCGCCACAGATCGTCAGGTTCGATCGGCTTGGCGATGTGGTCCTGCATCCCCGCCTCGAGGCAGCGCTCGCGGTCGCCCTGCATCGCGTTGGCGGTCATCGCGACGATCGGCAGATCGCGCAGCGCCGGCAGCTTGCGCATTTCATGCGTCGCCGTGATGCCGTCCATCACCGGCATCTGCATGTCCATCAGCACCACGTCGAAGGCGTCGCGCTGCACTTTGTCGAGCGCCACCTGGCCGTTTTCGGCAAGCTCGACGACACAGCCGGCGCCTTCCAGCAGTTCGGTCGCCACCTCCTGGTTCATGTCGTTGTCTTCGACCAGCAGCACGCGCGCGCCGGCGATCGAAGCGAGCTGCGCTTCGAGCCGCGATTCGAGCGACGACGATGGCACGGTCGCGCTCGGCAATTCGTCGAGCACGCCGCCGAGCGCGCGCATCACCGCGTCGAACAGCAGCGACGCGCTCAGCGGCTTGATCAGCACGTCGCTGATCCCCGCCGCCTCGGCTGACTTGAACAGCTCATCGCGGCCATAGGCGGTGATGATCACCAGATGCGGCGGACGATCGAGTGCGAGTCCGCGAATCTGTGCGGCGGTGGCGATGCCGTCCATCCCCGGCATCTGCCAGTCGAGGAAGGCGATTTCATAAGGCTCGCCGGCCGCCGCCGCGCGCGCCACCTCGGCGACCGCCGCGCTGCCCGAAGCGACGGCGGAGACGCGGAACGACATGCCGCGCAGCATGTCGCCGATCACCTCGCGCGCGGTGTCGCTGTCGTCGACGACCAGCAGGCGACGGCCGCGCAGTTCCGGATTCGGCTGCAGGCTGCGCACCTTGGCGGCGCTGCGGCCGAGCCTGGCGGTGAACCAGAAGGTGCTGCCGCGGCCGAGCTCGCTGTCGACGCCGACTTCGCCGCCCATCATTTCGGCGAGCTGCTTGGCGATCACCAGGCCGAGCCCGCTGCCGCCGTATTTGCGCGTCGTCGAGCTGTCGGCCTGCTCGAAGTTCTTGAACAGCCGCGTGCGCTGCTCTTCGGACAGGCCGATCCCGGTGTCGCGCACGGCGAAGCGCAGCACCACGTCGTCATCGACCGGCGGCGCCAGCGCGATGGAAATTTCGATTTCGCCGTGCTCGGTGAACTTGACCGCGTTGTTGGCGTAATTGACGAGAATCTGCCCGAGCCGCAGGGGGTCGCCGATGAGATTGGTCGGTACGTCTTCGCCGACGTCGATGATCAGCTCGAGTCCCTTGCTCGCCGCTTTGTCGGCGATCAGGTTGGTGACGTTGCTGAGCACCTGATCGAGATCGAAGTCGGTACGCTCGACGACCATCTTGCCGGCCTCGATTTTCGACAGATCGAGGATGTCGTTGATGATCCCCAGCAGCAGCTGGCTCGAGCTCTGGATCTTGCCGAGGTAGTCGCGCAGCCGCGGCGTCGGGTCGGCTTTGAGCGCAAGATAGGCCATGCCGATGATGGCGTTCATCGGGGTGCGGATTTCGTGGCTCATGTTGGCCAGAAAATCGGATTTCATTCGCGCCGCGTCCTCGGCGAGCGCGCGCGCGCGGCGCATCTCGTCGGCCGCGGCATGCTCGACGGTAATGTCGTCGATGATCCAGACCGAACCCTTGGACTGATCATTGACGTCGACGGCGCGCCCGGCGATCCGCGTCCACAGGCGGGTCTTGTCGCGGCGCGCCAGCTGCATTTCGTGGATGCTCGTCTCGCCGCGCCAGATCGGGTCGTAGAGCAGGTCTTCGTCGACCGCCCAGGAAGCGTCGTCGATATCCCAGACGCGCGTCGACTGGCCGACGAGCTCGCCCGGCGGCCAGCCGAAGATCTCGTGCAGCTTGCTGTTGGCGCGCTCGATGACGCGGCCCTTGAGCAGCGCGATTCCCGACGTCGCCGATTCGACGATCGCTTTCTGCTCGGCGTTGGCCAGGCGCAATTCCTCGCTTTGCGCGTCGAGTTCGATCGCCAGCTTCTGATAGTTGTCGAGCGTCTTGGCGAGCTCGGCGATCTCGATCGCCTGCCCCGCCGTCTGCGGTCCGACGAAACGCACGTCGCGTTTCCCGGCCAGCAGGCGCTGCGCCTGGCGCGTCAGATGGACCAGCGGCCGCACCACTTTGCGGCGATAGAAGCCGACCAGCACCAGCAACATGCCGAGCACGTTGACCGCCATGATCGTCCAGGCAATATTCCCGGCGCGATCGGCGCGCGCCGAGAGCTGCGCGATCTCCTTGCGCAGGCGTATCTCGAGCAGGCTCGCGGCGAGGTCGATCGGGCCGCTCACGACGGATTGCCGGGCGCGGCATTCGGGGCCCAGCAGCAGGTCGAGCGCCGCGCTGCGCTGGCCGCGCTCGGCCATCGCCAGTGCGCCTTGCTCAAAGACGACGAGGGCGTCGGAGTTTTGCTTGGCGTCGCGGATCAAGGCCATTTCGTCGCTGTCGTCGCCCAACAGCTTACGCAGACGGTCGACGGCGTTATCGCGCGAAGCGACCTCGAGTTCGGCCTGAAAGCGGATGCGATAGGATTCTTCGCCCGACGCGGCGTAAAAGCGCACCGCGTTGGTCAGCGCGTCGCCGCCCCGGATCAGTTGTTGGATCGCCTGCGTCGTTTCCAGCAACTCCTGCTGCGCCAGCTGACGTTGCTCGATGGAGCGCTCGGAAAAAACGAAAGCGGCGACGCTGAAGGCCGACAGCAAGGCGACCATCAGCGTGACGAGTCGACTGCCGGTCTCGATCTTCATGGAAGCGTCCCTCCGAGTAGATCTGCATTATTCGCGCATTGCCCAACATCAACAAGCGCGCGGACCCGCCGCGCGCCGGTCGCGGCTCATTCAGCAGCCGGATCGTGAAAGCGGATCAGGTTGGGTCCGGCTTCCTTGGCGCGATACATCGCGGCATCGGCCCACCTGAGAATGTCCTCGTGGCTGGCCTCATGGCCGTTGAACAGCGCGACGCCGATGCTGGCGCTGCACTGATGTTCGACGCTGGCGGCGCCATCGGCAGCGTCGGGAGCTGCCGTCAGCCGGTAGGGTTCGGCCAACGCGAGACGGATTTTTTCGGCGATCAATCCGGCCTGGGCAATCGATTCGGCGAGGCCCTGATGCAAGGCGCTGAGCATCACGACAAACTCGTCGCCGCCGAAGCGCGCCACGGTGTCCATCTCGCGTACGCAGGCGCCGAGTCGGTGCGCCACTTCGATCAGCAGCAGATCGCCCATGCCGTGCCCGTGCGTGTCGTTGAGCGACTTGAAGTTGTCTAGGTCGAGGAACAGCAGCGCGCCATGGCTGCCGTTACGCCGGCAGGCGGCCAAGGTCTGGGTCAGGCGGTCGTTGAGCAGGCGACGGTTGGGAAGTTGCGTCAGCGAGTCGTGGAAAGCGAGCCGATGCACCTGCTCTTCGATCCGCTTGCGCTCGGTGACGTTGCGGCAGATGCGGTGATAACCGGTAATCGCTCCGCGCGCGTCGCGCGCGGGTGTCGAGTTGATTTCAGTCCAGATCAGCGTGCCGTCGCGGCAGCGCAACTGCAACTCGAAAGGCGCCGCGTCGCCGGCTTTTTCGGCGAAGGTGGCGGCGCCCTCGGCGTCGAGCAGTTCGAACAGGGGGTGGCCGACCAGGTCTTCGGTGCGGTGCCCGGTGACGCGGGAAAATTCGGCGTTGATCGAAACGATCTTGGCCTGGTCGTCGGCGACCAGGATGGCGACCGTCGACGACTCGAACACCGTGGCGTTGATGCGCTGCAGCCGCAGCGACTCGGCGCGCTGTTCGGAGAGCTGCAACTGGCGGCGGTAGAACGCGATGCTCAGCAGGCAGATCGCCAGCAGTACCGTCAGCACGACGCTGAGCAGCGCCTTGGCCTCGGTGCGCCAGTGGCGCAGGGCGTAGTCGAGATCGACATGGGTCAGCAGCACCAGCGGATAGAGATGCGAGGCACGGAACGCCGTCAGCGTGCCGGAATCGTCTGCAAACTCGCCGGACTCGACTTCGGCGAGGTGCAGTCGTTGCACCTCGCGCACCGTACCAGGCTGCGCGTTCGGATCGGTGCTCATCAGCAGCGTGCCGTCGTAGCGCAGTATTTCGACCGATCCTTCGGCCGCGTCGAGCTTCTGCGTAATGCGACTGATGAAATAGTCGGGGTTGAGCGTGACCAGCAGCGTCACGCTCTGTCCGTCTACCGTCAGCGTCAGCGTCAGCGGAATGAAGCTCTGGGCGTCGCTGGCGATCGGCGTCTGCAGCGTGCTGGCCCAGCCGTCGGCGAGGTCGCGCCCGGACCAGGGCTGGCCGATGCGCAGCGTTTCTTGGGCGCCGCTGGCCGGCGGCAGGTAGCTTTGCGTCGCCATCGTCAGACCGACGTTGGCCGGGTTTGAACTGGCGACGATGTGCTGGCGGTCGTCGAGCAGCGACATCGAGCGCAGGAAGGGCGCGCGGCGCAGCGTCGTCACGAAGGTCGTTTCGATCTCGCGTCGATCGGCGCCGCGCATCGCCAGCGGCAGGACATTGGCGGCGACCAGTTCGCTGACGTGCAGGCTCTGCGTCAGCACGTCCTCGAAACCTTGCGCTTGCATCGCCGCGATTTCAAGCCCGCTGACGATGGCGTCGGCGCGCAGTCGCCACAGCGTGTAGCCGGTGACCGCGAGCATGCTGCCTATGAACAGCAGCAGCGCGGCGAGCACCGCCTGGCGGAGTTGTCGGGTGGCGCGCTTCATGGGCTGAGGATCGGCTCCAGCTGGTAGCGCCGGGCGGCCTCGCGCAGCCGGCCATCGCGCTTGACGTCGGCGACGAAGCGCTCGATGCGCGCGTACCAGACATCGTCGCCGGGCAGCATGGCGTAGGCGTAGGGCGTGATGTGGTAGGTGCTGGGCGGCGAGATCAGCCGCGCCCAGTCGGCGTTGGCCAGGAAGCGCCGGCTGTAGGGGTAATCGGCGATGAACACGTCGGCGCGTCCCGACTCGACTTCCTGTTCGCGCGCGAACGGGGTGTCGAGGACCAGCAGCTGCGCGGCCTTGAGCTTCTCCTTCATCACCGGTTCGTGCACCGTTCCCTTGGCCACGACGACGACCGTTCCCGGTTTGTCGATGTCGTTCCAGTCCCTGATGCGGCGGTTGGTCTTGCTGCTGATGGCGTAGATGTCGCTGGCCAGGTGCGGCCGCGTGAAGCGCAATTTCTCGGCGCGCGACGGCGTGATGCCGATGGCGAACATCGCGATATCGCAACGGTCGGCGACGAGATCATCGATCAGCCGGGCAAACGAACTGTCGACAAACTCGACCTCGACGCCGAGGTCCTTGCCGAGTTCGATCGCCATCTCGATATCGATTCCGGAGAGCTCTTGCGTCTTCGGGTTGCGGTAGGTGATGCCGTAGTAGTCGGGCCAGATACAGACGCGCAGCAGCGCGCCGGCCTGGACCTGCTCGAGGCGGCTTGGCGCGGCCTGCGCCGGCATCGCCAGGACGCCGGCCAGCATCACGATCAGGGCACAACGGCGCATCGCATGTCCTTGTTGGGCAGGGCAGGCACATCTTCGCAAAGCCGGCCGCTTTTGGCTACCGGTAATTGGCGCCGGGAAAAGCGGGAACTACGAAGTCGGCGACGGCTGCTTCGCGTCTGACGGCGATTGCGCAATGATCGTCAAGCCGCGCCGCGCTCTTTGAAATGATCACTTTGGCAATGCAATATATGCAAAAGAGATACACGGACAAGATTGCATGAGATATAGTCGTGCTCTTCGTGATCCTGATGATTTAGAGGCGGCGCCGTGATTGACCGTAATTCCATAGGTTTTCGTGTGGCGCTGATCGTTTCGACGGCGGTCATCGTGTCGCTCGGCGGGTTCGGCCTCTTCCTCAATTCGCAGGTCCGCAGCATCAACGAGCGCGAGGAAACCGCCAAGCTGCAAAGCACCAATCAGCTGGTGCTCGGGATGATCGCCCAGACCGACGCGATCCTGCGCCAGCAGGCCGAAAACTGGGCGCACACCTTCACCGGCGCACTGGCCGGCGACTATTCGCTTGAGCCGCACGGCGATACCCCGCTGCTCAAGCGCGACGGCGTTGCGCTCAACGACAGCACGCGCGAGGTCGATTCCTTCAGTTCGACGGGCAAGGGCAATGTCGCGACCTTGTTCGCGCGCCGCGGCGACGACTATGTCCGGGTCGCCACCTCGGTCAAGAAGGAAGACGGCAGTCGGGCGGTCGGCACGGCGCTGGGCAAGGCGCACCCCGCCTATGCCGCGATCAGCCAAGGCTTGCCGTTCATCGGCAAGGCGACGCTTTTCGGCCGTCAGTACATGACCAAGTACGACCCGATCAAGGACGGCAAGGGCCAGGTGATCGGCATCCACTTCGTCGGTATCGACATCATGAGCTCGCTCGAGTACCTCAAGGAGACGATCAGGAAAATCAAGCTGGGCCAGACCGGCTACGCCTACGTGCTCGACAACAGCCCGGGCGCGCACGCCGGAACGCTGCTGATCCATCCGGCGCAGGAGGGGAAGAACATCGCCGACTCGCAGGATAGCGACGGCAAGTATTTCATCAAGGAAATCCTCGATCAGCGCAACGGCATCATCGTCTATCCGTGGATCAACAAGGACGCGGGCGAGAGTCGGGCGCGCGACAAGATCGTCGTTTTCAACGAATACAAGGACTGGAACTGGATCGTCGCGTCCGGCAGCTACGCCGACGAAATTTTCAGCCTGGCCGGCCGCGTGCGCAATATCATGGTCGGCGCGACCTTCGTGCTGACCATCATTCTGCTCTGCGTGCTGTCCTTCTATCTCAACCGCATCGTCCTTTCGCCGCTGCGCGATCTGGTCGGCAGTTCGCGCCGGATCGCCGACGGCGACTTGACCGTACAGCTCGATACGCACCGCGCCGACGAAGTCGGCAAGGTGATGAGCGCAATGCAGCAGATGGTCGGCAAATTGAGCGCCATCATCGGCGAAGTCAGGCGCGCCGCAGACACCATCTCAAGCGCCTCAGAGCAGCTGTCGACGACTTCGACCGAGATCAGCCTGGCCACCGAAAAACAGGCGCAATCGACGGCGTCGTCGGCGGCAGCGCTCGAACAGGTGACGGTCAGCATCAACGAGGTGTCGACGCTGGCCCAGGCCACCGAAGAGAGCTCGAAGCGCACGGCAGCACTGAGCCGTGACAGCGTGACGGCGATCCATCATGCGGTGTCCGAGATCGACTCGATGGCGCAGTCGATCGGCGCGGCGTCGGATCAGGTCGGCGGACTGGTCAAGCGCTCCGAGGAAGTCGGCAGCATCGCCGGGGTGATTCGCGAGATCGCCGACCAGACCAACCTGCTGGCGCTCAATGCGGCGATCGAAGCGGCGCGCGCCGGTGAGCAAGGGCGCGGCTTCGCGGTGGTCGCCGACGAGGTCAGAAAGCTCGCCGAACGCACCGCCCGGGCGACGCACGAGATCGCCGAGGTGATCGGCCTGATCCAGCAGGAAACGCAGCAGACGGTGATCGGCATGCAGTCTGCGACGCCGAAGATCAGGGATGGCCTGCAGAAGGTGAGCGACGTCTCGGGAATGCTCGATCGAATCTCGGTCGAAGCCGGCGAATCGCAGAACCGCGCCGTCGAGGTCGCCAGCGCCACGCGCGAGCAGGCGGTCGCCGCCAACGACATCGCGCGCAGCGTCGAGCAGGTGGCGCAGATGACCGAGCAAACCAACGCCACCATGCACAACAACGCCGAGAGCGCGTCGGGCTTGCAGAAAATGGCGCAGGAGCTGCGCCAGCACGTCGCCTATTTCAAGATGCCCTAGGGGGTGTGGACATGTGTTTCGTGGGCGTGCCGACCAATTCGCCCCGTTCGGCCTGTCGAAGCCCCCGATTGGTAATGACCGCCGTTCGACCGTTCGACAAGCTCAGGGCTCAGGGCGAACGGACTGGATCAGCGTATCCGCGCAACTGTCCGGGCGGCGGCGATGCCCGGCACTGACACACGGCTGTAAAGAGATTGCCTGATGATCCCCTCTTCACCTTTGCGAGGATGGGTTCACCATGAGCGATCAGGTTTTCTGCTATCACTGCCGGCGTCATCACCCCGCCGACCAGGTCACGGCGGTTTACGTGCGCGGCGTCAAGCGCTGGCGTTGTCGCCAGAGCGTCGTCTTGAGCCGTAGCAGCAGCGTCGCGCGCGATGCCTTCGGGCGCGCGGTCAGTGAGCAGAACCGGGCGCTGTGCGCCGGGCGCACCAGCCCGTTGCCGCGTCCGGTGCTCGAACTGTTGTGCAGCACGAGCGTCGCCGCATGAAGATCCTGATCGTCAGCGACGCCTGGGAGCCGCAGGTCAACGGCGTCGTTCGCACGCTCAAGATGACGCGCCGCGAACTCGAGCTCAAGGGCCACCAGACCGAGCTCATCTCCCCGCTCGGCTTCCGCTCGATTCCCTGCCCGACCTATCCCGAAATCAGCCTGGCGATGACTTCGCGGCGTGAAGTCGAGCGCCGGATCGACGAGTTCGCGCCCGACTGCCTGCATATCGCGACCGAAGGGCCGCTCGGCTGGCTGGCGCGCAGTATCGCGTTGCGCCGCGGCTGGCCGTTTACCACCGCCTATCACAGTCGTTTCCCCGAGTACGTCAAAGCGCGCATTGGCGTTCCGCTCGCCTGGACCTACGCGCTGCTGCGCCGCTTCCACAACGCCGCGACTTATACGCTGGCGCCGACGCCGGCGATCGTCGCCGATCTTGCGGCGCGCGGTTTTTCGGGCGCGCGCCTGTGGTCGCGCGGCGTCGACCTGCAGCTCTTCAATGCGTCGGGAGCGCGCGATGCGGCGGCGAAGCGGCCGGTCTTTCTCTACGTCGGGCGAATCGCCGTCGAAAAACAGGTCGATCAATTCCTGCGCCTCGACCTGCCCGGCGAAAAGTGGGTTGCCGGCGAGGGTCCCGAGCGCGCCCGCTTGCAGGCGAGATTCCCGCAGGCGCGCTGGCTCGGCGTGCTCGACGGCGCGGCGCTGGCGCAGCTCTATCGCGCGGCCGACGTGATGGTGTTTCCGAGCGTCACCGATACCTTCGGGCTGGTGATGGTCGAAGCGATGGCCTGCGGCACGCCGGTCGCCGCTTTTCCGGTGCCCGGGCCGATCGACGTCGTCGGCGATTCGGGCGGCGGCGTGCTGCACGCCGACCTGCGCCAGGCCTGCCTGCGGGCGCTGGCGTTGCCGCGCGGCGCGGTGCGCCAACGCGCCGAACAGTTCACCTGGTCGGCCGCCGCCGATCAGATGCTGGCGGCCTTGCAGACCATCCCGCGCAGCCAGTGCGGTCAGGCCGCGGTCGCGCTTAGCGGCGGGTGAGTCTGCTCCGCCGCGATCCGTGCAGCGCGATCAATTCGAGCAGTCCCCAGAGCAGCGTGCTGGCGAGCGCCGGGTGCAAGAACGTCTTGCGAAAAAAGCGAGACATGTCAGAGTCTCCTTTTCAGAGGTCGTCGAGCGGCCAGACGGCGATCCATTTTTCGTCGCACAGCTGGGCAAAAAGCCGATCGATGATTTTCTGCAGATCGAATAATTTCATGAACGTCATCATGTCACTCCCGGGTTTCGTCTCAAGGTCCGGTCACCCTAGCAGCGCGGTGTTAAGAATCTGTTGCAGCGCGAGGATCTTGGCGTGAATCAATTGCCCGAATTGATCGAGCTCGAACGAATCATCGACCAAGGCGCGGGCAGGCTCGACGCGCGCGTCGCCTGCCAGGTCACGGCCGGCGATCGCCAACTGCCGGTCCATGTGATTGCGCTCGGCAACCCCAGCCCGGACGTTCCGGCGGTCGGCTTCTTCGGCGGCGTCCACGGCCTCGAGCGGATCGGCGCGCAAGTGCTGATCGCCTATCTGCACAGCCTGGTGATGCGCTTGCCGTGGGACAACGTATTGCAGCGACAGCTCGAATCGGTGCGCCTGGTGTTCATGCCGCTGGTCAATCCGGGCGGCGTCTGGCTGGGCACGCGCGCCAACCCGAACGGCGTCGATCTGATGCGCAACGCGCCGGTCGATTCGCGCGAACGCGTTCCCTGGCTGGTCGGCGGACAGCGAATCAGCGCGCGCCTGCCGTGGTATCGCGGCGCGCCGGACGCGGCGATGGAAGATGAAAGTCAGGCGCTGTGCGCGGTCGCCGAGGACGAGCTGCTGGCGCGCGAATTTTCGATCGCGCTTGACTGCCATTCGGGTTTCGGCAGCACCGACCGCCTGTGGTTTCCCTACGCGCATACCGTTCGGCCGATCGCGCAGCTGCCCGAAATGCACGCGCTCAAGGCGCTCTTCGATCAGAGCAACCGCCATCACCGTTACCTCTTCGAACCGCAGAGCCGGCAGTACCTGGCGCACGGCGACCTCTGGGATCACCTCTACCGGCGCACCGAGGGGCGGTCCGAACGAACGTTCCTGCCGCTGACGCTCGAGATGGGGTCGTGGCTGTGGGTCAAGAAAAACCCGCGCCAGCTCTTTTCGCGGCACGGCATCTTCAATCCGCTGATCGACCACCGGCAGCAGCGCGTGCTGCGCCGGCACCTGGCCTGGCTCGACTTCCTGACGCGCGCCGCCGGCAGCTATCAGCGCTGGCTGCCGACCGGCGCGGCGCGCGCAGATCATCGCCAGCGTGCGCTCGAACTCTGGTACCGCTCGCCGTGAGCGCCTGGATCCTGCTGCGCGGGCTGAGCCGCGAGGCGAGGCACTGGGGCGGCTTTGCCGAGCTGCTGTGCCGCGAAATTCCGGATGCTCAGGTGTTGGCGCCCGACCTGCCGGGCAACGGCAGCCGCTGCCGCGAAAAGAGCCCGCTGCGCGTCGAGTCGATGGTCGAATCGCTGCGCGCGCAGCTTGGCGTTCAGGGCGTCGCGCCGCCGTATCGGCTGCTCGCCATGTCGCTCGGCGCGATGGTCGCGGTCGATTGGGCAGCGCGCCATCCCGGCGAGATTGCCGGCGCCGTGCTGATCAACACCAGCCTGCGGCCGTTGAGCCCCTTCTATCATCGCCTCAAGCCCGCCAACTATCGGCGCCTGCTGACGCTCGCGCTGTCGGCCGCCAGCGATCGAGACTGGGAAGCCGCGATCCTCGAACTCACCAGCCGCCATGCGGGCGCGCACGAGACCGTGCTCGACGACTGGCTGGCGTACCGCCGCGAAAACCCGGTCACCGTCGCCAACGCGCTGCGCCAGCTTTTCGCCGCAGCACGCTACCGCGTACCTAGCGTCAAGCCGGATGTCCCGCTGCTGGTGCTCGCGAGCCTGCGCGACGAGTTGGTCGATAGCGACTGCTCGCAGCAGCTCGCCAGGCAATGGCGTCTGCCGCACGCCGTGCATCCCGACGCCGGCCACGATCTGCCGCTCGACGACGGCGCCTGGGTCGTCCGCGAGATCGGGCGCTGGCTGCGGACGTTCGCCGGCCAAGCTTGAGGCGCGGGTCCCGGCGCCAGCGATTTACGCGATAATGCAGGGCGGCGATCTCGTCCGCCCAAGCTTGCGTGAATCTTCAGGAACCCGGGCCCGTGCGTTTATTGCTTGTTGAAGACGATCTGGAACTCGCCAACGGACTGGTGCATACGCTGGCTCAGTCCAATTACGCCGCCGATGCCGTTCATACCGGGCGCGACGCGGTGGCCGCCTGCGCGACGATGCCGTATCAACTGGTGATCCTCGATCTCGGCCTGCCCGACGAGGACGGGATCGAGACCCTGCGCCGCCTGCGCCAGCAGGGATTGACCGCGCCGGTGCTGATCCTCACCGCGCGCGACGACTTGAAGGACCGCATCCTCGGACTCGATGCCGGTGGCGACGATTACCTCTCCAAGCCATTCGCGTTCGGCGAGTTGGAGGCCAGGATTCGCGCGCTGTTGCGGCGCGGCAGTTCGCTCGGCGGAGTGCGCTGCTTTGGCGGGATCGAGTTCGACTCAACCACCCGCGCGGTGATGATCAATGGCGGCGAGATCACGCTCACGGCACGCGAACTGGCGGTGCTCGAGATCCTGATGTTGCGGCCGGGGCGGGTGGTCAGCAAACAGCAGCTGGTCGAATCGCTCTACACCTGGGAAAGCGAAGCCAACCCGTCGGCGATCGAGGTGTTCGTCAGCCGCTTGCGGCGCAAGCTCGACGACGCGGGCGCCGGGGTCGGCATCCGCGTGCTGCGCGGACTCGGTTATCGTCTTGAATTGGCGCCTCATGCGGCGGAATAAGGGCTACAGCCTGCGGCGGCGCCTGCTGCTGCGGCTGTTGGGACCGCTGGCTCTGGTCTTGATCCTGGGGGTGGCGGCGACCGTGATGCTGGCGCGGCACATCGGGACGATCGTCTATGACCGGGGGCTCTATGACTCGGCGATGACGCTCGCCCAGCAGATCAGGATCAAGGACGGGAAAGCCGATCTCGACCTGTCGCAGACGGCGGTGGAGATCTTCGAGTGGGACAACGTCGATCGGATCTTTGAAAAGGTGACGTCGCGCAAAGCCGGTCCGATCTTCAGTAATGCCCCCTTTCCTCGCTTCGACGACGACCTGGTCGTCGGCCAGCCTCGCTATTACGACGCGGTGGTCAACGGCAAGCCGGTGCGAGTCGTCGCGGTGCTGATGGCCGGCGCCGGCGACGATCCCGACAGTTTCGTGATCCAGGTCGCTGAAACCCAATACAAGCGCAATTCCCTGGTGTCGGACATCCTGCTGCTGGCGATTCCGCTGCTGGCGCTCATTTTTGCGCTGGTCAGCGCCTTGATCTGGTTGGCGGTGAGTTCCAGCCTGCGCATTCTCGACGCCACCACCGCGCGGCTGTCGACCTACGAACCCGACGGCCTGGTGCCGGTCAGCGACGTCGACGATGCGCCCAACGAGGTCAAGCCGCTGCTCGATTCGATCAATCGCCTGATCGCCAAGCTGTCCGACGCGCAAAACACCCAGCGCCGCTTCATTTCCAACGCCGCGCATCAACTGCGAACGCCGCTGGCGACCCTGCAGGTGCAGACCGAACGCGCCTTGCGCGAACCCGACCCGATTCGCCACAGCGAGGCATTGACCCATGTGCTGACGGCGATTACCCGGTCGCGGCACATGGTTCACCAATTGCTCACGCTGGCGCGTTCCGAGCCGTCCGGTGAGCAACTGCTCGAAATGGTCCGCGTCGATCTGGCCGAGGTGGCGCGCGAGGAGATCGAAAAGTGGGCCGACGCGGCGATCGCGCGTGGCATCGATCTGGGCTACGAAGGTCCGGACGGTGAGCTGCCGATTTCAGGCGAGCCGCACCTGCTGCACGAAATGATCGGCAATATCGTCGATAACGCGATCCGCTATGGCCGTCCCGGCGGTCGGGTCACCCTCGGCTTGACGGCTTCGCCGCGAATCCTGACCGTCGACGACGATGGGCCGGGAATACCCGCGCCGGAGCGGGGCCTGGTGATGGAACGCTTCTACCGCCTGGCCGGAACCGCGAGCGACGGTTGCGGCCTGGGCTTGTCGATTGCGCGGGAAATCGCCGTACGACACCGGGCGCAGCTGGTGATCAAGGACAATCCGCGCGGCCAGGGCGCGCGCATCGAAGTCGTCTTTCCAAAATAGCCGCCTGAAAGTTAACCGACGACACGCAATGTGCCGAAAGGTTCAGGCAAGGTCAGGTCATTAAACTCGCGCTCCGTGCACAGGGGCCGACCCGTGTGCTCGATAGTCTTGTACTGCTCAACGCCGAAAAAAACAGCGACGGACTTCGCCCGATCTATATGGGCGCAAGCCACTCGATTGGGTGCCTGAGCAGTCATAACGACGCCCGAGGGTAATCGATTGACTGCCGTCGGGCCTTTCTGGAGGGGAACGATGAATTTTCTAACTGCAATAAATACCAGGCTGTCGCGCTGGGCGATGTATATCGCCTGCACGGGACTGGCCTGCCTCGTCTGCGTCGTCGATTACAGCGTGGTCATGCGCTACGTGTTCAATGACGCGCCCGCTTTCGCCGAACAGGCCGCCTTGCTGCTGGTGATCACCGTCGCCATGTTCGGCGCCTCGGCCGGCGTGCGCGACGCCGGCCACATCGGCATGGATACGCTGGTGGCGCTGCTGCCCAAGAAAGCGCACCGGTACATCGACCTGATCGTCAGCGCGATCAATTTCACCTTTGGCGGCGTCCTGCTGATCGGCTGCCTGCTGATGGCCGAGTCCACGTACAGCGCGACCATCCCGACGATCGGCATCTCGGAAGCCTTCCGCTATCTGCCGCCGATCGCCGCCGGCGTGCTCATCATCCTGTTTTCGGTTGAGCATCTGATCGCCATCCTGACCCACAAGAAAGTGATTAAATCATGGCACTGACCGTCCTCAGCCTGGTATTCCTGATCATCCTGCTGCTCGGCGCGCCGGTTTCCTTCGCCATCGGCCTGAGCTGCGTCGCGACCTTCATGGTCGAGGGCTTGCCCTTCGAAACGCCCTTCCAGATCATGATCTCCGGAATGAACGTGTTTTCGTTCCTGGCCATTCCGTTCTTCATCTTCTCCGGAGAGCTGATGCTGCACGGCGGCATCGCCGACAAGATCGTCGATTTCGCGCGTTCGCTGGTCGGCCATGTGCGCGGCGGTCTGGGCCTGGCCAACGTGGTCGCCTGCACGCTGTTCGGCGGCGTCTCCGGTTCGCCGGTCGCCGATACCTCGGCGATGGGCGGCGTGATGATCCCGATCATGAAGCGCGAGGGCTACAGCGCCGAATACGCGGTCAATGTCACCACCCATGCCTCGCTGACCGGCGCGCTGATGCCGACCTCGCACAATATGATCATCTACGCCTTCGCCGCACAATCGGCGGCGGGGATGGTCGGCATTCACGAGATCAAGGGCGTTTCGATCGGCGATCTGATGTTCGCCGGATTGATCCCGGCGTTCTGGATCATGGCCTGCGTGCTCTGCGCGGCCTACTACCAGGCGGTCAAATTCGGCTACCCGAAGACCGCCGACGGCACCTCGATGATGACTCGCTTCCCGGGCTGGCTCGCGGTCGCGCGCAACCTGGCGGCGGCCTTGCCGGGCCTGGGCGTGGTGGCGATCATCATGGTCTGCATCATCAAGGGAATCTCGACCGCGACCGAAGCGGCCGCGATGGCGGTGACCTATTCGCTGATCCTGACCGCGCTGATCTATCGCACGATGACCAAAGAGAAGCTGCTCAAGGCGCTGGCTCGTGGCTCCAAGACGACCGGCGTCGTGCTGCTGTTGATCGGCGTTTCCAATATGCTCGGCTGGCAGATGGCCTGGCTCGAAATCCCCGAACAGATTTCCGCCGCGCTGCTCACCGCGACCACCACGCCGTGGCTGATGCTGCTCTACATCAACATCCTGCAGGTCGCTCTCGGCATTTTCCTCGACATGGCTGCGCACATCCTGATCACGACCCCGCTGTTCCTGCCGCTGGCCATGCAGATGGGCGTCGGCCCGGTGCAGTTCGGCGTCATGCTGCTGCTCAACTGCTCGCTGGGGCTGGTCCATCCGCCGGTCGGCACGGTGCAGTTTGTCGGTTGCGCGATCGGCGGCGTGTCGGTCAACAGCGTGATGAAAACCATTTTGCCGTATTATCTGGCGATCTGGACGGCGATCCAGTTGGTCACCTACGTCGACGGCTTCTCGACCTGGCTGCCAACACTGATCAACCATCATTTGGTACTGTGAACCGAAGCATTCTCTGAATCATCGAAGGCCCCGGAGATGTCTTGCCCGGGGCCTTTCGCACAATTGGAGAGACGCTGTCAGGCGCGCTTGGGCAGCGCCGGGAACAAGGAGTTACTGGATGTTGAAAGCGTATTTCGTCGAGCTGCTGAAAAAGAACAACAAGATCCGTTATGGCCTGATCGCCTTGCTCTCTTTGGTTCTGGTCGGCGTGCTCGCCTATGACCGGCTCAACAAGAATGAACGGATCAAGGCTGAAAATACATTCGACTGCCCGGACCTTGATCGGGGGTGTCAGATCGAGGTGCGCAATCTGCCGTACACGATCAAGACCGATACGCGGGTCGCTGCGGGTGTGCCGTTTGTCCTGCTCGTCGAGGGCGGCGGTGTCGAAATGCACGCGCTGTGGAAGATGAAGGACGTCGACGTCGATCCGAATTTCTATCGTCTGGAAGCCGATGGCCTTGAGCGCTGGAAGTCCAAGATGACTCTTCCATCGAGTCCGCAAACGCGGCACGATTGGGTTCTGCACTTGGAAATCAACGCGCGAGCGGTCGATATCAATACCACCACGCACTGAGATTGGAAGACGACAATGAAGCGCGGGGTGAATCGAGGCCATGCGAGTCGAAGCAAGCTGATGTACGTCGTCGTCGTGGTCGTCGTCTTGCTTCTGCTTCTGTCTGCCTGGTGGCTGAACATCGACCGGGAACCGGGATCGGCGGAGATGCGCTTGGCCTTCATCAAGCACTACGAAACGAGCAATCCAGCCAGGGCGCCAAAAGACCTGCTTGAAGACCGGCAGCGGCTGATTGAATTTGAGCTCAAGAAACAGCATTGCGAGAAGATCGGGACCAAGCGCTATCGATGCGCGGCCGCGCTGTCGATCAATGGCCAGCCGGTCGGTGATCCTGGCAGTGCAGAGGAAGCGATCTACACGCACGACGCCAAGGGTTGGCTCTTCACGCCAGTCGACGCCGGCGAAAAGGGCAAGGCCTCGCGCGCCATCGCCAACTGAGCCTGTGCCTCGCTGCCTCCGTGGTGCTTGGCGGTCATGCGATTGAAACCTTGGGCGAATATGCTGCTGCGACATCCAATCTGATTCGCGGAGCACCCCATGCCTGAAGCGGTGAAACGAATTGCGTCCTTCCCGCTCTTCGTCGTCGATAGCCAAGCGATCGACGCGCAGACTGAAGAAATCGAACTGCTCGACGACATCGTCGAAAACTGCCGATTGACCGGTGTCTTTCAGCCGATCATCGATTTTCGAACGCACTCTTACATCGGCTATGAAGGCCTGATCCGCGGCCCGGTCGACACGCCCTTGCATGCGCCGCTGCAGCTCTTCGCCGCCGCCGAACGCCACGGTCTGCGCCGCAAGCTTGAGCAGGCCTGCCGCGAGACGGTGTTTCGCGCCTTCGCCAAACTGCAGTTGCCCGGCAAGCTGTTCGTCAACTCGAGTCTCGACTGCCTCGACGACGAGTTGATCTTCAACGGCGGCACCGTCGATCTGCTGCATCAGATCGGCATCAGCCCCGGCCGGGTGGTGATCGAACTGACCGAGAACCAGCGCATCAACGACTATCCCGACATTCACCTGGCGCTCGCGCACTATCGCAGCCTGGGTTACCAGATCGCCATCGACGATCTGGGTGAAGGCTTTGCCAACCTGCGCATGTGGTCGGAGATCGCTCCCGATTTCGTCAAGATCGACCGCCATTTCATCGACGGCATCGCGCAGGACAAACTCAAGCATCATTTCGTCAAGGCCATGCAGAACCTCGCCGAGAGCTGTTCGGCGACGGTCGTCGCCGAAGGCATCGAGAACGAGGCCGACTGCCTCGCCGTTCGCGACCTGGGAATCGCGCTCGGCCAGGGCTTCCTGATCGCCATGCCGGATGCCGAACCGCGCACGCTGCCCAGCGCCAAGATCGTCGAGACGATCAAGCGACGCAGCCTGGCCGTTTTTCCGACGGCGCCGGTGCATTCGGGCAACGTCACGGTGCGCAGCCTGATCCGCCCGGTCGAGCCGGTGGCGCCGAATACTTTCAACGACGAGGTCTATCGCCGCTTTGAGGCCGACCCCGAGCTGATGTCGATGCCGGTCGTCGCCAAGGGCGCGCCGCTCGGGCTGATCAACCGCCATGAACTGGTCGACCGCATGGCGCGCCCGTACCGGCGCGAGCTGTTCGGCCGCAAGAGCTGCATGCAGTTCATGGACCCGATGCCGCTGTGCATCGACCAGGAGTCGACCGTGCAGGAGGCCGGGCTGATCGTCGCCCGCTCGGCGCGGCGCCATATCTACGACGGCTTCATCGTCACCCGCGACGGCGAATACGTCGGCATCGGCAGCGCCCACGACCTGATGGGAATGATCACCGAAATGCAGATCCAGGCGGCGCGCTACGCCAACCCGCTGACGCAGCTGCCGGGCAACGTGCCGATCAACGAACACATCGAGCGCTTGCTCGAGAACCGGGTCTGCTTCCACGCCTGCTATTTCGACCTTGATCACTTCAAGCCCTTCAACGACGTCTTCGGCTATCGCAAGGGCGACGACATCATCGTTCTGCTGGCGCAGACGCTGGCCGAGGTGATCGACCCGCTCGCCGATTTCTGCGGCCACATCGGCGGCGACGACTTCATGGTGCTGTTTCAAAGCGACGACTGGGAGTCGCGTTGCCGCAAGGCGCTGCAAATTTTCGACCAGCGCATCGCCGAATCGGTCGACGGCGGCCTGCTCGACGAGCGCGGCGGCTATTCGGCCGAAAACCGGCGCGGCCAGATGGTTTTCTATGCGCTTCCCGCGCTGTCGATCGGCGCCGTTCCGGTCGGCATCGACGTCTTCGAGTCACACCGCGAAATCTCGGCGGCCGCCGCCGAAGCCAAGAAGAACGCCAAGCGATTGGCCGGCAGCAGCCTGTTCGTCGAACGAAGGCTGAGCCCGGCCGGCATCGCGGCGATTGCCTAGCACCGCCAGCGAGGAGAAAAAGCGCCATTCACCCTTCGATAGGTTTGGGGTGAACGGCAGCTTCTTGCTTACCTGAACGGCAACAGCCCGCCGCTCAATAGGTCGCCGGAACGAACATCTCGGCGGGAACCGGGTGGCGCAGGTAGTCCGGATTATGCACGCGCGCCGGCAGCACCACCGGCTCGCGCTCGACCTCGCCGTAGGGGATCTGCGCCAGCAGATGGTGGATGCAGTTGAGGCGAGCTTTCTTCTTGTCGACCGCTTCGACGATCCACCACGGCGCCTCGGCGATATGCGTGCGCTCGAGCATGACCTCCTTGGCCCGCGTGTAGTGTTCCCAGCGCCGGCGCGATTCCATGTCCATCGGGCTGAGCTTCCACTGCTTGAGCGGGTCGTGGATGCGCATCGTGAAGCGCATGTTCTGCTCCTCGTCGGTGATCGAGAACCAGTACTTGATCAGGATGATCCCCGAGCGCGTGAGCATCTTCTCGAACTCGGGGACGGTGCGGAAGAAGTCTTCGTACTCGTCGTCGTTGCAAAAACCCATGACCTTTTCGACGCCGGCGCGGTTGTACCAGCTGCGGTCGAACAGCACGATCTCGCCGCCGGCCGGCAGATGCGAGACGTAACGCTGAAAGTACCACTGGCTGCGTTCGCGCTCGCTCGGCGCCGGCAGCGCCGCGACGCGGCAGACGCGCGGGTTGAGGCGCTGGGTGATGCGCTTGATGACGCCGCCCTTGCCGGCGGCGTCGCGCCCCTCGAACAGCACCACCACCTTGAGCTTCTGGTGCACCACCCAGTCCTGCAGCTTGACCAGTTCGCCCTGCAGCCGAAAAAGCTCCTTGAAGTAGAAGTTGCGGTCGACGTCGCGGCTCTCGCCGCCGGGGTTCATCGCCTCGTTGATCAGCGCGTTCATGCGCTCATCGTCGATTTCCATTTCCAGCTCTTCGTCGAAGCCGTCGAGCATCTCGGCGTGAATCCGCCGCTCGTAGTCGCGTTTCTTTTCGATCTTGTCGGTAATCATCGGGGGTTTTCTGTTGGAGTTAAGGCGAGTCGGTGAATGGAGACGTCATGGTCTGGCTGGCGGCGACGGATCGAGATCGAGGGCGTGGCAGAGCCGGTCGATCAACTCGCGCGGCGTCCTGGCGATGACTTCGGCGGGGATCGCGTAGCTGTCGGCCAGGCGGTCGTAATCCTCGAAACCGTAGGACGCGACCAGCGGGTTCATTCCGGCGCCGATCGCCGCCGCGTAGTCGCGGTACTCGTCACCACAGGCGAAGCAGCGCGCGGGGTTGATCGCCAAACGTTCGCGCAGCGCGCGAAAGTGCGGCAGCTTGTCTTCGCCGAGCGGAATGCAGACCAGAAAATCCAGGCGCGCGCTGTCGATGTCGTGACGTTCGAGCACCAGCCGAACGGTCTCATCGGGATCGACGGTGACGTTGCGCGAGACGATTCCGACGCGAATGTCGGGCGTCTCGATCAGGCGCTGCAGCAAGGCCGCCATGTCGGGAAACACCGCCGCCTGGCTGCGGTAGATCTCGGTGAGCGTGTGCTTGAGCCGCTTGCGATTCTCTTTGTCGAGTTGCCGCCGCAGGTTTTTCGGGAACTCGCGCAGCCCGCCCAGATACTTGAGCAGCTTGCGCCGGCGCTGGAAGCGCGCGAGGTCGCCGAGGTCCATGCCGTGCCGCGCGAAAGCGAGCTCGACCGCAAAGAACGAGTCGATCAGCGTCCCGTCGAGGTCGAAAATCACCAGGCGATCCTTACTTGCGTACATCGGCAAAGCCCCATTTCACGGCGCGGTCGCCATGCGGCGAATATAGCCGGCGATTGTGACAGGGGTGTTACCGACGGGTTACGCGTGCAGCCGCAGGGCGGTTGCTATGCATTTCGGCTTGAGCCGGCCTGATGACAGGCGTATGGTGTGGTCTTGACTACTGGTTTTCCGGTATTACAGATCCCCGTGAAGCTTGTGGCCGGCGGTCGAGCCGCGCTGGATGGCCGTGGAGCGGGGAAGCGCAGGATTGATTGATGAAACAGTAAGGCCTCGTTTGGAGGTCGATTTGACGTTAGAGGTTTTCGTTGTCCCCCAATGCAGTTACCAAGGGAGAATCAAATGGCCATAAAACCATCAGCAAAAACGACTTCGACACCAGCAGCAAAAGCTGCATCAAAAACAATTTCTAGCCCCAACACCGCCAAGCCATCGAAATCCGCAGCAGGTAGTGCTCTGTCTCAGGTCGCTCCCAAGAAAGTCACATCTCCAGTAGCCGCCTCGGCTGCATCTAAAACGCTGCGCGACGGCAGAACAAGCGCAGCGTCAAAATCTGCTGCTGGGTCTGCTCTCGCTCAAAAGCCTCCGGCCAAAAAACGTTGAGCAAACCTAACACCCCGCTCCTGCCGAGCGTCAAAATGCCGCGCTTTTTGCCGTCGGCTGAGCTAGCACATTAGGGCGTACTAAATGTCGCTGGTTAAGCACAAGCCATTCGATGGTCTCGATGCAAGGTACAGAGGGAATCTCTCGACGTCCGCATGGTCGCTTTGCGTCGGTGCTGGAGTGTCGTTCGGGCTAGTTCCCTCTTGGCAGGAGCTCACGAGACGCGTCGTGAACAAGGCATTTGGAACAATATACGACGAGCCGGGATTCGAGGTCTTAGTTAAGTCAACCCGCTGGAGTTTGGACGCACTGTTGCAAGGGGCGGCAAATAAGCTGGAGCTTTCGGGCAACCCTTCGGATGTGTTTGGTGATCTCCTTGAGGCCGGTCTATATTCCGATCTCCTTAGTCAGGCGCACTCCGAGGGGTTGGAAAAGTCCTTAAGTGATGCCCTAAACAATCCGCGTTGGTTGAGAAAAGACGAGATACTTCGCCTCACGGATTTCTTCGAAAAGACCCACGGTGGAAGCACGCTCGTAAATTTATCTCGTTCGCTGGCGGAGGCAAAAGAAGTGCGGAAAGGGCCGCAAGCGATCATCAACTTCAACGCCGATACGCTGCTCTTTGCATTGCTAGACTTGTTCCTCATTCGCGCGCATGCGGTCAAGATCGGCAAATGGGAGCACCCCTCCTTTTCCTTCGTTCGAACGCTCCGTGGTATTGACGGGTTGCCCTCTGATGCAACGCCAATATTCCACTGCCATGGTGCCGTCGCGCCTTCGCCAAGCGGCAGATTGAAAAAGGCGAAGCGCAGAGACTCCCGAGAGCACCTCGTTTTTACTGAAGCTGACTATCTGAACATCGCCGGAAACGTCGCCACATGGGCTCAATCTCTGTTTCTGTTCCACGCCCAAAGCTCTAAGCTCTTGATTGTCGGACACTCGCTATCTGATCCAAATATTCGCAAGTGGCTAGCCTGGAGCCTCAGTAGTTCCCTTGAGGAAATGGCAGCTGTAAGTTCCGCAAAAGAGTTTACTGCGCGCCACATATGGGTAGCCCGCCGCCCCAAGGAAGCTGCGCAGCGTCAGATTCAAGAAATCTCCCTGCTTCACTTGGGTGTCCGCGTGTGCTGGGTTGATGACTGGGGGCAAATCGGCGGCGTGTTTGAAAACTTGCTGGCGCTGTAGGTGCGCCCTACCCCATCATTCCACCGGACCTGCGCGAAATGCCGCGCAGCCCGGTCGATTAACACATTGTCTGTCATGGAGTAAGTAACCAATGGGCCTGCATGTACACTCCTTGAGCAACATCCCAAAGAGCGAAAATCGTGATTACCTGATTTATCTCTTGGAGTACGGCTGGCATGAGCCGCTTGCCGAAGCCCTTAATAGCAATTTCTTCAAAATGGCCGGAGCGGCTGCTCAAAATAGAGCAGTGGTGATAAAGGGTACTGAGCTAGCCCATTTTGAGAACGAAGTTTTTTCTTGGCATCAGATAAACAATGAGCGAGGCGAAAACATTCTTCCTGCCGTGCTCATTACGAATGCACATCCGTCCTACTTCATGGAAAACAACCACGGATACAGCCGGAAAAGTGGCCTGTACCGTGAATCAATTGATGGCGGGCTGAAGCTCATCCTTATCCCGTTAAGAAAATTCTGTTCGAACACTTCCGAAGTTGTCTCGCTAATAGAAAAATTGTTCGCTGACATTGAGGCCGGGAAGGATCTCTCGGAATTCAAAATTGCAAAAGAAGCACAGAAAGGTATTGGTTCCGCAATTGTCGACGCGCTAATTCTGGAACCCAATATCTCGGGCCTAGGCTTTAGTTTCAAAAAGCTTGGTAGCTTCCTGAGCAAAGCCAGATAACATGGCGCTCAACCTCGCTCCTCTGTCGTTGGACGCTGCGCGATAAAGCCGCGCAGTCCGATTCACACGCTAGACCTGTCCTGCATATGTCCATCGCCAATTTCGAAGCTGCCTGCCTTCGGGGCGTCAAGCGCGCCTTTAAGACACATCATCAGTTCACCGGAGGCCTTTCGCTTCAGTACGCACCCGAAGCATTCATTCAGGGGCAAATTGCGTTGGCCCTTTCACCGCTCGCTTACGTAACGCTTGAGAGTCACGTGTACGACACGCTCTGGGATGCAGGGGCGGAACTTCGAGGTAAAGTTCCTCGCAACGGTAGTGGGCGTCTCGATATTGTTACGTGGTGGAAGCAAGGTACGCCGCGATTTCTCATCGAAGTAAAGAAGCTTCGTCACAAAGAGGCCATTACGGCGGATGCAAAGCGCCTCCGGCAATTGCTTGGTCGCGGAGGATCAACAAGAGAGGGAATTGTCGTTGCATATGTGAGCGCGAAGAAACCCAGGACCATCGACGACCGTCTTCTTTATGCTGCGGAGAGTAGTGGGGCTCTGCTGTCTCAACGCACCGGGAAAATTCCGTTCGTCGAATTCCACTCCGGTTCTACTTGGCACTATGAAGCTGCCTGCTTTCGTGTCCGGCCCTAACCCGGCAAAAAGCAAAAAGGGTCTAGGCTCGAATTTTCGGTTCCTGTGTGCGAGGCCGCTTGAGAAAATGTGAGCCTCGCCCTTTTTCACTCTTGGTTTTTCTACACCCTCGTTAAGCATTTATGCCAAGTATCCGGCCAGCCTCCGTCAAAGACGCACTTCGCATAACCGAGCTGCTGCATCAACTTGGTTACGAAGTGACTTCGGCGCTTGTCGAGGCAAAAATCACCGCGTTGTCTGAAAATCCAATGGATCAGGTGTTGGTAGCCGAAAGTGAGACAGAAATCGTTGGCGTCACCAGCCTTCACGTCCTGGAGCTTTTTCACGTTAATGGACGGCTAGGGAGAATTACCTCTCTTGTCGTCGACGCAAAGTATCGTCACCTCGGAATTGGTAGGCTCTTGGTGCAAGCAGCCGATCAATACTTCATTGAGCGCGGGTGTGTGCGTGCTGAGGTAACAAGCGGTGATCGTCGGCCAGGGGCTCACGCATTCTATCAAGCGCTTGGTTTTGCTTCGGACGAAAGGCGTTTCATCAAACCCTACGATCTAGCCTTATTCGTTGGGCGCCAGTGAACCGGGGGGGGCGCTAGAATACCAAGAGCCTGAAACGAAATCATCGAAAGGAACGATCCAATGAAATACAAGGGTAGCTGCCATTGTGGGCAGGTCGCGTTCGAAGCCGAAGGAAATCTCGAGAAAGTCATCGAGTGCAATTGCTCAATTTGTAGCAAGCGCGGTTCGCTTCACTGGTTTGTTTCCCCCGAGAATTTCCGTTTGCTCACCCCTGAGGACGGCATGGGAACATACACATTTAACAAGCACACCATTAAGCATCGCTACTGCCCCAAGTGCGGGTGTGCGCCATATAGTGAAGGTATAGCGCCTTCTGGTAACTACATGGTTGCAATCAACGCCCGCTGTTTGGATGGTGTCGACTTGTCGCCCGTCGAGGTGGGGCATTTTGATGGGCGCAGCCTTTGAGCACCCGACCACCCCATCATTCCACCGGACCTGAGCGAAAAGCCGCGCATCCTCGGCGATTTCAGACGTCGTGCGCCTCAGTAATGAAACCGCAGCTGAGCAATCACCAAGTCGTCGTCTTCGACGCGGTACACCATCCGGTGCTCATCCGTTATGCGGCGCGACCAGAAACCCGATAAGGCGTGCTTGAGCGCTTCCGGCTTGCCGACGCCGGAGAAAGGTTCGCGCTGGGTCTCCCGAATCAGCTTGTTGATCCGTTCGACCATCCGTTTATCTTGCCAGTAGAGATAGTCTTCCCATGCCTCATCAGCGAAAATCAGCTTCACTCTGCCAGCTTCCGCTCGACGCCTTTCCCTGCGTTCAGTTGAGCGGCCGCCGAGAGAAGGCGCTTGGCGTTGGCGGGCGTGCGCAAGAGATAGGCGGTTTCCTCAAGGGCTTTGTAGTCTTCGAGCGAGAGCATCACCACGGCTTGCTCGCCGTTGCGGGTGATAATCAAGGCTTCGTGATCGTTGCAAACTCGATCCATCGTGCTGGCGAGATTTGCGCGGACGGTGGTGTAGGTCATGGCATCCACGATTGTTCTCCGAATATGTACGTGTTACTGTACATAACCGGCCGTCGCTTGTCCAGCAAATACGTCCGGACACGATGCCCAACCCATCATTTGAGCGGTCGCCAAAAATCCGCACAGTCGCGTAAATTCAGCGTCAGCCGCTGCCCCATCAGGAAAGGAATCTCATGACAGTCACCATCGCCTTTGATGTCTACGGCACCCTGATCGACACCCACGGAATCGTCGTCGCCCTGAGCGAACGTTTGGGCGACAGGGCCAGCGAGTTCTCCCGCAGGTGGCGTGAAAAGCAGCTCGAATACTCATTCCGTCGCGGCTTGATGCAGAACTACGTCGATTTCTCCGTGTGCACCCGCCAGGCGCTCGATTACACGAACTCGTCTTTCGAATCGCCGCTCGGCTCGCAGGACCTCGAAGGTCTGATGACGGCGTACCGGAAACTGCCCGCCTTCGCTGACGTCGAGGATGGCCTGGCAGCGGCCCGGAAGGCGGGTCATCGCCTGTTCGCGTTCTCCAACGGCCGCGCCGATTCGGTTGAAGCCTTGCTCACGAACGCCGGCATCCTGAGCTATTTCGACGGCGTCGTGAGCGTCGATGAAATGAAATCCTTCAAGCCCAACCCCGGCGTCTATGGCCACTTCCTGCGCAAAGCGCAGGCCACGGGAAGCGACGCCTGGCTGGTATCGAGCAACCCCTTCGATGTCATCGGCGCGATCTCGGCGGGGATGCGCGCGGCCTGGGTCAAACGTTCTGCCGACGCGTTGTTTGACCCTTGGGGAATCGAACCGACCTTGGTCGTTCGCAGCGTGGCCGAGTTGGCCGGGCGGATCGGCCAGCTGCGCGCGTAACCCTGCTTGCCAAGCGGTGCGCCCTTAATTAAGACACTGGACACCTTTTTGCACCTGTAGACGAAACTACTTCCGGGGAGTATGGTCGGCCCATGTTAACCGTCATCGAAGCGTCGCTGTTTTAGAAGCTGTGGCCACATTACTGGACCGAAGATGAGCGGGGTGCGAGTGATCTACTTCACTCGTACCGCCGAAGGTGAAGTTGTCTTGCTGACTCTTTATGCCAAGTCAAAAACAGACAACCTCACGGGTTCAAAACTGCAGGAGATACGTCATGCCCTCGAAGAATAAACCACTGACCAAAACGGAACTTGCCGCCTATGAGTCCAAACGCGACCTTGCTGCCGAACTGCTTCAATCGGTGCGCGAAATGCAGGCAGGTAAAGTTCACGTTGTTTCATCACCGGTCATAGAAGCCCGCAAAAATACCGGCCTCTCGCAAACGCAATTTGCGGCACTCCTTGGCGTGTCCGCACGCACGCTGCAAGGCTGGGAGCAAGGCCGCAAACAGCCGAGTGGTGCAGCCCGGACCTTGCTTGCAATTGCCAGCACCAACCCAAAGGCATTGCTGGCCGTCGTATCCAAATAGTCGCCTCGTGATGCAGGCGACCAATTCATCAATCCACCGGACGCCGCGCGACAGGTGAAACAGATGCCGAAGATTGACGCCGACGAACTTGAAATTCTTACCGCCTTTGAGCAAGGCCAGCTCAAGTCGGTTGCCAGTAAAGCTGAGCTCGCAAAGTTCAAGGCGGCGGCTCGCGCTACGGCGATCAAGGATCGCCGGGTCAACATCCGCCTCTCTTCCGGCGATCTTAACGACATTCAAGTCAAGGCGCTTGAAGAAGGTGTGCCATACCAAACGCTCATCGCCAGCGTTCTTCACAAATACGTGACGGGTCGTTTGGCAGAACCGCGGGTTGCCAAGCCAACTCGTGGTCCAGCAACAAAGCGCCGCACACCTTCAGGTAGCTAAGGCGGCGCTGGTTTATTCCGCTCGCTCTGAGTACTGTTTCTTGAGCGCTGCGACTCGTGAGCCGTGAGCTTGTCGAACGGTCGAACGGCTGATATTACATGTCGGTACCTTGCAAGGGGCTTCGACAGCCCGAACGGGGCCAAGCTCAGCCCGAACGGGGCCAAGCTCAGCCCGAACGGGGACAGGCTCAGCCCGAACGGAGCGAATTGATCCGCGCTTTCCTAAGCGCACGTTCCGATGCCGGCGCTTCAGGCGGCGAGCTTACCTCCGCGCAGTTGAACGGCTTGACGATCCAGCCGTTGATTCCGGCCGATTCAGAAAAAAGATCAATTGATCAGCCCGCTGAGCGCCTCGGCGCCGATCAACTCGCCCTGGCTGCCGAGCACCGAGTAGATTTCGCGGAACGCTTTGGCTTGAACCTTCTCGGGCAGGGGAATGAACTTGGCCTGCGTCGCCAGGACGTCTCCATTGGCGTAAGCCCAGACGAAGAAGCGTAGCGTCTGCATTGCGCGGGCGGCATCGCGGGCGACTCTCGGTACCGCCACGTAGGTGCCCATGGTGATTGGCCAACTCTTCTCGCCGGCCATATCCGTCAAGGTTTCCGAAAAATCGCCGCTGCTGAACCATCGACTCTGCAGCACGGCCTTGCGGAAACCTTCGCTCGATGCCGCAACGAAATAGCCTGCGGAATTGCGTACCTGGACGCCAATCAGCCCATCTTCGAGAACATAGTTGTAGTCGATGTAGCCGATCGCGCCGGACGTAGTGCGCACTGCGGCAGAGACCTCGCTGCTGCCTTTGGCCGTGATGAAAGCCGGCGGCCATCGGTGTTTGCTGGCGACGCCAAAGCGCGCTTTCCAGGCCGGGCTGACCTTGCTCAGATAATCTGAAAAATTGTACGTCGTTCCCGATCCGTCGCTGCGGCATACGACGCGAATCGGCAGGTTGGGCAGGTTCAGGCCCGGGTTGAGAATGACGATTTCCGCGGCGTTCCACTGCGTGATTTCGCCCATGAAGATGTGCGCCAGCACCTCGCCGCTGAGCTTGAGCGGTGCGCTGAGTTTGGGCAGATTGACGACCGGCACGACGCCGGAAATGACCGTCGGGAACATCACCAGGCCATCCTTGGCCAACTCTTCCTTGGGCGAGATGACATCGGAAGCGCCGAAATCGACCTGGCGCTGCCGGATCTGCGTCATTCCCGCGCCCGAGCCAACCGGGTCGTAGGCGATCGACCTTCCACCACCCTTGCGGTATTCCTGCGCCCAGGCCTTATAGACGGGCGCGGCGGCCGACGAACCGGCACCGTGCAACTCCTGGTCAGCACCCGCCAGGTCGGCCAGCAAGAGCAGCAAGCCAGCGCCGATGAGCAGCGATCGCCGGTTCATCGTGCGCCAGACCAATCAACTGGCGCCATCAGGCGGCGAGCTTCTTGAACGTCTCGAGCACCACCGACCCGTTGAACGGTTTGACGATCCAGCCCTTGATTCCCGCCGCCTTGCCGCGCTCCTTCATGCTCGGGCTGCTTTCGGTGGTCAGCATGATCAGGTTGACGCTGGCGTTTTTCAGTTCGCCGCGGATCTTCTCGGCCATCGTCAGGCCGTCCATATTGGGCATGTTGACGTCGCTGACCACCAGTCTGATTGCCGCGTCGGCCTTAAGTTTCGCCAGGCCGTCCTTGCCGTCGACGGCCGTCGCCACATCCAGGCCGTGGCCCTTGAGGAATCCGGCGACTTCATCGCGCACCGTGCTTGAGTCATCGACCACGAGTATCTTTGCCATATCAAATAGTCCTTAAAGGGGGGTTAGAAGAGCTCGAGTTCGCCGGTCGCTTCCTCAGCCATTTCGCTGTCGACGCGAAAGTCGATCGGCGCGTAAGCACACAGGCACAAGGTCGCGTGCAGCACCACCGAGTCGTTGATGACGATCCGGTGCTGCACGACGTAGGCGGGCTTGAGCGCCTTGAGGAAGGCGAGGCACTGGCTTTCGAGCAGGTACGGCGTCGACATCCCGGTATGCAGGAAATGCTTGCCCAGATCGCGGTTCATCGCGCCGCAGCAGAGGTTGCCCAGTTCGCTGAATACCTCGCCGAAAACGCGTTCGGGATCCGATCGCGTAAAGTAGCTTTCAGTCGCCGCGTCGTTATCGACGTGAAAGATGGTCAGCAGCCTGAAAACGTACGAGGCGACCGTCAGCACGAGGATGCGTTGCTGCGGCGTGTCGACGATGGCCGTTCCCGGCAGCTGTTCGATCGTTATCGTGTCCGACGGCGCCAGCGCGAGATTGGCGCGGGCGGCTCGGGTGAAGAGGTGATTCACCCCCTTCTTGGCATCTTCGCTGATCACGGTGCGGGCCTAGCCGAGTCGACTCTTGAGTCGGCCGACCAGCGACTCGAGGCCGCCGATCGCCGAGATGATCATTTTTCCGTCGGCCTGGATTTCCTGAAAGGTCGCCGTGGTTGTCAGATCGTTCTTGTACAGACTGCTGCTGTAGTCCTTCGATAGCGTTTCGGAACGAGAGGCCAGCGTTCTGACTTCGTCGGCGACGACGGCGAAGGTTCGTCCGGTTTCGCCAGCGCGCGCAGCCTCGATCGCGGCGTTGAGCGCGACGATCACGATGTGCTTGACGATGGCGCCGAACTCGGTGTTCTGCTGGTGCATTTCGCGGTTCTGCGCCATCAGCGAATCCATTTCCTCGTGCCAGTGTTCGAAGGTGATCGCCACGTTGCGCAGTTGGGCGGCTTCGTTCGCCAGTGTCTCGACGTGGTGCAGAAGGTCGGTCCTCAACGCTTCGCCGGCGCGGCGCAGCGCATCGAGCTCGGCTTCACTGTTGGCAAGCAGCTGAGCGCTCTCGGCCTGCCGGGTGGCAAATTCGGCACGCGCCTGCTGCGCCTGCGCGTAGAGCTCGCTGGCCTGCGCTTCGGCAGCCATTGCGGCGGCTTCAAGCTGCGCTGCGCGCTCGCCCAGATTTTCATTGTCGGCGCGTAGCGTGCGTAATTGCTCGGCGTGGGTCGCGGTCATTCGGGCGAGTTGCCGCGTTCGGACGCCATGGGCACGATAGCTCGTGAGCGCCCACGCGAGGAGAACGACGAGCGCAGTCGCCAGCGATAGAGAGTAGTCAGTCAATTCAGATCGCTGCCAATCTGTTCGGATGGACCAGGCCGGTGACGATAGCGCGCAAGTCATCAGACAGCTCGTGCTTCCTTGGCTCGCCGATCCTGGGCGGGCTGGCCGCCGGCACGGCGATATCCGCTGCCGTGCATACCGCATAGCGTGCGGGCAAGGAAATCACCGTCTCGAACATGCGGAAATCGGCACCCGACTTGTCGTCGGTGAAAGCGAGTCGGATACTCCCGCCTTCGCGTTTGATGAAGTTCTGCACGGCGTCCATGCCGACACCGCGCCCAGAAACTTCGGTCACCGCGTTCGCTGTCGAGAAACCGGCGGCAAAGATCAGTTGGGCAACGGCCTCGTCGGCGATCTCGGTGCCCTCGCCGATCAATCCCTGGTCGATCGCCTTGCGCCGGATATGGCCGAGCGCGAGGCCTCGGCCGTCGTCCTTGAGGCGCATCACCAGGTGCTCGCCCGCCAGCGCCAGGTCGAGCGTGATCGTTCCGGCCGGATGTTTCGCCGCAGCGAAGCGGTCGGCGATCGTCTCGATGCCGTGGTCGATCGAATTGCGATAGAGGTGCATGAACACGTTGCGCACCAGATCGGTGATCTGATTGCGTAGATAGATTCCGTTGTCGTTGAGCTTGAGCTTGGGCGCTTCCTTGCCAAGCTCTCTGGCCAGCGACGGCAGCGAGGCGAAGACGCCATCGAGGGTGCTCTGGATCGACTCGGTGCCGACCCGCTGCAGATCGAGTTTGAGCTGGCCGAGCGCAGACGCGAGTTCCTTGGGGTGTGCCGCCCGCTGATTGATCGCCTCAAGGTCGGCGACCATCTTGTCGACCTGGACGCGTTCGACCATCACGTATTTCTCGGCGCTGCCGCGGCGGCCAGGCCCCTTGCGTCCGAGCTTGTCGGCGTTGAGCGAGGCGTACTCGTCGATGCCCTGCAGCACGTCCTGCAATTGATCGAGCAGCTTCGCCTGGTCGAAGCGGCTGCCCTGGCGCAAGTCGTCGTAGGCCTGCTCGGCTTGATGGACGATGTTGGTCAGATGCAGCAGGCCGTAGGTGCGCGCGTTGCCCTTGATGGTGTGCATGTTGCGGAAGAGCTGCGTCACCAGTTCCGGCTGCGGCTCGCCGGCGGCCTGCAGCAAGGCCTCGTTCTCGGCGACAAAGCCGCGCGCGCTGGCGACGAACTCGTCGAACTTTTCCTGGCTGATCGCCAGAATCTGGCCGATCATCTGCAGTTCGCGTTTCTGTTGCTCGGCTTCGGCTTCGAGTTTGCGCAACTCGCTGACGTCGCGCACGCAAACCATGATCTTCTCGACCGTTCCCTGCTCGCTGCAGATCGGCGACCAGGAGAGTTCGAGGTACTTGATTCGGCCGTCGGCCATCGTCTTGCTGAGCTCGCCGACCAGCAGGTGCGAGTTGAAGTCGAAGTTGATGCGGTCTTCACCGATACAGGCGAAAGTCGTCGCTTCGACCTGCGACAGCGCGTCGGCGCCGACGCTGCCGTTGCCGAAAATGAAGTCGATCGCCGACTGGCCCCTGACGTTTTTCGTTTCGAAGATCGTCTCGAGGTAATCCGAGTATTCGGCGTGAATGGCGCCGCCCTCAACGATCGTCAGAATTCCCTGCGGCATGTGATGCAGCATCGTCTGAATGTCGTTGGTCTTTTCGCGCAGCAGCGCCGTGCGCTGCGCGAGGTTCTCGACCATCAGGTTGAACTGCGTGCCGACCGCGCCGATTTCGTCGCTGCTGGTGATTTCGACGCGTGCGCTCAGGTCGCCCGCGGCCATCGTGTTGACGGCGGCGGAGAGGCCGTTGAGTCCGCGCATGATCGAAATGTAGGCGGCAATGAAACCGGCGATGACCAGCGCCAGAATCGCCAGCATCGCCAGCAACACGCCGTTGCGCTGCGCCTGCAGCGTTGCTTCGCGTGCCCCCAGCAGTTGGTCGGTGTCCTTGAGCAGAATCCCGGTCACCGCCAGCGACTGGCCGAAAGCCGCCGTGGTCAGACCCAGGTAGGCCTGCGGCGTCATGTCGAAATCGGTGGTATCGAGCATCTTGGTCGTCATCGCCTCCTGAATCGCGAGATAGGCGGTGTTCAATTGGCTGCCCGCGTCGTCGAGGCTGCCGGCCAGCTCTGCATGATCGCGGCCGACCTTCTGCATGCCCTCCATGCTCCACTGCACCAGCGCGTTGAAGTTGCCGCGCAGCAGCGTGAGATCGGTACGCCGGCTGCTCTTGACGCGCTGATTGACCAGCACCACGGCGCCGAGTCGCGCCGCCTGGCCGGTATTGTCGATGAGCTCGGGAAGCTGAGCCGTCATGATTTCGATCAGGCGGCTGCTCGCCGTCTCGCCGTCGACCAGCAGTCCGGCGCCGTCGTTGAGCTTGTCGAGTTCGCTGCGCAGCGACGAGCGCAATTCCGAATGCACTTCCGACAAGCGGTCGGCATCGCTGCTCTCGACCGCGTCAAGGCCGGCCTTCCAGGCCGCCAGCCATTTTGCGTCGCTGGTTAACTTGCCGGCGAGCGACGGGTGTTCGTCGACCGCAGACGCGAGCGCGCTCAATGCCTTGTGCGTATTTTCCCGGCTCGCCTTGACCTGTTCGCCAAGTTGCTCGGCGCCTTCGCGCAGCGCCTGACTTGCCGCCAGGTACCGGTGCACATTGGCCAGCAGAGTGAGCGCCGGGACCTGTACGGCGAGCGCGTCGCGTTCGTTCTGGACCGCCGTGACGCGCGCGCCGAGACCGGCCAGGATGACGCCCAGCGCGACGATCAGCGGCGCGCCGAAAATCAGCGCGGTGACGTGCATCTTGTTGCGGAACGACAGTTGCCCGACGAGGCGGATGGCTGGATCAAGAATCGACATGCCTGATGCTCCCTATGACGAAGGCGGCAGGATAGCGAGCCGAGATTACAGGCCAGTGACAGCCGGCGCAGGTCGGATAGGACGAAGACACAAGGCGTGCAGACGCTCGCGGTCAACGCGCTGACATCGCGTTGTCACAATTGCATTGCACGATGGCGCCGCTGTTCCTTCACCCTTCCTTCGCCAAAAAACAGGAGTTCAAGATGCGTACCCTACTGATCGTTTGTTCAAGCCTCGCCTTGCTGGCCGCCTGCGCCACCACCCCGGAACCCAAAGCCGCATCGGCAGTAAAGAGCGAGGCGTCGGGAAAAGGCCCGCAGTGCTATTCCGGGGATGCCGGAAAATTCTTCAACGTCGGCGAGAAGACCTCGGTCTCTGGTGTTCAAGTCTCTTGCGATGCCACGTCCAATGGCAAGAGCGCGTCGTGGGTCGGCGTGAAGAAGTAGTCTCGACCAACAGGCCGGCAGCGCGCAGTGCGGTGTCGGCTCGTCGGGATTTTTCCCGTCATTGGCCGGTAATCAGACTGTAACAACGTCGTCCTAGAATTGACTCGTTCCCAATCCAAGGAGTTTTGACGATGAATAGTTTGATGAAATTCGCAGCCTTCGCCGCCGGCGTCACGCTTTGCGCAGCCAATCCCGCCCTGGCTCAAGAGAAGGTCCGCCTGACCGGTTCCGGCGCGAGTTTCCCGGCACCGATCTACCTCACCTGGTTCAAGGATCTTTCCAAGAAGAACGCGACGATGACCGTCGATTACCAGTCGAAGGGCAGCGGCGCCGGCGTGCAGGACTTCCTCAACAAGACCGTCGATTTCGCCGCCAGCGATTCGGCGATGAAGAAAGAGGACATCGCCAAGGTCGCCGAAGGCGTTCAATTGCTGCCGATGACCGCCGGCGAGATCGTTCTCGCGTACAACCTGCCGGGCAACCCGAAGGGGCTCAAGCTGCCGCGCGACGTCTATTCCAACATCTTCCTGGGCAAGATCACCAAGTGGAACGATCCGAAGATCGTCGCCGCCAACCCCGAGATCAAGCTGCCCGACCTGCCGATCACCGTCGTCCGCCGCGCCGATTCGAGCGGCACCACCGCCGTGTTCACCATGCACCTCTCGGCGATCAACCCGGAATTCAAGAAGACGCTCGGCGAAGGCAATACGGTCAATTGGCCGGCGACCGACAAGTTCGTCGCCTCGCCCAAGAACGACGGCGTGACCGCGACCGTTCGCCAGACGCCGGGCGCCATCGGCTACATCGAATACGGCTTCGCCAAGCTGGCCAAGGTCGACTTCGCCCAGCTGCAGAACAAGGCCGGCCAGTACGCGGCGCCGGGCAACGGCGCGGCGACGCTGGCGGCGGTCAAGCTGCCGGAAGACATGGTCGCCTGGCTGCCCGATCCGGACGGCGCCAAGTCGTACCCGATCACCTCCTACACCTGGATGATCTTCCGCAAGACCAACAATGATCCCGCCAAGGTCAAGGCGATGCACGAGATGATCGAATACGGTCTGACCGAAGGCCAGAAGATCGCCGACTCGATGGGCTACATCCCGCTGCCGGCGGTGGTCGTCGAGCAGGTTCGCAAGGCCGCCGCCAACATCAAGTAAGTGCAAGGCAGCAAGCAGTAACCACGGCGAACACAGCGAAAAATCGATGAACCGACCGCGCTATGTTTCCGGACGTCAACTGACGACACGAGACAGTAGGGGTTTCGCCGTGGCCGCCGTGTCGCCGTGGTTAAAAAATAGGACCATACATGAACAAACCCTTCACCGTTGCGCTGGCGCCGGATTCGGTGTGCCAGCCGCCGTCCCGAACCGATATTTATGTTGACCGAAGCTTTCGCTTTTTGGCCCGCGTCGGTGCCATCGCGATCCTGACGCTGGTCGTCGCGCTGGTTCTTGAAATCGGTGGCAAGGCGGTTCCGGGGATTCAGAAGTACGGATTCGACTTCATCAGCGGCGTCGTCTGGGACGCCAACACCCACCGCTTCGGCATCTTGCCGGCGATCTGGGGAACGCTCTACAGCGCGCTGATGGCCTTGCTGATCGGCGGCTTCTTCGGCGTCAGCATGGCGATCTTCCTGACCCAGGATTTTCTGCCGCCGCGCCTCTCCGCCGTCTTCCGCATCATCATCGAGTTGCTCGCGGCGATTCCCAGCGTGGTCTATGGCCTGTGGGGGATCTTCGTCGTGATTCCGGCGATTCTGCCGCTCGCCGACTGGCTCAACGCGACGCTCGGGGCGATTCCCTTCTTTGCCTCGACGCTGTCCGGCCCGGGCCTGCTGCCCGCCGCGCTGGTGCTGGCGATCATGATTCTGCCGACGATCGCGGCGGTGGCGCAGGACGCGCTGCGTGCGGTGCCGCTCAAGACCAAGCAGGCGGCCTATGGCATGGGCGCGACGCATTGGGAGGCGATCCTGCGCGTGATGGTGCCGTCGGCGGCGACCGGAATCTTCGGCGCGCTGGTGCTCGGCCTCGGGCGTGCGCTCGGCGAGACGATGGCGCTGGCGATGCTGGTCGGCAATTCGAATCAGATCTCGCTGTCGCTCTTTTCGCCGGCCAATACGCTCGCCGCGCTGCTCGCGCTCAACTTCCCCGAGGCCGGGCCCAACGAGGTCGAGGTGCTGATGTACGCGGCGCTGGTGCTGATGGCGATCACGCTGGTCGTCAATATCGCCGGTTCGCTGTTGATGAGTTACGCGCAAAGGGGAAACAAATAATGAGTGCCGTGAATCTGGCCCATCCGGCCAACGCCATGAACACGCCTTTACCCGCAGCGCCGAGTTTGCAGCACCAGATCGAGGGCCGCGCCTTGCGCAGCATTCTGCTCACCAGTCTGGCCTGGGTCAGCGCATTGCTCGCCAGCGTGCCGCTCATCTCGGTGCTCTACATGCTGATCACGCGCGGCGGCGCCCGTTTGAATCTGGAAGTCTTCACCGAACTGCCGCCGGCGGGCTTCGAGCTGGGCGGCGGCTTTGGCAACGCGCTGGTCGGCACCTTCGTGATGGTCATCATCGGAGCCGCCATCGCGATTCCGGTCGGCATCATGGCCGCCATCTTCCTCGCCGAACTCGGGCCTTACAGCCGGCTCGCCGCGCTCGCGCGTTTTGCCGCCAAGACGCTGACCGGACTGCCGTCGATCCTCGCCGGCGTTTTCGCCTATGCCATGGTGGTGCTGACCACCGGCACCTATTCGGCGCCGGCCGGCGGCGTCGCGCTGGCGGTACTGATGCTGCCGATCGTCGTGCTGACCGCCGAAGAAGCGATGAAGATGGTTCCCAAGATCATGAAGGACGCTGCCTACGGCATGGGCAGCACGAACACGCAGGTGATTCTCAAGGTGGTCTTGCCGACCGCGATGCCGGCGATCCTGACCGGCGTCATGCTGGCGGTGGCGCGCGCCGCCGGGGAAACCGCACCCTTGCTATTTACTGCGCTGTTCTCCAACTACTGGATCGTCGACGGCGGCCACCTCGCGGCGATGAGCCCGACGGCATCGCTGGCGGTGCTGATCTACAACTTTTCCGGAATGCCATTCGACAACCAGCTCGAACTCGCCTGGGCGGCTTCGCTGGTGCTGGTGCTGATCGTGCTGGTGGTCAATATCGCGAGCCGCATCTTCGGCAAACCGAGATTTTGAAATGACGAACAGATACTAAGATGACCGCGGCGTGCACGGCGAACACGGCGGAAATACAGTCTTTCCTGAACGATGGTTCGATCACACGTCGGGTGAAATTGACAATAGCGAGAAGCTCAAGGTGCTCGCCGTGCCCGCCGTGTTCGTCGTGGTTAAACAGAATTCCTAAATTGAAAGGTTGATGATGAGCGCAAGCGCGCAAACGCTGGTGATGGACTGCAAGCTCGACAAGATTTTTTACGGCGACTTCATGGCCGTTCGCGACAGCCACGTGCCGATCGAAAAGAACAAGATCACCGGTTTCATCGGCCCGTCGGGCTGCGGCAAGAGCACCGTGCTGCGCAGCCTCAACCGCATGAACGACCTGGTGCAGAATTTTCGCTTCGACGGCCACGTTCATTTTCTCGGCCAGGACGTCTATGGCAAGGGCGTCGATCCGGTCGTCGTGCGGCGCTACATCGGCATGGTCTTCCAGCAGCCCAATCCGTTCTCGATGAGCATCTTCGACAACGTCGCTTTCGGCTTGCGCCTCAATCGCTACAAGGGCGACCTCGGCGACCGCGTCAAGCATGCGCTGCAGGGGGCGGCGCTATGGGACGAGGTCAAGGACAAGCTCAAGGTCAGCGGACTCGCGCTGTCGGGCGGTCAGCAGCAGCGCTTGTGCATCGCGCGTGCGATCGCCACCGAACCCGAGGTGCTGCTGATGGACGAGCCCTGCTCGGCGCTCGACCCGATCGCGACGCGACGCGTCGAGGAATTGATGGTCGAGCTCAAGAAAAACTTCACCATCGCGCTGGTGACGCACAACATGCACCAGGCGACGCGCGTCGCCGATACCACCGCGTTTTTCTCGGTCGACATCTCGCAGGGCAGCCGCACCGGCTACCTGGTCGAAATGGGTCCGACCGATCAGGTCTTCAATCATTCGCGCGAGAAGCTCACGCGCGATTACATCAGCGGCCAATTCAGCTAATCGGTGATGGCGACTGGTACGCCTTGCCGCCTCAGTCTGGCGGCGATCGAGCATTCTCTGCGCGAGGTGCAGCGTCATTTTGCCGCGCTCAGTGAGCGTTTCGACGAACCGCGCGATCCGTTGATCGATCACGTCAGGGACAACCTGCTCGCCGGCTATGCGCTGATCGACGACTACGTGGCGCGCGGCGTCGACCTCTTCGCGCTGCAGAACGTCGGACTGCTGCTCGAGATCAACGCCACCGTGCTGTGCGGCGCCGGCCCGGCGAATCGGGCGCGCTACGCCGCGCACCTGGCGGCGACCGAGCGACGTTTTTTCGGCGATGACGAAGGCGGCATCAAGGATCTGCTCGAGTGGTACGGCGAACACCGCGACGACTCGATCTGGAAGCGCGCCGCCGGCGTCTATATCCGGATCCTTTCCAAGCCGCAATTGTTCATCGAGGGCAACCACCGCAGCGGGTCGCTGATCGTCAGCTATCTGCTGATGCGCGAGGGTTTTCCGCCGTTTGTGTTGACCGTCGACAACGCCGAGGGCTACTTCAATCCATCGACGGTGATTCGCAATCTTCCCAAGCGCGGCATCGAGGTGTTGTTCAAGATTCCGGGGATCAAGAAGCGCTACGCCAGATTCCTCGAGCAGCAGGCCAACTGCTCGACCGGGGGCTTTGCTGTGCTCAGGGCCGACCACTATGCCGGCGCTGCAAAGCATGAATACCGCGCCATCTGATTTGACGCCTGCGCGCATGCGCGTGTCTTTCGACGTCGATGACACGCTGGTGTGCTATGGCGACGGCGCCCGCATCGAAGCCAGCCGCGTTCCCGCCTTCATTCATCGCTGGTTTGGCGAGCCGCTGCGCTACGGTACCCGCGCGCTGGTGCGCGAGTTGCGTCGCAGAAAGTGCAGCGTCTGGATCTATACGACCTCGGGACGAACGCCGTTCTATATCCGCTGCTGGCTGCTGCTGCACGGCATTCGCGTCGATGGTGTGGTCAATAGCGAGCGGCACCGCCAGGGACTCGCGGTACACGGCTTCTCGTGCCTGCCGTCAAAATTTCCGCCGGCCTTCGGTATCGACCTGCACGTTGACGACTCGGAGGGGGTACGGATGGAAGGCGACTCGCACGGCTTTCGCGTCGTCGTCGTCAGTCCCGACGACAGGTTCTGGACACGCCGGGTGCTCGACGCCGTCGCGCACGCCCAGGCGGCATAGGGCCTGCCGGGGCGCGAGCGAGGCCCTGCTATTTGACTGGACGGCCGGGCTTCAAGCGGTCGATCCCTTGCAATGCTTTGAGCAGCGCTGAATCGGGCAAGGCGGCGAGCGATGCCAGGCCGGCGCGCAGCAGTTCGCTCTTCTTGACCTCGTGGCCGGATTTCAGCGCGCGTTGCTTGAGCGTGCCAAACAGCGCGTATTCGGCCGCCGGGAAGGTGAAGCTGTCACGCACCAGTTTAGGTTTCTTGCCCGAGTGCTTGCCGTCTTTGCCAAGCTTGTCGGCCACGGCTTTGGCTGACGTCTTGCTGGCCTCGCGTGCCGCCGTCACCGGCTTGCTCGCCTTGGCTGGCACCGGCGTTCTGGCTGGCGCAGGCGTTTTGGCCGGCACTGCGCGCTTGACGGCCGCTTTGGCCTTCGTTGGCGCGGCGGCTTGCGTTTTGGCCGGCAGCTTGCGGGCGATCGTCTTGGGTGCCTTCGCTGCGGCGGAGGGGGATGATGGATTGGTCATGGCGTTGTCCTCGGTAACAAGTGTTTATACAGTATAAACGATATAAACCGTCTTGCCGCGGCCTGCCATTTGGCATCCATCCCCGGACGGGTGGCGGGACAGCACGGGCCCCGGTGATCAGAACAAATGCTGGCGTGCGAGTTCGGAGAGGTTCAGCACGATTTCAAAGAAGATCAGCCCGATGACGTACCACTCGAGCTTGTGCAACTGCTTGTTGTCGAGGATGTCGGTGAGCGTCTGTGCGGTGTTTGAAATCAGCTTGAGCTTGCGGTCGAGCGCCGCCTGACGTTCCGGTAGCTCGAACTCGTCTTCGAGGCTGGCATAGAGCCCGCCCAGATGTGAAAACTCCCAAAGGACTTCGGGCTTGTCGCCGATTTCGGCGCGGCCGACCATGCGGTGCTCGATCAGCAGCATATTGCCGATCTTTGCGAGCAGCGTTCGCGAATCGGCGCTGACTTTGCCACGAGCCGCGAGTTCCTGCGCCAACGGCTCGATGCCGTCGAATTCGCCGGCGACCTTTTTTTCGTAGAGCGCCAGCACCAGACTCTTGCTCAGCGCATCGGCGATTACCTGCACTTTTTCGAGCGAAATCTCGTCGAGCGACACGGCGCCGCTCTGCACCCCGAGCGCGGATTTTCCGCTGTGGATTTCGAGTTCCTCGATTTCCGGGCTGGCGTAGGGGTTGGTGATCAGCGGCTTGAGCGTCTCGACGAAGCGCACCTCATCGAGCGTCTTGACGCCGAAAAAAACCACGACGCCGTAGCGGAAGAGCACCGCCAGGCCGCCGTCAGCGTCGACCTCGATGGTCAGCGGGGTGGTGCCGAGACAATCGGCAATCTTGAAGCCCTTGAGGTCGAGCCGGTCGCCGAGCAGCAATGCGCGCGCTCTGAGGTGTTGCCGCGAGGCGAGGGTCAGTGGGTTCATCGTTGTTCGCATTGAAAGGCGCTATAGCCTAGCACTTTAGGTCGATTCGCTGCGTCTGTCATGTGCTTTGCGCAGCCCGGCAGACGCCATCGCCATCGTCTTCATCTGTTTGTAACACGGCCGGAACAGAATTGCGAAAAGCTCGCCGACAGGCAAGCGATTTCACCCGGGCCGGGGAATTTCTCCACCGGGGATCGGCAAGGACTTGGACATGCTTACGCTGGAAAGATACGTCGGACGAAATGTCCGCCTCAAGCAACAGGCTTTGCAGGATGTCGCGAGGCGCGGCAAGCCGCGCCACGAGCCGCTGGAAAATTGTTTCATCGTCGCCGCAGTGAGCCGCGAAATGCGCAAGCTGATCTGCTACGGCGCCAACCTCAGGGTCGCCGTCGGCGCTGGCGACGTGGTGCTGATTTGACCGCCGTCGGTCGGCGCCGCAATCGATTGCGCGCCGATTCATCCGAGCCCCAATGTTGAAAGAGCAAGCCGCCCCCGCGCCAGTGCTGCAGCTGATCCGCAACGAAGCCGCGGGCAGCGGCTACCAGCAGATCGCCGCCGTCGACCTCGGCTCGAACAGCTTTCGCCTGCAGATCGGCCGCCTGGTCGACGGCCAGGTCTATCCGCTCGACTCGCTCAAGGAGCCGGTTCGCCTGGCGTCAGGCCTCTCCGCCGACAAGCGCCTCGATGCGGTCTCGCAAGAGCGCGCGCTGGCCGCGCTGCGCCGCTTCGGCGAACGCTTGCGCGGCTTTGCGCCGGCGTCGGTGCGCGTGGTGGCGACCAATACGCTGCGCGTGGCCAAAAATTCCGCCGATTTCCTGACGCTGGCCGAAGCCGCGCTGGGCTTTCCGATCGAGATCATCAGCGGTCGCGAAGAGGCGCGCCTGGTCTACATCGGCGCGGCGCACTCGCTGCCGGCGGTCGACCACCAGCGCTTGGTGGTCGACATCGGCGGCGGTTCGACCGAGTTCATCATCGGCCGCAGAATCGAGCCGCGGCTGATGGAATCACTGTACATGGGTTGCGTCAGCTATTCCTTGCGCTTCTTTCCCGGCGGCCGGGTCGACAAGAAGAGCTTTCGCGACGCGCAACTGGCCGCCGCGCAGGAAATCGAAACGATCGCCCGATCCTACCGGCGTTCGGGATGGCAAGAAGCGATTGCGACCTCGGGTTCGGCGCGCGCGATCGCCAGGCTCATCGAGGTGAACCGGCTTGACCCCGGCAGTTCCGGAGGGATCACCCAGCACGGCCTGGATGCTTTGCGCACCCTGATGATTCGCGCCGGATCGGCAGCGGCGATGACGCTCGAAGGCTTGCCGACCGATCGTCTGCCGGTGCTGGCCGGAGGTCTGGCGATCCTGTGCGCGGTGTTTGCCGAACTTGGCCTCGAGCGCATGGGCTACGCCAACGGCGCGCTGCGCCTGGGCGTGCTCTACGACCTGCTCGGGCGCTTTCACCATCACGACATGCGCGAGTCGACGGTGCGTCAATTCGTTCGGCGCTATCAGGTCGATGGCCGCCAGGCGCAGCGTGTCGAGGCGACGGCGCTCAAGCTGCTCGGGCGGCTGGTCGATGTCGACCGGCCAGAGTACGAAGGCGACGTGCGCGTGCTGCGCTGGGCGGCGATGTTGCACGAGATCGGCATCTCGATTGCGCACAGCGGCTATCACAAGCACGGTGCCTACATTCTGGGCTGCGCCGAGATGCCCGGCTTTTCGAAGCGCGATCAGCTGCAGCTGGCGCAGTTGGTGCTCGGCCAGCGCGGCAAGCTCGAGAAGCTGACGAGCTTGCCGCCCGGCGACGCGAGCTGGCGTCTGGTTCTCTGCCTGCGCCTGGCGGTCGCCTTGCACCGCTCGCGCGACGATCACGCCGTCCCGGATTGTCGTCTCGGCGCAGGCGAAGACGGTTATCGGCTCGAATTGCCGCACGGCTGGCTGGCGGGAAATCCGCTCAGCGCAGCGGTACTCGCCGACGAAAGCCTGGCCTGGCAGCGCGTCGCCGGCGGCCTGCGCGTCAGCTGCCGGGAACTGCCCGACTCGGCGGCGGCTTAGGCGCCGCAGTGCGCAGCGCCTATCGGCCTGCGCCGATCAGGTCGAACGATGCATTGGTCATGGCGCTGTCTGCGCTGCCAAGGTTACGCGGCGTTACACAGGGCGCCGCCGGAGTTACGCAATCGAGGCAAAGCAACAATAGATCAGACTGTAGTTCGTTGTTAGTCTCTATCTCGTCTGGTGCGGATACATCCCATTAGATGAAATATTCAACTTACTACGAAAGGAAAGATCATGACCGCAAATGCCAGCTTCTTCTTCGAACACGCTTTCGAAATCAGACTCGCGGTGGCCTTGGGCGCAATTGCCGTTAGCTTCGTCCTGATCGGCCTGGCCTCGTCGATTGGTGACGTCCTGACTCGAATTGCCGGATCCGCAGGCAGTCTCCGAGATGACCTGACCGCTGTCCGTCCCAGCGCACTCGGCACCCGCTAAGTCCCGTCGATCATGACGGGCCAACCATCCGACCGGAAGATACACGGTTCGCCGGCCAGCACCACGGCTTGGCAACACAACGCGTAAGCCCATCGGGCTACGCCTTCCGGTCGGAATTCAACGCCTCGTTTCGACCCCCGCGCAACCCCTGCGCAATATCTCCGCTTCACCCTCAAGCCGCGCTCGTATTTGCGGCCAGCAGCCAACCACCCAACGTCTCACCCTGATCGAACTGGCGACCGATGTCGTCGATGCGCGTCGCGCGCCGCAACTGTGCGTCACCTGCCGGGCGTGTCGCCGTGGCCCGAATTGCGCGTCATTGAACAAGCGCCGCTGCGACTGCGGCGCGCGCGTGAATCGCCGTGGTGTCGAAGAGGGGCACGGCGCAATCCTGCTGGTCGACCAGCAGCGCGATCTCAGTGCAACCCAGGATGATCGCCTGCGCGCCTTGCGCCGCCAGGCTCTGCATGATCCGTGTCCGCCCATATGGTCGCCGTGCAGGTGGGTAATGATCACCGCATCGACCTGCGCCGGCTTGTAACCGGCCGCCTTGAGGTTCTGCAGCACGTAGCCCAGGGTCGGGCCGAACAGCTTGGCGGCGCCGGTATCGACCAGCACCAGGTGAGTGCCGGTATTGATCAGATAGGCATTGACCGCAGTCTACATCTTCGGGTTGCCGACAAACATTCGCGACAGCGGGCGTTGCAGGTCGGCAGCGCCGGCGTTCTTGAGCAGCTTGCCGTCGATTTCGATGGCGTCGTCGTAAAGCGCGGTAATTTCGAACTGGCCGAGCGCGGTGCGGTAATAACCGGGCACCTGGGTTTCGACCTTGGGGGCGGCTGCCTGAGTGAGCGGCGCCAAGCCGATCAGGGCGGCGGTGCCCAAGAGTGCCAAATGACGCAAGAGTCTATGCACGGGGGATTTCCTTTGGGAAAGTGGGACGAGCGCACCGTCTGGCGCGGCGCAGTGCCGAGAATAGGTCATCCAGGGAAAGCAGCTGACCACGACGATCTTGTTGTTGGCTCACATGATAACGGTGAGTGGCTCAGTTCGACCCCAAGCCGTCTTTCTGATCTGGGAGAAGCAGACGTTCACGGCGATGATGTTATTGAGATGAACGATTGCTTGCCATTACAGTCAAGACGGACTGAACCCTCTTTGTCCTGATGGAATACCGGCCGAATACGTTAAGGGACTCGGAAGGGCGTCAGTGAATGTGGGTTCGCCGCAGTCGGGCGGCAGCTAGACGCCCGATAACTTTTGATCTGTAATTTCTAACCGACCCGGAACACAAAGAAAACACGATTGTGACCTTTGAAAGGCTGACTCGTATGAGCAAACTATCCATCCTGATTTTTTGTGGTGCGCTTTCTTTAGTGAGCGTTGTGGCGAATGCGCAAAGCACTATGCGTGTGCGGGGCACAATTTCTGCATTTGACGGCAAGGTACTCTCAGTAAAATCACGCGAAGGCAAGGATCTGCAACTGCAAATGACCGATGGCACTACGGTGTCTTATCCCAAGGCTATCAAGCTGTCAGATATCAAACCTGGGGATTACATCGGAACTGCCGCAACACCTGATTCCGAAGGCCGGCTGGTTGCTCGCGAAGTCCACCTGTTTCCGGAGGCTTCCCGAGGAGTGGGTGAGGGCCACATTCCTTGGGATGTAGAACCGGGTTCAACCATGACCAATGCCAATCTGGCGAAAATGGTCAAATCGAATAACGGCCAAGAGTTGACCCTTGAGTATAAGGGGGGCGCGCGAAATGTCTTGATACCCGAGGGGATTCCTGTGGTCACGACGGTTCCGGGTGACCGCTCACTGCTGCAATCAGGCACCTATGTTTTTGTAGTCGTTCAGGTTGCCGCCGACGGTACTTTGACAGCGGCCCGAATACAGGCGACCAAGGATGGGATAAGGCCGCCACAATAGAATCGGCTTTACCATTGAATAATATTTGAGCCTCAATGTTTGATGGCCCGCTGGCAGAATTAAACAGATGTTGATGCCTCGAAATTCAGCTTGCGATCATGGTTGTTTGTCGAATGAGCCGACTCCGAATTAGCGGGCGGAACATTCGCCCAAAAAACAGGCAGCCCGTCATCCTCCTGATGCGCGGGCCTTTTTTTGTCTTATCCACAGACTTACCCCAGGTTTTCTGGGGCCAATCTGGAATTTCCGTCGCCTTGATTTCTGGTTCCTGCGTCGTGGTGAGCCCTTCGGCAAGGGAGGTCGAGCAGGCCGTCCGTGATTGAAAGGAAGGGCCGTGTGCGGGGGCTACTCAGGCAGACGTGTTGATGGTTGTGCCTGTGGTTTGGCCGTTCAGATTGACGCTGGGGGTTGGCGCTGGGGGTTGGCGCTTTCGCAGTAGCTACGCCGTCGTCCTTGTCCCCATCATTCTCTCGTTCACGGCCGACTGCTTGCACAGCACTCGTACTTGACTGCTGTTGAAGCGCAGACACGTACGCGTTGCTGCTTGAGCCGACTGCGCTGACTGACATGAGCTACTCCTCGTTGAAAACAAGACGTTGATGTCGACGCCCATTGAAGTTAAGGACAGACAGTTCAAGCTCTTAAGGGGTCAGCTGAAATCAATGATCAACGTCCGACTCAAACCCGTTGCTCCGAACCTCGGGCCGCAAAAGGGGCGACAAGAAGCGACCATTGGTCTACCGTGCACAGGGGCTCCTCCTGACAAACTCTCCCGAATAGCTGGCCGATATGGAATCGCATCTGTCTACACACTACACTTTGCACGGTCGAGCGCAGGTTGCGCTACCCAGCCAGACGGTGTTATCTGGACAGACCTTGGAGATTTCGTCTCATGGGCTCAGTATCATGCTCGACGATCCCATCCCTGCCGATGTCGCCTGTGTTCTGCGGTTTGAAATGTTCGCTAAAGGCCAAACTCACGTCATCACTGCGTCGGCAAAATCAGATTGTGGTGTTTTTGCCAGCCACGGTGGATTCCGTGTCGGTTTCGAGTTCAACGAGGATGATTTGCAACGAACCGCCCTGATCAATTCACTGGCAGGAAAGAAGCCATTGGTTGAGCCCGGCACGGGCTCGCGACACTCGACCTGAATACCTGCAGCAAGGAATCGAACCGTACGTACCTGAAGGCAAACGGTAGCGTTGCCAAAAACGGGGGGTTACCCTCCAACCGAGGAGAAAATCAGCTATGTCGCGTGTCCTTATTGTTGACGACGAAGCGAATGTACGCACGGCCGTAATGCAACTGTTGCTTTCGTTCAATCGTTCTGATCTGAACGTCGACCAAGTGAGCAATGGCGCTGAAGCACTGAGGAGACTGCAATCTCGGCACTACGACCTGATGCTCGCAGACACCGACATGCCAGGCATGAGCGGTGCGGATTTGATGCGCTCAGTGCGGGGGAATGACAAATTGGACTCGCTGCCAGTCATTATGATGCTTGCCGTTGGAGCCGGACGGCAGACCGTGCACGACGCGGTTGCTCTGGGGATATCGGGTTTCGTCATTAAGCCATTTAGACCTGACCAACTGCTGGTCCAGCTCAGAAAAGTACTCGGCTGGTAAGCGTCGCTAGATTTCTGGGAGTCACCGACCGGGGACGACCCGCTGCAGACCTTCGAACCGTTGTAAGTTGAAAGACCGCTAGCAAAATGCAACAGCCGTTCCTGAAGACAACGCATCGGCAAATCGTTGGCCATTGACCACCTGAGCTGACTACGCCCGCAATGGATATAGGTCTGCGGTCGTAGGTTAGGAATCTTCCTCGAATGGTCGCTTGCCCGGCCTACAGCCGGACTGGCTCCTTAACTGTCACAGACAAAGAGAAAATCGCCTGTCTGTTTCAATTTTCAAGGTTGTCACTTCGAGAGCGTCGGTCATCCTGAAAGTCAGGACGTTTCTCCAGCCACTTGAGTAGAACCGAGTAAAGCAGCTCCGGATTGAATGGTTTCGCAATAAAATCGTCCATTCCGGCTTCCAGACAATGCGCCCGGTCTCCCGCGAAAGCGTTGGCGGTCAAGGCTAGGACCGGAGTTTGGCAATGGTTAGGCAATTCACGAATCCGCTGAGTTGCTCCAATACCATCCAGGTTTGGCATCTGCATGTCCATCAGGATTGCTGCATAGGGTGTTTCCCTGGACTTTCTGATGGCATAAATTCCATCCTCTGCCGTATCGACAACCAAGCCAACGTCTTCAAGCATGTACTTGGCTACCTCAAGGTTTATCGGTTCATCATCGACAATAAGTATGTGACGACCTTGGTGGCGTTGCCGGATAGTCTTCTCGGCTTCGGTAATTGCCAAAGGCTCAAGGGCATCCAGGCCTTCGCTCTTCTTCAGGCGGGCCGTGAACCAGAAAGTACTCCCCACACCAAGCGTACTTTCCACGCCGGCCTCGCCCCCCATCAGTTCGGCAAGTCTGCGGGTAATTGCCAGTCCGAGTCCGGTCCCGCCGTACTGACGAGTAGTTGAATTGTCCGCCTGTTCAAAGGCGGTAAACAGTCGGGACCGTGTCTCGGGGGCGATGCCAATCCCGGCATCCTGGACCTCGAAGCGAATCAGTATCGACTCGCTGCTTTCTTCCTGATTAATCGTGCGTAGCGTAACCGTCCCGGTTTCAGAGAACTTGATGGCATTCGTGACATAGTTGAGCAGTGCCTGCTGTAGCCGTGTTGGATCACCCAAAAGAGGATGAGAGAAGTGTTCTGCCTCGACCCGTAACAGGAGACCTTTGGCTTGAGCACGGGGACTCACTATTGAATTCACGTTTGCCAGCAGACTATTGATGGCGACCCGTGCTTCCTCCAAGGTTACCTTTCCGGCCTCGATCTTGGAGAGATCAAGAATGTCGTTGATGGTACTGAGCAGGTGTTCGGCTGCAGTGTCGATTTTGTTGAGGCGGTCGGTCTGAATCGGGGTGATGACGCTCCGTCGCAAAATGTGCGTCATGCCGATGATGCCATTCAAAGGGGTGCGGATTTCGTGGCTCATATTGGCCAGGAACGCACTCTTGGCACGGCTGGCAGCCTCGGCAGCGTCACGGGCTTCGGCCAGTTCGGCGGTGCGCGAGGCGACCAGATCTTCAAGGTGGTAGCGATGTTCCTCAAGCTCGGCTTCGGCTAGCTTGCGGGAAGTAATGTCCAAGCAGTAGCCGATATAACCGATAAACTCTCCGTCGGCGTTGTAGCGTGGTTTCCCGTCGTCCTGTATCCAACGGTACTCACCGTCGTGGTGGCGTAACCGGTAGTCCATGCTGAATGCTCGACGCCGGTCGAAGTTGGCGACGTAGATGGCGAGACAGCGTTCAAAATCCTCCGGATGTACCCCCTCAGCCCAGCCATTGCCGAGCTCTTGGTCCAATGAACGGCCGGTGAAATCAAGCCACACTCGGTTGAAATAATTACACAGCTTGTCCGTCCCCGCCGTCCAGATCAGCGCTTGGCCTGAGTCAGCTAGGGTGCGATAGCGCATCTCGCTGTCGCGGAGTGCATCCTGGGCCTGCTTCTGCTCGGTGATGTCCTGAATCGTCCCGTGCATCATCACCGGACGGTTCTGCGCGTCGAATTCCAGCTTGCCCAATCCGTGCGCCCAGCGCACGACCTGATCGTTCTGGCGGATGATTCGATATTCCTTGTCAAATGGACGGCCTTTGCCGACAACCTCATTCTTGAAGTATTCCAGAATCATTACGCGATCGTCGGGGTGAACCATGGCTGCCCACCCTTCAACGGAGCGGTCGTACGATTCATCAATCCCGAACGTTTGGTTGAATACATCCGAACTTGTCCACAGTCCGGTAGGAATGTTCAGGACATAGCTACCGATTCCGGCAATAAGCTGCGCTTCATTGAGAAAACGCTCGTTTTCGCGTAACGCCTTCTCCATCTCATATTTCTCGGTGACATCGCTGAATACCAGCACCACGCCGACAATTTTCCCTCCGGGATTGCGGATAGGTGCTGCACTGTCAGCAATCTGGTATTCCTTTCCGTCACGAGCCAGCAGCACGGTGTGGTTCGCCAGACCGACCACTTGACCACGTTCCATAACCAGTTGTACCGGGTTGGTCACAGTCTGGCCGGTGTCGGCATTGACGATGCGGAAAACGTCCGGAAGCAGATGGCCCCGGGCTTCTTCCTGCCTCCATCCAGCCAAGCGTTCGGCCGTGGGATTCATGCGGGTTATCCGCCCGTCAGCATCGGTCGCGATGACGGCGTCTCCGATGGAGTTAAGGGTAATGGATAGGCTTTCTTCACTTTCCCGGATGAGCATCTCGGTCTGTTTGCGCTCGGTGACGTCCATGGCCATACTGATCGCAATACGTTGGCCTCCAGGCATCTCTCCCAGACCGACCGAGCTGAAATTCCATACGCGCTCACTTCCATCGCGACAGAGAATGGGAGACTCCCTTTCGGTCTTGCTCTGCTTGAGGCCATAGATGCTATCGATCTGGCTGCGGACAACTTCCTCTTGCTCGCCATAGGCTTTCTCGGTCCACTCCTGGATGGTCGGGATATCTTGCAGCGAGTACCCAGTGATTTCCGTCCATGCACGGCTCAGCGAGAGAACGGAGCCGTCGTTGGCGTGGATCATGACTGGGAAGGGGGCTTCCTCAATGGCGTGGCGAAAGCGCGACTCGCTATCCTGGGCAGCAAGACGGCCGGAAAGCTTACGCATCCGTTCGATCAAGAAACTGATGACAATGCCAGTGGCGGCGACACTAATAATTATGAAAGCATGTCTTGGCGTTTCGAGTGCGAAGGAAAAACGTGGTGGAATGAAGGCGTAGTAGGTCAAAAAGGCCGACAGGAGGCTGGTTACGATACCGCCCTCTAATCCGACCAAGAGGGCGGCGATGATTACCGCCGGGTAATACAGCACCCATGCAAACGGATCGATGTAGTCCCATATCGCCAGTTGCAGGATTAATGTGCCAAGTGCAATTAACACGGCAAAGGACAGGCGCAGGGTTGTTTTCATATTCGCGCTCGAATGCGTTGGGGTAAATGAACCGACTTAGCGAGGAAGTAAACACACTGCCACGAGGGCTATGCTGATCACAGAAGGACATCCCGTCAAGCAGGCGGTGTTATCTAGAGCGGAACAGTAATAGAGCCGATATTGTTGCCGTCATTCATGAGTGATTAGAGGATTTCTAGAACCACTCTTAATGGCAGCAACGGCCGAGTTGCACGTGTAGGCTGTCTGGCAGGTTTTAAAGCGGAGCAGTCGTCTGTATGGCTGGTTCACGGAACTGGCAACAGTCCGTTGATGGCCGAACTCGGCCGATTGACGCCCTCGCTTGAATTGCGTTTCTTAGGGGAATCAAACAAGCGCCGCTGCGACTGTGGCGCGCGCGTGAATCGCCGTGGTGTCGAAGAGCGGCACGGCGCAATCCTGCTGGTCGACCAGCAGCGCGATCTCAGTGCAACCCAGGATGATCGCCTGCGCGCCTTGCGCCGCCAGGCTCTGCATGATCCGTGAAATCGGCGCCCGCCGCTTCGAGCGCGCGCGCTGCGTCGGCGAGCAGCGCGCCCGCCGCGTCCCAGTCGCCGGCCTGCTGCAATCGCTCGATGTCGTGAAAATCGACGCTGTAGAGGACGATCTTCGCCGAATGCAGGCCGCCCAGGCGCGCCTTGACCGTCTCGTTGATCTGCCGGTAGTACGCAGCGGTCGACTCCCAACTCATGCCGCCGATCAGCCCGATGGTTTTCAAAAAAGCTCCCTTGTTCGATGCCTTGCGCTGCCGCTGATTGTACGCGCTCGCTGCGGCCTGGTCAGGCCCTCAGATGGGGCGGCGTCCGCTAAACCGAAAATTCACCGCGGTGCAATCGCGCTGTAACCTCGTTTACCTAAAGTCTGTCGGCAACCAGAAAAGGAGACAGACCATGACCTCGACACTGATTCATACCGACCAAGCGAGCCGCCCGGCGCGCCACCAGCTGTCGGTCGGCATCGCGCAGAACCCGCGCGAGATCCTGCAGGCGCAGAAGCTGCGCTACCGCGTTTTTGCCGGCGAACTCGGCGCCAGGCTGCCGGAACGCACGCCGGGCGTCGACCAGGACATCTACGACGCCTTTTGCGAACACCTCGTCGTACGCGACGAAGCCTCGGGCGCGGTGGTCGGCACCTATCGCATCCTGTCGCCGGAGAAGGCGTGCAAGATCGGCAACTACTATTCCGAAAACGAATTCGACCTCACGCGCTTGCAGCACCTGCGCCGGCGCATGGTCGAAATCGGCCGCTCGTGCGTCGATGAAAACTACCGCACCGGCGCGACGATCACACTGCTGTGGGCGGGACTGGCCAAGTACATGATCGAAAATCGCTACGAGTACTTCATCGGTTGCGCCAGCATCAGCATGGCCGACGGTGGCCACGCCGCGGCCAGCCTTTACGGCCGGCTCGGCGAGTACATGAGTCCGCTCGAATATCGCGTTTTCCCGCGCTGTCCATTGCCGCTCGACGCGCTCAAGAACGAGCTGCCGGCCGAGCTGCCGCCGCTGATCAAGGGCTATCTGCGCGCCGGCGCCTACGTCTGCGGCGACCCGGCGTGGGACCCCGACTTCAACACCGCCGACCTGCCGATCCTGATGCCGATGTCGCGCCTGTCTGGCCGCTACGCCAGGCACTTCGCCGGAACAAGGGGGCGCATCGCGGCCTGAGCCAGCGCCGCGTAGCGCCTGCCGTTCCGGGGCGTCTCTCCCGACGCTCGTCGCCTGCGGAATGCGTGTACAATTCCGAGCAGAAAAAAATCATGCTGCTCGGCGCGTCACGGTGGTCCTTCAGGCGGTTTGTGCACCAACTGTCTTGAAGGCAAGCCCAACCCAGACGGGTGCCGTTTGGCGATTGGGAGAAAAATGGAAATTCAGATTCGGGACTCAGGCGCGGCCTGCGTCGTTGCGGTCGCCGGCAAGCTCGATGCGCTGTCGGCAGGCGACTATGAAAAGGCGATGAACCAGTTGATTGCCGACGGTAAAACGCGCTTCGTCGTCGATTTTTCCGAGCTCAGCTACATCAGCAGCGCCGGCCTGCGCGTTCTGCTGGCGACCGCCAAGCAGCTCAAGCCCAAGGGCGGGCTGGCGGTGTTTGCCAACCTGCAGGGCAATGTCCAGGAAGTCTTCGAGATGACCGGATTTTGCACCATTCTGGGCGTATACGATTCAGTCGACGCGGCGCTAGCGGCGCTTTGAGATGTTTTCCGATGGCGATTCGCTGACGCCGGGTTCGCTGCTGCAGTCTGCCGAGCTTGGCAAGCTTGAGGCATTGCAGGATCACCTGTCCGCTGCCGCCCGGCAGTTCGGGCTCGATCAACGGCGAACGGGCTTGCTGTCGCTGGCGCTCGAAGAGATCTTCGTCAATATTTGCCACTATGCGTATCCGGACGCTCCCGGGCCGGTCGTCTTGAATTGTCGCAGCGAGGGCGAGAAATTGGTCGTCGAGATCGTCGATCATGGCCAGGCATTTGACCCTGCCACGATCGCCGAGCCCGACCTGGCCGCCGGCGTCGAGACACGCCGGGTCGGTGGCCTGGGCTGGTTTCTGGTGCGCCAGGTGGCCGATGTCCTGGACTGCTTTCGGGAAGACGGGCGCAACGTCGTTCGCCTGACCCTAAATCGATGAGCGCTTGCCTCGCGATTGGCAGGTCCTGCGTGACGCGCTGGATGCTCTGTTGTTTTCTGGTGCTGCTGTCGGCGGGCGGGCGCGCCGACGAGCCGCTCAAGAAGGCCAGCTTCATCCCGCTGTGGTTTCCCCAGGCCCAGTTCGCCGGCTATTACCTGGCGCTCGAAAAAGGCATCTATCGCCGCCACGGCATCGACCTGACGATCATCGACGGCGGTTCGCAGCGCCCGCCAGCTGAGTATTTGCGCGACGGCCGCGCCGATTTTGCTGCGCTCTGGCTGACCACCGCCCTGCAGCGTCGCAGCCAAGGACTGGCGCTGGTCAATATCGCCCAGGTCGTTCAGCAATCGTCGATGCTGTTGCTCGCGATCAAATCGTCGGGAATCAACACGCTCGCTGACATGGCCGGACAGAAGGTCGGGCTGTGGGGCGGCGATTTCGACATCCCGCCGCGCGCCGCCTTCGATCGCAACGGCGTGCAGGTAAACGTCGTTCATCAGTCGGCGACGGTCAATCTCTTTCTGCGCGGAGGCGTCGCGGTGACTTCGGCGATGTCGTACAACGAGTATCACACCATCGTCAATTCCGGCGTCAATCCGGATGAACTGACCGTCTTTCCGCTCAAGGACCACGGTGCCAATTTCCCTGAGGATGGTCTCTACGCGTTGCAGCAGACCGTGCAGCGCGACCCGCAGCTGGTCGACGCCTTCGTCCGCGCCTCGCTGGAAGGCTGGGATTACGCCTTCGCCCATCCCGACGAGGCGATCGACGTCGTCCTGCGCGTCATGCGCAAAGCACGCTTGCCGGCCAACCGGATGCATCAGCAGTGGATGCTCTCACGCCTGCAGGACGTGATGCGTCCGGCAGGAAACGGCGGCGAAGCGGGCGTCTTGAGTCGCCAGGACTATCAGGCGGTGACCAGCGAGCTGCAACGAACGGGGCTGGTGCGTGACGTCGTCGACTACGACGCTTTCGTGCGGCGGCCCGCGCCGGGACCGTCGCGCCCATGAAACAGTGGATCCTCTCGCCGCGAACGATCGCCGCGCGCCTGATCCTGGGGGTGACCCTGAGCGCCGCGATCATCTTCGCCGCGATGCTCGGCTTCAACCACCAGCGTTCGCGGGCGCTGCTCGAAAAGGAAGTCGCCAGCGGCGCGCATAACCTGGCGCTGGCCTCGGTCAATCGGGTCGAAGCCGCACTGGGTAAAGTCGCCCGCGGCGGGGCGACGCTCGCGCACCATTTGGAAAACAGTGCGGTCAGCGAGCGGGAACTGCGCGCGCTGTTGCGCAGCGTGCTCGACAACAACCCGGAAATCTACGGCGCCGGCGTCGCCTTCGAGCCCGACGCGCAGCCCGGGCGGTCGCGGCCCGATGCGCCTTACCTCTATCGCGAAGGCGTCAATCTCAAGTCCACCGCGCCGGAAGAAAACTTCGATTACCTGCACCAGGACCGCTACCAGATCGCTCGCGAACTCGGCCGGGCGGGTTGGAGCGAGCCCTATTACGACGAAGGCGGCGGCAACACGCTGATGGCGACGTATTCCGTGCCGATTTACCAGGGCGAAGGCGCGGCGCGGCGAATCAAGGGCGTCGTCACCACCGATATCGCGCTCGACTGGCTCACGCAGGACATCGGCGCGATCAAGGTCCTGGCCTCCGGCTACGCTTTTCTGCTGTCGCGCAACGGAGCCGTCGTCAGCCACCCGGTTGCCGAATACATCATGAACGAATCGATTTTCAGCCTCGCCGAAGCGCGCGATGATGCGGCCTTGCGCGAAGTCGGGCGGCGCATGCAGCGTGGCGAGTCGGACTTCATCGCCTACACCACCAAAGAAGGTGGCGCGAGTCGGCTCTATTACGCGCCGGTTCCGGCGGTCGGCTGGACGCTGGCCATCGTTTTTCCCGAAGACGAACTGTTTGCCGAAATCCGCCGGCTGACCCTGAGCGCCGCCGCCATCGGCGTGCTCGGCATTTTGCTGATGGCGCTGGTCGTCGTGCTGATCGCGCGTTCGATCACGCGGCCACTCACCGCGCTGGTGGCGGTCGCCGGGCAGATGAGCGGCGGCAATTTCGACGTCAAGCTGCCATCTCAGTTGGCGCACGACGAGGTCGGCGACTTGAGCCGGGCTTTCGCGGCGATGAACCTTGCGCTGCGCGAGCACATCCGCCAACTGGTAGATACCACGTCGGCGAAGGAGCGCATCGAGGGCGAGCTTTCAATCGCCCACGACATCCAGATGGCTATCCTGCCGAAGATGCTGCCGCCTTTTCCGCATCACGAGGCCTACCGGCTGTTCGCAGCGATCGAGCCGGCCAAGGAGGTCGGTGGCGATTTCTACGACTTCTTCCAGATCGACGATGAGCACCTCGGCCTGGTGATCGCCGATGCCTCGGGCAAAGGCGTTCCGGCTTCGCTGTTCATGGCCGTCACCAAGACCTTGATCAAGGCCACCGCCAGGGCCGGGCGAAGTCCCGCCGAAATCCTCGACGAGGTCAACGATGAACTGGCGTCCAACAATGATCGCAGCATGTTCATCACGGTGTTCTTCGGCGTGCTCGATCTGGTCAGCGGCGAGCTGTGTTACACCAATGCCGGTCACAATCCGCCGTTGATCATCGCCAGTCGCGGCGAACCGAGCTACTTCCCCAGGTCCAGGCAACTGGTGCTCGGTGCGATGGAGGGCTACCAGTACCGTTGCGATTCGCTTTGGCTGACTCCCGGTGACCGCCTGTTCCTCTATACCGACGGCATCACCGAGGCGATGAACGAGAACGACGAACAGTATTCGGAGCAGGGGCTGATGGCGACCCTGGTCGCTCAGGGGCCTTGCGGACTGGTTGAACTGGTCGGCGCAACGGTGGCGGCGGTCAAGGCGTTTGCCGGCACAGCGCCGCAATCGGACGACATTACGATCATGGCCGTCGAGTATCTCGGCGGAGCAAAATCAACGGCTGTTCACGTCGCCGCTGGCGACCGGAATTCTTCTTGAAAGCGACACCATGACAGCTTCTCTCCCAACGCACCATACGGCATCGGCGAGTTTTCCTTTCGCTGCGCCGTTTCTACCGCTCGCTCTCGATTTCGCCGAGAAGGCGACCGCCGCTTTCGGCTTCGGTCAGCGCGAGATCGCCGGCCTGGTCCTCGCCGTCGAGGAGATCTATTCGTGCTATCTGAATCAGTTGGCCGGAATCGCCAGCATCGACCTGCGGCTCGACGACGAGCGCTACCAGCTGCGACTCGACATCCGCTTTCGCATGGCCCATCCGATGCTGCAGGCATTCAATCTGACGTATCGCATCGACCCCGACGATGAAGACTCGCTCGCCGGTCTGGGGCTGATGATCGCGGCGCGCAGCGTGACGCGTCTGAGCATCGAGTTCGGCAGCGACGAACAGGTTTGCCTGCAGCTGATCCGCGAGCGCGAATACCCGAAGGCGACGATGATCGCCCGGCCTGAGGCGCCTTCGGCGGCGGTGGTCAGGCTGCATGCGCCGAGTCGCGAGGATCTGCTTTTCTTTGGCGGACTGCTGGCGTCCGGCCAGCACGATTTTCTGCCGGCCTTTCTCGAACGCCCGCAAATGGCCGCCGACATGGTCGATGGCGGCGCGCTCGGCGCGATCCTCGCCAGCGTCGGCGAAACGCTGGCGGGCGGCGTGTTCTGGCGACGTCTGAGCGAGTCGACGGTCGAGTTGTATGGCCCCTACCTGCTCTATCCGGATGACGAAGACGATTTGCTGACGCGTCTGCTCGACGACGCGGTCGGCAGGATCTCACGCAGCGGCGCGCGCGCCCTGTTGCGCCGCCAGGGGCCGCTGCCCGGCTATGAGCGCTTTTTCGATTTTCTCGGCGAACTCGATCTGGCATCGACGCCGGTTGCCGGCGGCGCTGGCCAAACCGTCGTCTGGCCCCACTATTACAAGCAGTTGCGCGAGGAATCGGGCGGCGTCGTTTATGCCGAGCCGCGTTTCGCCGCTTTCCTGCGCGCCGAATACGATCGCCTCTGCCTGCCGCGCCAGGTGCGCGAAACTTCGACGGCCGGCCAGCGAGTTGGCCAACGAATTGGCCAAAATTCAGGCGACGATTCGGTGTTGAGCGTCGATTTCGAACATCGCCGTTCGCTGGCGACGCTGCGCCTGCTGGCCAAGGGAAACGACCTGGCTGAGAATCTGGCGGCGCATCTTGGCTTGCTGGCGAACGAGCGGATCGGCAACGTGCTGGTCGAGATCGACAGCGGGCGCGATGAAGAGATCGGTTTCGTTTCAGTTCTTTACGACGCCGGTTTCCTGCCGCGCCTGTTGATTCCCGACGCCGGGCGCGGCGACCTCGTCGTTTTCGCGCGCTGAAACCATGAGTACCGGACAGACCCTGGGGCGCCGCGACAGCCATTTCGTCGACGGCCTGATTCCCGACTACGTGCGCCAATTCCAGGCTTACGTGCCGAGCAAACCCGATCGCCAGCTGATGCTCGAGTACGGCGCGCCCTTCCTGCATCGCCTCAACAACAATGAAAACGCGCTCGGCGCGCCGCCAGCCGCGCGTCAGGTGATCGCCGACTATCCGCTCAAGCGACTGTCGATTTATCCGAGCGGCGATGCTTTCGACCTGCGCCAGGCGCTGGCTGCTCGCTTCGATTTTGACGCCGACCGATTCCTGGTCGGCAACGGTTCGTGCGAGGTGATCACTTCGATCATCAAGGCCTTCTGCGAGCGCGGCGACAACATCGTCACCGCCGACAAGACCTTTGCCGTCTACGAATGGGTCGCCGAGTTTTCCGGCGTCGAAGCGCGTCTCGTTGCGCTGCTGGGCAACGCTTTCGATCCCGAGGCGATGCTCGCGCGAATCGACCGGCGAACCAAGATCGTCTTCGTCTGCAACCCCAATAATCCGACCGGTGGCTATTGGCCGACCGAGGTGCTGGTCGATTTTCTCGAGCGCGCCGGCGAGCGCATCGTCGTCATCGACGAGGCTTACTGCGAGTTCGTCGAGCAGTCTGATTATCCCGACGCGATGAGCTTGATGGAACGCTTTCCCAACGTCGTCGTTTTTCGCACCTTTTCAAAAATGTATGCGCTCGCCAGCCTGCGCGTCGGCTATCTGGTCGGCAGCGCGCCGGTGGTCGACGCGGTGCGGCGAACCAGTACCACCTATTCGGTCAACAGCCTGGGACAGATCGCCGCGCAGGCGGCGCTCGCCGATACGACCGGCCACCTCGACCGTTCTCGCGCGCTGGTGCGCGAGGCCCGCGAATTCCTGGGCAAGGCGTGCGGCGAAATCGACCTGCCGGTGGTCAGCGGCGAGGGCAACTACATCATGATCAAGGTGCCGATCAACGACACGCTGATGTACCGGCGGCTGATGCGCCGCGGTTTCATGGTGCGCTCGATGACCGGCTTTCGTTTTCCCGGCTGGATCCGCGTCACGCTCGGCGACGCTGCGGTGATGGCCGCGTTTGCCGACGTCCTGCGCGACGAGATCGCGACGCTGCGCCGGGGCGCTACGCCATCACGCTGATGCCGGAGCAACGAATGACGTTTAGAAGGCAGATAACCACGGCGGGCACAGCGGGCACGGCGAAAGGCTCGATTTTTTGGTCGTCCCTCGTACCACCCCAAAGAGGAGTCGAACAAATCCACATGAGCTCTTGTTTTTCGCCGTGCCCGCCGTACCCCAAGGGTATTTCCTTCGGGGCATGTTCGCCGTGGTTACAAAAACTGAGGCTCAAAGGATGACCAAGACGACCAATGACGTCAACGCGCTCGCCGTCGGCGCCAACGAGACGCGCGCCGACGCCAAGGCCAAGGCGCAGGGGCGCGAGCCCTACGCCGCCGACTACTATCCCGACGGCGTGCTGTGGGCCGGCGCGGTTCGCCCCGGCGCGCGCCAGGGCGTCGCGCACGCGCGCCTGCTCGCAATCGATACGGCGGCCGCCGCCGCCTTGCCGGGCGTAGTCAAGATCCTGACCGCCGCCGACGTTCCCGGAACCAATCGTCAGGGAATCGTCCACAAGGACATGCCGGTGCTGGTCGGCGACAAGCTGCGCTACGCCGGCGATCCGGTCGCGCTGGTCATCGCCGAAAGCCGCGAAGCATTGCGCCAGGCGATCGGCCTGGTCGTCGTCAGCCTTGAGCCGCTGCCGGCGGTTTGCGATCCGGTCGCGGCGATGGCTGAGGGGGCAGTGCGGGTGCACGACGAGCGCGCCGACAATCTGTTGGCCGCCGCCGAAATCCGCCTGGGCGAAGGGGCGCAAGGCCTTGATCATTGCGACGTGGTCGTTGCCGGAAGCTTCTCGACACCGGTTCAGGCGCACGGCTTCATCGAGACCGAAAACGGCGTCGCCTGCTGCGCGCCCGACGGCAGCCTGACGATGACGATCTCGACGCAGGCGCCGTTTCGCGACCGCATGGAAATCGCCCACGCGCTGGGCCTCTCCTTCGACCAGATCCGCATCGTCGCGCCTTGCCTGGGCGGCGGCTTCGGCGGCAAGGACGGCGCCACCGTCCAGTGCCTGCTGGCGCTCGCCGCACTGCACAGCGACGGTCGCCCGGTCAAGATGGTGTGGGGCCGCGAGGAGAACCTGCTCGCCGGTTACCGCCGCCATTCGTGCCGCGTCGATTACCGGCTCGGCGCCAACCGCGACGGAACGCTCGAGGCGGTCCATTGCCGCCTGGTCTATGACACCGGCGCTTACGCGCATCTGGGCGGCGAGGTGATGGCGCTGGGCATGGAGCACGCCGGCGGACCGTACCGAATCCCGCACGTGCTGATCGAGGGGCAGTGCGTCTATACCAACAACCCGGTCGCCGGCGCGATGCGCGCTTTTGGCGTCTGCCAGGTGACTTTCGCCTTCGAGGCGATGATAGCCGAGCTGGCGCGCGAACTGGGAATCGACCCGCTGGCGCTGCGCCGCCAGAATGCCTTGTTGCCCGGCGACACCAACTGCGCCGGGGTGGTGGTCGGCGAGTCGACCGGAATCGCCGACTGCCTCGATCTCATCGCCGGCCATCCGCTCTGGCTTGAGCGCGCTGCGTGGAAGGATGCCGCGCCGCCCGGAACGCAGCGTGGCGTCGGCTTGGCGGCGGTGTTCAACGCCGCCGGCTACGGCGCCAAGGTGCGCGACTCGGCGATCGCCAAGGTCGAGCTCACCGGCGACGGACAGTTCGTCGTGCATAACGCGGTGTCCGACATGGGGCAAGGCAACGCTGCCGCCTTCGTCCAGATCGCCGGCCACGTCCTGCAGCAGGACGCGGCGCGAGTCAGCGTGCGCCAGCCCGATACGGCGACCGCCTACCCTTCGGGGTCGTCTTCGGCCGGCCGCACGACGTTTACCTTCGGCAACGCGTTGATCGTCGCCTGCGAACAATTGAAAGCACGACTCATCAACCGCGCCGGACTGCTGCTCTTCGTCGACGACGACAGCACGCTGACCTTGGTCCCGGGCAAGATCGTGCACCAGGCTTCGGCGCGCGAAGTGAGCCTCGCGCGATTGGCCGGCTTCCTGCGCGATGAGGAGCGTTCTTGCCTCGGCGAATACGTCGCGCCGTTGTGCCCCGACCCGGGAACTGGCAAGGGCTTTTTCATCGGTTTCCCGCACGTCGTTTTCGCCTACGGCGCGCATCTCGCGCGAATCGAAGTCGACCTCTCGACCGGGCAGATTCGCGTCGTCGATTACCTGGCGGTCACCGACGGCGGCCAGGTGATCAACCCGGCGATGTATGACCAGCAGGTGCACGGCGGCGTCGCGCAGGGACTGGGCTACGCGCTGATGGAAGATCTGGCGACGCGCGACGGCCAGGTGCTGGCGGGAGATTTCTCGCGTTACCTGATTCCCGGCGCGCTCGACCTGCCCGAGATTACATCGGTCGCCTGCCCTGGCGAAGAGAGCCGCGGGCCGTTCGGCATGAAGGGCATCGGCGAAGTCGCGATGAACGGCCCGCTGCCGGCGGTCGCCAACGCCTTGGCCGACGGCTGCGCGATTCACCTGCGCGACGCGCCATTGACGCCAGAGCGCGTGCTGCTGGCATTGGAAAGTCTGGCTGAGGAAAGTTCGCAATGAGCGAAATCGTTTTTGAATTGAATGGCGAACAAACCAAGCTCGCTGTATCGCCGACGCGGCGCGTCATCGACGTCCTACGCGAGGACTTGAAGCTCACCGGCAGCAAGGAAGGCTGCGGCACCGGCGAGTGCGGCGCGTGCAGCGTGCTGGTCGATGGGCAGCTGCGCCTGGCCTGCCTGATGGTCGCCGGCCAGCTTGACGGCCATCGGCTGACGACCGTCGAGGGGCTTGGCGAATCGCCCTTGGGCGCCAAAGTGCAAACGGCTTTCGCGCAAGCCGGCGCGGTCCAGTGCGGTTACTGCACGCCGGGAATGGAGATCGCCGCCGTCGACCTGCTCTCGCGCCAGCCCGACCCGTCGCGCGACGAGGTGCGCGCCGCGCTTTCCGGCAACCTCTGCCGCTGCACCGGCTATGTAAAGATTATCGATGCCGTCTGCCAGGCGGCGGACGTGCTTAACGCCAGCGAAGACGCGCAATCATGAGTGCCTGGTTCTCGCCCGATTCGATCGACGACGCGCTGGCGCTGATCGAGCGCCACCCCGACGCGCGGCTGATCGCCGGCGGAACCGATCTGCTCGTTCGCCGGCGCAGCGAGATGTCCGACATCCCGTTGATCAGCCTCGAACGCGTCGCGGCTTTGCAGGGAATCGAAGAAGTTCGCGAAGACGGCATGCTCGCCATCGGTGCGGCAACGCGAATCGCCGAACTCGCGGTCTCGCCGCTGCTGGCCGCCAATGCGCCGCTGCTGCAGCGCGCCGCTCTCTCCTTCGGCGCGCCGGCGATCCGCAATATGGCGAGCGTCGGCGGCAACCTGTGCACCGCGTCTCCGGCCGGCGATTGCCTGCCGCCGCTCCATGCGCTCGGCGCTCAGGTCGAGCTGATCGCGCGCGCTGGCCGCCGCCGCCTGCCGATAAGCGACTTCATCGTGGGTCCTGGCCGCACTTCGCTGGCGCCCGGCGAGATCGTCACTCGCGTGTTGCTGCCATCGCGTGATCGTTTTGCCTGGCAGGCGTACGAGAAAATCGGACGCCGCCAGTCGCTGGCGATCTCGGTCGTGAGCTTTGCCGCTCTGTTGCGGCTCGATGACGAGCAAAGGATTGCCGAAGCCCATCTGGCCTGGGGCAGCGTCGGCCCGACCGTCGTCACGGCGCCCGAGCTCGCAAACTGGCTGCTCGGTAAGCCGCTCGATCAATCGCTGATCGATGTGGCCGCCGAACGCGCGCGCGCGGCGGTCTGCCCGATCGACGACCTGCGCGCCGGTGCCGATTACCGTCGCGCGCTCGCCGGCAATTTGCTGCGCCGCTTCCTGCGTCGGGTTCAGCATGGCTGAGCGCGGCAAGCTGTGGACGCCGACCTTCGTCGTGCTCAACCTGCAGTTCATGCTGGTGACCTGCGTCACCGCGCTGTTTTTCCAGTTTCATTCCTACCTCGAACAGCTGGGCTTGAGCCAGCAGCTCGCCGGACTGATCATCGGCGCCGATGCACTCGCTTCGCTGATCATGCAGCCGCTCGTCGCACTGCTGATCCATCCGGCGAACGCCCGGCGCTGGCTGCTCGGCGGGTCGCTGCTCTTTGCCGCAGCCTTGTATCTCGAAGGGCAACTCACCGGCTTCGCGCCGCTGCTGGCGGCACGCCTGGTGCAGGGCGCCGGTTTCAGCTGCGTCATCTCGGCGCTGATCTCGCTGATCGTCGTCGCGATTCCGCCGGGAATGAGCGGCCAGGCGTTCGGCTGGACTTCGCTGGTTCGCCTGATCCCTTATGCGCTGATGCCGCCGCTGCTCGGCTTGCTCGGCGTCCTGCCGGCAGACTTCGGCCAGGTGCTGCAATTGAGCGCGCTGATCGCGCTGCTGCCGATCGTCATGATGTTCTTTGCGCGTCCGGCAGGCAGCGCTGCGACTGCGGCGAGCCCCGGGCTGGCCGGCGCGTCGGCCAGTCTGCGCAGCCGCCCGGTCGCGCTGCTGCTGGTCGCCAGCGTCGCGCTCTACGCCGGTTACGCCGCGGTCTTCTTCTACCTGCAGCAACTCGGCGCGGCGCTGCGGGTGAGCAACAGCGGCGTCTTCTTCAGCCTGGCGACGCTGGTCATGATGCTCACCCGATTCTTCGGCGGCATGCTCTTCGATCGCCTCGACAAGGTCACTCTGTCGACGGCGGGTTTCGTAATCATCGCGCTGAGCTACGCGCTGCTGCCGTTCGCTTCGCATCCGTCGTTTTTCCTCGCCTTGGCGCTGCCGCTGGGACTCGGTTGGGGCGTCGTCATGCCGCTGCAATCGGCGCTGATGTTCGACCGCTCTTCGGTGGCCGCGCGGGCGCTCAATCAGAACCTGTTGATGGCGATGATGCAGGTCGGATTTTTCGTGGGGCCGGCGGCAGCCGGACTCCTGCTCGGCGCCGCCGGGTTCGCCGGGCTGTTTGCCGCGGCCGCGCTGGCGACGCTGGTCGCTGCGCTGGCCACCGCGTCATTGCGCGGTGCTTCATCGTCATCAGGGAAAAGCGAATGACAGGGAATCATTTAGAGGGATTGAACGCCGTGAACAGCCCATGTCACACCAACCTCGCAGCCTGCCTGCTGTTGCCCAACGTCGAACGCCATCCCGACAAGATCGTCTACCTGTGCGGCGACGACGGGGTGAGTTACCGGCAATTGGCCGAAGGCGTTTATCGCTGCGCCGCGTGGTTGCGCGAGCAGGGCGTCGGCCACGGCGATCGCGTCGTGATCGCGCTCGCCGACTCGCCCGTTTTCGTCGCAGCGTTTCTCGCCAGCAACCTGATCGGCGCCGTTCCGGTTCCGGTCAGCACGGCGCTGCCCAACGACGCTTACCAATACATCGTGGGCGACAGCGACGCGCGCGTCGTGCTGATCGCGCAGGCGCTGGCCGATCTTCCCGCGCTCGCCACGCGGCCGCGAATGATCTGCGGCGAACGATTGGACGAGTTCCTGCCGCACGCCGCGTCGGCGCCGATAGCAGCCGCACAGGCGGGCGGCGACGATCTCGCCTACATGATCTATACGTCGGGATCGACCGGCAAGCCCAAGGGCGTGCCGCACCGTCATGCCGATTTCCTTTTTTCGGCCAGGACCTACGCCGATCAGGTCGTCGGGATAGTCGAGGGCGACCGGCTGTTCACCGCCAGCAAGATGACTTTCGCCTACGGTCTGGGCTGCAGCCTGATGTTCACGATGCTCGCCGGGGCGAGCGCGATCTTGAATCCAGAGGCGTCGACGCCCGAGCAACTGCTCTGCCTGATCGAGCAACACCGGCCCAGCGTTTTCTTCGCCGTGCCGACGATCTACGTCCAGCTGATCCGCAGCGTCAGCGAGGCGCGCCTCGAGCTGCCGATGCGTTTCTGCGGCTCGGCGGGCGAGCGCCTGCCATCCTTCGTTCTCGACGCCTGGCGCGAACTCACCGGTCTCGAACTGGTCGATGGCATCGGCTCGACCGAGACCAACTACGTGGTGATCTCCAACCGGCCGGGCGCGGTGCTTCCGGGGTCGGCCGGGACACCCGTTCCCGGCTGTGAAATCAGGCTGGTCGACGATTCGGGCCAGGACGTTGCCAGCGGCGTTTCGGGCCAGCTGCTCGTGCGCTGCGCCAGCAACGCGCGCGCCTACTGGCAGCAGCCGCAAGTCTCAGCTGCCACCATGCTCGCCGACGGCTTCATTCGCACCGGCGACCTGATGCGCGAAGAAGGCGGCTTCTACTTTCACCTCGGGCGCAGCGACGACATGCTCAAGGTCGGCGGCCAGTATATTTCTCCGGTCCAGCTTGAAGACGTCTTGCGCGATCATCCGGCGGTTGCCGATTGCGCGGTCGTCGGCTGTCTCGTCGGCGGGCTCGAACGGCCGGCGGCGCATCTGGTGCTCAAAGCGGGTTTTGCCGCCAGCCGCGCGCTGGAAAAAGAACTGCGCGCGCACGCCGCGGCGAATCTGGCCGATTACATGCGGCCGATGAAGTACGCGTTTCACGACGATCTGCCGCGCAATCCTTCGGGCAAGGTCCAGCGTTTCAAACTCAAGCAGTAATCACCGACTCAAGGAGATGATCGTGACGGTAACGATTTTTGCACTCAAAGAACTGATGCTGGCCACCGGCCTCGACGCCGAGCTGGTGAGCCGGATCGATCCGGCGCGGCCGCTGATCCAGCAAGGCGTCGATTCGGTCGACTACCCCGGCTTCATTCTCGCCTTCGAGGAAGCCTGTGGCGTTAAGGTCAGCGACGCCGACTCGCTGCGTCTCAAGACGCTCGACGACTTTCTGAATTTCGCTGCGGCGAGGACATGACTATGGATCGCATTGAAGCACTCAGGCAACTGCGCGAGACGCCGTGGACATCACCCGACGGCAGCGAGAAATACACGGTTGGCTATTTTGATCCGGCCGCCGCCGGCGGGATCGCGCGCCTGTCTTATACGGTTTACGGCGAGGGCTATCCGGTCGATACCTACTATATTCCCGAGCGGCTGATCGAGGAGAACGCTCGTGGCGCCATCCGCAGCGTCGTCGCGCGAACCGCGTCGGGCGACGTGGTGGCGCACGGCGCTTTGTATCGCAGCTCGCCGCCCAATCCCAATCTTTATGAATACGGCCTGGCGATGACGCTGCCGTCGTATCGCGCCTCGATGGTCTTCGCTCGTGTGACCCAAGCGGCGATGAAGCTGGTCGGTACGGACACGATCGATGCCATTTTTAGCGAGGGGGTTTGCAACCACATCATCACGCAGAAATTCTCGGCGTTATTGAAAGGCGTTGAAACCGCGCTGGAACCCGCCTTGATGCCGGCTGACGCCTACACGACCGAGCGCAGCTCCGAGGGCAGAGTCGCCTGCGTAATGTCGTTTCGCGTGGCGCGAGACCAGCGCCGGGTCGTATTCCTGCCCCGGCCGTATCTCGCCGAACTCGAATTCATGATGAGCGGGCTTGATCTTGATCGAGAACTGCGCGTCTCCGAAAATGCGTTGCCGGCGCTGCCGGAAGCGAGCAGCGTGATCGACGTCAGACGGTTTGCCTCGGCCGGCGTCGCGCGCTGCACGCTGACGACGCCGGGAGACGATCTGGCGACGCGCGTCGCCGAGCTCGAGAGCGAGTTGGCGAAGCAGGACTACGCGCTCATCCAGGTCTTCATCAACCTCGGGCAGGCGAATTCGGGCGCGGTGGTCGACGCGCTGCGCGCTCAGGGCTATTCGCTCGGCGGTTTCCTGCCGACCTGGTTTGGCGACGACGGCTTGCTGCTGCAGAAGCATCGGGTCTCTCCCGATTTCGAAAGCATCAAGCTCTACTCAGATCGCGCCAAAGCGCTGCTCGAGATCGTGCGCGGCGACTGGCAACGCGCCCAAAGCAATGGATAGCCAGCATCAACAGGTACCCGGCGAGGCGTGCCGCCGCGCCGCGGCAAGGACGTGATCATGGACCGCAGCGAAGCGCTCAGGCAGCTGCGCACGACGCCCTGGACGGCCCCCGACGGCAGCGAGGAATGCACCGTCGGCTGTTTCGAGCCGGCCGACGCCGAAGGCATTGCTCGCCTCTTTTACGCGGTCTACGGCGAGGGCTATCCGGTCGATACCTACTACATTCCCGAGCGGCTGATCGACGAAAACGCTCGTGGCGCGGTCCGCAGCGCCGTCGCGCGCACCGCGTCGGGCGACGTGGTGGCGCACGTCGCCTTCTATCGCAGTTCGCCGCCCAACCCCAAGCTCTACGAATACGGACTCGGGCTCACGCTGCCATCGTATCGCTCGTCGCTCGTTTTCTCTCGCGCCTGCCAGGCGGTGCTGAAGCTGCTCGGCACTGACGATATCGACGGCATTTTTGGCGAGTCGGTGTGCAACCACGTCATCACGCAGAAACTTTCGCTGCAAGCGAAAATGGTCGAAACGGCGCTGGAGCCGGCATTGATGCCGGCCGACGCGTACACCACCGAGCACAGCGCCCAGGGGCGCGTCGCGTGCGTGATGTTCTTTCGCTTCGCGCGCGATCAGCGCCGCGTCGTATTCCTGCCCAGGCCGTATCTCGCCGAACTCGAATTCATGATGAGCGGGCTGGGTCTCGATCGCGAAGTGCGCGTCTCGCAAGACGCGTTGCCGGCGGTCGATAGCGTGATCGAGGTGGCGCGCTTCGCTTCGGCCGGCGTCGCGCGCTGCACGATTAAGACGGCGGGACACGATCTGGCCGCCAGGTTGGCTGAGTTGGAAAGCGAGTGGGCGCAGAACGACTACGCGCTCATCCAGGTTTTCGTCGATCTCGGGCAGGCGAGTTGCGGTGCGGCGGTCGACGAGCTGCGCCGCCAGGCTTATTCGCTCGGCGGTTTCCTGCCGGCCTGGTTTGGCGACGACGGCTTGCTGCTGCAAAAGCACCGGGTCTCTCCCGATTTCGAGAATATCAAGCTCTACACCGACCGCGCGCGGGCGCTGCTCGAAATCGTCAGGCGCGATTGGCAGCGCGCACAAGACAATGGATAGCCTGGATCGACAGGTGCTCGACGCGGCGCGTCGCTGGGCCGCGGCGGGCCACCGCCTGACGCTGGTGAGCGTGGCGCGAACCTGGGGCTCGGCGCCGAGGCCGCCCGGCGCCTGGATGGTCTTGCGCGACGATGGCCTGGTCCAGGGGTCGGTCTCGGGCGGCTGCATCGAGAGCGATTTGATCGAGCAGTTGTCGCCAGGCAATTTCGCCTCGGACTATCCCTTCGTGCTGCGCTACGGCGTGACATCCGAAGACGCTCGCCGCCATGGCCTGCCGTGTGGCGGCAGCATGGAACTGCTGGTCGAGCCGGCGCCCGATCCGGCGGCGCTCGAAGTCCTCTCCGCACAACTCGCCGCCGGGATTAGGGTGCGGCGCAGCGTGGTGGTCGGGCAGCCGGGCGCGACGCTGGCGCTCGCCGCCGCGGGAGACTGTCTCAGCTGGGACGGCCGCACGTTGATGACCATCCACGGCCCGGCGTGGCGATTGCTGATCGTCGGCGCCGGGCAGATCTCGAGCTACCTCGCGCAGATGGCGCAGGCGCTCGACTACCAGGTCTTCGTCTGCGATCCGCGCAGCGAATACGCCCAAGCCTGGAACGTTGCGGGAGCGACGCTGCTGACGGCAATGCCCGACGACGCGGTGATCGAACTGGGGCTCGATGCGCACAGCGCGCTCGTCGCGCTGACCCACGACCCCAAGCTCGACGACCTGGCGCTGCTCGAAGCGCTCAAGTCGCCGGCCTTCTACGTCGGCGCGCTGGGTTCGCGCACCACCAGCGCGCGGCGCCGCGAGCGGCTGCTCAAGTACTTTGATCTTTCCGCGGCGCAGGTCGCGAGCTTGCACGGCCCGGTCGGTCTGCCGATCGGCAGCCGCACGCCGCCGGAGATCGCCGTCTCGATTCTCGCCGAGATGACCGCGGTCAAGAACGGCGCGCTGACCAGCGGCCGAACCGAATGCCCGTAGTAGCTGGCGAGATCGTCGGAATCCTGCTCGCCGCGGGACGCGGTCGTCGTTTCGGCGGCGACAAGCTGCAGCACTTGCTGCCCGATGGGCTGCCGCTGGCGGTCGCTGCCGCCAACCATCTGCGTCCGGCGTGCGATCGGCTGATCGCCGTGTTGCGCCCCGGGGCTGAGGCGCTGGGCGAACTGCTTGGCGCGGCGGGATGCGAGACGCTCGTTTGCGCTGACGCCGATCTGGGTATGGGGCACAGCCTGGCGGCGGCGATCCGCGCGACGCCCGATGCTGCGGGCTGGGTCGTCGCTCTCGCCGATATGCCGTTCATCGCCACCGCCAGCCAGCAAAGCGTCGTCGCCGCCTTGCGCAACGGCGCGAGCCTCGCGGCGACCGAATTTCAGGGGCAGCGTGGACACCCCGTCGGCTTTGCCGGACCGTGGTTCGCCCAGTTGTCACAGTTCACCGGCGATCAGGGCGCGAAGTCGATCCTGCAAGCGCATCGCGCGCAGATCACGCTTTGCGCGGTCGACGATTCCGGGGTGCTCAGAGACGTCGATACGCCCGACGATCTCTTCGGCCGATCGGCGTGACAGCGGGCCTTACGCCGTCGCGCCTGGCGTCGTCAGCTGTTCTTGCAGGAAAGTTTTCAGGCCTGGCGTGCAGGCGAGGATGGGGTTGCCGCGCAGCAGGCCGTCGCCGGCCAGGAAATCGCTGACCCAGCCGCCGGCTTCGCGCACCAGACAGATTCCCGCCAGCACGTCCCAGGAATTGATGTGCGGCTCCCAGTAGCCGTCGAAGCGGCCGTCGGCGACGAAGGCCAGGCCCAGCGCGCCGCTGCCCAGGCGGGCGTATTCGCAGTGTGCTTCGAGCAGGCGGGCGATGCCCTGCGCATGCAGCGCCGGTGGCCGGCGGTAGCTGAAGCCCATGCCGATGCGCGCCGCTTCCGGCGATTGCACGTCCGAGACCCGGATCGGCCGGTCGTTGCAGGTCGCACCCTGGCCGCGCACCGCGCAGTAGAACTCGTCGCTGACCGGGTTGAAGATCAGGCCGAAGGCGATGTCGCCGGCGTCGACGAGCGCCAGCGAAATGCACCACAACGGCAGGCCGCGCGTGTAATTGACGGTGCCGTCGATCGGGTCGATCACCCACAGCGCGCCGCCGTCGGTTCCGGTGCGCCGCCCGCCTTCCTCACCGAGGAAGGCGTCGCCGGGAAACTGCGCATGCAGGCGGTCGACGATCAGCTGTTCGACGGCGCGGTCGACGGCGGTCACGTAGTCCTGAACGCCCTTGCTTTCGACCACCAGCGAAGCGTTGCGGAAACTCGCGAGCGCCAGCGTTCCGGCTTCGCGAACGACTTCACAAGCCAGCGCCAGGCGTCGTTCAATGTTCATCGATGTTTCATCTTCAAGATCAGCACGACGCTCGCCAGCGCCAGGGTCACGCCGTTGGCGATGATGATCGGCCAGGTGCCGAGCAGCACGCCATAGCTTAGCCACAAGGCGACTCCGGCAGTGAACAGGCCGTACATCGTCAGCGATACGCCCGAGAGATCTCGGGTTCGCCAGGATTTGAGCACTTGGGGGAAAAAGGCGACGGTCGTCAAAACCGCGGCAGCGTAACCGACGGTGTCGGCAAGGTTAAGTGGCATGGGGCTATTGATACCTGCGTTTGAAAAATGGGGGCGAGCACGCCGGCGATCGCCCCGTCGCGTTCCTTCAGCTCGGGAAAAGTCCGTTCATCGGCTCGCCGCGGCGCGTTTCGGCCATCATGCCGTCGACCGCGGCGCGCCAGGCCAGATAGTGCGCGGTCTCCTTGTGCGCCTTGGCGTCGGCGGCGCTGGCGTAGGCTTCGTAGAGCATGAAGCGCGTCATGTCGTCGGGCGACTGCAGAACATCGAAGCGGCGGTTGCCCGGCTCGCCGATCGCGCCTTCGTGATTGGCGCGCGTCGCGGCGATGAAGGCAGCGACGTCCTCGTGCTTGACGCGGATGTGGACGAGCGTGACGTGCATGGCGGTCTCCGTTGAATTGGCAGAGCGCCATTGTACACCCCGCCGATCGCGCCGGCGGGTGCGGTCACCGTTCCTGGTCCGGCTGCCGTGCGGCGCGCCAGCGCCACAGCCAGAAGACGGCTCCGGCAACGACCAGGCCGATCAGCACGGCTTCTTCGAAACGTTTGACGTCGACCAGCACGAGCGCCAGAGCGGCGCCGAAGTAGTAACCGGCGCCGGTGACCGTCGTCGCCCAGAGCGCCGCGCCGATCGTGTTGAGCGCGATGAAACGCGCCACGGGCATGCCGCTGGCGCCAAGGATGATTGGCCCGGCAACGCGCAGCCCGTAGAGAAAGCGCACGCTCAGGATCAGTCCGACGTGGTGGCGCGCGAGCAGCGCCCGCACGCGTGGCGCGCATCGTGCGATGCTCGGAAAACGGGCGATGATCGCGTCGCCTTTCCAGCGTCCGAGCAGGAAAGCCAGCAGGTCGCCGACGCTGCCGCCGGCGAAGGCCAGCGCCACGACGACTCGCCAGTCGAGCAGGCCGCGGTGGGCGGCGAATCCGGCAGCGAGCAGGATCGTCTCGCCCTCGATCAGGGTACCGAGGAAGACCGCCAGATAGCCGTAACTGGCGACCAGCGCGCTGATCATCGCGCTCCCCGCGGCGCTGCCGTGTTCGTGCTCAAGCATCTTGCCAACGCCAATCGCTCCAGAAAAATATAGAAACGTCTCTGACCCAACCGCTATTATGAGGCCTGCCCAGGGCTTAGAATGCGGTCGGAGATTTTCGGCCTGGCCGCGCATCGGTCGGCAACGATACTGAGCGTGTCCTTCGCTACGCCGGCGGGTGCTAGAATTCAGCGCGCGATTCATAGGCGAACGGTGGGTATGAAGATGAAATGCTGTCATGTGGTCGAACGGTGGAGATTGCCGGTATTTGCCGCAGTCCTTGCCCTGCTTGCTGCCTGCGGCGGAGGCTCGGAGTCTGGCACCGACACCCGGCAAGCGACCTTTCAGGGGCTCCTCGAAGCGAACGGCTTCGCGGTCAAGCAGGGATCGACACCGGAGGCCTTCCCGCTCGATCTCGTCGATAATCATGTGCTCGATTCCGCCGGCGGCAACAACGCGACCCAGCCCTACAAGGTGCTCAAGCTTCCGTTTTCCGCCGGGGTCGATAGCGACGATAGCCAGGGGGCGCAGAACGCGATTTTCCGGTTACGGCCGGATGAAGCCATCGTCTATGTCGGTCTGACGCCGCCGCCGTGCGACTACTTCAGCTTCGCGCCCTACCTCTGGGTGCGCAAAGCCGCCTCGTTGGTGGCCAAGGGCGATTGGCTGTTCGCCGCGGTCGGCGACCCCTTGAATCTCAATTTGCTCAAGACCGAGGGGGGCGGCAAGCCTTTCGGCAAGAACACCATCGTGATTTTCGCCGCGGACCAAACGGTGTACCAGCGGGTCGCCGCGCTGGCGCAACAGGCTGGCTATCCCGAGTCGATGATCAATTCCTACGTCCTTCCGCCCAAGCTGCTCAAGCTCGGCGTCGCTGCCGAGACCGAGCAGAACGATTCGCTGGTCATCCTGGTGCGTAGCGCCAACTTTGCCGACCAGAGCGAGGGCGATGCCTATCTCGCCAACGACCACTACGCCAGCGTCTTTCGCGTCACGCCGAATTCCGCCAGCAAGCTCGATCCTTACCCGACGCCGCCACAAAGGAACCGCAAGGCGGTCGCCGAGGAAACGCTCGTCCCCGGCTTGTCGCTCGCCTTGAATCAGCTTGAGGCGGCGATTGTTGCCCAGACGCCGAACGCCCAAGCCAAGCACTTCGATTCGATGCGCTGGTTTGCCGATTCGCGCGATGTGCTCAACGAAACCGACCCGGCATCGTCGCTCTACCATCAATTCGTCGCGGGCGAAGGTTCGGATACGACCTACCTGCGAACGACGCAGAGCGGCAAGCCGGCCAACTTTACGTTGGGAACTGACGAAATGGTGGTGGTCTATGGCGTCAATCATGCCGCGACCGGATTGGCCACCTACTCGAGCATCAGCGTCTATGGCGACTGGGTCACCAGTCAGTGCAGTCCGCTGGCCAGCCAGTTGGAGTACTGGTACGGATGTGGCAATCCGATTTGGAACGGGGTGGCGGGAATGGTCAGCCACGACTTCGGACTCAGTGCCGAGCGCTACCTCCCCGGCAACCCGCTGGCACGTTATCTTTACGCCGTGCGATTGATGCGTACGCCACCGACCGACGGAGCGGATCGGCACTGGGTCGTCGTGCCGTCGGAATCGGACAAGGGGAGCGCCTACCGCATCGCCCTCGACCAACCGATTACCATCGGTTACCGGGCCTACCTCAATCCGGCGACCTCGGCTGGTCCCGACTATGGCGACATTATTCCCGACCGGGCGCTGTGGTTCAAACTGCCGGCGAAGCCGTGAAAGAATTGAAAGACCAATGGCCGCTCTGGCCTGGGACGGTTCCGTAAGTCTCTCGTTTCGGCGGCCCGCTTGGCGATCATAAAGTTGCCATATTGAGTGCGAATGTCAGCCGGTCTTCGCGTGCGCCGACGGCTGGCGATCTCGACGGTCTGGGTGACTGCGCGCCTTCAATCGCTGGCTCACGAGTGGTTATTGAATCGCTCTCGGCGTGAACGACGGCATGCAAGACTGGACGCTGGCCAGCGAGAATACGGTCAGGGTTCTAGCCGCCAAGGGCTAGCATTATCGGTTCGTCTTCTCCAGAAACGCCGAGCACGTCGATGGCGCGACCGAGTCGCAGACGCTTCCCTATGCCCTTGAATGGCTATGGGCGGACTACGTCGGCCATTGAGAGGTCGGAGTTCTGGCTGCTAAGTGCCAAACCTGAGCAAGATGCCCCGCTTTTGCGATCGTACGGCGCCGCAGCCGGCGATTGTCGGGCCGCGACCCATTGCTTCAGCCAAAGTAGTTCAAGCCGAGTGCGGCCTTCACCTCTGACAACGTGCAGGCTGCGACTTCTCGGGCTCGCACCGTCCCTTTTCTGAGCATAGCGAGAATTTCCTCGCGATCGTTTGCGAAGCGCCTGCGTTCGGTACGGATCGGGCCAAGCAGTTCCTGCAGGTGTCGATCAAGGATGCGCTTGAGGACACTGTCGCCCAGCCCGCCTCGGCGATAGTGTGCCTTGAGCGCCGACAGCTTCTCGGCATCCGGTTCGAAGACGTCGAGGAAAGCGAATACGACGTTGCCTTCGACCTGCCCGGGGTCTTGAGCCCGCAAATGATTGGGGTCCGTGTACATCATTCTGACCGCTCTCGTTATTTCGTCCTCGCTGGCGTTCAGCGCAATGGCATTGCCCAGGGATTTGCTCATCTTCGCCTTGCCGTCGATTCCCGGCAGGCGCGGAACACTCGAGAGAATCGCCTCGCATTCAAGCAGGACGTCTCGGCCAACTGCGTTGTTGAACTTTCGGACGAGTTCGTTGGTTTGTTCGATCATCGGCAGTTGGTCATCGCCAACGGGGATCCGTGTCGCCTTGAAAGCGGTGATGTCGGCGGCCTGGCTCACCGGATAGGTCAGGAATCCGGCGGGAATGTCTCTCTCGAAGCCGCGTTGGCGAATCTCTTCCTTGATGGTGGGATTGCGCTCGAGACGTGAGACCGTGACGAGATTGAGCAGATACTGGGAGAGTTCAGCGAGTTCGGGGACCTGCGACTGGATAAAGATCGTCGACCTGTCGGGATCGATGCCGACCGCGAGGTAGTCCAGCGCAACCTCGACGACGTTGTCTGCGACCTTTTGGTGGCGCCCGACGTTGTCGGTCAGCGCTTGCGCGTCGGCCAGGAAAAGGAATTGCCGTGTTTCATGCTGCAACTCGATTCGCGTACGCAAAGATCCGACAAAATGGCCCAGATGCAGTGGCCCGGTGGGACGGTCGCCGGTCAGGACAGTTGGTTCGAGGGTAGGGCAAGGCATGGTGACTCCGTAGAAGATTCGGATACCGCCAGCCCCAACTGCAGAAACAACGATGCCGCCAAGACGGGCGGCATCACTGTTAAGAAAAAACTGTGTATGAGACTCGGCCGCCGAATTATGCGGACCGCCACCAACGCTTGGGTGAAGAGATGATGTCTTGGCTCATTGGTGAAATGTACCACGCGCTTCGATCAATGCTCAACCACCAGCGCGATGGAAGGCAGTTGCGACTCGATGCCACGTTGAGCGGCCGTATCACGGCGCCTTGAGTTGAGCGAAGTGCGTGTCGGCCATCGACGGCAAAAACTCGACGATCTCGTAGCGCGCGATTTTCTCGCGGCTGAAAGGGTCGCTGAGCACGATGGTCTCGATCTCGGCCCGCGTTGGCGCGCGCGCAAGAATGACGCCGCCGGTGCGCGGCTCCTGGCGCCCGGACAGCAGAAAGTGACCCGAAGCATAGTGGCGCTCGAGAAAAGCGCGATGCTCGGCGACAAAACGGTCGACTTCGCTGAGCGGCTTGAGGTAGTGCAGCAGGATGACAAACATTCGGTGAGCCTTTTTTGGTCGGTGGATTGGCGGGTTTCAGGATGATTCGGCGCGGATTCAATCGGGGATGGCTGCCGCCGCTGACCGCGCGGACGCTTCTGTAGCGCCGGCCGCAATACTATCAGTGCAGCGAGTGGGAAAGAGCAGCGGCCCCAATTGCAGAAACTCGTCATGCGCGCTGACGGCCTTCCGCATACTGGCTATATTGAGTACCTCGTCGTATGGCGGCCGTGCTTCGGCAGAAGCGTGCATGTCGATCATTACCTCCCCGGCGTTCGCTGCGAAATCGAATTCGGCGAGCGAGAGACGACGGACTTGTTGATTGCGCTGCGTTTTGTAGGCCAGGGTCTTGGCCGCCGGCTCGTACACTACGCTCAGCACGGTGTTGTTTTGCACCGCGTCGAGAATGCGCATCGCCTCAAGGTGCGTCGCGTCTTTTTCTAGTCCCGGGCTCAGGTCGCGGCACAGCGCGGCGACGATCGCGAAGCGGTCCAGCGATTCCCGCGACGCCATGCGTACCGGCGCGCTGCCGCCAAAACCGGCATGCCCTCCGAGGTGAGCGAGGGAATCCTCATACCAGTCGTTGGTGATCAGCGGGCGCTCCAGAAAGCGCTGCGTATAGACCTGCCGGCTGCCGGCGCGGAACTCGACCAGGGCACACAAGCCGGCGGCGTCCGCCAGCAGGAAGTGCATCCCGATCCGGTGTGCCGCGATAGCCACTTGGTCCATGGCCAGCAGCGCCTCGGCAACGCCGTTGCAGTTGTCCAGCAGGTACTGGATCCACTCGAACTCCAGCAACTGGGGTCTCCCACGCGCTGCAGGATAAACGCTTCCCGGCATGTGCAGGTGCTCGACGACGAAGCCGGTCTCGTTGATTCCGCCCATCGGCAAGCCACGGCCGATCGTGTTGAAGGTCAGAGCACCATAGCGGTTGATCCAATGGGCTGGCCGCAATGCATTGGGCAGCAAAGAGCGCTTCTCTCTTCCGCGCGGGCAGGCGAAAAGATAGCCGTCGGCGAACGGCGTATCAAGGTTGCGTGCCAGCAGGGTGGTTCGGTCAGCGGTGAACCAAAACGCTGAGCATGCGAGCGGGCTTGTGGCGGTGCTCATGGCGAGGTCCTCCCGTCAGCAGATGAAGGCTGGCTCGCAGCTTTCTGCCCGGTCCTCGAGCCAAGGCGAATATTCGCAACGGCATCGGCCGGCAGGTCGAGGGCGCGCAGGAACGCGGCATGGGCTGGTGCGTCGCCAGCCTCGAAATCGACATGCCAGTTGTGCATGTCCTCGTCGTCGAAGCCTGCGTCGCGCAGCATCCCCACCCACTGCTGGTGCGTCCAGCGGCGAGTGCGGAAGGCAGGCGCCGTCAGCAAGCGGGCAAGCTGCATCTGCTGCGCCCGCAAACGGGTGATTTCGTCGTTCAGGCTGACTAGACGACGACTCAATATCCGCGCCGGGTCGCTCGCTTCTTCCGCCAATAGTTCGCGGATCGCTGACAGCGGCAGTCCCGCGTCGCGGTAGCTGCGAATCGCCTGTAGGCGCTCGATTTCCTGCTCGCCGTACAGTCGGTAACCGGCCGCGCTACGGCTGGCCGGTAACAGCAAGCCGAGTTCCTCGTAGTGCAGCAGCGAAGAGCGTGCCATGCGAGTTTGCTTGGCCAGTCGTCCTAATGTGTAGGTCCCCATCGATCTTCTTTCTAACAGATGTTCGACGCGATTCTCGCGACGGAAATCACAAGAATAGAGGTGACGGTTAGCGTCAGGTCAACCCACTCGATCGGGAGTCTATCGCCGAGCGGATAGTCTGGGTCGTTGCGCTGAGTACGCCGCGCGGCTCAAGGACCTGCCGGCCGTGCTCCGAATCGCTGCATCTCCCGGCAGCGTGCGCTTCGGTGAGGTTTTGTGAGGGTTTGTTGACGGCTTGGCGCTGTGCTACGTTCGCGCAAATTCTCTCCAGACTGCTTCAAATGGTGGTTTGAATAGACTTGGGTGCCAAGCGTACCTCATCCCATTTCCAACGTGCAAAGGCAAGGCCATGAGCAAGCTCACCATCGCCCACCGCATCATGCTGTTGATCGCGGCCTCGGTTATCTCCCTGCTGCTGGTCGGCTACAACGGCCTGTCGGTCGGCAACAAGGGCGCTGACAGCATCAAGAAAATCGACCAGGACAGTCTGGCGAGCATCCAGCTGCTGGGTGACGCGCGGCAAGCCTTCACCATCGCGCGCGTCAGCGTCTACGCGCACATCCTGGCGGCCAACGACGACGCCAAGGCGAAAGTCGAAAAATCGCTGCAAGACCAGTTTGCTTTGACCTTGAAGCTGCTCAAGGACTATCAAAAACTGGTCAATGACGCCGAGGACAAGAAGCTGCTCGACGCCGACTTTGCCAACATGAAAGCCTATGCGGATTCGGTGATGACCCGGCTCATCCCGCTGTCGCGCGCCAACGACGCCGAGGGAATCCGCAAGGAGATCGCGAGCGAGTTGGTGCCGATTTCAGCCAAAACGATCCAGGGTTTTGACGATCACGTCGCCTTCAACCGCCAGGTCGCCGAGGCGACGACCCTGGACGCGCTGGCCAGCGCCGACCAGGGGCTGAAGATCGCGCTGGCGACCATCCTGATCGCCTTGCTGGTCGTCGGAACGGTCGGCATGGTGTTGGCGCGCGAAATACGCTTCCGCATGAACCGCTTCTGCGACGCGATCAGTCATGTCAACGAGTCGCTCGATTTCACCGCCCGCCTCAAAATCTCGCGCCTGGACGAACTGGGCCTGTCGGCCGACGCCTTCAACAAACTGCTCGACCGACTGCAGGGCAACCTCAAGTCGATCGCCGACGGCGCCCACTCGGTCGCCAGCGCTGCCAACGCCATGGCGACGACCGCCAACCAGGTCGCCACCGCCTCGCACCAGCAGAGCGAAGCCGCATCCAGCATGGCGGCGACGGTCGAGCAGATGACCGTCAGCATCAACCACGTCGCCGACCGTTCGCAGGAGGCCAACCGCCTGTCGAGCGAATCGGGGCAACTGGCAGTGTCGGGAGAAGAGGTCATCGGCCAGACCGCCGACGACATCCACGACATTGCAGCGACCGTCGATCAGGCGGCCGAAATCATCCACGGTCTCGAACAGCACAGCCAGCAGATCGCCAACGTCGTCCAGGTGATCAAGGAAATCGCCGATCAGACCAACCTGCTCGCGCTCAACGCGGCGATCGAGGCGGCGCGTGCCGGCGAACAGGGGCGCGGTTTCGCGGTGGTCGCCGACGAAGTGCGCAAGCTCGCCGAACGCACCTCGGTGTCGACGCAGGAAATCGCGACGACGATCGGCACCATGCGTTCGGGCGCCGGCCAGGCGGTGGTCAGCATGCAGGGCGTCGTCACCAAGGTCGCCCAGGGCGTCGGTCGCGCGCAGCAAGCCAACGAGTCGATCAAACAGATCGGGCAGAGCAGCCGCAACGCGGTCGGCATGGTCGAGGAGATTGCCGAGGCGATCCGCGAGCAGGGGTCGGCGACCAACAATATCGCGACGCAGGTCGAACGCATCGCACAAATGTCGGAAGAGAGCAGCGCCGCCGCCGGCAACAGCGCCGAGTCGGCGCACCAGCTCGACCGGCTGGCGACCGACATGCAGCACATCGTCAACGCCTACAAGCTTTGAGCGCCAGCCGATGAAGATCCCGGAACCCGTCTCCAGCCCCGCCATGCAGCGCATTCTGGGCGTCCTCGAGAAGAAGTCGAACATGTCCATTTCGGACATTTCGGCTGAAGCCTTTGTCGGCGTCAGCACGCTCGCCTGCGGCGGCTACATCGCCGCGCTCAAGAAGCGGCAACTCATCTACGTCAGCGGCTGGCGCAAGGTCAGATGTCGTTTTTCGACGCCGCTTTATAGCCTGGGCGGCGTCGATGATGTGATTCGTCCGCGCATCGACGAAAGCAATCGTGATGCACCGGGAATGCACCGGATTGTCGCGACGCTCGACCGCTACGGCCAGTTGAGCTATCGCGAAATCGCCCGGTTCTCGGGGCTGTCGCTCAATACCGTCAAGACCAGCGGTTTTCTCGACGCTTTGATTACGCAAGGGCGTATCCATATCGGCGGCTGGCGGCGCTCGTCGCACGGCCCGATGTCGCCGATCTATGCCAGCGGTCCCGGACCGGCGGCGCCCAAACCCGAATCGCTGACGCGTGCGCAGAAGGACAGTCGCCACCGCTTGCGACTCAAGATCGCAGCGCAAGGCACCGGGCTGTCGTCGCAAATCGCGTCCTTGTCATCGTCGATCAAAAGCGCTCTTCTTGAGTAGCGTCGCGTAGCGCGCCGGGGATCGGCTGCCGCGCCGAGACCGCGTCAGCGATCGGCCATCGTCAGTCGATGCGGTGCGAGAACGGCGATCGCAATTTCGCTGGCATTGGCTTTCAGCTGCAGCGACAAATCCTCTAGAATGGCCCCAAGGCGGAAATCGAGGACCCAATGCTTCCTGAATCGCCCCGCAAGGCAGACGATCACCGGGCAGTACGCAATGTCACTCGCCTGACCGTATTGTTTGTGGTCAGTCTCTGGGTGTTCTTTGCCTATTGGGCGGTGACTTCCAGGCAGGAGACAATTTCCGCGACCGGCAACGGGCTGTCGCAAATGGCGCATGCGGTCGAGCAATATTCGACCAATCTTTTCAAGATGGCCGAAATCTTCCAGGTCACCGCCGAACGCTGGCTGGCGGCCAATTCGCCTAGCGATCCGCGCACTGACGCCGGGTTTATCGCGCTGGTCGAGGACTTCAGGAAACGGACCAACAACCTGATCGACATTCGCATGGCAAGTGCCAATGGCGACCTCTATTATTTCCCGAACGATCAAATTCAGGCCAGAGACAATGTCGCAGACCGTGAGTACTTCAAGGCGGTAATCGATTCCGCCCCAGGTCTTCGCCACATCGGCATCCCGGTGGTCAGTCGCGTTTCCGGCCAGTGGCGGCTCCCCGTCACCGTGCGAATGAAGCAATCGCATCGTGGCCTCGAGGTGATCAACGCCTCGGTCGATTTGGGCGCGCTGATCAGCGCATTTGAATCCGAACGGCCCAAACCGAACGGTACCATCGGTTTATGGAAAACGGACGGTACTTTGCTGGTGCGTGCTCCCCAGGCCGACGCACTGGTCGGCAAGAAGATGGCGGAAAACTGGCTCGAACTCGAGCTGATCAGCACCCAGCCCGCCGGCTGGCTGCTGTCAGAGGCCAGCCCGATCGACGGCGAGGCCAGGTTGGTCGGTCATGCCCGCCTCACAGGCTCGCCATTGGTCGTGGTGGTGACGGCGACGCTTGCCGACACGCTAAATCCGTATTACCGGCAATTGCTGCGGATTTTTGTTGCGCTCGTCCTGGTGACCTTTGGCGGGGCCATGTTCTCCGCTCGTCTGGTTCGCGCCTTGCGCGCGCAAGAGCGCGATGCCGCCGAACTGCAGCGCTTGGCGAGAACCGATCCGCTGACCGGTTTGTTCAACCGCCGACATTTCTTCGCGTCCGGTCTGCAGGAATTTTCTCGCGCACGGCGCTATGGCAATACGATGTCATTGCTGATGCTCGACATCGACTACTTCAAGGTCGTCAATGACACTTGGGGTCATCCGACCGGAGATCGGGTACTTCAGGCGTTGGCCGAGATCATGGGGTCGATTTTTCGTGAGCAGGATTGCGTCGGGCGCCTGGGTGGAGAAGAATTTGCAGTGATTCTGCCCGAGACCGAGCTGTCCGGTGCGCTGATCAGCGCCGAACGTTTGCGTGCGGCGGTTGCGCAATCGGCAATTGCCAGCGCCACCGACGACGGCAAGGTGCTGCGGATTACCGTCAGTATCGGCATTGCGGTTTCAACTGCCGACGACGTCTCGTTCGAAACGGTTCTGGCGCGTGCCGATAAAAAGCTCTATGCCGCGAAGGAGAGCGGGCGCAACCGTGTTCTAGCCAGCTAGCCGCGGCCGGTGGCGCGCCAGGACCGGGCAAAAAAGGACCGGCGTCTGTCATCGATGAGCGCGGTCAGGCTATCATCGCTCCTTTGCCGCGATGATCGCCTGGTTTTTTTCATGAAATTTCCCTCTTCAAATCAGCCCGGCGCGCGTCGGGCGCGAACGGCATGGGTGCTCGCGGCCTTGATCGCGGTCGCTGCCATTTGGTTTTTCGTTGGCGGCAGCGAAATGCCGGCCGATAAGGTGGCGAAAGCCGCGGCCAGGCCGGCGCTGACGGTCAGCGTGATCGCGCCGCAGGCACTCGATTGGCCGCAGGTGCTGCCGGCCAACGGCAACGTCGTCGCCTGGCAGGAGGCGGTGATCGGGCCGGAGATCAGCAATTACCGGATCACCGAGGTGCTGGTCCAGGTCGGCGATCAGGTCAAAAAAGGGCAGGTTCTGGCGCGCATCGCCAGCGATACGGTGGCCAGCGAACTGGCCGAAGCGCAGGCGGCGGTCGCCGAACTGCAGGCCGCGGCGAACGAGGCCAAGGACAACGCGACGCGCTCGCGCGAGCTGCGCGACAAGGGCTTCTACAGCCCGCAACTCAATACCCAATACCAGACCGCCCAGCATACCGCCGCGGCGCGGCTGGCCGCCGCGCAGGCGCGCCAGCAGACGGTCGCGCTCAGGATGAGCAAGACGGTGGTGTTGTCTTCCGACGATGGCGTCATTTCGGCACGTGGCGCGAGCGTCGGTTCGCTGACGCAGAGCGGGCAGGAGCTCTTCCGGCTGATCCGCGGCGGCCGGCTCGAGTGGCGCGCCGAAGTGCCTTCGGCCGACCTCGATCGCATCAAGCCCGGGCTGGCAGCGGTGCTCACCAGTCCAGGCGGCGAACGCGTCAGAGGAACGGTTCGCGCGGTGGCGCCGAGCGTCGACCCGCAGACGCGCAACGGCCTGGTCTATGTCGATCTGTCGGCCAGCTCAGCGGTGCGCGCCGGGATGTTCGCGCGCGGCGAGTTCGAGCTGGCGCGCCGTCCGGCGCTGACGCTGCCGCAGAGCGCGGTGGTGTTGCGCGAGGGTTTCGCGTACGTCTTCCGGTTGGATGCCGGTGACCGTGTCGCGCAGCTCAAGGTCGTTCTCGGGCGCCGCCTCGGCGAACGGCTCGAGATCGTCTCCGGCCTGGCGCCCGAGGCGCGCGTCGTCGACAACGGCGCCGGCTTCCTGGCCGACGGCGACCTGGTCAAAGTCGTCGACGGCGGCCAAGGAAAAGTCGCGCCGTGATCAACGTCTCCTCCTGGTCGATCCGCAATCCGATTCCGGCGATCCTGCTCTTCCTGCTGCTCACGCTCTCTGGTCTGCTCGCCTTCAAGGCGATGAAGATCCAGCAATTCATGGACCTCGACCTGCCGACGGTGACGGTCACTGCCTCGCTGCCGGGCGCTGCGCCGGCGCAGATGGAAACCGAGGTGGCGCGCAAGATCGAGAACTCGGTCGCCACGCTGCAGGGAATCAAACACATCTACACCAAGGTGCAGGACGGAACGGCGATCGTCACCGTCGAATTCCGCCTCGAGAAGCCGACCCAGGAAGCGCTCGACGACGTCCGCGACGCGGTGTCGCGAATCCGCTCGGACCTGCCGGGCGAGCTCAAGGACCCGGTGGTCAGCAAGATGAGCGTCTCCGGTTCGCCGATCCTGACCTATACGGTCGCTTCGACGCGAATGGACGACGAGGCGTTGTCGTGGTTCGTCGACAACACGGTGAGCAAGCGATTGCTCAGCGTTCGCGGCGTCGGCGCAGTGGCGCGCGTCGGTGGCGTCTCTCGCGAAGTGCAGGTCGAGCTCGATCCGGCGCGCATGCTGTCGCTCAACGCCACCGCCGCCGATATTTCGCGCCAGCTGCGCCAGATTCAGCAGGAAGCGTCGGGCGGGCGCTCTGACGTCGGCGGCATCGAGCAGTCGGTGCGCACCATCGGCACGGTGCAGTCGGCGGTCGAACTGGCAGCGCTCGAACTCGTTCTTTCCGACGGCCGCAAAATCCGCCTCGATCAGGTCGCGAGCGTTCGCGACAGCGTCGCCGAAGTGCGTTCGGCGGCGCTGCTCAACGGCCAGCCGGTGGTCGGTTTCGAAATCACGCGCTCGCGCGGCGCCAGCGAGGTCGAGGTCGCCGACAACGTCAAGGGAACGCTCGAGCAGCTCAAGGCGGATTACCCGGACATCGCGATCGTCGAGGCCTTCAATTTCGTCGATCCGGTTCGCGAGAACTACGAAGGATCGATGTCGCTGCTGATCGAGGGCGCGATCCTCGCCGTCATCGTCGTCTGGCTGTTCCTGCGCGACTGGCGGGCCACGCTCGTTTCGGCTGCAGCGCTGCCGCTGTCGATCATTCCGGCGTTCGCCGTGATGCATTTGATGGGTTTTACGCTCAACGTCGTCACCTTGCTCTCGATGTCGCTGATCGTCGGCATCCTGGTCGACGACGCCATCGTCGAGATCGAGAACATCATGCGTCACCTGCGCCTGGGCAAGACGCCCTACCAGGCGGCGATGGAGGCGGCCGACGAGATCGGCCTGGCGGTCATCGCGACGACCTTCACGCTGATCGCCGTTTTCCTGCCGACGGCTTTCATGAGCGGCGTCGCCGGCAAGTTCTTCGTGCAGTTCGGGTGGACCGCAGCGATCGCCGTCTTCTTCTCGCTGGTCGTCGCGCGCATGCTGACGCCGATGATGGCCGCCTACCTGCTCAAACCGCTCGGTCAGCACGCCGAGCCGCGCTGGTTGGCCCGCTACCGTGCTTGGGTGAGCCGCTGCCTCGAGCATCGCGCGCTGACCATGCTCGCCGCGGCAATTTTCTTCTGCGGCTCGTTCGCGCTGGTACCGTGGCTGCCGACCGGCTTCATGCCTGCCGACGACATGTCGCAGACGCAGGTCTATCTGTCGCTGGCGCCGGGCAGTACCTTCGCGGAAACTTTCGCGGTGGCCGAGAAGGCGCGCCTGCTGGTCGAAAAGAATCCGCACGTCAAGTTGGTCTACACCGCCATCGGCGGTGGCGCAGCGGGCAGCGATCCTTTCGCGCCGAGCAGCGCGGCCGAGGTGCGCAAGGCGACGCTGACGATCAATCTGACGCCGCGCAAGGCGCGCGGTGGCGTCACCAAGATGAGCATTGAGCGCGAGCTGCGCGCGACGCTCGCCGAGCTACCCGGCGTCCAGGTCAAGGTTGGCCTGGCCGGCGCCAACGAAAAATACATCCTGGTGCTGGCCAGCGAGAACGGCCCGCTGCTCGCCGAACACGCGCGCCTGGTCGAGCGCGAGCTGCGCACCTTGGCCGGCATCGGCAATATCACGACGACGGCCAGCCTGGTTCGCCCGGAGCTGGTGATCCGTCCCGATTTCGCGCGAATGGCCGACCTCGGCGTGACTTCGGCGGCGATCGCCGACACCTTGCGCATCGCCACCACCGGCGACTACGAGCAGGGACTGGCCAAGCTCAACCTGGCGCAGCGCCAGGTGGCTATCGTCGTCAAGCTGCCGCCATCATCCCGCCGGGACCTCGGGCTGCTCGAACGGTTGACGGTTCCGGGCAAGCACGGTCCGGTGATGATATACAACGTCGCCAGCCTGACCATCGCCGGCGGGCCGGCCGAGATCGACCGCTACGATCGATTGCGCAACATCAATTTCGAAATCGAGCTCAACAACCAGCCGCTCGGCGAGATCGAGAAGCAGGCGCTGGCGCTGCCCAGCTTGCAGAAACTGCCGCCCGGCGTGCTGCAGACGACGGTCGGCGACGCCGAGGCGATGGGCGAGCTGTTCCAGAGCTTCGCGCTGGCGATGGCCACCGGCGTGCTCTGCATCTACATCGTGCTGGTCCTGCTGTTCAAGGATTTCGTGCTGCCGGTGACCATCCTGGCGGCGCTGGTGCTGTCGGTTCCCGGCGCTTTCCTGGCGCTGTTCGTGACGCGCACCGCGCTGTCGATGCCGTCGATGATCGGCATGATCATGCTGATGGGAATCGCCACCAAGAACTCGATCCTGCTCATCGACTACGTCGTGCTGGCGCGCCGCGAGCACGGGCTCGACCGCTGGCAGGCGCTGCTCGACGCTTGCCGCAAGCGCGCGCGGCCGATCATCATGACCACCGTGGCGATGGGCGCCGGGATGATGCCGATCGCGCTGGGCCTGGGTACCGACCCGAGCTTCCGCGCGCCGATGGCGATCGTCGTCATCGGTGGACTGATCACCTCGACCTTCCTGAGTCTGCTGGTCATTCCGGTGGTCTACACCTACGTCGACGACCTGATCGGCAAGGTGAGCCGCATGCTGGGGCGCCGTCGGCCGTAAGTTGCGCCTGTCACAAATTCGTAATCGCCGGCGCCTAAGCTCTCCTCCTTGAACCATTTCATCAAGGATCAGACCCATGCGTACCGTTCCGCTCGTCGCCGCGCTGTTGGCCGGCTGCTGTTTCTTTGCGCTGCCCGCCAGCGCGCAGACGATCTATCCGATCAACCGCGCCGAAATCCTCGCCGGATCGCATTTCGACCTCAAGGTCGAATTCCCCGGCCTGATCGAAGACGTCGCCGCGCTCAAGCTCACGGTCAACGGCAAGGACGTTGCCCGCGTGCTCGGCGGCAGCGTCGAACTGATCGCGCGCGAGGACGGCAAGCCGGTTTCCAGCCTGCTGCTGCGCGACGCGACGATCAGCAAACCGGGAACCTACACGGTGAGCGCGACCGACGGCACCCACCGCAGTTCGGTGACCTGGAACGTCTACGGCACGCCGGCCAGGGCCGCCGCCCGCAACGTGATCCTGTTCATCGGCGACGGCTTTTCGGTCGCCCACCGCACCGCCGCGCGCCTGCTCTCGAAGGGCGTCGAGGACGGCAAGATCAAGGGCAAGCTGGCGATGGACGAGATGCCCTATATGGCACTGATGACCACCCAGGGCACCGACTCGATCATCACCGACTCGGCCAACGCCGCGCACGCTTACACCACCGGCCACAAGAGCTGCGTCAATGCGCTCGGCGTCTATTGCTCGCGCGCCGCCAATTCGCTCGACCACCCCAAGGTCGAAACGATCGCCGAAGTTGCCAAGCGCCAGGGCCTGGCGGTCGGCGCGGTGACCAACTCCGAGATCGAGGACGCCACTCCCGCGGCGATGGCCGCGCACACCCGACGTCGCTCTGACTTCAACGACATCGTCAAGATGTTCTACGACGCCAAGATCGACGTGCTGATGGGCGGCGGTTCGCCCAACTTCCTGCCGAAGAGCACGCCGGGGTCGAAGCGCAAGGACGACATCGATTACATCGAGCAGTTCAAGGGCGCCGGCTACGCCTTCGCGACGACCAAGGGTGAAATGAACGAAGCGGCCGATCAGGCCAAGACGACCAAGCTGCTCGGCCTCTACAACACGGGCAACGTCGACGGCGCGCTCGACCTCAAATTCCTCAAAAAGGGCTCGGTCGCCAAGTTCCCCGACCAGCCCGACGTCGTCGAAGAAATGCGCGCGGCGATCAAGGTGCTGTCGCGCAACAAGAAGGGCTTCGTGCTGATGGTCGAATCGGCGCGCATCGACAAGTACTCGCACTCGATGGACCCCGAGCGCGCGATCTACGACACGATCATGCTCGACGACGCGGTCAGGGCGGCGCAGCAGTGGGACAAGCAGAACGGCGGCAAGACGCTGATCCTGGTCACCGCCGACCATACGCACGGCGTCAGCCTGGTCGGCACCGTCGACGACGACAAGCCGGGCAGCGAGATGCGCAACAAGGTCGGTGTCTACGCCAGCGCCGGCTTCCCCAACTACCCGGCGCCCGACGCTGACGGCTATCCCAACAAGGTCGACGTCTCGCGCCGCCTGCGCCTGGTTTTCGGCAGCACGCCCGACTATTACGACACCTATCAGCCGTTCATGGACGGCGAATTCGTCCCGGCGATCAAGAACGGCGACGGCGTGATGGTCGCCAACGAGAAGTACAAGAACGTTGCGGGCGCCGTGCTGCGCGTCGGCAACCTGCCCAACTCGGGGCCTGATGCCGCCAACCAGGGCGTGCATACCGGCGACGACGTCGTGCTCACGGCGCAGGGTCCGGGCGCGCAGCGCGTACACGGCCAGCTGGAGAATTCCGACCTCTTCCGCGTCATGGCCGAGGCGCTGGCGCTGGCGCCGCAAGGCAAGTCCAAGTAACCGTGGGAAACGCGATTGCTGCGGCCGGCGGCTCGCGCCGCCGGTTTCTGCTCGGCGTCGTCGCGCTGCTGGCAAGCCCTCTGTTGCGCGCCGCCGAGCTGCTCTCTTTCGATACGCTCTACAAGTCGAACACCGTGCTCGGCCTCAAGTTCGCCGACCGTACGCTCGAGCTCCGGGGGCGCAGCGTCCGCCTGCGCGGTTATATGGCGCCGCCGCTCAAGCCGGAGAGCAACTTCTTCGTGCTGACGCGCGAGCCGGTCGCGATCTGCCCGTTCTGTTCGTCGGACGCCGAATGGCCGGTCGACATCGTCGTCGTCTATGCGGCGAAGACGGTGATCCCGAGCAATTTCTCCGAACGCATCGAGGTCGAGGGGACGCTCGAGGTCGGCTCGTTCATCGACGTCAACACCGGATTCGTGAGCCAGCTGCGGCTGCGCGATTCGGTCTTTCACAAGCTCAATTGAAGCGCATGGCGACCGGCGACCTGCACGTTTCTGAACTGAGCTTCCGCTTTGCCGGACAAGCGTCGGACCTGCTGCGCGTCGATCAGCTGTCGATCGCGCACGGCCAGACGCTGGGAATTCGCGGCGCCTCGGGCGCCGGCAAGTCGACGCTGCTGCACTGCCTGGCCGGGATCGAGCCGGTCGATCGCGGCAGCATCCGCTGGGGCGGTGACGACATCGCTGCGCTGCCGGCCGCGGCACTGGCGCGCTGGCGCGCGCAACGGCTCGGACTCGTTTTTCAGGACTTCCATCTGGTCGAAGGACTCTCGGCGCTCGGCAACATTCTGCTGCCGGCGAGCTTCAATTCCTGGCGCGCGTCGCCCGCGCTCAAGCAGCGCGCCGGCGAACTGCTAGCCCGTGTCGGCGCGCCCAACCGCCGTGCCGAGCTGCTCTCGCGCGGCGAACGCCAGCGCGTCGCGGTGGCGCGGGCGCTGCTCTTCAAGCCCGAGGTGATTCTCGCCGACGAGCCGACGGCGAGCCTCGATGCCGACAACCGCGAGATCGTCAGCGCGCTGCTGCTCGACCTGGTCAGCGAACACGGCGCGACGCTGATCGTCGTCTCGCACGAAGCCCATCTGCTGGCGCGCCTCGATCGGCAGCTCGAACTGCGCGGCGGCGTCCTGCACGAAATCGAGGAGAGCCATGTTTAACCCGCTGCCGGTGGTCGTCGCCGATTACCGCCGCAACCGCCTGCTGGTGATCATCACGCTGGCGCTGATCGCCATCGCGATGGCCATCGGCGTCGCCGTGATCGCGCAGGAACGCGCGTTGCGCCAAGGCAGCGCGCGCGCCGCCGACGACTTCGACCTGCTGATCGGCGCGCCGGGCAGCCCGACGCAACTGGTGCTGACCAGCGTCTACCTGCGCCTGCAGGCGATTCCGCTCGTCGACGGCCAGGTCCTGGCCAAGGCCATGAGGACGCCGGGCGTTCGTTACGCGGCGCCGATCGCCTTCGGCGACAATTACCTGGGCCACCCCATCGTCGGCACCATCGCCGCTTTCGCCGACCGCGGCGGCAGCTTGCCGCCCGACGCCGGCCGCCACTACGTGTTCGCGGTGATTTGGCTGGAAGTGAGCG
>JAGTRW010000076.1 GCA_018262095.1 Pseudomonadota bacterium
TCGATGCGGCAGGTGGTGGGGATGGCGCTCAAGGGCGGCGGCTACGACGTGATCGAAGCGTGCGACGGCAAGGACGCGCTGGCCAAACTCTCCGGCCAGAAGATCCATCTGGTGATCAGCGACGTCAATATGCCCAATATGGACGGCATTACCTTCGTTCGCGAACTCAAGAAGATCGCGACCTACAAGTTCATGCCGGTGATCATGCTGACCACCGAAGGGTCGGACGAGAAGAAGAAGGCGGGGCAGGACGCCGGCGCCAAGGCGTGGGTCGTCAAGCCGTTCCAGCCCCAGCAGTTGCTGGCGGTGGTCTCCAAACTATTGATGTGAGGCGGCGATGAGCACCAAGGTCGAATACGCGGGCAATGGCGCGCGGGTGATGCTGTCAGGCGAACTGACGATCTACAGCGTGACCGAAATCAAGTCGGCGCTGGCCGAGGCGATGGGCAGGGCGAGCGAGATCGAGGTCGATCTGTCGGGGGTCACCGAGATCGATACCGCCGGCCTGCAACTGATGCTGATCGTCAAGCGCAATCCGGGCAGCGACGTGCGCTTCGTCAATCACCCGCCGGAGGTCCTGCGGCTGGTTGACCTCGCCAACCTGGGCGGCGCGCTCGGCGACCCGCTGTTCATCGCGGCGAGCCAGTCGTGAGGCTGGAAAATGCGGTTAACCACGGCGGGCACGGCGCACACGGCGAAAAAGCGATAAGTCATATCGTATTGATGAATGATCCCGCGTGTGGGTCATCAGAGAACCAAAAAACTCAAGTTTTTCGCTGTGCCCGCCGTGTTCGCCGTGGTTTCAAACTGAGGGTTAGACAATGAGTAATGGATCCGACGTACTGGCGCAAGCACTGGGTACCTTCATGGAGGAAGCCGGCGAGTTGCTGGCGCAGATGGAGGAGATCCTGCTGCGCGCCGAAGACGGCGCGTGCGGCGACGATGACCTCAATGCGCTGTTTCGCTGCGCGCATACGATCAAGGGTTCGGGCGGACTGTTTGGCCTCGACGAGGTCGTGCGTTTCACGCATGTCGTCGAGAACGTCCTCGACCGGCTGCGCCAGGGCGAGATGCATTTTTCAAGCGAGCTGATCAGCCTGCTGCTCGAGTGCCAGGACCAGATTTCGCACCTGATCGCAGCCATCGCCGAAAATACCGAGGTCCCGGTCGCGCGCAGCGACGAACTGCTCGCTCGCCTGCAGACCGTGCTCGGCGGCGGCGCGGTGGCGACCACCGCCAGCGTTTCCGGCGGCGCACAGGAACCCGCGCCGGAGCCAGAGATCACCGCCAGCGGTGGCGGCGCGCTGGGTTCCGACCACTGGCACCTGTCGCTGCGCTTTAGCCGCAAGGTGTTGCAGGACGGCATGGACCCGCTGGCCTTCATCAACTACCTGAGCCAGTACGGCACGCTCGTTCACGTCGAAACGATCCTCGACGATTTGCCGGCGTTTGCCGACGCCGATCCCGAACTCTTCTATCTTGGCTTTGAAGTCGCGCTGCGCAGTTCGGCGAGCAAGGCCGAGATCGAAGGCGTGTTCGAGTTTATCCAGGACGGCGCGACGATCGTGATCGTTCCGCCCAACAGCCGGATTTCGGAATACCTCGCGCTGATCGAAGCGCAGAAGGGCGACGTGGCGCGCATCGGCGAGCTGTTGATCGCCTGCGGCTCGGTGACCGCCAAGGAACTCGAAGAGGCGCTCGCCGAACAGGGCAGCGGACCCGACCATGCGCGCATCGGCGACATCCTGGTCGAGCACGGCGCGGTCCAGCCGGTCGTCGTCGAAGCGGCGGCCGACAAGCAAAAGCGCGTCGAAGACAAGCGCGTAGTCGAGTCGAAGAGCGTCAAGGTGCCGGCCGAGCGGCTCGACGCGCTGATCGACCGGGTCGGCGAACTGGTGATCGCCGGCGTCGGTACGCATCTGCAGATCAGCCGCATCAACCAACCCGCGCTGATGGAATCGGCCGAGGTGCTGCTCTCGCTGGTCGAAGACATCCGCGACATGGCGCTGCGCCTGCGCATGGTGGCGATCGGCGAAGTGTTCTCGCGTTTCCCGCGCGTCGTTCGCGACGTCTCGCGCGAACTGGGCAAGGACATCGAACTGTCGATTCACGGCGCCGAGTCGGAACTCGACAAGTCGATGGTCGACAAGATCGGCGACCCCTTGATGCACCTGGTGCGCAACTCGATGGACCACGGCATCGAGTCGGCGCAGAAGCGCCTGGCCGCCGGCAAGCCGGCGCGCGGCACGGTCGAGCTCAACGCCTATCACGAATCGGGCAGCATCAACATCGAAGTCAAGGACGACGGCGGCGGTCTCGATCGCGAGCGCATCCTCAAGAAGGCGGTCGAATCCGGACTGGTCGGCGCCGACGACATCCTGTCCGACCAGGACGTCTATCGGCTGATCCTGGCGCCGGGCTTCTCGACCGCCGAGAAAGTGACCAACCTCTCGGGGCGCGGCGTCGGCATGGACGTTGTGCGCAGCAACATCGAAGCGCTGCGTGGAACGCTCGACATCGAATCGGTGCCGGGGCAGAGCACGACCATGCGGCTGTGCCTGCCGCTGACGCTGGCGATCATCGACGGTTTTCATGTCGGCGTCGGCGGGTCCAATTTCATCATTCCGCTCGACATGGTCGTCGAATGCATCGAACTGCCGCCCGACGTCGGCGAGCTGGATTACTTTGAACAACGCGACGAGGCGCTGCCGTTCATCCGCTTGCGCGACGTGTTCGGCGAGCAGGGCGCGGCGCATCCGCGGCCGCGCGTGATCGTCGTTCGTTTCGGCAGCCGGCGCGCCGGGCTCGTCGTCGATCGCATCTACGGCAAGTGCCAGACGGTGATCAAGCCGCTCGGCCCGCTCTTTGCCGAAGTGCCGGCAGTGTCGGGATCGACCATCATCGGCAACGGCGAAGTCGGCATGATTCTCGACGTGCCGGCGCTGGTGCGCCATTGCGCAGTGCGGCGCAAGGTCGCGGCAAGCGCTGCGGCACTGACGGCGCCGTGAGCCGGGGCGCGCTCGACGGTATTTGAGGCCGGATGCGGCGGTGGCCGCCGACGGCAGTAGAAATTTTCGAAAGACAAAGGAGAAACTCATGTTTTCAACCATCAAGGCCAAACTGATCGCTTTGATCGCGGTAGCCGTCGTGGCGATTGTCAGCGCGTCTCTTTCCGGCATTGTCGGAATGCGCTCAGGTAGCGGAGCGGTCAAGGAACTGGGCGGCAATTACCTGCCGTCGGTTTTGGGGCTGATGACGATCGCCCGCGGTCAACTCGAAGGCCGCGTCGCCAACCGCGAGATGGAGCTTCTTGAAATCGACGAAGAGGCGTCAAGCAAGATTGGCGGGCTGCTCGAGAAGAAATATGCCGCCTTCGCACGCATGGAAAAGGGCGCCAAGATATACGAGCCCTTGCCGAGGTCGCCTGAGGAAGAAGAGATCTGGAAACAGGCCAAGAAGGACTGGGCCGAATGGAAAGTCCTTAACGACAAGCTCAACGCGATGCTGGCCGAGATTGCCAAGGTCAAGTCAAAAGCCGAGCTTGAGGCGCTCTTCGTGGCGATCGGAAAACACCGCCGCACCGTCGCGCCGAGCGCCAATGCGCTGACCGCCGGAATCGACAAGCTGATCGAGATCAACAGCAAACTCAGCGAAGACTATGCCCAGAGCAGTTCGGCGCAGATGTCGGTGATGTCGATGGTGATGAATGCGGTGGCTGGCGTCGCCGTGCTGGCGATCCTGTTGCTCGGTCTTTACGTTTTCCGCAGCACGATGAAACAACTTGGCGGCGAACCCGGGGTTGCGGCGGAGGTCGCCAAACGAATTGCGGTCGGTGATCTGTCGAGCCGGATCGAGTTGAAGCCGGGCGATTCGAGCAGCCTGATGGCGTCGATGCAGCAGATGAGCGCGACGATCCAGACGCTGGTCGCCGACGCCAATGCGCTGTCGGGCGCCGCGCAACAAGGAAAATTGGCGACCCGCGCCGATGCCGCCAAGCACCAGGGCGAATTCCGCGCCATTATCGAAGGCATCAACGCGACCATGAATGCGGTGGTCGAGCCGCTCAACGACGTCAAGCGCGTGATGGCGGCGGTCGAACGGGGCGACCTGACGCAGAGCATCGACGCCGACTATCAGGGCGACTTCGGCGTCTTGCAGACCAGCGTCAACAATACGGTCGACAAACTATCGACAATCATTGCTCAGGTGCGCTCGTCGTCCGATGAACTGACCAACGCCTCGACGCAGGTGGCATCGACCTCGCAGGTGCTGTCGCAGGCGACGTCGGAGCAGGCGGCGAGTCTCGAGGAGACGACCTCGGCGATCGAGCAGATGTCGGCGTCGATCGCGCAGAACACCGACAACGCCAAGACCACCGACGGCATCGCGCGCAAGTCGTCGGAAGACGCGCTGGCC
>JAGTRW010000045.1 GCA_018262095.1 Pseudomonadota bacterium
GAACATCAATACATCTTGATCAACGACAATGAACCGGGCTGACAGCCAGATTTAAAATTTGGCGGGGTTGACAGGAAGTCCCTTAGAGACCGTTCAGGCCGAGTGGTGTGAATTGGCCCGGGCAGGCTCCGAAGTACACCGGCCACACGTCTGGCGGCTTCGTTGAGGAACCGAAGGTCGGCAGCTGGCCGAACCCGGACGACGATGCGCTCAATGCATTCCGCCACAATACTGCGGCGCGCAACGAAAGATCAAGCTCCGGTTACGGATACCCAAAATTAGCCGCCGACGCCTGAAGACACGCCCCGCTTTCTGTGCTAGCTTGCCTTGAGGATTCAAACAACTGCGAAAACCTCGTCCAAGGGGATACCGATGCTCGAACAACACTATCTGCGTAGTCTTTTCGAACCCAAATCGGTGGCCGTGATCGGTGCATCGGATCGAGAAGATTCGGTCGGCCATTTCCTGTTCAAGAACATCCTGGTCTCGGGTTACAAGGGGCGGCTCTATCCGATCAACCCCAAGCACGAGACCGTTCAGGGCCAGCAGGCGTACAAGTCGATCGAGGAGATCGGCGCGCGCGTCGAGCTGGCGATCATCGCCACGCGCGCGCAGACGGTTCCCGAAATCGTCGAGCAATGCGGGCGCAGCGGCATCAAGAACGTCATCATCATCACCGCCGGCTTTTCCGAAGCCGGCCATTCAGGCGCCGCGCTCGAACGCAAAACGCTCGAGATCGCGCGCAGCTACAACGTGCGGGTACTCGGCCCCAATTGCCTGGGAATCATCCGCCCCGAACTCAAGCTCAACGCGACTTTCCTGCGCGCTTCGGCCAACGCCGGCAACCTCGCGCTGATCTCGCAGTCGGGCGCCATCTGCTCGGCCGTTCTCGACTGGGCCAAGAGCAACGGCGTCGGCTTCTCGAGCGTGGTCTCGCTGGGCAGCACCGCCGACGTCGACTTCGGCGAGATTCTCGATTACCTGGTCTACGACAACCGCACGCATTACATCCTGCTTTACATCGAGGGCATCCGCAACTCGCGCCGCTTCATGAGCGCCCTGCGCTCGGCGGCGCGCATCAAACCGATCATCCTGCTCAAGGCCGGCCGCCACGCTGCGGGTTCGGCGGCGGTCAAGGTGCACTCGGGAATGGTCGCCGGCTCCGACACCGTTTTCGACGCCGCGGTGCGCCGTTCGGGCGTCGTTCGCGTGCAGAACATCGGCCAGCTCTTTTACGCTTCGAAAGCGCTGGCGTCGAAGTTCCGGCCGCAGGGCAAGCGCTTGGCGATCATCACCAACGGCGGCGGCCCAGGCGCGATGGCCGCCGATCGCGCCGGCGATCTCGAGATTCCGCTCCCCGAGTTGTCGGCCGAAACGATGCAGGCGCTCAACGCCAAGATGCCATCGACCTGGTCGCGCAGCAATCCGATCGACATCCGCGGCGACGCCACCCCGGCGCGCTATCGCGACGCCATTCTCGCGCTCGCCCACGACGAGGGTGTCGATGGCCTGCTGATCATGCTCTCGCCGCAGGCGATGACCAAGCCGATGGAGGTCGCGCAGGTGGTGATCGAAATCAGCGAACAGCAGTCAAAGCCGATGCTGGTCTGCTGGATGGGCGAAGATCAGGTCGCCGAAGGCCGCGCAGCGATGGAAAAAGCGGGAATCCCGGCGTTCCGCCGGCCCGAGGCGGCGATCGAACTTTATTATCATATCTCGACCTACTACCGTAACCAGAAGCTGCTGCTGCAAACGCCCGAAGGCTCGTCCAAGCGCACCCAGCAGGAAACCGAAGGCGCCCGCATGCTGATCGAGGCGGTGCTGCAGGAGCACCGCAAGGTGCTCTCCGAAATGGAGTCGAAAGCGATCCTGCGCGCCTTCCGCATCCCGGTCGCGCAAACCATGGTCGCGCGAACGCCGACCGAATCGCTGCTGCTCGCCGAACAGATCGGCTTCCCGGTGGCGATGAAAGTCGATTCGCCCGACCTCATCCGCAAGACCGAAGCCGGCGGCGTTCGCCTCAACATCACCAACGCCCCGGCGGTACGCAACGCCTATCACGACATCATCGAAACGGTGCAGAAGAAGCATCCGAGCGCGCGCATCAACGGCGTCTCGATCGAACCCTACCTGGCGCGCCCGAACGGCCGCGAGCTGATGATCGGCGTCGTTCGCGACCCGACCTTCGGCCCGATCATCACCTTTGGCGCCGGCGGCAGCGAAGTCGAAATCTTCAGCGACCGCTCGGTCGCGCTGCCGCCGCTCAACCGCTTCCTGGCGCAGGATCTGATCGGCTCGACGCACGCCGCGCAGCTGCTCGGCGAATTCCGCGACATGCCGGCGATCGACATGAATGCGCTCGAAGAAGCGCTGCTCAACATTTCCGAAATGGTCTGCGAATTGCCCTGGCTGCACGAGCTCGACATCAATCCGCTGATCGTCGACGAACACGGCGTGATCGCCGCCGACGCGCGAATCGTCATCGACTACGCGGCGACCACCGGCGACCGCTATTCGCACATGGCGATCCACCCCTATCCGGTGCATCTGATCCAGGAATGGGAGCAGCCCGACGGGAGCACCATCACCATTCGTCCAATCCGCCCCGAAGACGCCGAGATGGAGCAGGAATTCGTCACCGGCCTGTCCGACGAGAGCAAGTATTACCGCTTCATGGACACGCTGCGCGAACTCACGCAGGCGATGCTGGTGCGCTTCACGCAAATCGACTACGACCGCGAAATGGCGCTGATCGCCACCCTGCCCGGCGCCGACGGGCGCGACGTGCAGATCGGCGTGGCGCGCTACGTCACCAACCCCGACGGCGAGACAGTCGAATTCGCGCTGGCCGTTGCCGACGACTGGCAAAAACACGGCGTCGGCCGCAAGCTGATGAGCGCGCTGATCGAATGCGCGCGGCAGAAAGGCTACCGCGCCGTGGTCGGCGACGTGCTGTCGCAGAACACCAAGATGTTCCGCCTGATGACCACGCTCGGCTTCACCATTCATCCGCACCACGAAGATCCGGCGGTCAAGCGCGTCGTCTGCCCGCTGCATCCGCAGTAGGGTCGCCCTTACAGGGCGCCGGGCGCCGCGGTCGTCAGCATGATCTTGCCGATGTGCGCGCTCGATTCCATCAGCGCATGCGCCTGCGCCGCCTCTTCAAGCGCGAAGGTCTTGAAGATCCTCGGCCTGACCTGGCCGGCGGCGAGCAGCGGCCAGACGCTTTGCTCTAGTTCGCGCGCGATCGTCGCCTTGTCTTCGATGCTGCGCGAGCGCAGCGTCGATCCCATGTGCGTCAGGCGCTTGACCAGCATCAGCCCGAAATTGACCTCGTGCGCGACGCCGTTCTGGATGCCGATCTGCACGATGCGGCCATCGACCGCGGCGGCGGCGTAGTTGCGCGCGACGTAGTCGCCGGCGATGAGGTCGACGATCACCTCGGCGCCGCGCCCACCGGTCAGTCGCTTGGTTTCGGCGACGAAGTCCTGTTCGCGATAATTGATCGCGGCGTCAGCGCCCAGTTCCAGCGCCGCCCGGCATTTCTCGGCGGAGCCGACGGTGACCAAGACCGTCGCGCCAAAGGCCTTGGCGAGCATCGTCGCGACGGTGCCGATGCCCGACGTTCCGCCGTGGATGAGGACCGTCTCGCCGGCCTTGAGGCGCCCGCGCTGAAAGACGTTGGCCCAGACCGTAAAGAAGGTTTCGGGCAGCGCTGCGGCCTCGAGCAGCGTCAGTCCCGCGGGCACCGGCAAGGCATTGCGCTCATCGACCGCGCAGTACTCGGCATAAGCGCCGCCCGCGACCAACGCGCAGACGAGATCGCCGACGCGGTAGCGCGCGACGCGCTCGCCGACGGCGACCACCTCGCCGGAAAATTCAAGACCCGGAATCGGCGATGCGCCCGGCGGCGGCGGGTAGGCCCCGCGCCGCTGAAAGACGTCGGGGCGATTGACGCCAGCGGCGACGACGCGAACCAGAAGCTCGCGCGCACCGATCGCCGGCAACGGATGGTTCGCCGCGACGAGTTCTTCGGGTTCACCGGGCTGCCGGATGTCGATCGCGAGCATCGACGCTGGAAGGCTGTGGCTGCTTGAAGTCATATATTTCCTCTGTCATGTTGAAAAGCGAAGCGATGCCGGATGACATCCGCCCAGGCCAACGGCGCGCGGCGCTACATTCGGCCTCAGGGTTACACCATGCTACACAACCCCGGCGAAGTCACCACAGACGGGATCCTCGCTTGTCGCTACGATCATCACTGTCAGCACTACGCAAGCGGCGGAATTTCGCGACTACGTATATTCATCAAAAGGACTTGTCATGATTAGCACCCTGATCAACCTGCTCGGCAGCTTCTACGAGCGCAAAGAGTTCAGCAAAGCGGAAACCATTGCCAACAACATCCACACAGCGATTCCCCGCGATCAGGTCTCGCTCAAGTTTCTCGGTCTCGTTTACTATCGCACCGGACGGATCAACGAAGCGATGCGCCTCTTTGATCAGCTTGAGCACAGCCCAGACTGCGCGCTTGCCACACAGCAAACGTCGCCGCTTGATTCGGCGGCCGTCGCGTGTGCTCGCGAGGCCACGCTACGCGTCCCGTACCTGGCGCAGGCCTGGCGCGACCTCGGCAATGCGCTGTCGAAACTCAGGAAATTTCAACGTGCGCCGCAATCGTGCCAAGGCTCGCCTTTCAACGTGCAGGCCTTGGCCTGAAGTCCGTCAAACGGCCGGCTGAAGCGGCGGCCTGACCGCCGCCCTACTTCACCGCATTGATCCGCTTCACGCCAGCAACGAAGCGCTGCAATACGGTCGATAGCACGCCGCGCGGGATCGAAATATCGATCAGCTGAAACCGACCGCGCGTCGCCACCGCCTTGTCCAGAGCGGCTTTCAACTGCCCGCGCGTACTCACCCGAACGCCGTCGCCGCCCAGCCCGGCGGCCATTTGCGCGAAATCCCAGCGCCCCAGGTCGTTGAACGACGATTCGGGCTGGAAGGTTCGCAGCATCTCCCAGCTCTCATTGTTGAAAACCAGGACGATCGGGTCCCAACCGTAGCGACGGCAGTTCCCCAGCTCCCACCCGGTCATCTGAAAGGCGCCGTCGCCGACCAGGATCAGCGGCCGCTCGCCGGTCGCCGCCTGAACGCCAAGGCCTGCCGGAACGCCGTAGCCCATCGTCGCGTAATAGCCGGGGGCGACCAGCGCGGTCTGTTCGATCTCCATCGCCGTAAACAGGCAATCGCCCATGTCCGAGGCGATCGTCATCTTGCCGTGGCGCGCCATCAGATCGTTGACCGCGGTCGCGATGTCGGTCGGCGCGATGCATTGCTCGTCGGCCGGCAGGTTGTAACAAAAAGTCTGGCGTACGACCGCAAAAGAGCGCTCGTGTACTTCGACCCGTTCGAGCATGCGCTCGACCAGCGCTGCGAGCGGCAGCTGCGCATAGCTGTGATAACCGATGGTGACCTGACCGTCGAGCGCCTGGATCGTCTTGCGCATGTCGATCTTGGTTTCGGATACCGCAAAATTGGTGTCGCAAACGATTTCGCCGAGCAGGAACAGACCGTCTGACTCCTCGACCAGACGCGTCACCTCGGGCAATCCGGCGACGCCCATATAGGTTCCGACCAGCGGCGCATCGTGCTCGGCGAGCAGGCCGCGGCCCATGAAACTGGTGACCACCGGCAGGCCGAGACGGCGCGCAAGCAGCGCCACCTGCTCTTCCAAGCCGAAACGGCGCACTTCGACGCCGGCCATCAGCACCGGCGATGTGGCCTGCGAGAGGCGCGCCAGGATCTCATCGACGCAGGCGTCGAGCGCGTCGCGGTCGATCTCCGGATCGTCCTGCCTGATCACCGGCGCGCAGGGCAGCGCGACCATGTCGCGCGGAATTTCGATATAGACCGGCTCCGAGTTGCGCAGGCAATTGGCGAGAACTCGCGCGATGTCGGCCGGCGCGCGCGCCGCGTCGTCGAGCTTGACCTGATCGCAGGTGATTTCCTTGAACATCTGCAACTGTGAGTCGAGCGTCTTGGCCTGATGGTGCAAGAGCAGCCCCGAACGCGACTCGCCCTTGCCCGGCCCGCCCGAAAGGACGACCACCGGCGATTTTTCCGAGTAGGCGGCGGCGACCGCGTTGACCATATTGAGCGCGCCGGCGCCGTAGGTCACCGCCGCCACCCCGAGGCTCATCGTCACCCGCGCCGAAGCGTCGGCGGCAAAGCCGACGCCGGGCTCGTGCGAGAGCGTGTAAAGCGGCAGAATTTTCGACTGCTCGATGATGCGGAAGAAAGGCAGCGCGAAATCGCCGGGGATACCGAAGATCTGGCGCGCGCCGTGTTCTTTGAGCGAATGGAGCAAGGATTCGGTGAGGTTCATGGCGACTTTCCGCTAGCGAAATTGACGAGAATATTGTCGCTCGTCTTCATCGAACAAAGTGATCGTTCTTGTAATAGAATTGGTCAATCAATGCACGTTTTGTGCGCCAATAGACCAAATCATGCCAACAATCACCCTCGACCGTTATGACCTCGTGCTGCTCGACGCGCTGCAGCGCAAAGGCAATGCAACCAACGCCCAACTCGGCGAGGCGGTACACCTCTCGCCGTCGCAGATCAGCCGCCGCCTGGCGCGTCTGGCAGAGGTCGGCATCATCGCCGGCCATGCCGCGCTGCTCGACCCCGCGGCCATCGGACTTGGCGTCACGGCCTTCGCCCAGGTCGTTCTGGAGCGCCACGGAACGACGCAGTCGGACGCTTTCGAGAACGCTGCGGCATTGATGCCCGAGGTGATGGAGTGTTTTTCAGTGAGCGGCGACGCCGACTACTTCCTGCGCATCGTCGCGCCCGACCTGCAATCGTTCTCGGAACTGATGATGAAGCGGGTGCTGCGCCTGCCCGGCGTGGCGCACATCAAGACCAATATCGCGCTGCAGAAGGTCAAGCAGACGCACATCCTGCCGCTCGACCACGTCGCGCAACTGGGCCGTCCACGGACACAATTGCGCTACGAGAGCGACTAGCGTTCAGACATCATGGTGCCGGGCACTTCTCAAGCTGAGCCGGCGACCCCTTGCCCATGTCGCTCGGGCTCTTGACGACGTTGGCAACGTCCTTGCCGCCAAGGTAAAAGACGGCGAGCCGGACCGGCTCGCAGCCAATATTGCGGCCATTGTGCCAGGCATCGACGACCTCGATGATGGCATCGCCGGGATTGAAGGTCAGCGATTTCCCGCCTTCCATATCGACCAGCAGACGTCCGGCCAGAACGTAGCCATAGACCGGAACCGGATGCTTGTGCCAGCCGGTTTCAGCGCCCACCGCGATATCGACTTCGAGCGCGCTGACTTCCGCAGAGGCGAACGATGGGTATTTGATCAGCTCGCCGTTGCCGGTGACGTCGGTCTTGGTGATCAGCCGCGCCTTGACCGCAGCGTCGTAGTCCGCCGCCCACAGGCAGGAAAAAGGAAGCAGGCAGACGAGCGCCTGGGCGATTTTTTTGGCGAATCGAGTTGACATGCTTTCTCCTGACTTGGCGCCGGCAAGAAACGAAACGGCCAGAAAGATCTGGCCGTTTTTTTCAAGCGAGCGCCAACAGACTCACAGTTTTTCGAAGTTCACATCGTAGGGATACGGCCGATTGGCCTCTTTCGACTCGCGCAGACTCTGCTGCTCGGCAAGGTCGATCTTCTTGTCCCACAACAACGCGCGGCCGACGAGTTGATCCTCGGCCCATTCGGGGTGCTGCTTGAGCATGTCACGCATAAAAACGGTGTATTCCGATTCGTAGGGCATTGCCACTCTCCCGAGTACTGGGTTGGGGTGGCCGCGCCGGCCACAAGTGCAGCGATTATACCCTCGCGCAATCAGTGGTAAGCAATCGGCCGCGCCGCGCCGACGCAATAATCGTCGAGTAGCGAGTCGATCGATGCCTCGTCGCGGTCGGCGTACGGAATGCTGTCGATCGCCTGACGCAAACCGACCGCCACCGATCCATGGACAAAAAGACTGCGGCCGGCGAGCTTATCGACCAGCTCGAAACCCTGCTGCACCGGGTAGGCGACAATCGCGTAGCTTTCGCTGTTATAGACCAGATCCATCATCGCTCCTTTGTCCGCCGACCACCGCGGCAGGCTTGGTGCCAGGCGTCGCAGAGAATCAGCTGGTGCCTGCTAGATGAGTCCGTTAGCCGCCTTTGCAAGGGGCTGGAGCGCTGGGCGAGCGATTGTCGGCCTTTAGAGTCTCTTCATCACCCTGTTCAACGAGCCGGGAATGATCGCCAGCAGCGCGAAGCACGCACAGAGGTGAAAGACGGCAACGATGCCGAAGCGCTCGGCGACCAGGCCATAGACGTAAGGGGCGACCACCGCCGCAACGCCGCCGACGAAAGAGACGATGCCGAATGCCTTCTCGTAGAGCGCGCGATCGGGAACCGAATTGGTCACCATCGTGTTGATCACCGGAACGGTTCCCTTGGTCACTGCGCCAAGCAGTACCGAGAGCAGTGCGATCAGCCCCGTCGAGGTCTCGCTGCTCAAATAGAAAAGCAAGGCGGCCATGACGACTTCCGAAACGACGAAGACGCAAAAGCAACCGAGCCTATCGACCACGCGGCCGACCAGCACCTTGCCCAACATGTTGCCGACAAAAAAAGCGCCTGACAAGGCGCCCAGCAGCGCCGTTGGAATTCCGCGATGAACGAGCAGAAAGGGGATGAAAATGAAGATCGACGAACTGGCCAGCGCGTCGAGGCCGCCGGCAATGACCGCGAAAATGAAATTTTCGCTGCAGCGCAAGCCGTGAGGCTTGGCACCGACTTGCGCAGCGGCATCGAGGTGAACGGGAGTATGGCGAAAAAACAGCGCGAAGATCAAGAGCGGCAACACGCCATAGACGATTACCGTTTCCCGCCAACCCAGTGCGGCGACGAGAAAGGTCGCCGCCGCCGCGATGCCGATCCGACCCAGATCACCGACCGCGGTGAAGTCGCCCATCTTCTTGCCGACCTCCTGCGCGCTGCTGCGGTGAGCGACCAGCGCGAATGCGATCGGATGAAAAAGCCCGAAGCCGATACTGGCTAACGCAAAGGAAACGCTCAGCGAGACAAGCCCGGAAGCGCAACCGGCGAGGATGAAGGCCACCGAATAGAGCAGCAGTGCGATGCCGAGGACTCTTGGCCCGCCGAATCTTCTGGCCATCCGCGCCGAAGGCAAAGCCAGCACCACGCCGGCGAACGCCAGAATACTGCTGAGCAAGCCGATCGATTCAAAACCGAGACCGAGATCCCTTTGCATGAAGGGCAGTAGCAAGGGAAGGCTCGCCAGGAAGCCGTCATTCAAGACATGCAGCACGCCAAGACTTGACACCGAATTCCCGATCGACTTCAAAACCAGAGGCATCCTCATACGCACACGCAACGATCATTGCTTCGGCGCGTCGTGACGGCTCGCTCCATCACGCTTGCGGCGGCCGCTTCTCGCCCTCACGACCCGAGGCACACCAGCGCCCCCAGCGGCTCACGCACTGCGCCTTGAGTTGCTCGCGCTCTTCTGGCGTCATCTTCGCCCAGCGTTGGCGGCGCTCCCTCCAATACTCATGCCCGCCGCCACGAAAACCGCCGAAGAGAATCTTGCTCAGCGCCAGGATACCCAGCGCTTGCCAGAACCCGATCGGCGGGACGCCGACGAACAAGGCAGGCATCAGCCAGTTCCACAGCAACATGACGGCCAGGCCGAGCGCGCCGATGCCGGCGACAACGCATAACGCGATCCGCAAACAGCGTGACGTCCGGCACGATTCGTCGCTTGAGCAATTCATCCTCATTTCGCTTCCTTTACCAAGAAAATTCGTCGTAGAGCGGTCGCAGGCGGGCGCGCAGGTGCACCACCGCGAGCCGCTTCCAGCCCAGCAAGGTATTGGTGTTCACGCCGCTTTCGGCGGCCAGTTCCTTGAAGCTGCGTCCCTCGAGTTCATGGGCGATGAAGACTTCGCGCTGCCTCGCCGGCAACTCGTCGAGAGCGAGCGCCACCGCCTCCAACACCATGGCGCGCAGATAGGCGGCCTCGGGCCCGCTATCGACGGCAGGCAAGGCCTGCTCAAGCCAATAATCGTCTTCGCCGTCGCCGCCCCCTTGGCGTGCTGACGGCAGGCTCAGCTCGCGCTTCTTGCGAAACCGATCGATGATGCGATTGCGCGCGACACGAAACAGCCAGGCGCCGAGCTGCTCGATCGGGTCGGGCAAACGGCAGGCCTCGACCAGCTCGAAGAAAACATCCTGCAGAATATCTTCGGCCTCGCCCGGATCAGACACGCGCTGACGGATGAAGCTCCCCAGCCGTCCTCGCTCACGGATGATGGTTTCGGCGATGCGTTGGTCTTGTTGAGCCATCAGTGCTTGCAAGGGTGAGACCGATTGTGAAGTCAGCGACATAGCCATGCCAGTGAAGACGAATCACGGCGCCCGATATTGTGCGCGGGCCGAAATAAATGGCGAGCGAAGCAAGTATGGACTGAAATTCATCTCGGCAGGCCGTTCTGGCGCTGACCGGACCAAGCGCCGGGCGCTAAAACTCAAGCGAACGCAAAGGACTTCAGAGCAATAGATAGCCGAGCACCAGTTCGGTGATATGCGACAGGCGCTCGGTTTCGGCCTTGGGCTGGCGCAGGTCACGACCGAAAATCGCCGACAGCGTGTGCTGGTTCGACAGATAGAAATAGGCCAGCGCAGCGATCGAGATATAGAGCTGAACAGGATCGACGCCCGAGCGGAACAGGCGCAACGAGCGACCGTGTTCGAGCACGGTATCGAGCATCTGCACCAGCGGCGAATTCATTTCCCGGATATTGGCCGATTTCTTGAGGTGCGCAGCCCGGCTCAGGTTCTCGCTGTTGAGCAAGGAAATGAACTCGGGGTGCGCGATGTAGTAATTCCAGGTGAAGGCGACCAGCTTGCGGATCGCCTCGATCGGATCGATTTCGTCGAGGTGCAGCGCGTGCTCGGCGCTGCGGATATCCTCGTAGCCGCGTTCGAGCACCGCCTGAAAGAGGTCGTCCTTGTTGCCGAAGTAGTAGTAGAGCAAGCGCTTGTTGAGCCCGGCGCGCAGCGCGATGGCGTCGATTCGCGCGCCGCCGATGCCGAACTCGGAAAATTCGAGCGTCGCCGCCTCGATGATCGCCTGGCGCGTGCGTGCCGGGTTGCGACTGGTGTCGCCCGCGGCGCGCGCGGTTGGGGCTTTTCGTTTAGTTGTGGGCATTTTTCATCGATTTAAAATCCAACGTGCCGTCAGGCCTCGTCGGATCCCAGATAGGCCTTGCGGATCGCGGGATTGTTGAGCAGGTCGTGGCCCTTGCCTTCGAGCACGATGGCGCCATTTTCCAACACGTAAGCGTAATCGCAAAGCGCCAGCGCCTTTTTGGCGTTCTGTTCGACGAGCAGAATGGTCTTGCCCTGGCTGTCGCGGATCTCGCGGATCAGCTCGAAAACCGCCTTGACGACCAGCGGCGCGAGACCCAGCGAAGGCTCGTCGAGCAGCAGCAGCCCGGGGTCGGACATCAAGCCACGCGCGATCGCCAACATCTGCTGTTCGCCGCCCGAGAGCGTTCCCGCCTGCTGCCCGATGCGCTGCGCGAGGATCGGAAAGCGCGCGTACATGGCGTCACGGCGCTGCTCGACGAGGCGCTTGTCGGCAACGATGTAGGCGCCGGCCAACAGGTTCTCCTCGATCGAAAAACCGGGGAAGATCTTGCGCCCCTCGGGAACGTGCGCCAGGCCTTCGCGAACGATGTGGCACGCCCTGGCCGGCAACGGCTGGCCGCGAAAGCGCACGACTCCCGACTTGGGCTTGACGATTCCGGACAGCGTATTGAGCAGCGTCGTCTTGCCAGCACCGTTGGCGCCGATGATAGCCACGATCGACCCTTCGTCGACCTTGAGGCTCACCCCGCGCAAAGCCTGCACCGGGCCGTAGGACACCTGGAGATCTTCTACCGTCAGATAGGACAAGGCTTACTCCTCTTCGCCGATGTAGGCTTCGATGACTTCGGGGTTACGCCGCACCGCCTCGGGCGCGCCGCTGGCGAGCAACTTGCCGAAACTCATGACGAACAATTTGTGACTCAGATTCATCACCACCTCCATGCGGTGTTCGATGAAAACGATGGTGAAATTGAAGCGCTCGTGCAAGCGCTTGACGAGGTCGATGAATTCGCGAACTTCGCTCGGATTGAGTCCGGCAGCCGGCTCGTCGAGCAGGATCACCTTCGGCCGCAAAGCCAGCGCACGCGCCAGTTCGAGCTTGCGCTGCAGACCGTAGGGCAGCGCCTCCGGGCGGTCGTCTTCAAGCCCGCGAAGGCCGACCAGATCGAGGTATTCGCGCGCTTTCTCGGCAGCCTGGCGATCGCTTCGGCGCTTGGCCGGCAGCGACAAGACGGCGGCGAGGAAATTGTAATCGGCGTAGGGGTCGGACGCAGTCATCACGTTTTCAAGAACGTTGAGGCCCTTGAACAGCCGGATGTTCTGGAAGGTCCGGCCGACGCCCTGACGCGCGATTTCGTCCTGGCGCTGACCGCCGAGGGCAACGCCGTCGAGCACGACGCTGCCGCTGTCGGGCGTATAGACGCCGGTGACCAGGTTGAAGGCGGTGGTCTTGCCCGCGCCGTTCGGGCCGATGATGCCGACGATCTCGCCCGGCTTGGCGTCGAACGAAAAGCCATTGACCGCCTGAACGCCGCCGAAGGCCTTGCACAGGCCGGTGACTTCGAGATGACCGCTGCTTGGCGTTGCTTGATCGGGGGCGTTCATGCTTTTTCTCCCTTGGCCGACTTCTTCCACAACCGGCTGATTTCCCAGTCGCCGAAGATTCCGTTGGGACGGTAGTTGATGATGATCAGAACGATCACGCAGTAGATGATGATTCGCCACGCCGAGGCGAAGCGCAGCAGTTCCGGCAGGCTCGACAGGATCAGCGCCGAGACCATGGCGCCGGTCAGGCTGTTGATTCCGCCGACGAAGACGATGATCAGCCACTCGGCCGACACCGTCCAGTTGAAGTAGCCCGGTTCGAGGTATTGCGCGTAGAAGGCGTAGAGCACGCCGGCGTAGCCGGTGATCGCGCTGGCGAACAGGAAGGTCACCAGCTTGAGACGGTTGACGTCGATCCCCATCGAACGCGCGGCGAGCTCGTCGCTCCTGAGCGCCAGACACTGGCGTCCGTATTTCGAGTTCTTGTAACAGGCGACCAGCAGCAGGCAGCCGATCACGCTGCCGAGCACCAGCGGCAGATCGACGCGCTTGGGAATATTGACCAGGCCCTCGGCGCCGCCGGTCAATTGCGCCGAGTTGTTGAGCACCGAGATGATCGCTTCGCCGAAGCCGAAGGTCACCAGCGAAATGTAGTCGCGCCGCAGCCGAACCGTTGGCACGCCGACCAGCAGGCCGGCGAGCATCGCCGCCGCCGATCCGGCAATGGCGGCCAGCGGAAACGGCAGGTTGAAGCGCAACGCCAGCATCGCCGAGACGTAGCCGCCGACCGCCATGAACGCTGCCTGGCCGAACGAAAACTGCCCGGTCAGGCCGGTCACCATATAGGTTCCCATGACGCCGATCATGGTGATTCCGGTCAGCGTCAGTATCGAATAAATGTAATCCATTGGGTTTTCTATTCCGTTTTGATGAGCAATCGGCTTCAGGCCTTTTCCTGGACGATCACGCCGGAAATTCCGCGCGGTCGCACCAGCAGGAAGACCAGCATGATCACGAAGACGCACGCCGGCATCCAGCCCGAACCGACCATGCCGATCAGCGCGACCTCGACGATGCCCAGCAGCAAGGCGCCGATCACCGCGCCGGTGATGCTGCCCAGCCCGCCGATCACCGAGGCGATGAAACCCTTGACGACCAGCTGCCCGAGCTGCGGATAGAGCGAGTAGTTCATCCCCAGGAAGACGCCGCTGATCCCGCCGAGCGCGCCGGACATCGCGAAGGTCGCCATCACCACGCGATCGGCGTCGATTCCCATCAGGCTCGCGGTGTTGACGTCGAACGACACGGTGCGCACGGCGAGCCCGAGCTTGCTGCGATAGAGCACCAGCAGCAGGCCGGCGAGCGACGCCGAAGAGACCAGCAAGGTGACGACGTCGGCGACCGAGAACGTCGTTCCCAGCAGCGATAGATTGTCCGAAGAGAAGAAGACCGGATACGAGTAGAAATTGCTCGAAGCGAAGATGGTGATGATGTTTTCGAGCAGGATGCCGAGCGTGATCGACGAAATGAAGTAGTAGATCACCGGCGCCTGGTTGCGGCGCAGGCGGCGAAAGCCGACGCGTTCGATGGCGACCGCGGTCAGCGCGCCAATCACCGCGGCGGTGGTGACCACCGCAAAGAACATCCAGCTGCTGCTGACATGGCCGTCGAACAGCCGGATATAAGCGTAATAGCCGGCGTAGGCGGTGAATGACATCACCCCGCCGTGCGAGAAATTGGAAAATTTGAGGATATTGAAAACCAGCGCGAAACCGACCGCGATCAGCGAATAGACCGCTCCCAGCGATAAACCAAAGAAGATGTTCTGCAGCATGGCTTCCCTTTGTCACTAACGGGCATCTCATTGCTGACGCCCAGAATAACGAAAGTCAAGCCCGTTACCCTCACCCCCGCCCCCTCTCCCAGCGGGCGAGGGGAGGTTCGAGAGTCGCTGGCGCGACTTTTACACTAAATGGGCGCGGTCATTGGTGCTGGCCACGCCCGTGGTTTAAAGCTCGTGCTTGTGCTTATTTGTGCGATTCGGGGACGTAGCGACCGATTTCCGAGTACTTGCCGTTCTCGATCTTGTACATCACCATCGACAGGCCGACCGGCTGGTGCGTCTTGGGCGAAAGGCTGATCACCCCGGTGGTGCCCTGGACATCCTTGATCTTCGCGAGGCCGGCGATGATCTGCGGGCCGCTGGCGCCGCCGCCGAGCTCGACTGCCTTGAGCAACACGATCACCTTGTCGTAACCGAGGTAGGCCTTGTTGATCGGGTCCTCGTTGAACTTGGCCTTGTAGGCGTTGCGCACTTCGGTGAGCTGCGGCTCCTTGTCCGAGAAGTTGTTGGCGAAATAGATGTTGTTGGCCGCCTCGGGGTCGCCGACCAGCGTCGCGAACGGCGGCGCGGCGTCAAGACCGCTGACCATCGGCAGGTTGAGGCCGATCTGCTTGGCCTGCTTGACGGTGATCACCAGATCCTGGGTGTAGTTGGGAATGTAGAGGACGTCGGCGCCGGCGCTCTTGATCTTGTTGAGCTGGGCGCGGTAATCCTTGTCGGTCTTGGTGTAGGTTTCCTCGGCGACGACCGAGCCGCCGCGTTTTTCGATATAGGCCTTGAACGGCTTGAGCATCGAGACGGCGAAGGCGTTCGACTGGTCGTAGAGCACCGCGAACTTCTTGAAACCGAGCTTCTCGTTGGCGTAACTGGCGATGATCTCGGCGTACTGGGTGCTGGTCGGCTGGATCAGGAACATCGCCGCTTGCGCTTCGCCGTTCTCCTGAACGGTGACGCGCGGATCGATGAAGCTGCCGAGCACGGCGATCTTCTTCTCGTTGGCGATCGGCGCAATCGCCAGGCCGATGTTCGAAACCGGGGGGCCGAGAACGGCAACGGCCTTTTCGTGATCGACCAGGCGGTTGAAGGCCTTGATCGCTTCCTGGACGTTGCCCTTGGTATCGACGGTCACCAGCTTGACCTTGTCGCCCTTGAGGCCGCCGCCCGCATTGACCTTGTCGACCGCGAGTTCGGCGCCGCGCGTCACCGCGTTGCCGAGCACCGAAGTCGGCCCGCTCAGATCCTGCAGGTTGCCCAGAACGATCTCGCCGGCACTCGCCGCGCTCGACCAGGCCAGCAGCCCGACCAACAACGTTTTGACTAGAAATCCCCTGTTGCGCATGTCAGTTCCTCCATTTTTCGATTGTGGTCTGGATGCGTTCTCCACCCGCACAGGCCACCGACGGCCAAGCGGCGCGCGACGGGGTCTTCTGCGTCCCCCGCACCCCCGATAAAACAAGCGTCCTGCATCAAGCGGATTTGATATTAATTAACTATACGGTAAATTGCAACCGAATCGTTTCGGCGTTGTCGACGGTGCCAAAAAAAGCCGCCCGGACGCCGAAGAAACGCCCGACAGCCCTCCAAAAACAAATGTTACTCAATGAATAAAAAGAAATATTTTAAACTTTCAGAACAAAATCAGAAGGCGAATGGTCGATTCAACTTCGCCAACAAGCAAGTTGACAGCCAAATATGAATCCGATAAATTCGCCACCAATTAACCAAACGGTTATACAACGAGTCGGCTCCGGCGAGTCGAGAGCACCCCGCGCCCTGCCCGGGGTTTCCTGAAAGGAATTGAAATGGCGCAACAGCGAATCGGCATCATCATGAACGGCGTCACCGGCCGCATGGGAATGAACCAGCATCTGATCCGTTCGATCGTCGCGATTCGCGCGCAGGGCGGCGTCACGCTGTCCAGCGGCGAACGCGTGATGCCCGACCCGATCCTGATCGGACGCAACGAAGCCAAGCTCGCCGAGTTGGCCAAGAAATACGGCATCGAGCGCTGGAGCACCAACCTCGACCAGGCGCTGGCCAACCAGGACGACACCATCTTCTTCGACGCGGCGACGACGCAGATGCGCCCGACGCTGCTCGCCAAGGCAATCGCCGCCGGCAAGCACATCTACTGCGAAAAGCCGGTCGCGACCAAGCTTGCGGAAGCGCTCGACATCTACGCACTGGCCAAGAAGGCCGGAATCAAGCACGGCGTCGTTCAGGACAAACTGTTCCTGCCCGGCCTGCAAAAACTCAAGCTGCTCAACGACTCGGGATTCTTCGGCCGCATCCTCTCGGTGCGCGGCGAATTCGGCTACTGGGTGTTCGAGGGCGACCTGCAGCCGGCTCAGCGTCCGTCGTGGAATTACCGCAGCGAAGACGGCGGCGGCATCATCCTCGACATGCTCTGCCACTGGCGCTACGTACTCGACAATCTGTTCGGCGAGGTCAAGTCGCTGTCTTGCCTGGGCGCGACGCACATCCCCGAGCGCATCGACGAATCGGGCAAACCATACCGCGCGACCGCCGACGACGCGGCCTACGCGACCTTCGAGCTCGAAGGCGGAATCGTCGCCCAGATCAACAGTTCGTGGACGACGCGCGTCCGCCGCGACGACCTGGTCACCTTCCACGTCGACGGAACGCACGGCTCAGCGGTCGCCGGACTCACCGACTGCCTGACGCAGTCGCGAGTCAATACGCCCAAGCCGGTGTGGAGTCCGGACACCAGGAACCCGATCGATTTCTTTGACGGCTGGGCGGCGGTCCCCGACACCTGGAGCTTCGACAACGGCTTCAAGACGCAATGGGAAATGTACCTGCGCCACGTGCTCGAAGACGCGCCGTTCAAGTGGAACCTGCTCGAAGGCGCCAAGGGCGTGCAGCTCGTCGAATGCGCGCTCGAATCGTGGGAAGAGCGGCGCTGGGTCGATGTGCCGAAGCTCCAAGCCTGATCAGAACGTGCAGAATAAGCCCGTCATTCCGGCGAAAGCGCACCGAAGGAAGCACCCTTGGGGTGCCGGAATCCGACTGACGAGAGTGCAAAGCTAGTCCCCACCTCTCAGGCTCCCTGGATTCCGGATCAAGCCCGGAATGACCCGTCTCTTTATGTTTCCTGCGGTGCACGTTGGAAGAACTTTCAACTGAGTCTTTAAGAACGAACGGAGTTTTCTGATGCGCGATTTCTCAACGAGCCACGACGCGCTCTCGATCAACACCGCGACGCTGCGCAAACAGTGGCCGCTCGACCGCATCATCGACGAATGCGCGCGGCGCGACATCCGCGCCATCAGTCCGTGGCGCGACCAGGTCGCATCCGTCGGCATAGCGCACATCGAGCGCCAGTTGAAGGACAGCGGAATCAAGCTCTCGGGCTACTGTCGCGGCGGCTTCTTCCCGGCCGCCGACGCGGCGGGCCTGCGCACGGCGCTCGACGACAACCGGCGCGCGATCGACGAAGCCAGGCGGCTAGCCGCGCCGTGCCTGGTTCTCGTCGTCGGCTCGTTGCCTGGCGCGCTCGAAGGCACGCCGGCGTATCTCGACCTCGCTCGTGCGCGCAGCGAGGTGCGCGACGGCATCGCGGCGACGCTCGACTACGCGAGGGACCAGGCCATGCCGCTGGCGATCGAACCGCTGCACCCGATGCAGGCCGCCGATCGCGCGTGCATCAACACGCTCGAACAGGCGCTCGACGTCTGCGACGAACTCGACCCGACGCGCAGCGGCGCGCTCGGCGTCGCCGTCGACCTCTATCACGTGTGGTGGGACCCCAAGCTCGAAGCGCAGATCGCTCGCGCCGGCGCCGACCGCCTGCTGGCCTACCACGTCTGCGACTGGCTGGCGCCAACGCGCGACCTCGTCAACGACCGCGGCATGATGGGCGACGGCGTCATCGAACTCAAAAAATGCCGGCGCTGGATCGAGGACGCAGGCTACACGGGCTACGCCGAAGTCGAGATCTTCTCCGACACCTGGTGGCAGAAGCCCGGCGAAGAGGTGCTCGACACCTGCATCGCGCGCCACATGAGCGTCGTCTGAGCATACTGGAGAACAAACCATGGTTGAAAACAAAGTCGCGATCGTCACCGGCGCGTCGCGCGGAATCGGCAACGCGATCGCCGCCAAGCTCGCCAGCGAAGGCTACGCCATCGTCGCCGCCGGAACCTCCGACGCCGACAAGATCTCGGCCAAGCTGCAAGCCATCACCCGGTTCGGCGAGCCGTTCGCCTACGTCCGGGCCGACGTATCGAGCGAAGCCGGCCGCCAGGCGATCGTCGATTGCGCGCTGGGAAAATTCGGACGCATCGACGTACTGGTCAACAACGCCGGCGTCGCGCCCAAGGTACGCATGGACATTCTCGAGACGACCGAGGAGAGCCTCGACCGCGTTCTCGGAATCAACCTCAAGTCGACGTTCTTCCTGTCGCAAGCGGTCGCCAAGGTCATGTGCCGCGAGGTCAAGGAGATCGCGAAAATCGCGCCGACCATCGTCAATATCTCGTCGATCTCGGCCTACACGTCGTCGACGCAACGCGCCGAATACTGCATCTCGAAGGCAGCGATCAGCATGACCACGCTGCTCTTCGCCGACCGCCTGGCGAGCGAAGGAATCAACGTCTACGAGATCCGCCCGGGCGTGATCAATACCGAGATGACCTCGGTGGTCAAGGACAAGTACGACGCGCTGATCGACGGCGGACTCACGCCAATCAAGCGCTGGGGCCAGCCCGAGGACGTCGCCAACGCCGTCTCGGTGGTCTGCTCCGGGCTGCTGCGCTTCTCGACCGGCGAAGTGATCAACGTCGACGGCGGCTTTCATATCCGCCGGCTCTAGCCATCAGGGGTACGCCATGAGCACGCCAATCCCGCAACAGATCCTCGACGAACTGACCGACGTCCGCCTGCCACGCAACGTCCGCATCGCCGAAAGCCGCGAGATGCGATTGATCGACGGCATTGAGATTCCCGTCTACCGCTACCCGGCGGTGGTTCTCGGCAGCGGCGCCGCCGGGCTGCGCGCTGCGGTCGAGCTCAAGCGGCGCGGAATCGACGTGCTGGTCGTGACACGCAAATTGTTCTGGGGTACCTCGGCGTTTTCCGGCTCCGACAAGCAGACGCTGCACACCGCGTGTACCAAGCATCGCGGTGACGACTTCACCAAAATGGCGCAGGCGCTGGGCGGCGGCGGCGCAATGGACGAAGACATGGCCTACGTCGAGGCAGTCGGCTCGATCGACGCCTTTGCCGGGCTCAAGTTCCTGGGACTGCCGCTGCCGCAGGACCGCTACGGCGCGGTGTTGCGCTACCAGACCGACCACGACGAATACGGGCGCGCGACAAGCTGCGGGCCGCGCACCTCGCGGCTGATGGTCAAGGTGCTGGTCGAGGAAGCGATTCGCCTGGGCATCCCCTTCATCGATCACTCGACCGCGCTGTCGCTGCTCAAGACCGGTTCAGGCGACGAGGAAAGAGCCGCCGGGCTGCTGGTGCTCAATCGCACCGACCACGCCAACCCCTACGGCCTGTCGCTGATCGTCAGCCCGAACGTCGTGCTGGCGAGCGGCGGCCCGGGCGAGCTCTACCGCGACAGCGTCTATCCGAAGAACTGCTTCGGCTCGCTCGGGCTCGCGCTCGAAGCCGGGATCGAGCTTTCCAACCTCACCGAACACCAGTTCGGCATCGGCACGCGGCGCACCGAGTTTCCCTGGAACCTCTCGGGGACCTACGTCCAGGTGATGCCCTACGTCTATTCGACCGATGAGTCCGATGGCTCCGGCAGCGAATACAACTTCCTCGCCGACTACTACCGAACGACGCAGGAGCTCGTCTCCAACGTCTTCCGCAAGGGCTATCAATGGCCTTTCCACGCCTCGCGAACGCTCGACTACGGCTCGAGCCTCGTCGACCTCGCGATCTTCGAGGAGACGCGCCGCGGCCGCACAGTCTGGCTCGATTTCCTGCGCAACCCCGAAGCGGTTCCCGGCGACCTGCCGTTCGACCTGCAACGGCTCGACCCGGACGTTCGCAGCTATCTCGAAAACAGCAACGCGCTGCTCGAGACACCGATCGCCCGGCTGCAGCGCATGAACCCGCTCGCCATCGAGCTCTACAAACAGTACCGGCGCGACATCACGCGCGACCCGCTGCCATTCAACGTCAATCACCAGCACATGAACGGCGGAATCGAGGTCGACATCCACGCGCGCAGCAGCCTTGACGGCTGTTACGCGGTCGGCGAAATCGCCGGAACGCACGGCGTGACGCGGCCCGGCGGCGCTGCGCTCAACGCCGGCCAGGTCTTCGGCCAGCGCTGCGCCGCGCACATCCACAGTCGGCTGCAGCGTCAGCCAGAGATCGTCGACGAGCACCAGGAAATACTGCGCAAATCGCTGGCCTGGCTGCAGCGCAACGTCGGCAACAGCGACGGCATCGCGCTCGACGCGCTGGCCGACGAGGTCCAGACGCGGATGAGCGATTGCGCAGGATTCATCTGCCGCGTCGAAGACGTCGCGCCGGCGCTCGCCGCAGCGCGCAAGCTCAATCAAAAAATCGCCGAGCGCGGCGTCAACATCGCCGAGCCGAGGCTGCTCTCCGAAGGCGTGCTGCGCGTGCAGACGGCATGGCTCTCCGAAGCCGTGCTCTGCGCGCTCGACCACTACATCGCGCACGGCGGCGGCAGCCGCGGCGCGCGCATGCTGTGCGCTGGCGACGGGACGAAGACGCCCGATTCCCGCCTCGGCCGCTTGGGCGGCTATCGTTTCCTCGCCGAAAACGAAGCGCAGCGCAGCGAAAAGATTCTCTTGCGCTACACGCCGCATAAAGGAATTCAGGTCCGCGAACGCGCCTTGAGGCCGATCGAGGATACCGGCAAGATTTATTTCGAGAAGAACTGGGGCGCTTTCCTGACCGGCGAGATTTATCGCTGACGGTCGGCTCAGTCAGCCGGCAGGCGCCGCTTCAGGATGCAGGTGAACGGCGAGCCACAGCGCGCCTGGCGACGTTCGCACGACGCTGTGCGGCACGCCGGCGGGCAGGAACAGGTGGTCGCCCGCCTTGAGCGAAACCGACTCTCCGGCGACAAGCAGTTCCGCCTCGCCCTGGACCAGCAGCACCCATTCGTCCTGAGTCTGCACGTAGTCCTGCGCAGCGATCGCCGCCGAACTGACGATTCGCTCGACGACCAGATTCTTGTGGCGCAGCAGGATGTCGAAGCGCTCGCCTGCAAGCGGCGAAGCCGCGTCGGTGAATAGATTGCCGACTTTCATCGCCCGCCTAGTCGCCGGATTTCTTCGCTTCGTCGGGCGCCAGCGTCAGCTTTGGCGCATCCTGTGCCGCCAGCGCTTTGACGTGTTCGCCAAGCTTGAGCTGGTCGACGTCCTTGGCAATGACCTGGGTGTGCGCGTCGATGCCGGCGGTGATTTCCTCGTAATCGTCCTGGACGCGCCCGACTTTCACGTCGATGGCTTCGACGCGGCTCTCGGCGTTGACCTTGAATACCCGCGCCGCGCCAGCCTCATGCAAGACGGCCGTTGCGGGAAGCACCAGCGCCTTGCGCTTGCTCAGGGCGAGCGTACCGGTCACCTTGAGTCCCGCCTTGAGATTGGTGTCGAGCGGCAAATCGACATAGACCAGGCCGTTTCTCGTCGTCAGGTCGATGGTCGGCGAGACCTGGCGGACATGGCCTTCGACGTCGGGTCCGAGCGGGCTGTTGACCGTCACCTTCTGCCCGACGCGCAGTTTGAGCAGTACCTCGCCTTTGACCTCGGCGCGCCATTCGAGGCGCCCTTGTCGAATCAGGCGGAAGAGCTCGCTGCCGGCCTGGACGATCGCGCCTTCGACCGCCGAACGCGATGAAATCACCCCGTCGTCGGGCGCCACCAGCGTCGCCGAATCGAGCCTGAGCTGCTGGGTTTTGACCTGGGCGCGAGCGGCATTGACGCGCGCCGCGGCGGTCTGCTTTTGCGTCTCGTAGAGCGTCAGTTCCTGCTGACTGACGCCGCCGGACGGCGCCAATCGCTTGCCGCGCTCGAGCGTCGCATCGGCTTGCGCCAGCGCGGCCTGCGCTTCCATCAACTGCGCGTTGGCCGCGTCGAGTTCGGTTTCGACGGTGACCGGGTTGAGCCGGGCCAGTACCTGGCCCTTCTTGACGACGTCGCCGGCGTTGACCAGCACGCTGAGCAGGCGCAATCCGCCGATTTCGGTTCCGACGCGGGTTTCCTGCCAGGGCATGATGTTGCCGGCGGCCTCCATCTGATCGGGCCACATTTCGATTTTCGGCGTCACCAGCGATACCGCACGAGCGGGGGGAGGAGGCGTGACCTTGGGCGCGGCAGCCGGAGCAGCGGCTTTGGCAGCGGCAGCCGCCGGCGTCTGCGCGTTCGACGGGGTCGTTGCGCCGAGGGCAAAGGCCAGCGGCAAGACCAGCGCGATGGCGATGGTCGCGCCCTTGAAGCGGCGTTGGGTCTTAAAAATAGGCAGCATGACGGGACTCAATTGACTGAAGATTTTGTGACAAGGGTGTCTTTCTGCGGCGTCGCCTCTTCGGCCCGGTACTGCGCCGCGCCGCCGGTCGCCCGATTGAGCGCGATCCAGGCCTGCAGGCGCTCCTGCTGGACGCCGAGCAGCGTCTGCTGGGCGCTGAGCATCGACCGCCGCGCGTCTTCGAGTTCGAGCAGGTTGTTGGCGCCCTCGCGGTAACGTTCCTCGACGGCGTCGAAAAAGCGCTGGTATTGGCTGGCGGCGATTCGCGCATTCTCAGCGCGTTCGTGCGCCGCAGCGTAGCGTGTCAGACCATCCTCGACTTCCTGGATGGCGCTTCTCGTCTTCGCCTTGTAGGTCGCCAAAGCCTCGTCGTATCTCGACTTGGCGAGCTCGACCTCGGCCGCGCGGCGTCCGCCGTCGAAGATCGGCAGGCTCAGCGACGGGCCGAACGACCAGGTGCCGAAAGACAGCAAGCCGGCGCCGCTGGTCGAACCGCTCGCCGAGTAACCGAGCGAGCCATTGAGCGACAGACGCGGATAGCGGTCGGCCTCGGCCAGCCCGATATCGGCCGACGCCGCCGCAAGACGCCGCTCGGCGGCGCGGATGTCGGGGCGCTGCGTCAATGCCTGGCTCGGGATGGCGACGTCAAAATGCTTGGGCACCGGCAGCCGAACCAGCCCGGTGGGTTTTTCGGCCAGGATGGCCATCAGCGCGGGACGGGTGATTCCGGTCAGGCGGGTCAGCAGGTTCTCGAGTCGCTTGCACTGCGCCGCCGTGTCGGCGAGCTGGGTTCTCGCCTCGGCCACCGAGGCGGTGCTGCGGATCCCCTGGTAAGGCGCGGTAAAGCCGACTTCGACGCTGGCCGCGGTCAACTTCTCGGTCGCCAGCCGCGATGCCACGTCCTGCTCGCTCAAGGCCAGATGCGATTGACACGCGCGGTAGCTCAAATAGGCGTCGGTGACATCGGCCGACAGGCTGACCCGCGCGTCGGCGAGCGTCGCGAGCTGAGCTTCTTCACGCGCCTGAGCGCCTTCCTTGCCGCGCCGAACCGAGCCAAAAAAATCGATTTCCCACGAAGAATTCATCGACAACGCCGAGTCCGTATAAGGCCTCCCGGTCGAATCGTCGACCAGCCGCTCACCCGTTGCGCTGCCGCCAACCGACGGCCCACCGGCGGCGTCGGCCTGGGCGTGCAAGGAACGCGACTGGCCGAGTTTGGCGACCGCGGCTTCGAGCGTCGGACTGGTATTGAAGGATTCGGCCACCAGGCGGTTCAAGGCCGGGTCGGAGAGTTCGGTCCACCATGACGCAGGGAGCGCCGTGCCGGATTTTTCTGCCGCGCCAGCGCCGTTGGCCGTATCCGTCGGCGAGGTCCAGCGGCTCGGAACGTCGGTTTCGTTGAGTTTGGGAGCGCTATAGTTGGGCCCAACGGCAGCGCATCCGCACAGCGCTGCGGACAGGCACAGCGCAATCCATTTGGTCTGGAGCGCGATACGGCAAAACATTCCGATTCCTTTTGACGGACAGGGCAAACGAACAAGGGCTGGTGCAGCAGGCTGCGTTGCTGCGCGCCCCGCCATGAGCTTGCGCGGCTCTGAGCAACTCGCACCGGACACGATGAGGCCCTGTCGGCAGTACGTCAAGCCAAGTTTTGCAACAGCTTGTATCAAGGCGTTAACGCCGCAATCGGCGTTACGGCGCACTGCGCACCACGTCGCTCAGCGTTGCGGCGGCACGTGCGGCAAAAGCCGATCGACAAAAGTGCGGCCTGGAAGGCCCGTTTTTCCTTGTTTGGTGCCCAATCACCCCATGCTGGTGCATTACACTGCGTCCTGACGAGAAAAACAGTGATTCACGGGGCTTTCCTGATGGCGCGTTCTTTGCTCACCTGCGTGCATCACCGGCATTGACCGCGAACGCCAAGTGGCGCGCATCATCGCTGGACCAAAATTCGTTCTAACCGTCGTTCCTTTGGAGAAAGCATGTCAATCAAGCTATCGAGTCGTCGCCGCACCCTCGTCGTCGCCGCCGCACTGGCCACCCTGGTGCCGACGCTGGCGCTGGCGCAAACCGCCAAGATCAAGGTCGCCGCGATCTATACGGTTCCCTTCGAACAGCAATGGGTGAGCCGCCTGCACAAGGCGCTCAAGGCCGCCGAAGCGCGCGGCGAGATCGAATACAAGGCCAGCGAGAACGTCTCGAACGCCGACTACGAACGCGTCATGCTCGAATACGCGAGCGGCGGCAACGCGCTGATCGTCGGCGAGGCCTTTGCCGTCGAGGCGGCGGCGCGCAAGGTCGCCAAGGAATTCCCCAAGGTCTCTTTCCTGCTCGGTTCGTCGGGCAAACCGCAGGCGCCGAATTTGAGCGTCTTCGATAATTTCATCCAGGAACCCGCCTACCTCTCGGGAATGGTCGCCGGCGGCGTCACCAAGAGCAACAAGATCGGCCTGGTCGGCGGTTTCCCGATCCCCGAGGTCAACCGCCTGATGAACGCCTTCATGGCCGGTGCCCGAGAAGTCAATCCGAAAGTCGAGTTCAGCGTGAGCTTCATCAACAGCTGGTTCGACCCCCCCAAGGCCAAGGAAGCCGCTTTCGCGATGATCGACAAGGGCGCCGACGTGATGTACGCGGAACGCTTCGGCGTTTCCGACGCGGCCAAGGAAAAAGGCAAGCTGGCGATCGGCAACGTGATCAACACCCAAGCGCAGTATCCCGACACCGTCGTCGCGTCGGCGCTGTGGAATATGGAGCCGAGCATCGACCGCGCGATCAAGCTGGTCCGCGACGGCAAGTTCGCCGCCGAAGACTACGGTGTCTATTCGACGATGAAATACAAGGGCGCCGAACTCGCGCCGCTCGGCACTTTCGAGAAGAAGGTCCCGCCAGCGATCGTCACCAAGGTCCGCGCCAGGGAAAAAGCGATCATCGATGGCAGCTTCGTCGTCAAGGTCGACGACAGCCAGCCCAAATCGACCGCCAGGTAGTCTGCCGTAATCATCCTGGAAGCAGCAGTTTTAACCACAACGACGCAATGGGCATGCCGCGAAGCAAATCTCGCGGGACAACGAAGAATTTCGGTTTCTTGGGTGTTCTTGTGAGTTACCTTGCGGGCGATACGCAAGTAGATCGCAAGTCAGTAATTGCTTTTTTCGTCGTGATCGTCGTGATCGTCGTGATCGTTGTGGTTAATTGTTTTCTTAAGGACCATCTCATTCCAGCGCGACCAGACTCCCGCTTCGATCCGGGAGCGCAGCAGCGCTGATCCGCCGTGTTATTCTGCGGTAAAAAACGAAGCTCAAATGCCCGCACCCGTCCTCAAACTCTCGCACATCACCAAGCGCTTCGGCAGCCTCACCGCCAACGACGACATCTCGCTTGAGCTTTACGCCGGCGAGGTGTTGGCGCTGCTCGGCGAAAACGGCGCCGGCAAGTCGACGCTGGTCTCGATCCTGTTCGGCCATTACACCGCCGATGCGGGCCACATCGAAGCCTTCGCCAAGCCGCTGCCTGCGGGCGACCCCAAGGCCGCGCTGGCTGCCGGGATCGGCATGGTGCACCAGCACTTCACGCTGGCCGACAACCTCTCGGTGCTCGACAACGTGATGATGGGTTCCGAATCGTTATGGCAGCCATTTACCCGCCGCGGCAAGGCGCGCGCCAAGCTGCTCGACGTCGCCAAGCGCTTTGGCCTCTCCGTCGACGCCAACGCGCGCGTCGGCACACTGTCGGTCGGCGAGCGCCAGCGCGTCGAAATTCTCAAGGCGCTCTATCGCGGCGCCCGCATCCTGATTCTCGACGAGCCGACCGCGGTGCTGACGCCGCAGGAGAGCGAAGCGCTGTTCGCGGTGCTCTCGCAGATGGTCGCGCAGGGACTGTCGATCATCTTCATCAGCCACAAGCTCGGCGAAGTGCTGCGCGTCTCGCAGCGCGTCGCCGTGCTGCGCGCCGGCGAGCTGGTGGCGCAGGCCAGAGCCAGCGAAACGACGCAAAGCCAACTCGCGCAGTGGATGGTCGGCCGCGCGCTCAATCCGGCGCAGCGCCATCCGGCGCAAAACGTCGGCGAGGCGGTCTGCGTACTCGATCAAGTGTCGACCGCGCCGGCGCGCGAGCGCCTCAATGAGGCCTCGCTGACGCTGCACCGCGGCGAGATCGTGGCGATTGCCGGCGTCTCGGGCAACGGCCAGGGCGCGCTGGCGCAGCTGCTCTGCGGAACGCGCCCGGCGAGCGCCGGAACGGTGACGCTGATGGGCCGAGCGCTGCCGCAAAAACCCGCGCAACTCGTCGCGCTGGGCGTCGCGCGAATTCCCGAAGACCGCCACGAGGTCGGCGTCATCGGCGACCTGCCGCTGTGGGAAAACGCCGTCGCCGAACGGCTGCAAAGCCGCACTTTCTCACGCTTCGGGTGGGTGCGCCGGCGTGCCGCGTACGCTTACGCGCAGCGCGTGATCGAAGCGTTCGACGTGCGCGGCGCCGGCGCCGACGCACCGGCGCGCTCGCTGTCGGGCGGCAATATGCAAAAGCTGATCCTCGGCCGCGCGCTGGTGCATCCGCAACGCGACGCGACGGCCACGCCCAAACTGATCGTCGCCCACCAGCCGACCTGGGGGCTCGACATCGGCGCCGTCGATTACGTCCAGCGCCAGCTCATCGCCGCGCGCGACGCGGGCGCCGCGGTGCTGCTCATTTCCGACGACCTCGACGAAGTGCTGACGCTCGGCGACCGCGTCGCGGTGATCCACGACGGCCAGCTGACCCCGGCGCGCCCGGCGCTAGCCTGGAGCCGCGAAGCGATCGGCCTGGCAATGGCAGGTGCCGGAAAAGCGATCGGCCAGGCAATGGCCGGGGCCGGCGCCGGAATTGACGAAAACGAAAGAGCATCGGCATGAGACTTGAAAAACGCGCGCAAAACTCGGCGATCGCGCTCGCCCTGGCGCCGGTCGGCGCGCTCGCCTTCACGCTGCTGGTCAGCGCCTTGCTGGTGCTGTGGGCCGGCGCGCCGGTCGGGCAAGCCTACGGGCTGCTGCTCAAAGGCGGCTTCGGTTCGGTTTTCGCTCTCAGCGAGACGCTGACGCGCGCCATTCCGCTGACGCTCACCGGGCTCGCGGCGACCGTCGCTTTCAAGGCGCGCCTCTTCAACATCGGCGCCGAAGGTCAGCTCTACGTCGGCGCGCTGGCCGCCGTCGCCGTCGGCGGGCTGCACGGCGGCAGCGGCTTGGCGCTGCCCACGCCGCTGCTCTTCGTGCTGATGATGACCGCCGCCGCACTGGCCGGCGCGCTCTTGCTGCTCGGCCCGGCGCTGATGAAAGCGCGCCTGGGCGTCGACGAAGTGGTGACCACGCTGCTGCTCAACTTCATCGTTCTGCTCTTCGTCTCGCTGATGCTCGACGGCCCGATGAAGGACCCGGGCGCGATGGGCTGGCCGCAGAGCGTCGCCTTGCAGGATGAATTGACGCTCTCCAAGCTGATCGCGCAGACGCGCGTGCACACCGGCCTGCTGTGGGCGTGGACGCTGGCGGTGATCGTCTGGGCGCTGATGAGATTCAGCGTGCAGGGCTTCAATATCCGCGCGCTCGGCGCCAACTCGCGCGCCGCAAAATTCGCCGGCGTCCCGGTGACGCGAACGGTGGTGCTGGTGGCGATGCTCTCGGGCGCGCTCGCCGGGCTCGCCGGCGCCATCGAGGTCGCCGGACGCACCGGCTACCTGACGCTCGACATGTCGCCGGGCTACGGCTATACGGGAATCGTCATCGCCATGCTCGCCGTGCTGCACCCGCTCGGCGTCGTCTTCGCCAGCGTCTTCGTCGCCGGCGTGCTGGTCGGCGCCGACAGCATGAGCCGCGCCGTCGGCGTGCCGACCTACATCGCCGACGTGATCGTCGCCGCATCGCTGATCTCGGTCTTGGTCGCGACTTCGCTCACGCAATACCGGATACGCTGGAAATGAACGCCGACCTTTTCGCCAACGAGTTTTTCGCAATCCTCGCCAACCCCGAGTTCTGGGTCGCCGTGCTGCGCATCGCGACGCCCTTGATCCTGGGGACGCTCGGCGTGCTGCTCTGCGAGCGCGCCGGCGTCCTGAACCTCGGCATCGAAGGAATCATGGTCGCCGGCGCCTTCACCGGCTGGCTGGCGGTCCATGGCGGCGCGCCGCTGTGGGCCGGCGTGCTGGTCGCGGCAGTCACCGGCGCCCTGCTCGGCCTGCTGCACGCCTTGCTCACCGTGGGTCTCGCGCTGTCGCAGCATGTGTCCGGGTTGGGAATCACCATGCTCGCCTCGGCGCTCTCGTATTACGGCTACCGCGTGAGTTTCCCGAAGGTATCGACGCCGCCGACGATCACGCCGTTTGCCGAGATGGACTGGCTTAACGTGCCTATCCTCGCGCAGCAGAGCCCGCTCACGCTGCTCGCCTTGCTGCTGGTGCCGCTGATCGCCTACGTGCTCTATCGCACGCCGGTCGGCCTGGCGCTGCGCATGGTCGGCGAGAATCCGCAGGCCGCCGAAGGCCAGGGCGTCTCGGTCGCCGCGCTGCGCAGCGGCGCGATCGTCGCCGGATCGGCGCTGATGGGCGTCGCCGGTTCTTTTCTGACGCTGTCGGCGTTCAACGCCTTCTTCTTCAACATGGTCAACGGCCGCGGCTGGATCTGCATCGCGCTGGTCGTCTTCGCCTCGTGGCGCCCGGGCAAGGCGCTCGCCGGCGCGCTGCTCTTCGCCTTGTTCGACGCGCTGCAGCTGCGCTTGCAGCAATCTGGCTCGGCGGTTCTCCCCTATCAGCTCTACCTGATGCTGCCCTACCTGCTGTCGATCGTCGCACTGATCCTGGTCGCGCGCCAGGCGAGCTATCCTCAGGCACTGATGAAACCCTACCGTAAAGGCGAACGCTAAATGCTCGATCTCTTGATCAAAAACGCGACGCTGGCCGACGGCCGCGTCAACATGTCGGTCGCCGTTCGCGACGCAAAAATTGTCGAGGTTGCCGCCGGGCTCGACGCGCCGGCGCGCGAAGTCGTCGACGCGCAGGCGATGCTGCTCAGCGCGCCTTTCGTCGACGCGCACTTTCACATGGACGCGACGCTGAGCTACGGCTTGCCGCGCGTCAACGAGTCGGGAACGCTCTTGGAAGGCATCGCGCTGTGGGGCGAACTCAAACCCTTGCTCACCCAGGACGCGCTGATCGAGCGCGCGCTGACCTACTGCGACTGGGCGGTGGCCAAGGGTCTGCTGGCGATCCGCAGCCACGTCGACGTCTGCGATCCGCGCCTGCTCGCCGTCGAAGCGCTGCTCGAAGTCAAGCGCCGCGTCGCGCCCTACCTCGACCTGCAGCTGGTCGCCTTCCCGCAGGACGGCGTGCTGCGCGGCGCCGCCGGGCCCGACCAGCACCTCAATAACCTCAAGCGCGCGCTCGCCATGGGCGTCGACGTAATCGGCGGAATCCCGCACTTCGAGCGCAGCATGGCCGACGGCGCACTGAGCATCAAGCTCTTGTGCGAGCTTGCCGCCGAACGCGGTCTGCGCGTCGACATGCACTGCGACGAATCCGACGATCCGCTCTCGCGCCACGTCGAGACGCTGGCTTTCGAGACGCAGCGACTGGGACTGCACGGCCGTGTCACCGGCTCGCACCTCACTTCGATGCACAGCATGGACAACTACTACGTCTCCAAGCTGCTGCCGCTGATCGCCGAAGCGCAGCTTAACGTCGTCGCCAACCCGCTGATCAACATAACGCTGCAGGGCCGCCACGACAACTACCCCAAGCGCCGCGGAATGACTCGGGTTCCCGAGCTGCTGGCGCACGGGATCAACGTCGCTTTCGGCCACGACTGCGTGATGGACCCGTGGTACAGCCTGGGTTCGGCCGATATGCTCGAAGTCGCGCAGATGGGGCTGCACGTCGCGCAGATGACCAGCCAGTCGGCGATGCGCCAGTGCTTCGACGCGGTCACCGGCAATCCCGCGAAGATCCTCGGCCTCGAAGGCTACGGCCTCGAACCGGGCTGCCACGCCGACTTCGTGCTGCTGCAGGCACGCGACAAGGTCGAGGCGATCCGCCTGCGCGCGACCCGCCTCAAG
>JAGTRW010000046.1 GCA_018262095.1 Pseudomonadota bacterium
CGTCATCGGTTTGGCGGCGGCGTTTCGCCGCGGAATCATCGCCGAAGGAGTCGAAACCCTAGAGCAAGGCGAACTGCTGCTCGAACTCGGCTGCGAACTTGCGCAGGGCTACGGCATCGGCCGGCCGATGCCGGCCGCCGATTTTCCCGGCTGGGTGGCCAACTGGCGTCCCGATGCGCGGTGGCTTGGCAAGCAACCTGCCAGACGCGACGACTTGCCGCTGCTCTTTGCCCAAGTCGAGCATCGCGCCTGGGTCATTGCCATGGAGAAACATCTTTCAGATGACACGAATTCGCCGCCGCTGACTGCGAATCATTGCCGTTTTGGCAGCTGGCTCGCGACCAAAGGCCGTGGCGGGCACGCTGGCCACGCCCAGTTTCAGGCGGCTGAACGCGTGCATCGAGAAGTCCACGCGCTGGCGATCGAATTGTGCGAACTTAAGGCGCATGGACGAAAAGGCGAGGCGCTGGCGCGACTCGACGAACTTCATGCCCTGCGAGATACCGTGCTGGCGCACCTTAAGGCGCTTCAGAATGCGCCCAATACCGCCGGTGATTGACGTTTCGTATCTCGGCTGGCAGGAGGGCAGGGGCTTTCTGGGGTAAAATTCGACCTTGGGTTTTATGCGGGGTTGCTGCCCAGTTGTTGTCCAGCGGGCTCGTCTAGGCGGGGCGGACAAACCCGGTTTCTGACGTAAATATCCCAATAAATCAACAGCCCGAATGGTGAAATAGGTAGACACAAGAGACTTAAAATCTCTCGACCGCAAGGTCGTACCGGTTCGATTCCGGTTTCGGGCACCATCCCCATAATAAACAACAGCTTAAAGACGATCTTTGCGCCATCCTCAAATTCGAGTCGAGTGGTGACGGTAGCAAGCCATGTATTAGAATGAACCTGCGACACCGCTCTGTTTCCAGGCACCAATGCTAAGCAATGATTCAGAAAATAATCGATCAACCTTGGGTATTTATCGCTTTCATCGCGCTCATCGCCCTCTTGTGGCTCGGCGCATCGATACGAACGCGGCGCGATCGTATGCTGAAACATCGAGCTCGAGTCAATCGAAGGGATAGAATCAGAGCCGAGCGCGATCGCAGGTGGAAAGCGAGAGACTGATGACGCGCTTGCTTGCCGTCGCCAAGACCCCGGAGCGAGGGGGCCGGAATTCCCTTGAGATCGCTGGGCGCCGTTTCCCTTTCCCTTACCTGTTTCCCCAATGATCATATTTGACCTGGCCTGCAAACAAGAACATGCCTTCGAAGGCTGGTTTCAATCGCAAGCCGCTTACGACAGCCAGGTAGCGAAAGGCATTATCCTGTGCCCGCAATGCGGATCCAACGAGATTCGCCGCGTACCGTCGGCGCTCCATATATCAAGGCCGGCGAGTAGTTCTGTGGTCAACCGAGAGACACATGCTCCGCAGCACACGCTTGCTGCCTACCAACAGCTCGTGTCGGCGATCGTTGCGAATTGCGAAGACGTCGGGAGCGATTTTGCTCAGGAAGCGCGAAAGATGCACTACATGGAAGCGCCGCTTCGGTCGATTCGTGGCAAGGCGAGCGATGAAGATTACGAAGGCTTGCGCGAAGAGGGTATCGAAGTCTTGCGTTTGCCGATCGTAAAAAAAGAAGACCTAAACTGAACGGCACTTTGAGGCCGAATGTTGTTCGCGCACATAATTTAACATAATACAAATTATGCGTTCTTTGTTTAAAAAGGTTGCCGCATTTTCGCGGCCTGTTTTTGGAAGTTCTGCGCCGCGTTTTGGTTTCGCGGGTTAGCCAGATGACAGCGTAGAAAACGCAGCCCTGCAAGCATTGACGCAGTCCCACCACGCTACAGAACAATCCTCGCAGGTCAGAAAAATCGCGTACCATCAACCGCGACAATTCCTAATGTAAAAAATCAATTTACCATCCTATTCTATTGATTATTGATCGTTCTACTAAATCCGGTTGATTGCTCTGCGCTTCCCGCCGCCTTGAAAACAACGCTGGCCGCGACGAGCACAGCGCCGTCTGCGCCGCTCGCCAAGGCTCCGGTCAGCGAACCGAGAAGCAGTGAAAATATGGCAGCGCGTGTCGTGCGCGAACTGGCGCCGCCGGATCGACTTTCCGCCATCAGCCGATGCCCCGTATAATCGTCCGTTCAATCCATGCAAACATCGTGAATCCAATCGTGAATTCCTCTCTGAATCCCAGCTTGAATCCATTCTTGGGCAAGCTGCATCCCTACCCGTTTGAAAAGCTGCGCCAGCTGTTTGTCGGCATCACGCCGAACCCGGCGCTTTCCGAAATCAAGCTCTCGATCGGCGAACCGCAACACGCGACGCCGGACTTCATCAAGCAGGCGCTGATCGACGGGTTGACCGGCCTGGCGAGTTACCCGACGACGCTGGGCTTGCCCGCGCTGCGCCGTGCCATCGCCAGCTGGATGGAACGGCGCTACGAGCTGCCGGCGATCGACCCCGAGACGCAGGTGATTCCGGTCAACGGCTCGCGCGAAGCGCTGTTCGCGCTGACGCAGACAGTGATCGACCCGACCCGCGGCTACCAGCCGCTGGTCGTCAGCCCCAATCCCTTCTATCAGATCTACGAAGGCGCGGCCTATCTCGCCGGCGCCGACCTGCGTTTTCTCAACACGCTGCCGGAAAACGACTACGCGTTCGACTACGACAGCCTCAGCGAAGCCGAATGGCGGCGAGTTCAGCTCTTTTTCGTGTGCTCGCCCGGCAATCCGACCGGCAAGGTGCTCAAACTCGAAGACTGGAAGAAGCTCTTCGCACTCTCGGACAAATACGGTTTTACCATCGCCTCCGACGAGTGCTACTCGGAAATTTTCTTTGACGAAGATCAGCCGCCGCTCGGCGGCCTGCAGGCGGCGCAACTGCTGGGTCGCGGTTTCGACCGGCTGGTGATGCTCTCGAGCCTGTCGAAGCGCTCCAATGTACCGGGGATGCGCTCGGGCTTCGTCGCCGGTGACGCGACCATCCTCAAGCCTTTTCTCCTCTATCGTACCTATCACGGCAATGCCATGAGCCAGGCCTTCCAGGCCGCCAGCATCGCCGCCTGGAAAGACGAAGCGCACGTCGTCGCCAACCGCCGCCTGTATCAACAAAAATTCGCCGCGGCCCTGCCGCTGGTTTCGGCAGTTCTGGGAACATCAATGCCCGATGCCAGTTTCTACCTGTGGGCCAAGGTCCCCGGTTCCGATACCCAGTTCGCCCGCGCGCTGGCCGCCGACTATAATGTGGTCGTCCTGCCGGGCAGCTTTCTTGCACGCGAGGCCAGAGGCGTCAATCCGGGCGCCGGCTTTGTGCGCATCGCGCTGGTTCCGCCGCTGGCCCAATGTCTTGAAGCCGCCGACCGCATTTCACAGTTCGTTTCACACCTCTAGGAAACTCACCATGCAGCAATTTCAAAGCATTATCGAAGAAGCCTGGGAAGACCGCGCTTCCTTGCAACCCGGCAGCGCCCCGGCCAAGATCGGCGAGGCGGTCAATGCGGTGATCGCCGAACTCGACGAGGGGCGTTTGCGCGTCGCCGAAAAAATCGACGGCGAATGGATCACCCACCAGTGGCTCAAGAAGGCCGTGCTGCTCTCGTTCCGCCTCGAAGACAACCAAGTGCTCGACGGCGGCCCGATGCGCTATTTTGACAAAGTGCCGACCAAGTTCGCCAGCTACGACAGCGAAAAATTCATCCGCGGCGGCTTCCGCGTCGTCCCGCCAGCGACCGTTCGGCGAGGTTCGTTCATCGCCAAGAACGTCGTGCTGATGCCCTCTTACGTCAATATCGGCGCCTACGTCGATGAAAGCACGATGGTTGACACCTGGGCCACCGTCGGTTCCTGCGCGCAGATCGGCAAGAATGTCCACCTCTCGGGCGGCGTCGGCATCGGCGGCGTGCTCGAACCGCTGCAGGCCAATCCGACGATCATCGAAGACAACTGCTTCGTCGGCGCGCGTTCGGAAGTCGTCGAAGGCGTCATCGTCGGCGAAGGCTCAGTGATCTCGATGGGCGTCTATATCGGCCAATCGACCAAGATCTACGATCGCGCCACCGGCGAAGTGAGCTACGGCCGCATTCCGCCCGGATCGGTCGTCGTTTCCGGCAACCTGCCTGCCAAGGATGGCACCCACAGCCTCTACTGTGCGGTGATCGTCAAGCGCGTCGACGCCAAGACGCGAGCCAAGACCAGCATCAACGACCTGCTGCGCGGCGACTGATCGCCCCCCAATCTTCTCGACCGGAGGCCTGATGATTCTCGACAAACTTTTCCTGTTGATGGCAGAAAAGCAGGCCTCCGACATCTTCATCTCCGCTGGCGTGCCGATCAACATCAAGATTCAGGGCAATACGCTGCCGGTCAATCAGCAGAAGATGGATTCGGCGATGGTCGAGAAAATCGCCTTCGAAATGATGTCGCCCGAGCAACTCGAGACTTTCGAAGCGACCAAGGAGATGAATCTCTCCTTCGGCGTTCCCAACGTCGGCAATTTTCGCGTCAATATTTTCCGCCAGCGCTCGTCGATCGCCATCGTCGTTCGCTACATCCTCGGCAACATCCCCGAGCTCGATACGCTGAGCCTGCCGCCGGTCCTTTCCGAACTGATCATGGAGAAGCGCGGGCTGATGCTGATCGTCGGCGCCACCGGCTCGGGCAAATCGACGACCATCGCGTCGATGCTCGATCACCGCAACGCCAACCGGACGGGTCACATCCTGACCATCGAGGACCCCATCGAGTTTCTCTTCAAGCACAAGAAATCGATCGTCAACCAGCGCGAACTCGGAATGGATACGCTGGGCTGGGAACCGGCGCTCAAGAACGCGATGCGCCAGGCGCCCGATTGCATCCTGATCGGCGAAATCCGCGACAAGGAAACGATGCAGGCGGCGATTGCCTACGCGCAGACCGGCCATCTGTGTCTGGCCACGCTGCACGCCAACAACAGCTATCACGCGCTCAACCGGATCATCAATTTCTTCCCGCTCGACAATCGCACCTCGCTTTATCTCGACCTCTCGGCGAGCCTCAAGGCGATCATCTCGCAGCGCCTGGTTAAGAAAACCGACGGCAAACGCACGCCTGCCGTCGAAGTTTTGCTCAATACCCGCCACGTCCAGGAACTGATCGAGCGCGGCGAAGTGCTGGCCGTCAAGGAGGCGATGGAACAGAGCCTGGCGCCGGGATCGCAGACTTTTGAGCAGGATCTCTTTCGCCTCTATCGCGAAGGAATCATCTCGCTCGACGAAGCCTTGGGCAACGCCGATTCGCCGACCAACCTGTCGTGGCTGATCAACAATTCGGAAATTTCCAGCGCCCAGGCAGCAGATGATCAGCACAACGAAACGCCGCTCGAATTTGGCGAAACCAGCGCAGGCGGAACGTCCTTCAAGGAGTTTGCGCTCAACCTTTACGATGACGAAAATGCCAAGTGATCCCCACCAGGACCCTGCCCCGAATTTGACACTACTGCTTGCCGAGCAGTTGATCGCGCGCCGCTCGCCGACGCCTGACGATGCCGGCTGCATGGAACTGATCGGCGCTCGCCTGCAGCGCATCGGTTTTAGCTGCGAGTATCTTAACCGCGGCGGGGTGACCAATCTGTGGGCGCGGCGCGGAACGACCGCCCCGCTGTTCTGCTTCGCCGGACATACCGATGTGGTGCCCTCTGGCCCGGCGACGCAGTGGCAGAGCGATCCCTTCGTACCGACCCGGCGCGACGGCCTGCTCTATGGGCGCGGCGCGGCGGACATGAAAAGTTCGCTGGCCGCCTTTGTCACCGCCTGCGAAGCGTTCGTCGCCGCGCGTCCCGAGCACTGCGGATCGATCGCCTTGCTGCTCACCTCCGACGAGGAAGGCGACGCGACCGACGGCACCGTCGCCGTCACCGAAGCGCTCACCGCGCGCGGTCAGTCGATCGACTACTGTGTCATCGGCGAGCCGACGGCGGTCAATGCTTTCGGCGACACGATCAAGAATGGCCGGCGCGGCTCGCTGTCCGGCAAGCTCACGGTCAAGGGCGTGCAAGGGCATATCGCCTACCCGCAGCTCGCCAGGAACCCGATTCATCTGGCGGCACCGGCGATCGCCGAGCTCGCCGCGTTCGAATGGGACCAGGGCAACGCGTTTTTTCCGCCGACGACCTGGCAGATTTCCAACATCCACGGCGGTACCGGCGCCAGCAACGTGATCCCGGGACACCTGACGATCGACTTCAATTTCCGCTTCGCGACGTCGAGCACGCCGCAGGGGCTGCAGGCCAAGGTCGACGAAATCCTGCAGCGCCATGGCCTCGACTACGATCTCGCCTGGACGCTGGGCGCCAAGCCCTTCCTGACCGGCAACGGCGCGCTGGTAGACGCCGCGCGCGCGGCGATCAGCGAAGAAACCGGCCTGCAAGCCGAACTATCGACCAGCGGCGGCACCTCCGACGGCCGCTTCATCGCCGACATCTGCGCGCAGCTCATCGAGATCGGACCGGTCAACGCGAGCATCCACAAAATCGACGAATGCATCGAAATCGCCGCGTTGCCGCAAATCTCAGCCGTTTATCGCAACATCCTTGAAAGACTTCTGCCCTGACATGTTTGAACAAGCCCAAAACGAACTCTCGACCCTGCGCGACCTGATGCGTTTTTCGGTCAGCCGCTTTAGCGAAGCCGGGCTCTTTTTCGGCCACGGCAGCGACAACGCCTGGGACGAGTCGGCGTATCTGCTGCTGCACACCCTGCACTTGCCGCTCGATCGCCTCGAGCCCTTGATGGACGCGCGCCTGACCAGCGACGAGCGTGCCGCCGTATTGCGCATCATCAAGCGGCGCATCACCGAACGTCTGCCGGCGGCCTACCTGACCAACGAAGCATGGCTCGGCGATTACCGCTTTTACGTCGATCAACGCGTGATCGTTCCGCGCTCGCACATCGCCGAACTGTTGCACGAGCAACTGAGCCCTTGGATCGACGATCCGTGGGCCGTCGGCCGCGTGCTCGACCTGTGCACCGGATCGGGCTGCCTGGCGATTCTGGCCGCGCAGGCGTTTCCCGAAGCCCAGGTCGACGCCGTCGACCTCTCGCCCGACGCGCTCGCCGTCGCCCGGCGCAACGTCGATGACTACCAGCTGGCAGAGCGCTTGCGTCTCGTCGAATCCAACGCCTTTGCCGGGATCGCTGGCGAGCGCTACGACGTGATCATTTCCAACCCGCCCTACGTCAATGCCGAGTCGATGGCGACGCTACCCGACGAATATCGGCGCGAGCCCGAACTCGCGCTGGCCAGCGGCGAAGACGGCCTCGATTTCGTTCGCATCATCCTCAAGGAAGCCGCTGACCACCTCAACCCGAAGGGCGTGCTGATCGTCGAAATCGGCAACAATCAGAGCGAACTCGAACGGGCGTTCCCGGAAATCCCGTTCACCTGGCTCGATACCGCCGCCGGCGATCAGTTCGTCTTCATGCTGCACCGCGAAGACCTGATTTAAGCATCGCCAGCGGCGTGAGGATACACGCCACCATCAGCGGACTGAAAACCGGTTCAAGAGATCTCTGACCGGATCTCGTCACGCGGGCAAAAGCCGGTATCCAGTTCGCTTGTTTTCTGGATTCAGACTTTTACCCGCGTGATGCGTTTCGGCCGTGTCAGCGCAGAGACTGCGCGAACAGCCATTCGCGCATCGCCGCGTCACGAAATGCCGGCACCCACGAAAAATGCGCCATCGGGTAGAAATAGGTACTGGCATCGTACTCGGTGTAATGCGGCTGACCACCAGCGGCCTTGAGCGCTTCGACGGTATTTCTGCCGTAAGTGACCGGAATCACCGGGTCGGACGCGGCATGAAACGCCCAGGCCGGCTTGTCCTTGAGCACCTTGACCGCAGCCGGGTCGGCGCCGCCGGCAATCGCCACCAATGCGGCAAACAGCTCGGGGTGGGCGATATTCCAGTTCCACGCGCCGAATCCGCCCTGCGAGAGTCCCGTGACGTACAGCCGCTTGCGGTTGATGCTCGGATACTCGTCAAGCACCTTCAGCAAAAGATTATGGGCAGTCTTGAGATCGTCAGTCGTCTCGAAGACACGCGCCAGAGAAAGCTGGTTATCCGGACCTCTGGTCAGGCCGAAGCCACCGTCCCACTTGTCTCTGGCTTGCGGCACCAGCACGAAAGCCGGATGCTTGCGCTGTTGTCCCGGCATTGCCCAGATCGTTCCGCCCTGGTTGGCGGTCAAGGTCTTCTCGTTGTCGTTGCCACGCTCGCCACCGCCATGCAGGAAAACGACCAGCGGGTACGACTTCGACCGTTGGTAGCTCTGCGGCACGAACAAGCGGTAAGGCATGACCGCGCCAGTAGCCGGATCCTTGAATTCCAGCTTGCGGAACTTGGCCAGCACGGCGCCGACATCCTGCCGTTCAACCGTCACGGCGTAAGACTGCAGCGTTTGCGTGTTGGGTTCGGCCACCCGCACATTGATCACGTTCTGCCCCGTCTTGAGCGAGGCCAGCTTCGGCGTTTTGCTATTGGTCGGCTGGCCATTGACCGTAATGCTGATCAACGCACCTTCCTGCTCTGGCTGGGCGCTGACTTCAACGGCCGCGATATCGCTCTGCACTGCGCTGCGGTACTCGGTGACCGATGAAACGAAATTGGGCGCCAGCGTTACGCCACCGGTCGCCTGCAACGACAGCGCCTTGAGACCTGCCGCCGTCGCCCATAAAGGAGAGAACGCCAGCACGGTGGCAAGAACCACCTTCTTCATCAATTGATTGCGTATTCCCATCTCGCTACCTCCTCCAAAGATTACGGTTTGTCGTAACTAAATCAGCCAGAACGACAGCAGTTCTGGTGGTCTGAATTGCTGTTCCATGGCCATTGAAACCACTCGTCGGTCGATACCAGAATCCGCTATTGCTTTAAGGGCTGTTTGCCCGCCTTCCGTAACGTCTCTTCGGCAAACAGCGCCGCGCCAACCACGCCCGCCTGGTTGAGGAAGCTGGCGGCGACCACCGAAGCCTTGGTGCTCAGCAGCGGCGAGAATTTGTGCAGTTTTTCGCTGACGCCCCCACCCAGTACGATGAGATCCGGCCAGAGCAGGTTCTCCATGGCGCATAGATAGAGATTCAGCCGTTCGCCCCACTCCTTCCACTTGAGCCCCTTGGTGATGCGCACCGCTTCAGAGGCATAGCGCTCTGCTTCGTGGCCATTCTCCAGATAGACATGACCCAGTTCGGTATTGGGCAGCAAGTGGCCGTCGCTGAACAACGCGGTGCCAAGACCGGTGCCGATCGTGACAATCAAAACCACCCCGGCGTTACCCTTGCCCGAGCCGAAACGCATTTCTGCCATGCCCGCGACATCGGCGTCATTGGCAATGAAAAATTCGCAACCGGTCTCCTTCGAGAAATAGTCGGCAATCGGCAAACCGATGAAGGACTTGTCGATGTTTGACGCGGTGCGCGCAATGCCGTGCTGGATGGCGGCAGGAAAGCCCATGCCCACCACCCCTTTCCAGTGATGCGCTGCCAGCACCGATTTAAGTGCCGCAGCGATTGCTTTTGGCGTTGCCGGTCGAGGGGTCTCGATGCGCAGCTGCTCACCCAGCAACTCGCCCGTCGCGGTGTCGACCAGCGCCGATTTGATTCCCGTTCCGCCGACATCAATGCCCAGGATTTTCACTTCGTCTTCCTTCCGTTTTTGGCGAGTTATCGCTCGTTGCCCGCACCCGACATCACATCGACCCACACCGCCAGTAGCAGGATCAGACCCTTGACGATCATCTGCCAGAACGACGCGACGCCGAGCATCGACATGCCGTTATCGAGGCTGGCCATGATCAGCGCACCTATCAAGGCGCCATAGACCGTCCCGACACCGCCACGACTCGAGGCGCCGCCGATGAAGCACGAAGCAATCGCATCGAGTTCGCCGAGGTTGCCGGCCGACGGCGACCCTGCTGCCAGGCGGGCGGTGGTGGTCAGCCCGGCCAGCGCGCACATCAAGCCCATCAGTCCGAAGACGATCATCTTGACGACTCGCACGTTAACTCCGGAAAGCCGCGTCGCTTCGAGGTTGGAACCGATCGAGTAGATGCGCCGGCCAAAGACTGTCATATTGGCCATGAAACTGAACACACCGAGGATGATCAGCGTGACGAATACCGGCACCGGAATGCCTTCGTACTGATTGAGCGTGGCGATGAATCCGGCGATCATGGCGCCAATCAGCGTCAGTTTCGCCAGATCCTGCCAGAGCGGCGCGACGCTCAGGCCATGTTTGGCACGCCCGGCGCGCGAACGAAAGGTCAGCACGGCGAGCAGCGCGAAAACAGCCAGACCCAGCAGGTTGCCGAGCATGATCGGCAGATAGGCTTGCCCGATCATCACCAGCCCTTCCGACTCGAGCGGAATGGTCACGCCCTGGGTAATACCCAGCAGGGCACCCCGGAAAGCCAGGAAACCCGCCAGACTGACGATGAACGACGGCACGCGCAAGTAAGCCACCCAGTAACCATTGAACATGCCCATGGCGACGCCGAGCACAACCACCGTGCCGATCGTCACCGCAACGGGCAGGTGATAGTGATAGTCCATGATCGCGCAGATGCCGCCGAGCAACCCGAGCTGAGCACCGACTGAAAGATCGATTTCGCCGGCGATGATAATGAACACCATGCCGGAGGCCAGCATGCCGGTGATCGCCATCTGGCGCAGCAGATTGGAAAAGTTACGCGGTGTCAGGAATGCGCCGTCGGTGATCTGACCGAAAAAAACCCAGATCACGACGATCGCGAACAGCAGCGTCAGGATCTTGTAACGGGAAAAAAACTGTTGAAAACGCTTGGTGGAGGTTCTCATTTTCGTATCGCCTTCACATCAATGGATGGTGTCACCGTCTTGGCCCAGAGCGGCGGCCAACACCTGTTCCTGGGTCAATCCGTCGTTGATAAAATCGCCGCGCAGGCGACCTTCGCCGATCACCAGAACGCGGTCGGAAATACCCAGCACTTCGGGCAGCTCGGAACTGATCATGATGATCGACAGACCCTGGCGGACCAGTTCGAACATCAGCTTGTAGATCTCGTACTTGGCGCCGACATCGACGCCGCGCGTCGGCTCGTCGAGAATCAGCACCTTGGGCGACGGCAGCAGCATCTTCGACAGCACGCCCTTCTGCTGATTGCCTCCGGAAAGTCCCTTGATCGGTAAATCCGGCGAAGCCGTCTTGATGCGCATCCGGGCGATCGACTTCTGAATTTGCGCCAGTTCCGCTTCGGCATCGATCGAGCCGAATTTGGCGTAGTCGTCGAGCACGGCGAGGGTGATATTGGCGCCCACCCCGAGCAGCGGAACGATCCCGTGGCGCTTGCGGTCCTCGGGTACCATCGAGATTCCCTGCGTCACTGCAGCGCGCGGTGAATCCACCTTGATCGGCTTGCCGTCGAGCCATAGCTCGGCTTCGTACTGCCCCGGATAGCAACCGAAAATGGCCATTGCCAACTCGGTGCGTCCCGCGCCCACCAGCCCGGCCACGCCGAGGATTTCCCCCTTGCGCAGCGTGAACGAAATGTCGTCGACGCGTTTTCGGGCCGGGTTATTGACATCCAGGCACGTCACGTTGCGCGCCTCAAAAAACACCTCGCCGATCGGATGCTCTTCGCGCGGAAAGAGATTCTTGATTTCGCGACCGACCATCATGGTGATGATCTCGTTGGTGTCGATCTCGCGCATCGCCCGGGTACCGACGTGCGTGCCGTCGCGGATCACGCTCACCGTGTCGCATACCGCAGCCACTTCGTCGAGCTTGTGCGAAATCATCACGCAGGCCACCCCCTTGCGCTTCAGGTCGCGGATGATGTCGAGCAGGATTTCGGTTTCCGACCGGGTCAGTGACGAGGTCGGCTCATCGAGGATCAGCAGCTTCGCATTCTTGTTGAGCGCCTTGGCGATTTCGATCAGTTGCTGATGGCCGCCGCCGTAGTGATAGACCGGCAAGGCCACGTTGACGTCGGGCATTTTCAGCTCGGCCATCAACTCTTCCGAGCGCTGGTACATCGCCTCGAAATTCATCAGGCCACCGGGCAAGGTGATCTCGTTGCCCATAAAGATATTTTCGGCTACCGACAATTGCGGAACCAGCATCAACTCCTGGTGGATGATGACGATCCCCGCCTCTTCGGTCTCGCGAATCGACTTCGCCTTGAGCTCGCGGCCTTCCCAGAAGATCTGGCCTTGCCATGTGCCATACGGATAAACCGCCGACAGCACTTTCATCAGCGTCGACTTGCCGGCGCCGTTCTCGCCGCACAGCCCGACAATTTCTCCCGGCCGTACCTTGAGGTCGATCCCGTCAAGCGCCTTCACGCCATTGAAATCCTTGACGATCCCCCGCATGTCGAGCAGATATTCGGACATGATTCCCCCGCCTCGCTTCACATGCTTGTTGGATCCGGTCTGGCGGAAGACTCCGCCAGACCGGCGTTGCGAATCAGCGGGCTGTTACTTCAGACCCAACTGCTCTTTGGTGTAGAAGTTGTCCTTGACCAGCAGATCCATATTGCCTTTGGTCAAGACCACCGGATCGAGCAGGATCTGTTCGATACCGCCTTCGGCCTTCTCGGCATTGAAGGTAAACTTCTCGCCCTTGACCAGTCCGACCGCCAGCTTGGCGGCTTCCGAGGCAATCAGTCGCAGCGGCTTGTACACCGTCATCGTTTGCGTTCCGGCCAGCACGCGTTTGCACGCGGCGAGCTCGGCATCCTGCCCGGACACCGGTACCTTGCCCGCCAGTTTTTGCGCCGCCAGCGCCTGGATGACCGCGCCAGCCGTGCCGTCGTTCGGCGCGATGAAGGCATCGATCTTGTTCTGGTGCTGCGTCAAGACGTTTTCGGTAATCGACAGCGCGTTCGCCGGCAGCCAGTCCTTGACCGACTGTTCGCCGAGAATCTTGATGTCGCCCTTCTTGATCGCCGGGTCGAGCGCCTTCATCGCGCCGGCCTTGAACAGCTTGGCGTTGTTGTCGCCAGGATCGCCGCTCAAAACGTAATAATTGCCCTTCGGCGCCGCCTTGAAGATCGCCTCGCCCTGCATGAAGCCGACGCGCTCGTTATCGAACGAAATATAGGCATCGACGTTCGGGCTCTTGATCAGGCGGTCGTAAGAGACCACCTTGATACCGGCCTTGCGTGCTTCCTTGAGGACGTTGCTCAGCGTCGCCTGATCCTTCGGCACGATCACCAGCGCGTCGACCTTCTTGGAGATCAGGTTCTCGATCTGCGATACCTGCTTGGCGGTGTCGCCATCGGCAGACTGGACGTTAACGTCGGCGCCGAGTTTCTTGGCCGCCTCGATGAAGTAATCGCGGTCACGGGTCCAGCGCTCGACGCGCAGATCGTCAATCGAAAAGCCGATCACCGGCTTGTCTTTGGAAGCAAATGCGGGCAACGAAACACAGGTGGCCGAAACAGCAAGTACGGCCAACAGGGTCCGGCGAACGGTAAAACGGCTCATCTTGGTCTCCTTCGTCAATGGGCTTCTGGCCCGAAAAAACCGCAGCAATCTTGCAACCCGAGAATAGCTCTGTGTAACCAGTTCTGCACTTGCGTAACAGTGTGTGACGATGATATTAGTTCGTTGTTCGTACCAATGCAAGCCAATGAATCGAAAATCGGGAATTTTCGCAACACCCGCCGTGTTCGCCGTAGCGAAAACCGAAGAAATCTTCGCGGGCGTTCAAAGCGAATCAGGCATTCCTGAAACGCGGATCGAACGGCCTGAGCAAGGCGTGTTTGACGAGCGCCGCGCCGCCGACTGCAATCGAGTGTCCGCCAAAGCGCGAGAGGCGAATTTCCGGCAGTGACAGGCCGCAATCGGCCGCATAGCGCTCAATGCAGGAGGTCGCTGCGTCGAGGAACGGTGCGCCGAGTTCGCAGGTCGGCCCGCCGAGGACGATTCGTCCCGGATTGAAGTAGGTCCATAGATTCTGGATCAATACGCCGAGATAATGCCCGGCACGGCGCGCGGCGAGCAGCGCTGCTTCGTCGTTGCGCGCCAGCAGCGCGCGAATCGTTGCCACCGGCAGCAGATCGCCGGGCTGCCCGGAAATCTGGGTACTGATCGCGCGCAGGCCGATGAAGGTCTCCGCGCAGCCGCGCCGGCCGCACGAACAAAGCGGCCCTTCGACTTGCAGGATCGAATGCCCGACCTCGCCGGCAAACCCCTGCGCGCCGAGAAACAAGCGATCGCGGACGACGATTCCGGCGCCGACGCCAATGCCCAAGCCCAGACAAATCAGGGGATCGGGCGCGATTTCCTCGCCGAATTCGTACTCGGCCAACGCCGCCACGTCGTAATCGTTCTGCACCTGGATCGGCAGACCGCTCACCTCATGACTGATCAGTTCCTGCCGCAGATCGGCCTGAAAAGGCACGTCGCGCCAGGCCAGGTTGGGCGCCAGTTTGACGACGCCGGTCGTATCCAGCACCGCGCCGGGAACCCCGACGCCGATACCCAGCAACTGCCGCCCGTCCTGGCGCGATTGCCCGACCAACCCACCGATCAGGCGCGCCAGTTGGCCGATCACGGCTTCGGGCGATTTCCCGGCGAGCGGCTCCGAAACGCCGGTGAGCACATCTCCGGTCAAGGACACGGTCAGCACGCTGACCGTATCGACGCTGACGTCCGCACCGATCATCGCCAGGCGCGTCCCGTCGAGGAACAACGGTGTCGGCCGGCGCCCCGCCGACCCGGTGGCCTGGATGTCGGACTCGAGCAGCCAGCCTTCGCCGATCAGATCCTGCACCAACAGGCTGACCGTCGACTTCGTCAGCCCCGTTTGTTTCGCCAGATCGGCGCGCGACAACCCCGGATGCCGCTGAACGACGCGAACCAGCGCCATCCGGTTGATTTCACGCAACAAACTCTGATCGCCGGTAATCGCCGTCATCACGCCACCCAAGGTATCCCGCGATAAATCTCGCCAATTAGTTCATTTTAAGAACAATTATCTGCGGGCGCCGAGCAAAAATCAAACGAAACATCGAAAATAGCGTATGCGCGCGGTTTGGCGCCGGCTTTGCGGCGCCCTTGGCAGTAGCGAAGCGGCTCAGCGACTTCTCGGTCACCCGCCGGCGCGCAAAGCCTCGAGGGGCGGCGCGCCGAGCAGGCGAGCAGCGGCGAACCAGCCGGCGGCGGTCACCAGCGCCGCGCCACTGAGCATTGCGGCAAACGGTAACCAGTAATCGATCGCCACTTCGAACTGGAATACCCGCTGCGCCAGGAACTGGCCAGCGGCGATTGCGGCGAGCGCGGCGATCAGTCCCGAGAGGCCACCGATCGCAGCGAATTCGGCGAGCAAGGTTGCGCGCAGCTGTTCGCGACGCGCACCCAGCGCGCGCATCACCGCGAGCTCGTAGCGCCGTTCGTCGGCGGCCGACACCAGTGCCGCGTAGAGCACGATGATTCCGGCCGCCAACGTGAACAGAAAGACGAACTGAACCGCCTGCGCCACCTGATCGATGACAGCTTGCAACTGGCGAACGATCGCCGCGACGTCGACGACCGTCAGGTTGGGGAAAGCACCGATCAGGCGATTGACGAAGTCGGCGCGATCGGGCGCCAGGTAAAAGCTGGTGATCCAGCTCGCCGGATAGGCTTCGAGAACGGCGGGCGGCGTCAGCACGAAGAAATTGACTCGCATCGAATCCCAGTTGAGCTTGCGCAGCCCCAGCACCTGCATCTTGACGGTCTCGCCGGCGATCACGAACTCGAGCCGATCGCCGACCTTCAAACCCAGTGTCTTGGCCAGCCCGTCCTCGACTGAAGCGACGCCCTGCCCCGCGTCGGCCGCCGAAAACCAGCGCCCGGCGGTCGTCGCGTTGCCCTGCGGCAGATCCATCCGGTACGACAGGTTGAACTCGCGGTCGATCAGGCGCTTGGCGCGTTCGTCTTCAAAACTGGCCGGACCGACTTCATGGCCATTGACCTTGGCCAGACGGGCGCGAACCATCGGCGCGAATTCGGCATCGACCCGATTGTCGGCGAATTCGCGGCGAACGCCGGCGAGCTGATCAGGCTGGATGTTGACGACGAAGCGGTTGGGCGCATCAGTCGGTATCGCGCGCTGCCAGGCGTCGAGCAGATCGTTGCGGGTGACGGTGAGCAGCAAGAGCGCCATGAAACCGAGCGAAAGCGCGACGATCTGCACGACGCTGGCGAGCGAACGCCGCTCGAGGCTGGCCAGTCCGTAGCGCCAGCCGATGCCGCCCTGACTGGTGCGCGAGCGCGCACCGCCACGCGCCAGCGCGGCGACGCGAATCGCTGCGCGCGCGATCAGTGCGAAGAGCAACAGCGCTGCCGAAAAGCCACCGACCACGTAGCCGCCCAGACGGATCTCACCGGCGACCCAGAACATCAAGCCGGCGAGTGCGGCGAGTCCCGCCGCGTAGCCGCCGAGCAAACGCGATGGCGGCAAGCCGCCGCTCGAAAATTCGCGGCGCAGCACGCGCAGCGTCGACACCTGCTTGAGCTGCAGCAAGGGCGGCAGCGAGAAGCCGAAGAGCAGCAGCACGCCGATCACGCAGCCCTGCAGCGCGGGCTGCAAGCCCGGTTGCGGCAGCGGCGTCGCCAGCAACTGGGCGAGCCAGGCGTAGAGCGCGAAGTGCGCGAGGTAACCGAGAGCGCAGCCGAGCAGCGCCGAGAGTAGACCGAGCAGCGCGAACTGGGCGAGAAAAACACGCAACAAAAAGCCCTGCGTCGCGCCCAGGCAACGCATCACCGCACAGGGGTCGAGGTGGCGCTGCATATAACGGCGCGAGGCCAACGCGACGGCGACCGCGGCAAGCACCACGGTGAGCAGCGCCGAGAGGCCAAGGAACTTCTGCGCGCGGTCGAGCGCCGCGCGGATTTCCGGGCGCGCGTTCTGGGCGTCCTCGACGCGCTCGCCGCGCGCCAGCGATTTCTCGACGCGCGAACGAAAGGCGGCGACCACCCTCGCTTCGCCGGCCAGCAGCAGGCGATAGGTAATCCGGCTACCCGGCTGGATCAGCGCGGTCGCCGGCAGGTCGGCGAGATTCATCAGCAGGCGCGGCGCGACGCTGAAAAAATTGACGCCGCGATCGGGCTCGAGCGTCAGCACGGCGCCGACGCGCAGCGATTGCTGGCCGACCGAAACGAGATCGCCGACCTCGGCCGACAGCGCCGAAGCCAATCGCTCGTCGATCCAGATCGTTCCCGGCGGCGGAATGCCGCCCGCCGGCGAGTCGGTCGCGCCTTGCCGATCGGCGATGCGCAGACTGCCGCGCAGCGGATAACCGTCGGACACCGCCTTGAGCTCTGCCAACTGGGCGCGCAGGCGCTCGCCCTGCCCTTGCGTCACCATGCTCGGGAAGGTTCGCGTCTCAACCAGCGCCAGGCCGCGTTCGCGCGCTTGCGCGGCAACGCTTGGCGGCCACGGATGATCGGCGGTGAGCAGTAGGTCGGCGCCGAGCAGCTGATTGGCCTCGCGCTCGAGCGCCTGACGCACGCGGTCGGCGAAAAAGCCGACCGCGGTCAGCGCCGCCACCGCCACCACCAGTGCCGCGACCAGCAGGCGCAGCTCGTCGGCGCGCGCGTCGCGGCGCAGCATGCGTAGCGCGAAGATCAGCGTTTTTTTCACGGCATCCCGTTGCGACCGTGCACCCGAAGGCCGGGGCGCTCGCTCAAGCGCGCGAAGTACTCGGCGACGGCGGGGAAAACCGGGCGATCGATCGGCGTCATGAACCAGCGGTTGACCGACAAGCCGATGACGATATCGGCCAAGGTGAAGCTGCTGCCGGCGACGAAGGCTCCGGTCTGCGAGAGTTGCGTCTCGAGGATGGCCATTTTTCGCGTCCAGTTCTCGACGCTGGCGTCGATGGCCGCCGCATCGCCATGTTCGGGACTGTGGCGCACCAGGCCCATGAAGGCATAGCGCCAGGCGGCGTTAAGTTCGCTCGACTGCCAGTCCATCCACTGTTCGACGATGGCGCGCGCGCGCGGCGCCTCGGGCAGCAGATCCGGGCGCTGATATTGAGAAGCCAGATAGCGGCAGATCGCATTCGACTCCCAGAGAACGAAGCCGTCGTCGACGATGACGGGTACCGTCGCGTTCGGATTCAAGGCGATGAACTCGGCAAGCTGGGTCGAACGAAAGCCCGATCCCCATTCCTCCTGAACATAGGGCAGATCGATCTCGGCGCACAGCCAGAGCACTTTGCGGACGTTGATCGACGACGATTTTCCGAGAATTTTGAGCATGACAGTCGGTCCTTCAGGAGTTGGCGGGGGTCAATCGAGCTCGCGCAGGCGATCGACCGCCTCCTCGACACGGCGAACGGCGATCACTTCGATTCCGGCGATCGCGTGCTTGGGCTTATTGGCTTCGGGAATCAGCGCGCGCGTAAAACCGAGCTTGGCTGCTTCCTTGAGGCGCTCCTGGCCACGCGGCGCCGGGCGGATTTCGCCCGCCAGACCGACTTCACCAAATACAATAAGTTTCGTCGGCAACGCCTTGTTTTTAAGAGAAGATACGATTGACAAAAGCACTGCCAAATCGGCCGCCGGCTCGCCGATCTTGACGCCGCCGACGGCGTTGACGAAGACGTCCTGGTCGAAGCAGACGATCCCGGCGTGGCGGTGCAAGACCGCCAGCAGCATCGCCAGACGCTGCGCGTCGAGACCGACGGTCAGGCGGCGCGGGTTGCCGTGCGACTGATCGACGAGCGCCTGGATTTCGACCAACAGCGGCCGCGTCCCCTCCTGCGTACACAGCACGCACGACCCCGGAACGTCCTGGCCGTGCTGCGAAAGGAACATCGCCGACGGGTTGTTCACGCCCTTGAGCCCCTTGTCGGTCATCGCGAAAACGCCGATCTCGTTGACCGCGCCGTAGCGGTTCTTGACCGCGCGGATCAGGCGGAAGCTCGAATGCGTATCGCCCTCGAAATAGAGCACGGTATCGACGATGTGCTCGAGAACGCGCGGTCCGGCGAGCGCGCCCTCCTTGGTGACGTGGCCGACCAGGATCACGGTGATCCCGGTCTGCTTGGCGAGCCGCGTGAGCTGCGCCGCGCATTCGCGAACCTGCGCCACCGAACCGGGCGCCGAGTTGAGCTCTTCCGACCACAGCGTCTGGATCGAGTCGATCACCGCGACCTGCGGTTTTTCCGCCTGCAGCGTCGCCAGGATCTTCTCCAGATTGATCTCGGCGAGCAGCCGCAGCCGCTTGGTATCGAGCGCCAGGCGCCGCGCGCGCATGGCGATCTGCTGTCCCGACTCCTCGCCGCTGACGTAGAGTACGTGATGAACCGCCGACAGTTCGGCGAGCGCCTGCAGCAGCAAGGTGCTCTTGCCGATCCCCGGATCGCCGCCGAGCAGCACGACGCCGCCGGCGACCAACCCGCCGCCGAGCGCGCGGTCGAACTCGCCGATTCCGGTCGGCAGGCGGTCCTCCTCGCGCGCCTCGATTTCGGAAAGCGTCTGGATCCTCGCCGTTCCGCCCAGCGCGGCGAAGCGGCTATTGCTTGCCGGCGCGCTCTCGGCGACCGTTTCAACGAGGGTGTTCCAGACCCCGCAGCCTGGGCACTGGCCCTGCCACTTGGGCGCGCTGGCGCCGCATTCGGTGCATGAATAAATCGATTTTGCCTTGGCCAAGTTCGGGTACCGTTTATTTTTGAGTTGCCGCTAGGGTCTGCAGGGCGCGAGCGCTGCGAAAGTTGCGAATAACGCGTCGCGCACATTGCACCTTTCGCATTCTAACCCTGGACAAGCAACAAGGCCCGACGGTTTCCCGCCGGGCCTTGTTTCGGGCGACGCGCTTAAGCAGTTACGACTTGGTTTCGAGCGCCACCGGTGCCGCCAAGCCGTCCTCGTCGATATCCTCGTCGACTTCGGCAATAGCGAGCTTGGCTTTGAGCGCAGCGAGTTCCTTGGCGTAGGTTCGCGGAATGATGGTGTCCCAGAGCTGCGCGCCCTCGATGCCGCAGCGCGACGGGATAAAGACCGGGTCGAGTCCCATTTTGCGTTGCGCTTCGTAGTCCTTGAGCGTCGCGATGCCGGGCTTGGCGAGCAGCACAATGACGACGATGTTAAACCAGGCCATCGCGCCGACCGACGCCGAACCGAAGTTCCAGACGACGTCGACCGAGCTGACCGCACCGACAAAGGTAGCGACGACGACCGCCACGCGCGAGAACAGGATGCCGTACTTGTAGCCGGCGCCGCCGGTGTTCTTCTTGAACAGGTAGGCGATGCTCGAGTCGGCGTAGAAGGCGTAGGCGAGAACCGTCGTGAAAGTGAAGAAGAACAGCGCAATGGCGACGAAAGCGCCGCCGTAGCCGGGCAGCACCGAGTCGACGGCGACCTGCGTGAAGTTGGATTTTTCAACGCCGGGCAGCGCCTGCATCAGGAAACCGCCCGCCTTGGCCGGGTCGGCGACGTTGAAGGCGTTGGTCGCCAAAATCATGATCGCCGTCGCGGTGCACACGAACAGCGTATCGACATAGACCGAGAAGGCTTGTACCAGGCCCTGCTTGGCCGGGTGCGAGACTTCGGCGGCGCCCGACGCCTGGGCGCCGGTCCCCTGGCCAGCCTCGTTCGAGAAGATGCCGCGTTTGACGCCCCACTGGATCGCCAGGCCGAAAACGGCGCCGTAGGCGGCGTTCATGTTGAAGGCGCAACTGAAGATCAGCTGCAGGATCTCGCCGATTCTGCTGAAATGAGTCACCAGAATGATCGCGGCCAGCAGGCAATAGGCGATCGCCATGAAGGGGACGATCATTTCAGCCGACTTGGCGATTCGCCGTCCGCCGCCGAAGACGACGTAACCGACCAGCACCGTGTAGAGCAGCCCGGTCATCCACGGCGCCATGTTGAGCGAGTGCGCTGCGGCCTGGCCGAAGGCGTTCGACTGGATCCCGGGCAGCGCGAGCCCGCAGCCGAAAACGGTGAGCAGCGCAAAGGCGATGCCGAGCGGACGGCTCTTAAGACCCTTCTCCATGTAGTAGGCCGGGCCGCCGCGGTATTCGCCGTGCACTTCTTCCTTCCAGACTTGCGACAGCGCCGATTCGATGTACGCCGATCCGGCGCCCAGGAAGGCGATCGCCCACATCCAGAACACCGCGCCGGGGCCGCCGAAGAAGATCGCCGAAGCCACGCCGGTGATGTTGCCGGTGCCGACCCGTCCGCCCAGCGCCATGGCGAAGCCCTGGAACGACGAGAGACCGGACTCGGAAGACTTGCCGCTGAGCAACTGTCCGACCATGTCCTTGATCAGGCGCAGCTGCGGAAAGCGCATGCGGATCGAAAAATAGACGCCGGCGATCAGGCAGCCAAAAATCATGATCTGACTCCAGAAGAAGTCATCGGCTGCCGCTGAAAATGCAAGAATATTCATAGTTATCGCTCCCCGTAATTGTTGTTTGGCTGCACTGGCCTGTGTGGCGTCAATCTTGCATCAGCGGGCTGACCACGTCTTTTGGTATTGCTGGTGGCATGCCCGCGCCCGCGATCATATACGCATTGACGCAAGCCGGCAGTTTTTGATTCGTACCGCTCAAACGCTTTCGCTGACGAGGTGCTGCGCTTGCCGCGCGAAGGCCTCGAAATCATCGAGCGGCAAGGGGCGGCTGAAGAAGTACCCCTGATAGGCATGACAGCCGGCGCGAGCCAGAAAGTCGCAGTGCGTCTTGGTTTCAACGCCCTCGGCGATGACGCCCAACCCCAGGCTCTGCGCCAGCGTGATGATGGCTCTGACGATCGATGCGTCGCTCGAATCGTCGAGCAGGTCACGTACGAACGACTGGTCGATCTTGAGCTGGTCCAGAGGCAATCGCTTGAGATAGGCCAGCGACGAATACCCGGTACCGAAGTCGTCGAGCGAAAAACCCACTCCCAGGGCCTTCAACACCCGCATCTTTTCAATCATTTCCTCGACATCGGCAACGAGCATGCTTTCGGTCAATTCGAGCTTGAGTCGCCGCGGATCGGCGCCGGTGGCCTTGAGGATGGCAAAGACCTGATCGACGAACGCCTTCTGACGGAATTGATGCGCGCTGACATTGACGGCGATGGTCAGCGCTGCCATTTTCGGCAGCGCCGCCCAGGAAGCCAACTGGCGACACGCCGTCTCGAGCACCCAAGCGCCGAGCGGCAAAATCAGCCCGCTCTCCTCGGCGAGCGCAATGAACTCGGCCGGCGAGACCAGACCGCGTTGCGGATGGGCCCAGCGCACCAGGACTTCGGCGCCGGTCAATTGCCCGTTGGCAATTTGCGCCTGATAGTGCAGAACGAACTGATCTTCCTCGATCGCTTCGCGTAAATCCTTCTCCAGCGCAGCACGCGCCATGACGACCATTTCCATTTCGGAATCAAAAAAGCGCAGCGCATTGCGCCCTTCGTCCTTGGCTCGGTACATGGCCAGATCGGCCTGTTTCAACAGCACCTCGATCTCGATCTGATCACTGTTGAACAGACTCGCACCGATGCTCGGCGTGCTGCGGTAGATGGCCTCCTTGAGCAGATAGGGCTGGTTGAGCGCGGCAATGATCTTTTCACCGACCAGTTCGGTCTGCGTCGCAGCAGACGCCTCGACCTGACTCAGGTCGCTGAGGATCACCACGAACTCGTCACCGCCGACGCGCGCGGCGGTGTCGCCGGCGCGCACGCAGTCGGTCAGACGCTGCGCGACCTGTTGCAGCAGCAAGTCTCCCATGTCGTGACCGAGCGTATCGTTGAGCGTTTTGAAGTGGTCGAGGTCGATCAGCAGCAGCGCGCCGTAGCCACGGTTTCGGCTGCTGTTGGTCATCGCCTGCCGCAGTCGGTCCATCAACAGCGTTCGGTTGGGTAGCCCGGTGAGCTGGTCAAAAAAAGCCAGTTCGTTGATCTTCTCTTCGGCTTTCTTGCGCTCGGTGATGTCGTACTGCGCCCCGACGTAGTGGGTGACGGCACCTTCGTCGTCCTTGACTGCCGAAATGGTGAGCCATTTCTGATACTCCTCGCCGTTCTTGCGGCGGTCCCATATCTCGCCTTGCCAACAGCCGCTGCGGGCGATGCTCTCCCACATCGCGCGAAAAAAATCGGCGTCATGGCGCTGCGACTTGAGCAGGCGCGGATTCTGGCCGATCACTTCTGCGGCGGTGTAGCCCGTATTCTCGGTAAACGCCCGATTGACGCGCAGGATCACGCTGTTGCTATCGGTAATCACCATCGCTTCCTGCGAGTCGAAGGCCACTGCGGCGATCCGCAGATTGGCTTCGGAGCGCTTTCGTTCAGAGATGTCCTGGACCGTTCCGATCAGTGCCACCGGCGTTCCTTGATCATCGAACAGCGCTTTTCCCTTGCTGAGCACCCAGCGTTCCTGGCCATCGTTTTTTCGAACGATGCGGTATTCCTGATTGAAAGCGACGCCTTGTTTGATCGCCCGATCGGTACAGGCTTTTCTCACCTGGCGCGAATCGGGCGCGACCAGTTCGAGCCAGTGCGCGGCGTCGCGCGGGTAACTCGCGTCGATCCCGAAAATTTCGTCGAAGATATCGGAACTCGTCCAGCACTGCTGACGCAGGTCGTAGATATAACGACCGAGTTGGGCGATGTTCTGCGCCTCCAGCAGCGACGATGCCGCCGCCGCCTGCCGCCGCCAAGCGCGGTTGATCAACCACGAAAAGGACAACAAGGCGATGACCAGGGCCAGCACCAGACTGCCGACGATGACCACTTGCTTGCGCCATTCGGCAAACGCCGACTCGTTGTCGATCCCGACATTGACGATGAATCCGTACTTTTCGCTGCGGGAATAGGAATAGGTGCGGTCGATGCCGTCGATACTGGTCACGCCACTACGATAGCTGCCCTGCATCGGGTTGGCCTTGAACGTCTCGATGAAAGGCGTAGACAGCCTTTTTTCGCCGATCGGAAAACGTTTGACGCTGTCGGCAGGATGGCGTGCGATCAAGCCCAGATCGCCATCGCGCAGCGAAATCGAGCTGCCCGCCTCGACTTTTATGCGCTCGAGGATCTTGTCGATCTCGTCGATATTGACGGCGGCGAAGACCACGCCGCCAAACGCCCCGTCGGGGCGAGCGGTGCGCCGGGCAAAGATCCACACCCATTGATTGTCGATCCGCCCGAGAAAGGGTTTGTCGGCAAACAGTCCACCGTGCGGATTGTCGCGCAGCCTAATGAAATACTCACGGTCGGCATTGCTCACCGGCGGCGCCGGAACATCTGGCCCGTAGATGATGTCGCCAGCGTCGTCGGAGGCCCGGATATAGGCGACGTAGGGAATCAGTTTTTTCTGATCGACGAGCATTGGCGTAATCGTTGCGCCGTCGATCGGTCCCAGCGACATCTGGTGGGTGATTTCGTTGGACGATGCCAACAAGGCCACGTCGATCGTGTCGATCAGCCCGTTGAAGGTCTGCTCGATCGATTTGGACAGGCTTTGGGTGGTCGCGATGATCCTCGCTTCGACCTGCTGATGCAACTGCTTGAGGGTGACCAGGGCGGTGAAGATGATGATCAGAATGAACACCGCGACGCCGCCATAGAGCAAGGTCCGATTACTCGGAAAATGCTCGGCAGACGTCAATCGTGGCGTCGACATCGATGGCTCAGCCGGTGACCTCGATCACCGGAACGCGCCTGGCGAGCGCGCAGAACATCTCGTAACTGATGGTTCCGGCGGCGGCGGCGACCTCGTCGGCGGGTAGCCCTTGGCCCCACAGCACGACCTTGCTGCCAACGTCAGCCTCGGGCAGGTCGGTGAGCTCGCAGGCGAGCATGTCCATCGACACCCGGCCCAGCGTCGTCGTGCGCCGGCCGCCGACCAGGATCGGCGTACCGCTCGGCGCATGGCGCGGATAGCCGTCGGCGTAGCCGCAGGCGACGATGCCGACCCGCGTTGGCCGCTGCGCGATGAAGGTGCCGCCGTAGCCGACGCGTTCGCCGACACCGATCTGCTGCACCCCCAGGATCCGGCTCGAAAGCGTCATCACCGGCTTGAGGTCGAAGCTCGCTGCGCTCTGGTCGGCAAAGGGACTGGCGCCGTAGAGCATGATTCCCGGCCGCGCCCAGTCGTGCACCGTCTGCGGATGGCGCAAAATGGCCGCCGAGTTGGCCAGCGAAACGGGGGTCCCGGCCGGCCACAGCGCGCGCATCGCGTTGAAAGTCTCGAGCTGCCAGGCGACGCCGCGCTCGCCGTCGGCGTCGGCAAAGTGTGCCATCAGCGTAAGCGCGCCGATCGCAGTCGATTGCGCGAGTTCGTTGCGCACCGCCGGCAGTTGATCGAGGGTAAACCCCAGGCGGTTCATTCCGGTGTTGAGCTTGAGATAGATCGGCAGTGGCTGCGGTAGCGCTGCGGCAACGATCATCTGCAGCTGTTCGCTGCGGTGCACGCTCGGAATCAGCGCGTACTCACCGCACGCGGCAAGGTCGGCGGCGTCGAAGAAGCCCTCGAGCAACAGGATCGGTTGGCGAAAACCGGCGTCGCGCAGCGCGACCGCCGCCTCCACATCGAGCAGTGCGAAGCCGTCGACGACGTCGGCGAGCGCCTTCGCGCTACGCAGCAAACCGTGGCCGTAGGCGTCGGCCTTGACCACCGCCCAGGCTTTGGCCGACTGACCGGCAACCAGGCGTTTGGCGACGAGATAATTGTGGCGCAACGCGGCAAGATCGATGCGCGCTTCTATCGGACGAGGCATGGGACGAAAAGCTCCTTGGCGACAGGCTTGGGGGACCGCAAGTATCGACCCCATTTTGTTTCAGCACAAGACTTCGGGGATCTGGCGCGCTAACAACTTGCAAGCTTTCATGGTATAAATCCGCCTCTCTCTAAAGAGCGTCACCCGATTCCACGATGCCTTTCGGCTTTTACATCATCATGGCAGCGCAGTTTTTTTCAGCGCTCGCCGACAATGCCTTGCTCATCGTGGCGATTGCCGCGCTGCGCGAAATGCACGCCCCGGCCGCCTATGAGCCGCTGCTCAAAACCTTCTTCACCGTCTCCTACGTCGCGCTGGCGGCCTTTGTCGGCGCCTTCGCCGATTCGATGCCCAAGTGGCGCGTGATGTTCATCAGCAACACCATCAAGATCGTCGGCTGCGGCATGATGTTCTTTACAATTCACCCGCTGATCGCCTACGCCGTCGTCGGCCTCGGCGCCGCCGCCTATTCGCCGGCCAAATACGGCATCCTCACCGAGTACCTGCCTCACCGTCTGCTGGTCGTCGCCAACGGCTGGATCGAGGGACTGACCGTCTGCGCCATCATCCTGGGCGTCGTTATCGGCGGCGCACTGATCCAGCCGGCGATCGCTTACCGGCTGTTGTCCTTCGACTTCCCGGTGATCGACACCGGGATCGACACGGTCAGCGAAATGGGGCTGTGCTTCGTCGCCGTCTTTTACATCCTGGCTTCGGTGTTCAATCTTTACGTTCCTGAGACCGGCGTCGATCACAAGGCGCTGCACAAGAACCCCTGGTATCTGATCCGCGAATTCAACCACTGCCTGGTGCTGCTCTGGCGCGACCGCCTCGGACAGATCTCGCTGGCGGTCACCACGCTGTTCTGGGGCGCCGGGGCGACGCTGCAGTTCATCGTGATCAAATGGGCCGAAGTCTCTCTACAGCTCGACCTCTCCAAGTCGAGCATGCTGCAGGGCGTCGTCGCGTTGGGCGTCGCGCTGGGCGCCGTCGGCGCGGCGCGAATGATCACGCTGCGCAAGTCGCTGGGCGTCATCCCGCTCGGCATTGCCATGGGGCTGATCGTGCTGGTGATGAATTTCGTGCACCACGTGTGGCTCGCCGTTCCGCTCTTGATCATCATCGGCGGCCTGTCCGGCTACTTCGTCGTCCCCATGAACGCGCTGCTGCAACACCGCGGCCACATCCTGATGGGCGCCGGCCATTCGATCGCGGTGCAGAATTTCAACGAGAACCTGTCGATTCTGATGATGACCGGCCTCTACTACATGATGGTCAAGATCGACCTCTCGATCTACTGGGTGATCACGCTCTTCGGCCTCTTCGTTTCCGCCAGCATGCTGCTCGTCAAGCGGCGTCACGAGGCCAACCAGCGCGAATACGACGACGTCGTCCACCTCGACAACGGCAGCTGCCACTGAGCCCGTCTGACCGGCCCTCAGAAGATCAGCGGCGCGTTGGGTAGCTCGTCGGGATTGTCGGCGCTCGCCGGGAAGTGCTCGGCCAGCGCCGCGCTGATCTCGCCCAACGCACGCAAGACGCCTGGCTCATACTGCCCATTTCTCAATGTAGCCTCCAGGCGTCCGCAGACCGCGTTCCAGAACGCGTCGCCGACCCGCCGGTGGATCCCGCGATCGGCAACGATCTCGACGCGACGGTCGATCAACTGCAGGTAGATCAATACGCCGCAATTGTGTTCGGTGTCCCAGACACCGAGCTGGCCAAACAACTCGACCGCGCGTTGGCGCGGCGACTGATCGCGCAACAACCCGGCGAGCGGCAGATTGGCTTCGATAACGAAGCGCAATTCACCCTGATGGCTGCGTTCTGACGCGGCGATCGCCTGCTCGATGCGGCGCAAGGCCGGCTTGGGGAAGGCGCGCAAGACATACCAGTCGGGCAACACCAGATGATGCAAAAGTCTGCCGAGCCGCATTACCAACCTCCCGAGGCGCCGCCGCCGCCAAAACTGCCGCCGCCGCCCGAAAAACCGCCGCCACTGAAGCCGCCGCCTCGCATCCCACCCGAAGACCAGCCGCCCAGGCCGCTGACGCCGGCAAACAGCGAAACGATGAAGGCGACGATGCCGGCCAGAACCCCGAGCAGCAAGGAAGAAACGAGCAGCGAGGCGACGATTCCGGCAACGACGCCGACCACGCCGGCGCCCAGGAAACGACCAAAAATGGCGCGCAAAATACCGCCGACGACGAAGACCGCGATGAAACCGAGGCCAATCAGCGTTTCGAAGTCGATTCCGGCGCCTGATGACGTCGCCTTCGGCGGCGGCAGAGGCTCGCCGCCGACGACCTTGATCATGGCCTCGACGCCAGCATCGATGCCGCCGAAAAAATCGCCGTCCTTGAAGCGCGGAGCGATCGTCTCGCTGATGATGCGCTTGGCGGTCGCGTCGTTAAGCGCGCCCTCGAGCCCGTAGCCGACCTCGATGCGCAGCTTGCGGTCGTTCTTGGCGACGAGCAGCAAGGCGCCGTCATCGACGCCGTGGCGCCCGAGCTTCCAGGCCTCGACGACGCGTAGCGCGTATTGCTCGACGGTCTCCGGGCCGACGCTGGCGACGATCAGCACGGCGATTTGCGCGCCCTTCTGCCTCTCGAAAGCAGAAAGCCTGGTTTCGAGCCGCGCGCGCTGATCGGCCGACAGCGTCGCCGTCTGATCGATAACCCGCGCCGAGAGCGCCGGAACGGCGAGCGGCGATTGCGCGCCGACCAGGCTCGAAAGACACAGCAAACAGAGGGCAAAGAGCGCGCGCAGCATCGGGCGAGCTATTTCTTCGTCGCGCCGAAATCGACCTTGGGCGCGACCGAAATCGCCTTTTCATTGTCGACGCTGAAGTTGGGCTTGACCTGGTAACCGAGCGCCATCGCCGTCAGGTTGTTCGGGAAAGTGCGCACCGAGACGTTGTACGCTTCGACCGATTTGATGTAGCGATTGCGCGCGACGGTGATGCGGTTCTCGGTGCCTTCGAGCTGCGCCTGCAGGTCGCGGAACGACGCGTCGGCCTTGAGGTTGGGATAGTTTTCGGCGACCACCAGCAGCCTCGACAGCGCGCTCGACAACCCGGCCTGCGCCTGCTGGAACTTGGCAAAGGCTTCGGGGTCCTTGATCAGTTCGGGCGTTGCGGCAATGCTGCCGACCTGCGCGCGCGCGGCGGTGACCTGAGTGAGAACATCCTTCTCGTGCGCGGCGTAGCCCTGCACGGTGCTCACCAGATTGGGGACCAGATCGGCGCGCCGCTGGTACTGATTGACCACTTCCGACCACGCTGACTTGACCGCCTCGTCGCCGGTCTGGAAGGCGTTGTAACCGCAGCCGGAAAGCAGGCTGACGAGCACGGCGACGACGGCAAGGATTCTGATGCGCATGACAGAGACCTCCAGGAATTAACAAAGCACGCGGTAGATGGTGACCTTGTGCGAAATTGCAAGCACCCGGCGGATTATCGCGGCCGATCTTCCCTACGGTTTGAGCGAACGCATCAAGGCGCGCGCGCGGCACAGATCCTCCCACGACTTGGCCTTGTCGGGCAGCGTCCTGAGCAGATAAGCGGGGTGGTAGGTGACGACCACCGGAATGTCGCGCTCGCCGTCGCGATAGGCAAGCGGCTTGCCGCGCAGGCTGGCGAGCGAGCCGTCTTCGCCGAGCAGCGCATGGACGGCGGCGCGGCCGAGCAGCACGATCAGGCGCGGTTGCAGCAGCGCGATCTGACGTTTGAGATACGGCGCGCAGGCGGCCATTTCAGCGGCCTCCGGCGTGCGGTTGGACGGCGGGCGGCATTTGACGGCGTTGGCGATATAGACGTCTTCGCCACGCGTAAGATCAATGGCCGCGAGCATCGCGTCGAGCAGCTTGCCGGCCGGACCGACGAAAGGCTCGCCGCGCGCGTCTTCCTCGGCGCCCGGTCCTTCGCCGACGAACAGCCAGTCGGCGTTTTCGTCGCCGACGCCGGCAACCGCCTGCTTGCGCTCGCCACACAAGGCGCAATCGCGACACCCGGCAATGCGCTGGCGCAAGCCATCCCAGCCCAGTTGCGCGATTGGCGCGGAGCGCTCGGCGCCGGAAGCTGGCATCTTCTCGGCAACCCCCGCAAGGAATTGCTCGGCCTTGTGCATCGGCGCCGGCAAGATCGAACTCTTCGCCCTTTTCTCGCCGCGCGCGACCGCGCGCGTCTCGCGCAGAATCCACTGCGGCGAGAGACCCATCTCGCCCAGCACCTGATTGCGCGAGAGGCTCATGCCGAGACCTCGGTCAAGGGGTGGGTCAGCACCAGCGCGTCCTCGCGACCGCCTTCGGCGGGATAGTAGCCGCGCCGTACGCCGACCTGCGTAAAGCCAAAATGGCGATACATCGCCAGCGCCTTGACGTTCGTCGGGCGCACTTCGAGCAGCAACGTCGTCGCCCCGCCCGCCCGCCCGAGGCCCATCGCCTGGCGCAACAGGCGCGCGCCAAGCCCCTGCCGCTGATGGCTTTCGGCGACGGCAATGGTGAGCAGGTGCGCTTCATCGACGGCCAGCATGAGAACGAAATAACCGGCCACCTCGCGGTCGACGCGGCAGACCCAGCAAGCGTAATTGCTCGCCATCGAATCGGCGAAATTGGCGCGGCTCCAGGGGAAAGCGCAAACGCGGTACTCGATCGCCAGCACCGCGTCGAGGTCGGCTGGCCGCATCGGCAGCAGTTCGATGCGCGCTTCGCTCATCGCTTCCATCAGGCTTTGCCGCCTTCGGCCAGGCGCTCGACGACGGTCTTGGCGACCTTGTTGCGCACATAGAGCGGCGCGGCGTCGGCCGGATCGATCGCTTCGCCGCGCAGCAAACGCGGCGCAGCGATCCTGGCGACGCCTGCGGCGCTGGGCATCAGCTCGGGCTGCCAGCGATCGACGAAAGGCAACAGCCGTTCGCGCAGCAGCGGATAGGCGGCCAGCGCGTTGCCGCAGGCCAGCCAGCCGGCGGACTCGGGCAGCGGAACCGATTGCGGCGAATAGACGCCGATCTCGCCGCGTTGTTCGCCGTGCTCGAAGAAGCCGACATAAACCTCGCCCATTCGCGCGTCGAGCAAGACGATCACGCGTTCAGCGCCGCTGTCGATCGCCATCGCCTCGAGCGTGCCGACGCCGAGCAGCGGCAGGTCGCGCGCGAAGGCCAAGCCCTGAGCGACGCCGCAGGCGACGCGCAGCCCGGTAAAGGAGCCGGGACCGGCGCCGAAAGCGATGCCGTCCAGGTCGGCAAAACCCAGCCCGGACTCGCGCAAGGTCGCCTCGGCGAGCGGCAGCAAAGTCTCGGAATTCGATCGCGCCGCAGCACAA
>JAGTRW010000077.1 GCA_018262095.1 Pseudomonadota bacterium
ACGGTCGCGCACATAACCACGATCGACCATCAGTTTCTCGAAGGCGGTATTGAGATAGGTCCACTTCATGTCGAGGTCGATGACGTGGATCGGGAACGGCACGGCGTCGATGATCGAGCGGTACCATTCGAGCTTGTCGGCCAGGCGCGCCATCGCCGCCATCAGGCTGGTCTCGTCGCCGGCAGCGACCTCGATCTTGGTCGACACGTCACCCGAGGCGATCTTGTTGGCGATTTCGGCCGCGGCATCGGGTTCGCCGCCCAGTTGGCGACGCAGATTGCGCGTGATGAAGAAGCCGATCAGGCCGACCGCGAGCAAGGTCAGCGCCGAGAGGCTCAGCGACAGCAGCAGCGCGGTCTTCTTGGTCGAGGCAGCGTGCTCAGTCGCGTCCTTGGTCAGCGTCAGATTGTATTCAAGGAGTTCGTCGAGTAACTTGCCGACCTTGTTGCCGACCAGCGCCGCTTTTTCGGCCAGTTCGCGCGCCTTTTCGGTGCGGTTGGCGCGCGATTCGACGAGGATCGGCTCGAGCAGCGGATCGTACGTCTCCCAGGCCGCAGTCAGCTGTTTGACCATCTCCTTTTCCTTGTCGTCGGAGACGCAGGCGCTGCCCAGACAACCGTCGGTGACGTATTTCTTGAGGTCGACGGCCATCCCCTTGCGGTAGCCTTTGATCGACTCGTCGATCTCGGCCATCGCCTTGTCGTCGGTATTGATGATGTGGCGGTTGACTTCGAGCCGGGTACGCAGGTAATTGCGCCGGATGTCGTCGAGCAGGGCGAGCGTGGGCGCGCTATTGACGTTGCCGTAATTGGCCGCGTCATAGACTTTTTCCATCTGGTACTGGCCGATGCCGTTCGACAGGATGATTCCGAATAGCGCAGCGAAAACCAGCAGCGCCATTTTCTTTGCGACGGTAAGTTTCATGGGGGTCTCCATTGAAGAAGTTGAATCGACGTGCTGGTAAGCTGAAGCGGCTGGCGCGGCTGGCCGGCTTGGGCCGACGGACTTGGGCGACGGCAGCGGGATGATCGGAATCGTTTTTTTCATGGTCCTTACTCCGCGCTGACGAAACTTACGGCGCGCGCGTTGCGCCGGCTCTCGCTGCCCGCGACGCGGCGCACCAGACCGGGAACGTCGAGGATCAGCGCGACGTTGCCGTTGCCCAGAATGGTGAAGCCGCTGATTCCTTCGAGGCCGTTGAATACCTCGCCGAGCGGGCGGATCACGGTCTGGAACTCGCCCATCAGGTGATCGACGACGAGTCCCGCGCGGCGGCCCGCATACTGCACGACGACGACGTTCTCACGCTGCACCGGGTGCAACAGGAAAGCGAGCTCGGGATCGCCGGCGAGCGCCGCAGCGCCTTCGGCGGTGAGCAAGGTCGACGACTGCCCATAGCGCGGCAAATGGCCGCCGCGCTCGTCGTCAGACTCGGCGGCAAGCACCTCGACCGGCGTCTCGGAAACGTCGAAGAGCTGTCTGAGCCGGATGAACGGCAGCACCTCGCCGCGCAGGTTGAGATGATCGCGGCCGTGCGAATCGCGCGCTTCCTGTTCGGAGAGCTCGACGCATTCGACGACCATGTCTAGCGGAACGACGAACGACGAGGCGCAAACGCCGACCAGGAAGCCGTCGATGATCGCCAGCGTCAGCGGCAGACGGATTCGCATGGTGGTACCGACACCTTCGCAACTGTCGATATCGACGCTGCCGCGCAAGGCGCTGATGTTGCGCCGAACGACGTCCATGCCGACGCCGCGGCCCGAGAGGTTGCTGACCTGGTCGACCGTCGAAAAGCCCGGCTCGAAGATCAGGTTGTAGATTTCCTGGTCGGAAAGCTGCTGCTCGCCCTTGATCAGGCCGCGTTCGATCGCCTTGGCCAGAATGCGCTCGCGTTTGAGGCCGCCGCCGTCGTCGGCGACCTCGATCACGATGCTGCCCGAGTCGTGGTAGGCGTTGAGCCGCACCGTGCCGTGCGCCGGCTTGCCGCAGGCCAGGCGGACCGCGGCCGGTTCGATGCCGTGGTCCATCGAGTTGCGCACCAGGTGCGTCAGCGGGTCGCCGATCTTTTCGACGACGGTTTTGTCCAGATCGGTTTCGGCGCCCGAAATCTCGAGCCTGATGTCCTTGCCAAGGTCGGCTGAAACGTCGCGGACGACGCGCTGGAAGCGGTTGAAGGTGGCGCCGATCTGCACCATGCGCAGCGTCAGCGCCGAATCGCGCACTTCCTCGACCAGCCGCGAGAGCGTCGCGACCGCTTCAAGCAATTCGGGGATCGCCGTCTGCTGGGCGATCAGACTGGCGCCAGCGCTGGCGATGATCAGCTCGCCGATCAGATTGATGTGCTCGTCGAGCTTGTCGGCATTGACGCGAATCAGCCCCGATTCGGCGGCCTTGTGTTCCTTGACCTGTTTTTGCTTGTCGAGCGCCGCGCCGACGACCCGCGGCTGGACCAGTTGCTGCTCGACCAGCACCTCGCCGAGCATCGCGCGCGGCGGCTCGCTGCCGTCCGATTTGCCGTCCGATTTGCCGCCCGCTTCACTGCCCGTTTCGCCGCCTTGTTCGCCGCGCTGCTCACGCAGCGCCGAATCGAGCTCGGCCTGGGTCAGCGTGCCGCAACGCACCAGAATCTCGCCGAGCAACAGTTCCTCCTGCGGCAGGTCGTCGATCAGCTTGAGGTACTCGGAAACCCGGCTGCGCGGTGGAACGATGCGGATTCGCGCGTCGTCGCGAACGAACTCGAAGGCGCCCTCGATGGTCGCCTTGTCGGCGCTGGTGTGAAAGCTGATTTCGAAGCCCAGGTAGCAGGTTTCCGGGTCGAGTTCGGAAAGCGCTGGAACAGCGTCGACCAGCGTGACGATCTGCACGATCTGGCCGAAGGTGTTCAGATAGCGCAGCATCGATAAGGGATCCATGCCGTTTCTGAGCACGTCCGGACCGAGGCGCAATGAGATGTGCCAGTTGTCGGTGTCGGCGCCGTCGGCGGCCGGCGTCTCGAGCGGCGCAGCGCTGCCGCTCGGCGCCGGTTCGGCGACCGGCGCCGGCGCGTCGAGGTAGACGCGCAGCTGGCTCGCCAGTTGCTCGCTGGCCTGACGCGTTTGCTCGTCGGGTTCGGCGCCTGCGGCGACGCGCGAAATCAATACGCCGAGATGGTCGCAAACGCCGAGAAAGATGACCACCAGTTCGGAGGTGATACGCAACTGGTTGCTGCGCACGCGATCGAGAACGCTTTCCGCCACATGGGTAAATTTGACGACATGGTCGAGGCCGAAGAGACCGGCCGACCCCTTGATGGTGTGCGCGGCGCGAAAGATGGCGTTGATCGTTTCAACGTCGTCCGGCATCTGCTCGACGCGCAGCAGCGCCTCTTCCATTTGCTCGAGCAGTTCGCGGGCTTCGACAATGAAGGTTTGCAGGGCATCGTCCATGTCCATGACATTCTCCTGATCAGATCTTCGAGCGAATCAGCAAGGGATCGCCGAGATGTCCGGAGAGCTTGCATAGTTCAAGAACGTCGAACACCGCCGGGCTATGGCCGGAAAAACGTAGCGTCTTGTCGCGCAGCGCCGCCTCGCGCTTGGCGGCAACCATCAGCTGCATGCCGGCGCTGTCCATTTCGCCGACCTCGGACAGGTCGACTTCGACTTCCGTAGCCGCTTCGAGCGCGTCGATAAGCTGCTGCCGCAGAGCGGCGACGGTGTAAATGCTCAACTCGCCCTTGATCTCGATGTGCATCACGTGGTCTTCGCTGTTCATGCTGCGCTCCTTACGCCAGGACCAGCTTGGAGACTGCGAGCAACAATTGGGCAGGCTGAAAGGGCTTGACCACCCACGCTCTGACCCCGGCGTCCTGGCCTTCCTTCTTCTTCGTTTCGCCGGCCTCGGTGGTGAGCATGATCACCGGCGTAAATTTGTAGGCGGGCAACAGCTTGGCCGCCTTGACGAAAGCGATGCCGTCCATATTGGGCATATTGACGTCGCTGATGATCAGATGCAGCTTGCGCCCGTCGAGTTTGGCCAGCGCGTCCTTGCCGTCGCACGCGTCGATCACGTCGTAGCCGCCGCCCTTGAGCGCCATCCCCACCACCTGCCGCATCGACGACGAGTCGTCGACCACCAGTATTGTTTTAGCCATCACAGAACCCTTGATTAGAAAAAGGTGATTTCGCTCGCCGACACCTTGCCTTGCGCGTCGGACGGGTGCGTATTGAACTGTTCCAGCGTCGTGTACGTTTGTTCGAGCTGCGCAATCCACTGCGCCACATCGAACGGCTGCGCCGCCTCGCCGCTGCCGATCCGCCGCTCTTGCCCCGCGCTGGCCAGCGCCGAAGTCGTCGCGCTATTGACCGCATCGACCTTTTGCTGAATCTCCTTGCCCAGCATCCCCGACTGGTTCGATAGCTTGCGCACCTCGTCGGCGACCACCGCAAAACCCCGTCCGGCTTCGCCTGCCCGCGCTGCCTCGATCGCCGCGTTGAGCGCCAGCAAATTGGTCTGCTTGGCAATGTCCGCCACCGCGCTGGCCATCCGCTTGAGGTCCTCGGTCACTCCCGCCAGACTCTCGAACTCGCGCAACATCGGTTTCTGCGCGTCAAACGCATGTACCAGCCGATCGAGCATGCCGAGCAGTTCGTCGCGCGAGTGCTCGATCACCGTCACCACCCCCTCGCTGCCGTCGGCGCTGCGCGCATCGATCATCTCGTGCAGCTTGGCCAGGATCGCACTGAAATCGCTCGTCAACTCGGTCCCCGCCGCTTCGGTCTGCGAGCGAACGATCGCCACGTGTTTCGACCAGCGGATCAGCGACGCATCGGCCAACTC
>JAGTRW010000047.1 GCA_018262095.1 Pseudomonadota bacterium
CGCCAATATCGCGCGCCATCACGGCGGCAGTGTCGAATGCGTGTCGTCGCCTGGCGCCGGATCGACATTCACGCTGCGCCTGCCGACTGCTGCTGAAGGCGCGTCAAGCGCCAACGCAGCGTGATGAGCAGCGCAAAATTTGCGTGATTTAAGCCCAGACCAGCCCGATCACGCCGAGCAGCATGATCGCCGCACCGACGACCTGCGACGGCTTGACGGCTTCCTTGAGCAGGCTGGCGCCGACGAAGGTGCCGACCAGCATCGATATTTCGCGCACCGGTGCGATATAGCTTAACGGTGCGATCTGCACGGCGAGCAGCACCAGCGTGTAGGCCGCCGGCGACAGCAGGCCGACGATGATGATCGCGCGCCGTTGCGCGCGCCACTGACTGACCAGCACTTGCGTCTGGCGCAGCGCGAACGGCGCCAGCAGCAGCGCGCGGAACGCCAAGCCCACCGCGTAGAACAGGATCGGCACCATGCCCAGCGTCTTGATCGCCCAGCCGTCGATGACCGTGTAGCTGGCGATGAAGACGCCCGTCGCGATTCCCCAAAGCACGCCAAGCTGCCGCTTGGAGGACTTCGTTCCGCGCAGCAGATCGACCGCGCCGGCCGAAACGAAGACTCCGCCGAGAATCGCCGCCACCGAGACCCAGCCGAGCAGGCTCGGCGTCTCGCCGAGCAGCACGATCGCGGCGACCACCGAGAACATCGGCCCGGAACCGCGCGCCACCGGGTAGACCACCGCGAAATCGCTTTCGCGGTACGCTTTCTGCAGCACCAGCGAGTACACCACGTGCACCAACCCGCTGCCCAGCGCGGCGAACCACATCGCCCGCGAGAACGTCTGCGGGTGAGCGCTCCACGTCCAATAGACGAGGGGCGTCGCGGCGACCACGCTGACCAGGCCGAAAAGCCAGACGAAAGCCAGACCGCCGCCGGCTTTCTTGGCGACGATGTTCCAGATGGCGTGACAGCAGGCGCCTGCCAGAACCAGCGCCAGCGCGGTCGCACTCATGCCCGACCCTTGATCTGCTGCGCGCCAAGGCGGGGAAAGACGAACACTTGAAGCGACATATTGGAGCCTATCGAGAGAAACTGCGCCGATCGCGCATATACAATGATCGCCTCAATTCACTTGCGAGCGAGTCAAGATCATGAGCCACACTGCGGCCGGCGATGAGTAAAGCTGATGGCGGGAACGACAAGGCCGCGCTGCCGCTCAATTCCATCCGCGTCTTCGTCGAGGCCGCGCGGCAACTGAACTTCAGCCGTGCGGCGCAAACGCTGGGGATCACCCAGGGCGGCGTGAGTCACCATGTCTCGTCGCTCGAGCGCTATTTTGGCCATCGGCTTTTTGTTCGCTCAGGATCGTCGGTGGCGCTGACCGATTCCGGGCGCCTCTATTTCGACACCGTCCAGGAAGCCGTATCGACCATCGAGCTGTCGACCCGTCAGTTAAGACAGCGCCCCGGCGACTCGGGGCGCCTGCTGGTGCGCACTTCGGTCCCGACCTTTGCGATGATGGTGCTGATTCCCGCCTTGTCGCGCTTCTGCCCTCTGCCGGCAGTCGCGGTCGATGTCGTGACCTCGCTGTCGCCGCCGCTGGCCGGAGACCCTTACGACGTGCTGATCACCCGCGACCTGGTGCAGGACGACGATGAACACTGGTCGCTGGCGACCGAGCAGCTCGTTTGCGTCGCCGCGCCGTCGGTGCTCGGCGAATTTTCAGCGAAACCCATCGGCGACTGGCCGTTTCTCGCCACCCGCTCGCGTCCGGATGTGCTTGCCGAGTGGGCCAACCGGCAAGGCGTCGAAGCGAACGACATTCATGTCGCGGCGACCTTCGATCATTATTTCCTGGCGCTGCCGGCGGCGATCGGCGGCCTGGGCTTTTTGGCGATGCCGCGCCTGCTGGTGATCGACGCCTTGCGCCAGGGGCACCTGCTTGAAGCGCCGATGACGACCGTGCGCGGCAGCGCCAGCTACAAGGCGTATATCAATCCGCGAACGAGCGAGGCGGAGGCCGCGAAAGCCTTTTGTCGCTGGCTCAAAGGCGAACTTCGGGAAAGCGACGAATGAGACGTTCACCATGAGCCGTTTTTCAACCCGCCGGTCAATTGTGCTGGGCGCCGCAGCGTATCCCTTGCTCTCGGCGTGTACCGCCCTGGGCGGCAATTCGCGCGCTAGCGCGTCGGCGCGGCAACAGCTGACCGCCATCGAAAATTCGCTCGACGGTCGTCTCGGGCTGTTCGCCTGGGACAGCGCCGACGACCGACGGCTGGCCTACCGCGCCGATGAGCGTTTCCCCATATGCAGCACGTTCAAGCTGCTGCTGGTCTCGGCGATTCTCGATACGAGCGTGCAACAGCCCGCGTTGATGCAGCAAGTGCAAAGCTATCGCCAAAGCGATCTGGTCGAGTATTCGCCGGTCACCGAACAGCACGTCGGCGCGGGGATGAGCATTGCACAGCTCTGCGCCGCCGCGCTGCAGTACAGCGACAACACCGCCGCCAACCTGCTGATCGAGCGCCTCGGCGGCCCGGCGGCGGTAACCGCCTATGCGCGATCGATCGGCGACCGGCAATTCCGTCTCGATCGCTGGGAGACCGAGCTCAACACGGCGATTCCTGGCGATCCGCGCGACAGCTCGACGCCCGAGGCGATGGGCCGCAGCCTGCAGCGACTCGCGCTCGGCGACGCCTTGGCGCGCGCTCAGCGCGAGCAGTTGTGCCTCTGGCTGCGCGGCAACACGACCGGCGCGGCGCGCATCAAAGCCGCAATTCCGGCGTCGTGGGCCATCGGCGACAAGACCGGCGGCGGCCGCTACGGCACCGCCAACGACATCGCCGTGCTGTGGCCGCCGCAGCGGCCACCGGTGATCCTTGCCATCTACACCACGCGACGCGATGAGGCGGCGACGCCGCGCAACGAGCTGATCGCCGCCGCCGCTCGCGTCGTCGTCGGCTGGCTGGGCTAGGCCTCCTCGCCGCACGGCAGGCGCAGCATGAACGACGTCGTTCCCGCCGCTGATTCGACGGCGACGTCGCCGCCGTGCGCTTCGACGATCGACTTGACGATCGCCAGTCCCAGGCCGAAATTCGTCCCCTCCCCCGAGCGCGACGGATCGGCGCGATAGAAACGGTCGAACAACCGCGGCAACTGGCTCGCCGCAATCGTCTCGCCGCTGTTGGCGACGACGATGCACACACTCCCCGACGTCGAGGCAGCGATGGCGATCTCGATGCGGCCGCCGCGCGCGGTATGGCGCAGCGCGTTCGACAGCAGGTTGCTGATCGCTCGCCGGATCATCGACGGATCGCCGAAGATCCGGCCGCTTCCCGATCGCGTCAGCGTTACGCCTTGCTCGTCGGCGACCAGGCGAAAATACTCGATGAGATCGTCGGCGAGCGCAGCGAGCTCGATCAGGGTACGCGACGGGATGATCTGCCCCTCGTCCGCTTTGGCGATGAACAGCATGTCGGCGATCATCCGAGACAGCCGTTCGAACTCCTCGACGTTCGACGCCAGCACGTCGCGGTAGTCTTCGACCGTTCGCGAACGCGCCAGCGTGACCTGGGTCTGCGTCAGCAGGTTACTCACCGGAGTGCGCAGCTCGTGCGCGAGGTCCGACGAAAAATCCGAGAGCCGCCGGAAAGACGCTTCGAGCCGCGCCAGCATGGCATTGAGCGCATCGACAAGATCGGCGAGCTCGGCGGGAACCGCGGCGAGCGCGAGGCGCGAATCGAGCCGCTGCGCGGTGATCGCTTCGGCTTCGCGCCGGATCGCGCGCAAGGGCGACAAGCCGCGGCGCACCGCGATCCAGCCGAGGAAGCCGGTGAGCAAGGCGGCGAGAACGACAAAAGACCATAGCGTGACGCGAAATGAACGCATGAACTGCTGGTGATGCGAAATATCGGTCGCCACCGCAACGATCGCCGGCGGCGCTGCGGCAAGCCCGGTACGAACCCGCGCCGCGATGCCGCGCATCGGCGTTCCCTGCGCGCTGGTCCAGACGAGCGGATGCAATACCTCGCCCTCGCGCGCCAGCAGGGCTTGCGGAAAATCGGCAGCGCGCGTCGCAAAGAGGATCTCGCCGTCCGGCGCTTTGACCACCACCGCCAGACCGTGATGACCGACCAGCGAATCGTCGAGCAACTGGGCGATGGCGTTCATCTGCTCGGCCGACCGCACTTTTTCCAGCGCGTGGCGGGCCAATTCGAGCTTGCCGCTCAGCACCTCCAGATCCTGTTCCTCGAAATGCTGTTCGACGGCGCGCGCGATCAGCGCGCCGAGCAGCAGCAACACCACCGTCGAGGCGGTGGCGAACAGCAGCGTCAAGCGCAGCGTCAGCGAAGCGCTGCGTTTCACCCGCACGCTGGTTCCTCGAGCACATAGCCCATGCCGCGCACGGTGCGAATCAGCTTCGGCGCGAAGTCGTCGTCGACCTTGGCACGCAGGCGACGGACCGCGACATCGATGACGTTGGTGTCGCTGTCGAAATTGATGTCCCAGACTTGCGAGGCGATCAGCGAACGCGGCAGCACCTCGCCCTGACGACGCAGCAGCAACTCGAGCAGCGCGAATTCCTTGGCGGTCAGTTCGATGCGCTGGCCAGCACGCGAGACGCGGCGGCGGCGCAGATCGACTTCCAGATCGGCGGCGCGCAGCACCTCCGGCTCGCGCCCGCGGCCCTGCCGGCGCAGCAAAGTGCGTACACGCGCCAGCAGTTCGGCAAAAGCGAAAGGCTTGACCAGGTAATCGTCGGCACCAAGTTCGAGACCGCGGACGCGGTCGTCGACCTCGTCGCGCGCGGTCAGGAACAGCACCGGAAAATCTTTTCCCGCGGCGCGAATTCCGCGCAACACGCCCCAGCCGTCAAGTCCCGGCAGCATCACGTCGAGGATCAGCAAATCGTAGTCGATGCACAGCGCGTCGTGCAGTCCATCGCGACCGTCGCGCGCCAGATCGACGACGAAACCGGCTTCCTGCAGGCCCTGCTGCAGATAGTCTCCGGTTTTCGCCTCGTCCTCGACAATCAGTAGTCGCAAAGCATCCTCCTTGGGTCCTGGCGGCGACCTCGTTCGGCCGCCGATCCATCGCCCCCGAAGATTACGACAATGTCGCGTGCAGGTGCATTACAGAAATGTAATTTTCAGGTCAGCTTGCTGTCGCAATGCGCCCAATACACTCGGCGCATTCGATCAAGCAGCGAAACATCAAGCACCCACATTTCGACAGGAGAACACCGTGAAGATTGCAAGCATCGTGATCGCGCTGGCCGCCGCCCTCCCCGCTGCGGCAATCGCCGCCGGCGATCACCAGAACCATGGCGCCATGGTCGCCGATTCCCAGAGGCAGAGCCAAGCCCCGGCCGACGCGCAATGGGTCGATGGCCTGGTCAAGAAGGTCGACAAGACGGCCGGCAAAGTCACCCTCGCGCACGGCCCGCTCAAGAACCTGGGAATGGACATGGCGATGACCATGGCGTTCCGCGTCAAGGACGCCGACTGGCTCGATCAACTCAAGGCCGGCGACAAGATCCGCTTCGTCGCCAACGATATCAATGGCGTATTGACCGTCGTCAAGTTCGAGATGGCCAAATAAGCTTCGCCCCAGGTGGCCTCGATCGACCGTTGCATTACCAAGGAACTGATATGCGAAGGACTCTTGCCGCGTCGGCCGCCCTATTGATGTTGGCGCTGGAGGCCACTAGCCCGGCGCTGGCACAGGAGCGCGTCATCGGCAAAACCGTCGAGAGCCTGCTCGACTATGCCAGGGAGAGCAGCCCGGACTATGCGGCGATGCGTTACGAAGCCGACGCCGCCGGCGAGCGGGTCACCCCGGCGGGGACGCTGCCCGATCCGAAATTGCGGATCGAACTCCAGGACATCACCAAGGCAGGCGAGCAGAACGCCACCTTGAACCCCAGCCGGGTCGGCAGCACCAAGTACACGCTGATGCAGGATCTGCCGTGGTATGGCAAGCGCGACTTGAAGCGCGAGATTGCGCAGCTCGACGCTGAAGGCGCGCAGGGGCGGGCGCGCGGCACCTGGGCCGAGCTTGCCGCGCGCATCAAGAGCGCGCACGCGCAGCTCTATTACGTCAATCGCAGCGAACAGCTGACGCGCGAGATTCTCGACCTGATGCTGCGCCTCGAGAAGATCGCGCAGGTGCGCTATGCGGGAGGGCTGGCCGCGCAGCAGGACGCCATCCGGGCGCAGGTTGAGCAGACCGGAATGCGCAGCGAGTTGATCGCGCTGGAAAACGAACAAAGCCAACTCAAGGCCAAGATCAATGGCCTGCTGGCCCGACCCGCGCGCGCCAAGCTCGCCGCGCCCGAGGTATTGCGCCCGATTCCGTCGCCGGCCAAGCTCGACTATGAAGCGCTTGAAGAGCGGGTGCGTGCGCGCAACCCCTTGCTGTTTGCCGAGGAAGCGCGGATCAAATCGGCCGAAAAGACCCGCGACCTGACGCTCAAAAACCGCTATCCCGACTTTACGGTGGGCTTTTCGCCAATCCAGTACCAGAACGCCGTCAGGGAATGGGAAGTGATGTTCGAATTGAATATCCCCTTGCAGCAATCGTCGCGGCGAGCTCAAGAACGCGAATCGGAAGCCATGCTCTCGGCGGCGCGCTCGCGCAAGGACGCGGCGTCGAACCAGGTGCTTGCCGACCTTGCCGAAAACCTCTCGGCGATCGATGCGGCGCGGCGCAGCGAAATGCTGACGACGACCGATCTGCTGCCGCAGGCCGAATTGACGTTCAATTCAGCGCTGGCCGCCTATCAGAACGGCAAGGTCGATTTCGCCACGCTGCTCGAAGCGCAGAAGCAGATTCGCCAGGCGAAGCAGAACCAGATCAGGGCGCAGAGCGAAGCGCAGATCCGCCTCGCGGAAATAGAAAAGATCCTGGGAGAAGAACTATGAACCAAGAAAAAGCAGTTGACCACGGCGAACACAGCGGAAAAACAACTGATTGCGATGATTTGTGGATTCACCCCTTGGGTTGGCGGATAAATACTGAAAACCACAGGCATTTCGCTGTGTTCGCCGTCCCATGGGATTGGCTTCGCGGCATATCGCCGTGGTTTGAAGTGAGGTCATAAGGATGAAAGCAGCGATAAGGCTGGGGGCGGCATTGGCCGTCGGGCTGATCGTTGCCGCAGGGGGCGGCGGCTATTGGCTGGGTCAGCGCGACCCCGTGGCGGCTGATGTCGTCAAGACGGCAAGCGAACCCGCCAAGCGCAAGTTGCTCTATTACCGCAACCCGATGGGCCTGCCCGACACCTCGCCGACGCCCAAGAAGGACCCGATGGGGATGGACTATATCGCCGTCTATGCGGGCGAAGAAGAAAGCGGACCGGCGGCCGACGGACAGCTCAAAATCAGCACCGAAAAAGTCCAGAAACTCGGCGTTCGCAGCGAAGCCGCGCAGCTGCGCAGCCTCGACAAAACGGTGCGCGCCGCCGGCCGCATCGAGCCCGACGAGCGAAAAACCTACGCCATTACGCCGAAATTCGAGGGCTATGTCGAGCGCTTGCACGTCAATGTCACCGGCCAGGCGGTCAGCAAAGGACAGCCGCTGTTCGAAGTGTATAGCGCGGAGCTCGTCTCGGCGCAGCGCGAATACGCGATTGCCGCGCACGGCGTCGATTCGCTCAAGGAAGCGGGCGGATCGGCGCAGGCGGGAATGGCGCAACTCGCCGAGTCGAGCTTGCAGCGCCTGGCGAACTGGGACATCTCGCCAGCGCAGATCAAGGCGCTGGCACAATCGGGCGAAGCCAAGCGCACGCTGACCTTGCGCTCGCCGGTTTCAGGCGTCGTGACTGAGAAAAAAGCGCTGCAAGGAATGCGCTTCATGCCCGGCGAAACGCTCTATCAGATCGCCGACCTGTCGTCGGTATGGGTCGTCGCCGACGTCTTCGAGCAGGACATCGGGCTCGTCAAACTCGGCGCCCAGGCCAAGGTCCGCATCAACGCCTATCCCGACAAGGTCTTCGCCGGCCAGGTCAGCTATGTCTATCCGACGCTCAACGCGGCGACGCGCACCGGCGCGGTTCGCATCGATCTGCCCAACCCCGGGCTGCTCCTGAAACCCGCGATGTATGCCCAGGTCGAATTGCCGGTCGCCGAAAAAGGCGCGGTCGTGGCGGTTCCCGTCTCCGCGGTGATCGACAGCGGAACGCGTCAGATCGTTCTGATCGATCTGGGCGAAGGCCGCTTCGAACCGCGTGAAGTCAAGCTCGGCGCGCGCAGCGACAGCCATGTCGAAGTGCGCGAAGGCGTCAAGGCGGGCGAGTTGGTGGTCGTTGCCGCCAATTTCCTGATCGACGCCGAGAGCAATCTCAAGGCGGCGATTGGCGGTCTTGGCGGCTTGGGCAAAGCCGATCAGGCAGCGGCCAAGGCGGCGAGCCACCACGCCGAAGGAAGCGTCGAAGAAATCGATGCCAAGGCAGCGACGATCAGCCTCAGTCACGGCCCGGTCGCCAGCCTCAAGTGGCCGGCGATGACCATGGAGTTCAAGCTCGCCAATTCTTCGCTGCTGCAGGCATTGAAACCGGGCGCCAGGGTGTCGGTCGAGTTCGTCGAGCGCCAACCCGGTGAATGGGTGATCACCCGCGTCAGCCCGCTGACCTCGGCAAGCAATCCGCACGATGGCCACTGAAAAGACTCAGGAGAGATCGAGCATGCTGGCCAAAATCATCGACTGGTCGGGTAGCAACCGTGTGCTGGTGCTGCTCGCCACCTTGTTCATCGTCGCCGGGGGTATTTTCGCCGTCCTGCGCACGCCGATCGACGCACTGCCCGACCTCTCCGACGTCCAGGTCATCGTCTATACGGAGTATCCGGGGCAGGCGCCGCAGGTCGTCGAGGACCAGGTCACCTATCCGCTGACCACGGCGATGCTGGCGGTGCCCAAATCGAAGGTCGTTCGCGGCTTCTCTTTCTTCGGCGCGTCGTTCGTCTACATCATCTTCGACGACGGCACCGACATCTACTGGGCGCGTTCGCGCGTTCTCGAATACCTCAACTTCGCGGCGAGCCGCATGCCCAAAGGGGTTACACCGCAGATCGGCCCGGACGCCAGCGGCGTCGGCTGGGTCTATCAATACGCGCTGCTGGCGCGCGACAAGACGCTCGCCGAGCTGCGCTCGATTCAGGACTGGTACGTCCGTTACCAACTGACCAAGGCGCACGGCGTCGCCGAAGTCGCGTCGATCGGCGGCTTCGTGCAGACCTATCAGGTGAGCGTCGACCCAGTCAAACTGCGTTCGTACGGAATTGCTCTGATGAAGGTCGCTCAGGTCATCCGCGACTCGAACCGCGACGTCGGCGGTCGCGCCGTCGAAATGGCCGAAACCGAATACATGGTTCGCGGCAAAGGCTATCTGCGCGGCAAGAGCGACATCGAAATGCTCGTCGTCAAAAGCGATCGGGGAACGCCGGTGCTGATCCGCGACATCGCACGAGTCGAACTCGTCCCCGACGAGCGGCGCGGCCTCACCGAGCTCAATGGCGAAGGCGAAGTCGTTTCCGGGATCGCCATGGCGCGCTACGGCGAGAACGCGCTCGAGGTCATCGGCAACCTCAAGGCCAAGATCGCCGAAATCGCTCCCGGCCTGCCCGCCGGCGTCACCATCGAAGCCGTCTATGACCGCTCGGAACTGATTCACCGCGCCATCGAGACGCTCAAACGAACGCTGCTCGAGGAATCGCTGATCGTCGCGCTGGTCTGCTTCGCCTTTCTGCTGCATCTGCGCAGCGCGCTGGTCGCCATCCTGATGCTGCCGGTCGGCATCCTGATGGCGTTCATCGCCATGCGCCTGTCGGGAATGAGCTCCAACCTGATGAGCCTGGGCGGCATTGCGATCGCCATCGGCGCGATGATCGACGCGGCGATCGTGATGATCGAGAACGCGCACAAGCACCTCGAGCGATTGCCCGCGGGAAGTTCGCTGCACGATCGCGCACAAGCGATGCTCGCGGCGTGCAAGGAGGTCGGCCCGGCGCTCTTCTTCTCGCTCTTGATCATCACCGTCTCGTTCCTGCCGGTGTTCAGCCTCGAAGGCCAGGAGGGGCGGCTCTTTTCCCCGCTCGCCTATACCAAGACTTTTTCGATGGCCAGCGCGGCGCTGCTCTCGATCACGCTGGTGCCGGTACTGATGCTGCTGTTCATCCGCGGCAAGATCATGGCGGAAGCCAAGAACCCGGTCAATCGCGTGTTGATCCGGGCCTATCGGCCGATCATTTCCGGCGTCATGCGCTGGAAGAAGCTGACCATCGCGCTCGCGCTGCTGGTCCTCGGCGTCTCCTACTACCCGGCGTCCAAACTGGGTTCCGAGTTCATGCCGACGCTCAACGAAGGCTCATTGCTCTACATGCCGGCGTCGCTGCCGGGAATGTCGATCACCAAGGCCGCCGAGCTCTTGCAGACGCAGGACAAGATCATCAAGAGTTGTCCCGAGGTCGCTTCGGTTTATGGCAAGGCGGGTCGCGCCAACACGGCGACCGACCCGGCGCCGACCGAGATGTTCGAGACGGTGATCAACTTGAAGCCGCAATCCGAATGGCGCGCCGGAATGACGATCGATGCGCTGATCGCCGAGCTCGACCGCGCGCTGCAATTTCCCGGCGTCGCCAATTCCTGGACGATGCCGATCAAGGCGCGCATCGACATGCTGTCGACCGGAATCCGCACGCCGATCGGAATCAAGGTGTTCGGCAAGAACCTCGAGGAAATGGAGAAACTCGCCAAGCAGATCGAAGCGGTGGTCAAGCAGGTTCCGGGAACCACCAGCGCCTTCGCCGAACGCATCACCGGCGGTTTTTACCTCAACATCGAACCCGATCGCGAGCAACTGGCGCGCTACGGCCTGGCCATCGGCGACCTGCAGGACGTCATCGGCAGCGCGCTCGGCGGCGAAATGGTGACCACCACCGTCGAAGGCCGCGAGCGTTATGGCGTTGCCGTGCGCTATCCGCGCGAGCTGCGCTCCGACCCGCAGCAGATCGCGCGCGAGGTGCTGATCCCGACCATGCAGGATGGCGTCAGCGCGATGATCCCGCTCGGGCAAGTCGCCAAGATCGTGCTCGCCAAGGGAACGCCCGGAATCCGCACCGAGAACGGCCTGCTCTCAGCGTATATCTACGTCGACATCCGCAACCGCGACATCGGCGGTTACGTCGCCGACGCCAAGAAAGCCGTTGCCGAACAGGTCACTTTCCCGCCGGGCTATTACGTGACCTGGAGCGGTCAGTTCGAGAACATGGAACACGCGATCGAGAAAATGAAGGTGGTGATCCCGATCACCCTGCTCTCGATCTTTCTGTTGCTCTACCTAAACTTCCGGCGAATCACCGAGACGCTGATCGTCATGCTCTCGGTCCCCTTCGCGCTGGTCGGCGGCGTCTGGCTGATGTGGCTGCTCGGCTACAACCTCTCGGTCGCGGTCGCCGTCGGCTTCATCGCGCTGGCCGGGGTCGCCGCCGAAACCGGCGTGATCATGCTGATCTACCTCGATCATGCCTGGGAAAAGGTCAAAGCGAACTGCCGTACCGAAGGCCGTGCGCCAAACGTCGGCGATCTCTACGCGGCGGTGATGGAAGGCGCGGTCGAACGTGTGCGACCCAAGATGATGACCGTCGTCGCCATCATGGCCGGCCTGTTGCCGATTCTCTGGGGAACCGGCACCGGTTCGGAAGTGATGAGCCGAATCGCCGCGCCGATGGTCGGCGGCATGGTCTCGTCGACGCTGCTGACGCTCGCCGTGATCCCTGCCATCTACGCGCTGGTCAAACAATGGCGAATCGACCACGGCAGGGAATGAACCCGCCGCTGGTGGACAGCTTCAGGACAGATGCGGCGCCGCCAGGTAGTCGCGCGAACGCATCTCGGTCAAGCGGCTGACCGTGCGCGAAAATTCGCTGGCCTGCGTGCCTTCGGTATAGAGCTGCTCGGGTTCGCAATCGGCGGTGACGATCAGTTTTACCCGGTGGTCGTAGAGCACATCGACCAGCCAGGTAAAACGTCTCGCCTCGGACGACATGCTCGCCGACATCTTGGGAACGCCCGAAAGCAGCAAGCTATGGTGGGCGCGCGCCAGTTCGAGATAGTCATTCTGCGAGCGCGCGCCGCCGCACAACGACTTGAAGTCGAACCAGATCACGCCTCGGCCCTGGCGCAAGCTCGGAATGGCGCGTCCGAGCACCTCGATGCTGCCGCCGGTGATGCCTTCGCCGCCAGCGATGGCGGCGAAATAGTCGGCCATTTTCGCTTCGGCGCAGGCCTCGATCGGATGATGAAAAACTTCGACCTGTTCAAGCGTTCGCCGCCGGTAATCGACTCCCGAATCGACTTCGAGCACATCGACCTTCGACTTGATCAGCGCGATCGTCTTGAGGAAATTCTCGCGCTGCAGGCCGTCCGGATAGAGCTTGTCCGGCGGGTAGTTCGAGGTCATCACGAAAATCACGCCGCGCGCGAACAAGGCGTCGAGCAAACGGCCAAGGATCATCGCGTCGGCGATGTCGGAAACGTGAAACTCGTCGAAGCAGATCAGTCGGCAGTCGCTGGCGATTCGCTCGGCGACCTTCGCCAGCGGATCGCTCTCGCCCTTGAAAACCTTGAGCTGCGAATGAACGTGCTGCATGAAAGCGTGAAAATGGATGCGGCGCTTGCGTACATAAGGCACCGAATCGTAGAAGCAGTCCATCAGAAAACTCTTGCCGCGACCGACGCCGCCCCAGAAATAGACGCCGCGCGGCAGTTCTGGCGGCGACAGCACTCGGCGCAAGGCGCTGCGCCGACCAACCTTGAACGACAGCAGTTGATCGTAGAGCTGTTGCAGCCGCCGCGCGGCGCCATGCTGCGCCGCATCGGCCGCATAGCCGCGCGCTGACAATAGCGCTTCGTAGGCGTCGAGCATTCCACGTTCGGGGACTTTCAACACGCGATGAGGCATAGCTCGGACTCGGCAAAGCGGCATCTATCGCCGCGGGATAATCGGGAGCGCAGTCCGCTCACTGATTCGCGCTGGCGCAACAAGTCGCGAGTTAACGGTCTGACGCTTCGATTCTAAAACATCGCGAGCACGATGGGCGTGCATATAATGCGGGACGCGACTTGGCGCGCTTATTCGACCGGATAAACGCCCCCCCTCTAGGGTAGAATGCACGGTCCCCCAGATTTCTAGCGGAAGAGGTCATGACGCCGACGCCCCTGTTTTTTCCCGAACTGCTGGCTGATCGGAAGCTCAAGCCGGGGGCGGTCAAACTGAATTTTGGCGAGGGCGATTGGTATGCCTTGCAGCCCTTGATCGAAGACGAACGCTTTTCGGTTTTTGCCGCCACGGTGCCGTGCCTGATCGGCACCGACCTTGGCCGGCGCCTGCCCGCAGCCTTGCGGCAGGCGCTGCAGCGCGCCGGATGCCAACTGGCGCCTGACGAGATCACCTACCACTGCGACGAGCCGAGCAAGCCGGCGCTGCCGCAGGCGGCGCGCTGGCTGCTCGGCGACTGGTACCTCGCCCCGCTGGCGAAGGCCTCGGGACGACTGGAAACGTCGCGGGCGCTGGCGCTCAAGTTATTGCAGCGGGTCGCTGAAGACGCCGACACGGCGGACATCGAGGCTTTTTTCCGGCAGGATCCGGTGCTCGCTTACCAGCTGCTGCGCCTGGTCAATTCCCTTGGCGTCGGCGCTGGCCGACACATCTCCAGTTTCGCGCAGGCGATCCTCATCCTCGGCCGTCAACAACTCAAGCGCTGGCTCAATCTGATGCTGTTCGCAGCGTGTCGCGACGACCACCGCTCGGCGATGTTGCTGGCACGCGTGGCGATCCGCGCTCGGCGCATGGAATTGTCGGCCAAGGCCATCGGGCTTGATCGCAGCGGCCAGGAGCGGGCGTTCATGGCCGGCATGTTTTCACTGTTGGGGATCCTGTTTAGCCAGCCGCTGGCCGAGATCTTGAGCCCGCTCAAGCTCGACGCGGTGCTGAGCGCTGCCGTACTGCACCACGAAGGCGAACTGGGGCGTCTGCTGCAGGCCAGCGAAAGCTCGGAAGGCGCGCAAGAGCTGGTGCTGACCCGCTTGCTCGGCCAACTGGGCGTGTCCAGCGACGACCATAACCTGATCAACCTTGAAGCATTCCACTGGATGCTCGGGGTGATTCATGAGGGTGCCGTCGATGCCTGATTCGCGCATCGACCGCTGCCTTGAGCTCTGTTCGCAGGCGCGCACGCAGAGCGGCGACGAGCTGGCGCGCTCACTGAGCGACTTGCAGCAGGCGCTTCTGTCACTGCAGGACGAGAATTCGGCCTTGGCGCCGATGAGCAGCGAGGGTAGCGAAGAACCGGTGATCACCATGGACCTGTCCGGCTACCTGACCGGCTGGAACACCGGCGCGCAGACGCTGTTCGGTTATACGCCGGAAGAGGCGATTGGACAGCACGTGCTGTTTTTATACGACGACGAATCGGGAAACCGCGAGAACGAGATAAACGAATTGTTTCTCGATCACGGCAGCCCCTTGATCGAAGTTCGTCGCCGCAAGAAATCGGGCGAATCGTTTCGCGCCAATCTGTCGCTGACCCACCTGCTTGACGACGACCAGGAGCCCATTGGCCTGCAAGCCCGCCTGTGGGAGATTGCCGATCGGCTTTCGAACGAGGAAAGGCAGCGCTTGCACGCGCGCATCATCGAGCATAGCGACGAGGGCATTCTGATTACCGACGCCGACGAACGCATCGTTTCGGTCAATTCGGCATTCACGCGAATTACCGGCTATTCGGCAATGGAGGCGATCGGCGAAACGCCTGATCTGCTGCGCTCTGGCGTGCATAGCGCCGATTTTCGCGCGCAGGTGCGCGGCGCCATGCACGGTTCGGGCGCGTGGCACGGCGAAATCATCGGCAAACGCAAGAACGGCGATCTTTTCCCGCAATCCGTCGCGATCGGTGTCGTGCGCGACAATAACGGCGAGATTAGCCATGCTTTTTCGATCTTCTCCGATATCAGCGTGCTGCGCGCCACCGAAGAACGCATGCAACAGATCGTCAATTACGATGCCTTGACCGGCCTGCCCAATCGCACGCTGTTCCACCAATTGGTCGACCAGGCGCTGACCAGCGCACGGCGCAACAACGATCATGCCGCTTTGCTGGTAATCGACCTCAACCGCTTCACTTCGGTCAATGACACGCTCGGCCATGAGGTCGGCGACGAATTGCTGCAGCAGGTCGGTCGGCGTTTCCGGCAAGCGCTGCGCGACGAAGACATCCTGGCCAGAGTCGGTGGCGACGAATTCGCCGTCGCGCTGCTCAGCGTGGCCAAACGCGAACACAGCGGCCTGGTCGCCGAAAAGCTGCTGGCGGCGCTCAAAGCGCCGTTCGCGATCGGGACGCAGGCGCTGCACATCAATGCCTGCATCGGCATCGCGGTGTACCCCGAGGACGGCCTCGACAGTGCGGCGCTGCTGCGTTTTTCCGACGTCGCGATGAAGCGGGTGCAGGGCCACAGCGAGTCCAGTTACCTCTTCTACAGTCCGGAAATGAACCTGCGCGCCAAGGAGCAATGGCAGCTTGAGGGCGAATTGCGCCAGGCACTTAAGGTTGAGCAACTGCTACTGCATTACCAGCCCAAGGTCAGCCTGCGCAGCGGACGGATCGTCGGCGCCGAAGCGCTGATTCGCTGGTCGCATCCCCAACACGGCATGATCCCGCCGGGGAAATTCGTCCCGCTGGCCGAAGAAACCGGCCTCATCCTCGAACTGGGCAGCTGGATACTCAACGAGGCCTGCCGCCAGATCCGCAGTTGGCTCGATGCCGGACTCGAAATGGTTCCAATCGCCGTCAATCTCTCGGCACGGCAGTTCAATGAGCGGCTTCCAGCGCGCCTGCTGGCGGCGATCGAACGGCATGGCGTGCCCTGCGAACTGCTCACCCTGGAGATCACCGAAAGCCTGCTGGTCCGCGGCCAGGAGAAAGTCATCCCGATCATGAACGAACTGGTCGCGATGGGATTTCGTCTCTCGCTCGACGACTTTGGCACCGGCTATTCGAGCCTGGCCTACCTCAAAAAATTTCCGATTACCACGCTCAAGATCGACCGCGCCTTCGTGATCGGCGTCCCTGGCGATGAAAACGACTCGGCGATCGCTCAAGCCATCGTCACCATGGGCAAGCAGCTGCGCCAGGAAATCGTCGCCGAGGGCGTTGAAACCCTCGAACAAATGGTCTTCCTGCGCCGCCTCGGATGTGATCAACTGCAGGGCTTCCTGTTCAGCCCGCCGGTTGCGGCGGCCGCCTTCGAGCTGATGGTCAGGGAAAGAAAGCGGCTGCGCCTCGACTGACGACGGGCGCAGCGGTCCAGCAAGGCGGCTAGACCTTGTATACGGACAGCGCCTCGGCGATTTCGTGGCTCATATTGCTCATGCGATGCACCGCCTCTGCGGTGTTTTCGGCGGCCGCGGTGTTGCGCTCGGTCATCTGCGCAATCTGCTCGATACGCTGCGAAATCAGCGTGCTGGCCGCGCTTTGTTCGCGTACCGCCTCGGAGATTTCCTCGACGGCGCCGACCACCGTATTCGAACCTAGCTTGATCTCCTGAATCGATTGTCCGGCGAGCTGGGCATTCTCGACGCCCAAATCGACTTCGCGAACGGCGGCCCCCATGCTGTCGACGGCCTGCTTGGCGCTGCCTTGCATCTGCGCCAGCAGCGTCGAAATTTCCTGCGTCGACTTCGACGTCCGTTCGGCCAGCTTGCGCACCTCGTCGGCAACGACCGCGAAGCCGCGTCCCTGCTCGCCGGCGCGTGCCGCTTCGATGGCGGCATTGAGCGCCAACAGATTGGTCTGTTCGGCAATTTCCTTGATGATGTTGGCGACCGACGAGATGCGCTCGCTGTCGATGCGCAGCGCATCGATGCGTCCCGAAGTCTGACGCACTGATTCGGAAATCGTCTGAATGCCGCGGACGGTAGACAGAATCACTTCCGCGCCCTGGTCCGCCTTGGTGCTCGACTCCTGAGTATGACGACTGGCATCTTGCGCCTGGGTGGCGACCATCGAGATGCTGACGGTCAACTCTTCGATCGCCGCCGCCATTCCCGACGACGCATCGCTTTGTGCGCGCGAGTTGTCGGCGATTTCCTCGGAAGTCTGGTTGACCTCGGCGGTGATGTTCATCATGCGCGCCGAAGCCGCCTGGATTTCGCCGAAACTGGCGCGCAACTTGGCGAGCAGTTCGTTGTAGGCGCGCAATGTGCGACCGACCTCGTCGTTTGATTCGACCTCGATCGCCGTCGTGAAGTCGAGTTCGTTGGCGGTGCGGGTAATCGCCAATTGCATCACGCCGAGCGGTCGGGTGATCGAACGGCCGAACAGGAAGCCCATCACGCCGATGATCGCCACACCGACGATCGCCATGCTCAGCGTGATGCTGAGCGTTCGGGCGAAGGTCGCCTCGCCCGATGCGGACACTTCCTTCACGTCGTCGATATTAGCCTTGACCAGTTTGTCGAAGGCCGCAGCCAAGCGCTCGTGGATCGGGCCGATGTCGTTCTGGACCACGCCGAGCGCCATTTGTGCCTCGCCGGCATTGGCCAGCGCGCCGACCTGACGCAACTTGGTGACGAAGGAAATGATCCCCATCTTCGCCTCATCGAGCACTTTTTTTTCTTCTTCGTCGCTGACGCGCGATCCGTAATCGTTGATCTGCTTGATCAGTTTCTGGCTTTCGCCATCGATCTGCTTGTCCAACGCCGCCGCTTTCTCGGGGTCGCTCGTGCTCGCCCGGTTGTAGACTTGCGGAATGACCGACAAATAACTGGACCGCATGTCGCTGGTGAGCAGCAGCGCCGGCACCGAACGATTGGCGATCGCGTCGACGTTCGAATTGACATGTTTAAGCCCGAAAAGCCCAAAACCGGAGACCGCTGCACACGTCGCCATCGCGATCGCGACCAGAAGCCAAATTTTTCTGCTGATCAACATAGTTGCTTCCTCAAATAAACGGGCAAAGCCGCATCGAGACTGGAATGAACCCGCCTTCCTCTGGCCTTTGACTGCCCTTGTCGTCCCCAGCTGTTTTTACCACCTTCGCAATATACAGCAAGAGGGTATGGCCTGGCGATCATGCCGAGCGCCCAGCGCCCGAAATTCTGAAATCGGCGCGATCAAGCAACGTTCGCCAGAGTCAACGCAGAGAATGATTTACGGCGATTATTGCCAACTGCAATCTGGCGCCCCGCAGCGACAGGCCGAAGGCAATCTGCTCGACTGGCGCAATCTGCTGATCCAGGCGCTGCTCTCGGGCAGCGACAAACTGTCCTAGTTGAGGTCGATGGCAAGGCGCTTGAGGTCGTCAAGCTTGACGACTTCGAGCGCCTGCTCGTGGCAGGCATTGAGCACGACGTGTGGCGCCTGGCCGGCCTGCCAGGCTTCCTGCCAGCGCGCGGCACAAAGACACCAGCGATCGCCGGGCTTGAGTCCCGGGAAATCCTGTTCGGGGCGAGGCGTTGTCAGATCGTTGCCACGCGCCTTGGAAAACTCGAGGAAGTCAGCGGTCAATACCACACAGAGCGTGTGACTGCCGACGTCTTCGACGCTGGTGTGGCAGCAGCCGTCGCGAAAAAATCCGGTCAGCGGCTGATCGCTGCAGCGACCGAGCGGTCCGCCCAGCACGTTACGCGCAGCGCCGCCAAACTCGTCGGATTTCATGCGACTTCGTCGATCCAGGCTTGCTGGATCGCCTCGAGGATTTTTTCGCCGCAGTGCTCGGCCTCGTCGGTAAAATCAGGCAGCGCGATGACCCAGTTCATCAAATCGACGAAATTGATCTTCAGCGGGTCGACCGCCGGATACGTTTCAGCGAGTTCGATCGCCAGATCGTTGATATCGGTCCATTTCATCTAGTGTTTTCCTTCCTTGGCCATATTGATCGAGTAGCGCGGAATCTCGATCACCAAGGGCGTTTCATTGACCAGCGTCTGACACGATAGGCGCGAGTTCGGTTCCAGCCCCCAGGCTCTGTCGAGCAGGTCGTCCTCGAGCTCCTCGGATGGCTCGAGCGCGGAAAATCCTTCGCGGACGATGACGTGACAGGTCGTACAGGCGCAAGACATTTCGCAGGCATGCTCGATGGCGATGCCATTTTCGAGCAGATTCTGGCACAGCGACTCCCCTGCCCTGGCATCGATCACCGCGCCGTCCGGGCAAAGTTCGAGGTGCGGCAGAACGATGATCTGGGTCATGCGGTCTCTCCCAGGCTTTGCGCTGAATCGACGCTGCTCTCGAGCTCGTCGACGCTCATTCCGGCAAAGGCGTGCTGGATTGATTTATTCATGCGGCGCGCCGCAAAATCCTTGGTCTGCGCTTCAAGATCGTCCATCGCCAGCGTGATGTGACGGCGATTGTCGCCGAGCGCGGTGGTTTGCAGTTTGGCGATCTCCGCCTCGATGCGCGCCAGTTGCTCGGCGGAGAGTAGATCGCCGTCGCTCTTGAGTGCCGACGCGACAGCTTCGATCAGGCGCTGTGCTTCGACCTGTGCCTCCTTGAGCGCACGCCGCTGCGCGTCGTCCTTGGTATGCGCCAGCGAATCGGTGAGCATGTTGGCAATCTCGTCGTCGGACAGGCCATACGACGGCTTGACGACGATGCTCGCTTCGACGCCCGACGTCATTTCGCGCGCCGAAACGGCCAGCAGCCCGTCGGCATCGACTTGAAAGCTGACACGGATTCGCGCCGCACCGGCGACCATCGGCGGAATACCGCGCAATTCGAAGCGCGCCAGCGAACGGCAGTCGCTCACGAGTTCGCGTTCGCCCTGCACCACATGGACCGCCAGCGCGCTCTGACCATCGCGGAAAGTGGTGAATTCCTGCGCGCGAGCGATCGGAATCGTCGAGTTGCGAACGATGATCTTCTCGACCAGTCCGCCCATGGTTTCCAGCCCCAGCGAGAGCGGGATGACGTCGAGCAGCAGCCAGTCGTCGCCGGCGGCGCGGTTGCCGGCCAGCAGATTGGCCTGCGTCGCAGCGCCGAGCGCCACGACCTTGTCCGGGTCGAGATTGTTGAGCGGCTCCTGGCCGAAGAATTCACCGACTGCGCGCTGAATCTGCGGCATGCGCGTCGCGCCGCCGACCATCACCACGCCCTTGACGTCGGCGACCGACAGTCCGGCGTCGCGCAGCGCTTTCCTGACCGGCGAAATGGTCTTGGCAACCAGCGTTTTCGAGATCTCGCTAAAGATCTCGGTGGTCAGTTCAAGATCGACCACCTCGCCGCTGCTCAGGCGCGCCGTGATCGGTGCGGTCCCGTGCGGCGTCAGATACTCCTTGGCTTCGCGTGCGCGCGTCAGCAACAGGCGCGAATCCTCGATCGACAAAGGCTTGAGCTTGGCCGTCTCGAGGATCCAGCAGAAGATTCGCTGATCGAAATCGTCACCGCCAAGTGCCGAATCGCCGCCCGTCGACAGCACCTCGAAAACGCCCTTGGACAGTTTGAGGATCGAGATGTCGAAGGTACCGCCGCCCAGGTCATAGACCGCATAAACGCCTTCGGCGGCGTTCTCCAGGCCGTAAGCGATGGCTGCCGCGGTCGGTTCGTTGAGCAGGCGCAGCACCGACAGCCCGGCGAGCTTGGCGGCATCCTTGGTCGCCTGGCGTTGGGCGTCGTCGAAGTAGGCGGGAACGGTGATCACCGCGCCGACGAGCGGGCCGCCAAGCGCTGCTTCGGCGCGCAAACGCAGCGTACGCAAGATGTCCGCCGACACTTCGACCGGACTCTTGACGCCGGCGGCGGTACGCAAACGAACCATTCCCGGCGCGTCTTCAAAATCGTAAGGCAGCGATTCGCGATGGGCGATGTCCTTGATCCCGCGCCCCATGAAGCGCTTGACCGAGGCGATCACGTTGCGTGGATCGAGCGCTTGCTTGACCAGCGCATCGAAGCCGACGTCGACCTGGCCGTCGGCCAGGTAATGCACCACCGACGGCAGCAGCGGCCGCCCCAAGTCGTCGCTGATCACGACCGAGAGTCCGCTGCGCACCGTCGCGACCAGCGAATTGGTCGTGCCAAGATCGATGCCGACGGCCAGCTTGTGCTGGTGCGGCGCCGCCGATTCTCCGGGTTCTGCAATCTGCAAGAGAGCCATGAAAGTCCTGAATTTTGGTTTGTTTTACGCTTCGAGCGCAGCCATCGCGTCGTCGATGTCGAACAGCAATTTTTCGAGAAACATCAGACGCCGGACGCGGTCGGCGGCCACCGGGTAGTCCTGTTGATCGTCGAGCAGTTCGGCGAGCTGCTCGTAGCGGTCGTTCATTCGCTGCTTGACGCGATGATGCAACTGCTCAAGTTCGCCCTGCTCGCGCGCCGCTCGCGCCTCGGCGACCGCCTCGCGCCATTCCATCTGTTCCATCAGAAACTCGGTCGGCATCGCGGTATTGTTCTCGGCACCGACATCGTGTCCAGCGAGCTGCAGCAGATATTGCGCGCGGGACAGCGAGGCCTTGAGCGTCTGATACGCTTCGTTGACCCGCGTCGCCCACTGCAGCGAGAGCCTTCGTTCGGCGTCGCCGGCCTGCACATACTTGTCGGGATGAACCTGTGCGGCGATCTCGCGATAGCGCCGGTCAAGCGTCGAAGCGTCGATCCGGAAGCTGCGCGGCAGCCCGAACAGCGTGAAATGATCAGCGTTGAAATCCATTACGGCTTTTTTGGCGGTCGTGCCGCGCGAACCTATAAGCGAAGCCGGGGCTAGGCGCCCCGCGAGCAGACAGTACGACTAGTACGGCAAACGCGGGGCAACAACGGCCCGGCGAGCCACCACCATCAGACATTAAAGCTTTCGCCGCAGCCGCAGGCATCCTTGACGTTGGGGTTGTTGAACTTGAAGCCCTCGCTCAAGCCCTCGCGCGTGTAGTCAAGCTCGGTGCCGTCAAGGTAAGGCAAGCTCTTGGCGTCGATGAACACCTTGACGCCGTGGGATTCGAAGGCGATGTCGTCAGGCTCGGCGACATCGGCAAATTCAAGCTTGTAGGCGACGCCCGAGCACCCGCTGGTGCGTACGCCAAGGCGCAAGCCAATCCCCTTGCCGCGCTTGGCCATATAACTGGCGACGTGTTTCGCCGCTTTTTCGGAAAGCGTAACTGCCATTGCAAATTCTCCTTTTCGTTCAGACGACTTCGCTCTGTTTCTTCTTGTAGTCAGCGACGGCGGCCTTGATCGCATCTTCTGCAAGGATCGAGCAGTGAATCTTGACCGGCGGCAAAGCCAACTCCTCGGCAATCTGGGTATTCTTGATCGACAGCGCCTGATCGATGGTCTTGCCCTTGACCCACTCGGTGACCAGCGACGAAGAGGCGATCGCCGAACCGCAGCCATAGGTTTTGAACTTGGCGTCCTCGATGATACCGTCCTTGCCGACCTTGATCTGCAGTTTCATCACGTCGCCGCAGGCCGGCGCGCCGACCATTCCGGTCGCAACGCCCGGCTCTTCCTTGCCAAATGAACCGACGTTACGCGGGTTTTCGTAGTGGTCCAGTACTTTTACGCTATAGGCCATGATTGTATCTCCTGTAATTCGTTAGTGAGCGGCCCACTGGACCGAGCCCAGATCGACGCCGTCCTTGAACATTTCCCAAAGCGGCGAAAGCTCGCGCAGCTTGCCGATTTTTTCATGCAATAACTTGACCGCGTAATCGATTTCTTCCTCGCTATTGAAACGGCCCAAGGTGAAACGGATCGAACTGTGCGCCAACTCATCGTCGCGGCCCAGCGCACGCAGCACGTAGGACGGTTCGAGCGAAGCCGAGGTGCACGCCGATCCTGACGACACCGCCAGGTCCTTGATCGCCATCAGCATCGATTCGCCTTCGATATAGGCAAAGCTGATGTTGAGGTTGTGCGCGACGCGCTGCGTAAGATCGCCGTTGATATAGACCTGGTCGATGTCGGACAGCCCCTTGAGCAAGCGGTCGCGCAGCGCACGGATACGCTCATTTTCGACGGCCATCTCCTCGCGCGCGAGGCGAAAGGCTTCGCCCATGCCGACGATCTGGTGCGTCGCCAGCGTTCCCGAGCGGAAGCCGCGTTCGTGACCGCCGCCGTGCATCTGCGCTTCGAGACGAACGCGCGGTTTGCGCCGCACGTAAAGCGCACCGATGCCTTTCGGTCCGTAGGTCTTGTGCGCGCACAAGCTCATTAGATCGACCTTGAGTTTGGCTAGATCGATGTCGACCTTGCCCGTCGCCTGCGCCGCATCGACGTGGAAAATGATTCCCTTGTCGCGGCAGATTTCACCGATTTCCGCAATCGGCTGGATCACGCCAATTTCGTTGTTGACGTACATCACCGAAACCAGAATGGTGTCGGGGCGCAGCGCCGCCTTGAACACCTCGAGGTCGATCAAGCCATCTTCCTTGACGTCGAGGTAAGTGACTTCGAAACCTTCACGCTCAAGTTCGCGGCAGGTGTCGAGCACGGCCTTGTGCTCGGTCTTGACCGTAATCAGATGCTTGCCCTTGCCCGAGTAGAAGTGCGCCGCGCCCTTGATCGCCAGATTGTCCGATTCGGTCGCTCCCGACGTCCAGATGATTTCCTTGGGGTCGGCGCCGATCAGCTTGGCGACGTTGTCGCGCGCTTCTTCGACGGCGGCTTCGGCCTCCCAACCAAAGGCATGCGAGCGCGACGCCGGGTTGCCGAATTTCTCGCAAAGGTAGGGAATCATTTTTTCCGCGACGCGCGGATCAACCGGGGTGGTTGCCGAATAATCCAGATAGATCGGCAGGTTCAGCATTTGACGTGCTCCGAAAGGTTCAAGGTTAGACCGCCATGGCGGTCAGTCGCTGCAGCTGGCACAAAGTGCTCTGCAAGGTAGTCAAAAAATCGGCGACTTGCGCCGCCGTGTTGGCGTAGCCCAAGCTCACCCGAACCGCGCCGCGCGCCAGTTCGGCGGGTACGCCCATAGCCCGCAGGACGTGCGACGGCTCGGGATTGGCGCTCGAACACGCGGCGCCGCTGGCCAGCGCGAAACCGGCGCGATCGAGCTGGCCGACCAGCGTCTCGCCGTCCACCTCGGGCAGCGCGAAACAAACGGTATTGGGCAATCGTTCAGCGGCTTCGCCGAACAGCGTCGCGCCCATCGTACGCAGACCGCTTTCCAGTTGCAAACGCAGCCCAATCAGCCGAGGCGCTGCCGTCAGGCGCTGCTCGAGCAATTCACACGCTGCACCGAAACCGACGATCGCCGCAACGTTCTCGGTTCCCGAACGCAAGCCACGCTCGTGGCCGCCGCCAGCAATTTGCGGCTCGACCTCGACGCGTTTGTCGAGCACCAGCGCGGCAGCGCCTTGCGGACCGCCGATCTTGTGCGCCGAGAGCGTCAGCGCAGTGACGCCGACCGCATTGAGGCGACGAAAATCAACCGCCACCTTGCCGATCGCCTGCACCGCGTCGGTGTGAAACAAGGCGCCCGTTGCCCTGGACTGCGTAGCGAGCGAAGCGACGTCTTGCAACACGCCGGTTTCGTTGTTGGCCAGCATCACCGAAACGAGCTTGGGTCGCTGCGCGAGCAGCGCCTGATAATCGTCAATGTCGATTCGCCCCTGCGCATCGACGGCGATCTTGTGCAACCGCCAGCCGCGCCGGGTCAGTTGTTCGGCCGGCTTGATCACGCACGGATGTTCGATCGCGCTGACCGCCAGCAGACCGGGCGTCAGGCATGACGCAGCACCTTTGATCAATAGATTATTGGCTTCCGATCCGCCGCTGGTAAATACGACTTCCGTTGGGTGCGCGCCGACTGCGGCGGCGACCTGGCTGCGCGCCTCATCGATCGCTCGCCGTGCCGCGCGACCGTAGTCGTGTCGACTCGAGGCGTTGCCGAAATGGCCGGTCAGCCAAGGCAACATCGCGTCAAAAACCGCCGGTTCGAGCGGCGTCGTTGCGTTGTGATCGAAATAGACCGGAGCAAACATGATCTTCAGGCCGTCGCGGCCATCGCCTTGAAGCGCGAACTCGAACTCGTACGCCGCGCATCCTTGAGCACCGACACGTCGCCGCCGAGCTTCTTGAGCTGAATATCGACGAGATCAGCCAGGGTCACCGACGTTAGATACTCATACATTTTGTCGTTGAGCGTCGTCCATAGCTCGTGCGTCATGCAGCGTTCGTCATCGCGGCAGTTTTCATGGCCACCGCACTGCGTCGCGTCGAGCTGCTCGTCGACCGCACGAACGATGTCGGCGACCGTGATCTTGCCGGCCGGACGCGCCAGGCAATAGCCGCCGCCCGGGCCACGAACGCTGTCGACCAGACTGTAACGGCGCAGTTTGCCGAACAGCTGCTCAAGATACGACAGCGAAATTTTCTGCCGCTCGCTGATTCCGGCCAGAGTGACCGGACCGTCGCCACTGCGCAGCGCCAAGTCGATCATCGCCGTTACTGCAAAACGTCCTTTGGTGGTCAATCGCATGATGTCTCCCGTTTAATACCCGATTAGTCTTGTCAACTATGCAACAGGTTCAGCTTATTAGTCAACTATTTTACTCAGGTATTTGGGGTCGAACTTGTCGGCAGTCGCCAGTTCGTCCTCGACGCAGACGCCGCTGCCCTCGAGCTTCTTGAGCAGGAAATCGATTCGGCGATCGGTTTCGACCGCATGATCGAGCAGGCCGTGAATCGCCTTGGCCAACGGATCATCCTGCTTGGCCGCCAGTGCGTAAGCTGAAAAGCCCATCTGACCGGCCTTTTCCTCGCGCTTCTGCGCCTGCTCGTTGTCGATGATTCGCGCCGGGTTGCCGACCGCGGTGGTGCCGGCCGGAACGTCCTTGACCACCACGGCGTTGGAACCGACCTTGGCGCGTGCGCCGACGGTAATCGGCCCGAGCACCTGCGCGCCGGCGCCGATCACCACGCCGTCCGCTATCGTCGGATGGCGCCGGCCCTTGGTCCACGACGTTCCGCCAAGCGTCACGCCGTGATAGATCGTCACGTCGTCGCCGATCACCGCCGTTTCGCCGATCACTACGCCCATCCCGTGATCGATGAAGAAACGCCGGCCGATCGTCGCTCCAGGATGAATTTCAATGCCGGTGAAAAAGCGCGCCAGGTGCGAGACCAGGCGACCGAGCCAGCGCAACTGACGAGTCCACAACCAGTGCGACCAGCGGTGCATGAGCACGGCGTGCACGCCCGGGTAACAGGTCAACACCTCCCACGAGGTGCGGGCAGCAGGATCGCGGTCGAAGACCGAGCTGATGTCTTCGCGCAAACGACTAAACATGAAATTGATTCTCCAAAATCCTCAAGGGCATGATTTTAGAATACCCGACTGATTCAATCAACATTAAATCGGCGCTTTTGCATCGATTTGCACCGCCGACAGCTTATCGACCGATCTTTTTTTCGACCGCGTCGAGAATTCCGCGCAGGATATTGACCTCGTCGCGCTCGAGTTCGGCGCGCGCAAAAAGACGGCGCAGCTTGGGCAGCAAACGCTTGGGCTGCTGCGGATCGAGAAACTCGGTGGCGATCATCACTTGCTCTAGATGCGCGTAGTAGCGTTCCACATCGTCGTTGGTCGCGCGCGGCGAGGCGAAGGGAACCGCCTTGGTGACCACCGGCGGCGCGCCGTCGAATGCCGCCAGACGCAGTTCGTAGCACAACAACTGAACCGCCGAACCGAGGTTGAGCGACGTATAGTCGGGATTGGCCGGAATGAACACCGTTCGCTGACAACGCTGGACGTCGGCATTGGACAGGCCGGCAGTCTCGTTGCCGAAAACCAGCGCCACCTCGCCGCCGTCGGTCAGCGCCAGGATTTCAGGCGCCGCTTGCCGTGCCTGCAGCGGCTCCGGACCGATGCTGCGATGGCGCGCCGAAACGGCGACCGCGAACACCGTACCGGCGAGCGCCTCGTCAAGGCTTTGGCAAACGCAGGCGCGATCGAGCACGTCGTCGGCGCCAACCGCCCGCGTCACCGCCTCGGCGTCGGGGAAACACTTGGGATCGACCAGCGTCAGGCGCGACAGCCCCATCGTTTTCATGGCGCGCGCGGCGGCGCCGATATTGCCCGGATGGCTGGTTCGCGAGAGCACGATGCGGACCTGGTCGAGACGACTTTGCCGCGGTTCGGGCAGAGAATGAGACGCCGGAGGCTGGTTCATATTAAAATGCGCGATTCCATAAACGAATTGGGCGCAACCAGAAGCCCTGGCCGCCCGTCGGATTTTTTTAAAGACATCCCATGCATCCAGCACTGAACATCATGGTCAAGGCCGCGCGTCGCGCCAGCCAAGTCATCAACCGCGCGTCGAACGATATCGAGCACCTCAAGATCACGACCAAGCAGCACAACGATTTTGTCACCGAGGTCGATCGCGCTGCCGAGACCGCGATCATCGATGTGCTGCGCGAGGCCTACCCGGAATACGGAATTCTAGCAGAAGAGTCGGGGCGAGCCGCCGGCAGCGACGCCGAGAGCGAGTACCAGTGGATCATCGACCCGCTCGACGGCACCACCAACTTCCTGCACGGCTTCCCGCAATACGCGGTGTCGATCGCTCTGGCGCACAAGGGGCAGCTCAATCAGGCGCTCGTTTATGACACGCTGCGCAACGAGATGTTTACCGCCAGCAAGGGCGGCGGCGCCTTCCTCAACGAGCGCCGCATTCGCGTCACCAAGTGCCTCGGGCTCGACGACGCGCTGCTCGGCACCGGCTTCCCCTTCCGCAATTTCGAACACCTCAACGCCTACATGGCGACCTTCAAGGACTTGACGCAACGCAGCCAAGGCATCCGCCGCACGGGTTCGGCGGCGCTCGACCTGGCCTACGTCGCCAGCGGCCGCCTCGACGGCTTCTGGGAATTCGGCCTGATGCCCTGGGATATGGCCGCGGGTTGCCTGCTGATCACTGAAGCCGGCGGTCTGGTCGGCGATCTTTCGGGCGGCGATGACTATCTCAAGACCAACAATCTGGTCGCCGGAACACCCAAGGTCTTCGCGCAATTGCTGCAAGTGATCGACAGTCACCGCCCGCCAGTCCCGCAAGCCTGAGCCAGACGCAGCGCCTGGCGCGCCGCAGCACCGCCATTTTTCCCCGGCCACGCGGCGCGGTACGCTCATGCCGCCCGACGGTGCAGTGCTGGCCAGCGCTTTCGCATCGTCCGCCATATGCCGGAATGAACTATTTATAGGCCGCGAACGTCTTTCTGTGCATCGTTGCTGCGGCTAGACTCTGCGCTTGGCCATTTCCACGACGCACTCCTCACCAGGTTTTTTTCCGGCGCACGGCGCCATCCTTTACATGACCCAACCTCTTTCAACCATTCCTGCCGCAATCAGCCTGCGTGGCGTCAGCAAGCTTTTCAAGACCGCTGACCTTAGCGAAGCCGGCGTGCACCCGACCGATCTCGACGTCGCGCCGGGTGAAATTCACGGCATCATCGGTTTCTCAGGCGCCGGAAAGTCGACCTTGCTGCGTTTGGTCAACCTGCTCGAACGACCCGATTCAGGCCAGGTCATCGTTCATGGCGACGATCTCACCGCCATGCTGCCCGCGCAGTTGCGCGCCGCGCGCCAACGCATTGGCATGATCTTCCAGCATTTCAACCTGCTGCATAACCGCAGCGTCGCCGACAACGTCGCTTTTCCCTTGCGCATCGCCGGCGCCTCGGCTGAACACATCAAACAGCGCGTCGAGACCTGCCTGGCTTTTGTCGATCTGGCAGAAAAAGCCGACGCCTATCCGTCACAACTGTCGGGCGGCCAGAAACAGCGCGTCGCCATCGCCCGCGCGCTGGCACCGGAACCGCACGTGCTGCTCGCCGACGAACCGACCTCGGCGCTCGATCCGAGAACCACGCAGTCGCTGCTCGAAGTGCTGGCCGACGTCAATCGCCGGCTCGGCGTCACCATCGTACTGGTCAGCCACGAGATGGGCGTCATTCGTCGCCTGTGCCATCGCGTCACCGTGATGGAAGGCGGCCAGGTCGTCGAACGATTGTCGCTCGAGCACGGCAAAATCCCCGCCGGCTCGCTGCTCTCGCAATGGCTGCGCGACTTCGGCAGCGATACCGGCGAGAGTCAGACAGCGCCAGCCGATCCGGCCAGTTCGCTACTGCGCGAGGCCGCCCATGTTTGATACGCTACTCGACACGCTGATCGAACTGGCGCCCGAAATCGCCAAGGCCGCAGGAGAAACCGGCCTGATGATGCTCATCTGCCTGACCGCCGCGCTGCTTTTCGGCGGCAGCCTGGGGATCCTGGTCTTTCTCACCAGCCACGGACAGGTGCTGGGCCGCTACCGGCGCTTCAACCTGATCGCCAACGGCTTCATCAACGTCTTCCGCTCGTTCCCCTTCATCATCCTGCTGGTCGCCGTCTCGCCGTTCACGCGCAACATCGTCGGCACGTCGATCGGCCCGCTGGCAGCCAGCGTCCCTTTGTCGCTGGCAGCGATTTTCTATTTCGCGCGAATCATCGAGCAGACGCTGCGCGACGTGCCGCGCGGCGTCATCGAAGCGGCCGAAGCGATGGGCGCTTCGCCGCGCCAGATCGTCACTCAGGTGCTGCTGGTCGAAGC
>JAGTRW010000048.1 GCA_018262095.1 Pseudomonadota bacterium
AGTGCATACTACGTGTGCGAAAGTAGGTCACCGCCAGGCTCCTCATTCATAAAGCCCTCCTTGCATATGCATCGAGGGCTTTGTGTCGTCTACAGTTCGGAGCACTGCGCTCGCGAACTTGTGTCAGAATGCAGCCATTGCTACGGAGATCGTATGACTGCCGCCAGTGATCCTGCTTTCCGCCAATTGACCGTTGCTTCGCTGGTCCGCGCCTGGCGCCGCGGTTGGGCCTTGTTTTCGCGATCCCGGAATTTGAGCGTCAGTTACGCGATGATTTTTTCGCTGATCGGCGTCGTCATTCTCGTCGGCATCGAACGCGCCAGTTATGCGCCGTTGATGTTGCAACTCGGTGGCGGCCTGTTGCTGGTCGGGCCGACCTTGCTCTGCGGCTTCTTCGCGCTGGCCGATCGTGTCACGCGCGGCGAAGGCTGCTCACTTTCGGACATCGTCAGCGGCTGTTGCCGTACTTCGCCGGCGATGTTTGCGGTCGCTCTGGTCAGTAGCGTCCTTTTTACCGTCTGGATGGCCGATGTAGCCACACTCTACGGATTGACGGTCGGACGCGTGCCGATGTCGCCGGGAATGCTCGTCCCGCTTGCCGAGAATGTCTCTTCTTTTCTGATCTGGGGTTCGCTACTCGCGCTGGCGCTTCCCTTGATGATCTTCGCGATTTCGGCGTTTTCCGTCCCTCTGCTTTATTACCGCCGCGCCAGCCTTTGGCCGGCGCTACGGTTGAGCGTTTCGGCGGTACTGAATAACCTTGCCGTGAGCGCCGTGTGGACCGTGCTGCTGTCGTTCTGCATCGTCGTCAGCATTGTGATCTTCCCGCTCATTTTGCTGAGCTTTCCGGTGCTGGCTTTCGCCAGTCATTCCTTGTATCGGGAGCTTTTTCCCGAGTAATCGGTCCGACATGCTTCGATCCAATGAGGTTTGTCATGGCGGATAAGAAGCGGCATTCGAACGGCTGAACGGGGTCCTTTCGGCGGTCTCGGGTTACGCTGGCGGCGACGACGAAAGTCCGAGTTAGCGCTCGGTCTGCGCCGGCGGCAGCGGACACGCCGAGGTTGGCCAGGTCGTTTTCGACCCAACGCAGATCAGCTACCGCGATCTGCTCGAAGTGTTTTTTTGCGACCCACGATCCGACATCGCTCAATCGGCAGGGCAACGACGTCGGGACGCAGTATCGCTCGGTGATCTTCACCCATTCGGCTGAGGGTTATCACCTGCACTATTTTTTCAGCAACGCGCAGCAGCCGTACTCCCAGTTGCTCATTGCACCCAAGCTGGAGAAATTGCGTCAGGCCTTCGTCCGCCGGATCAAGCCTGGCCATGCGGCAAGCTGAGGCGCCAAAGACGACCGAATCCCCCCTATAATCGCCGTTTTAACCAGAGAAAGCGTTGTTCATGGGGCAACTGATAGCGTATGAGCAGGGCATTTATGCATTCGATTCGGGCTACGTTCGCCCGTTGCTGGCGGCCATCCATCTGATCGTCGAAGACGGCCGCGCCGCCTTTGTCGATACGGGCACCAACGATTCGTTGCCGGCCGCGCTGGCAGCGCTCGATCGCCTCGGGCTGACGACCCATAGTGTCGATTACGTGATCCTGTCGCATATCCATCTCGATCACGCCGGCGGCGCCGGCGCGATGATGCGCGCTTTTCCGCAGGCACGTCTGGTGGTTCACCCGCGCGGCGCGCGGCACATGGCCGATCCGTCCAAATTGATCGAAGGCGCGTCGGCGGTCTATGGCGCCGACGAGGTGCGCCGGCTCTATGGCGAGGTGTTGCCGATCGCCGCCGACCGCATTATCGAGGCGACGCACCAATTCAAGATCGATCTGGCTGGCCGCGAACTGCTCTGTCTCGATACGCCGGGTCATGCCAAGCATCATATCTGCATCGTCGATCGGCGGACCGGCCATATCTTTACCGGTGACAACTTCGGACTCTCGTATCGCGAACTCGACTGTGACGGGCGTCAGTTCATCTTTCCGACCACCACGCCGATCCAGTTCGACCCGCCAGCGCTGCACGCATCGCTCGACTTGATCATGAGCTATCGACCGCAGGCCGTTTATCTGACCCACTTCAGTCAGGTCAAGGACGTTGCCCAAAAAGCGCTGCAATTGCATCGTCTGATCGACGCGCACGTCGCCATCGCGCGGCGCGAGAAAGAGGTTTCGGCTATTCGTGCTGGCCTCGCCGATTTGTTGCTCAGCGAAGCCAGGCTTTTCGGTTGCCGTTTGCCCGATGCCGACATTCTCGAAGTTTTCGCGCCCGACCTCGATCTCAATGCCCAGGGATTGGCGTTCTGGGTCGAGAACGAGAAATAATCGAGTCTCAGCCGCGCTCCTGCGCCAGATGCCTGAGCGCAGCGCTTGCCGCGAACAGCCCGAACGACGCCGTGACGCAGACCGCCGAGCCGTAGCCCGCGCAGTTAAGTCCGGTCAAGCCGGGCGCCTGGTCGCAACTGGCCGATTCGGGGTAGCGCAGCGGCTCGCTTGAGAACACCGCGGGGATGCCGAATTTCTTCTTCGGATCGCGCGTAAACCCATACTCCTTGCGCAGCAACGAGCGCACCTTCGAGAGCAGCGGGTCCTGGATGGTGCGTGCCAGATCGGTGATCTCGATTCGCGTCGGGTCGATCTGGCCGCCGGCGCCGCCGGCGGTGATCAGCGGAATGTGGTGGGCCTGGCACCAGGCGATCATCGCCACTTTGATGCGCACATTGTCGATGGCGTCGATGACGTAGTCGAATCGTCTGTCGAGCATCTGATCGAGATTGTCGAGAGAAACGAAGTCCTCGATGCAGCTTACCGCGCATTGCGGATTGATCGCCAGAATCCGTTCACACATGGCGTCGGTCTTGGCTTTGCCGAAAACGCCGTCGAGCGCATGAATCTGCCGGTTGACGTTCGACTCGGCAACCATGTCGAGGTCGATCAGCGTGATCTTGCCGATCGCCGAACGTGCCAGGGCTTCCGCCGCCCACGAACCGACACCGCCGATGCCGACGACGCAGACGTGGGCGTCGGCGAATCGTTGCACGGCATCAATTCCGTAGAGCCTGCGCGTTCCGGCGAAGCGCCGCGCCAAGTCGGCACCGTGCTCGTCGCTGTTCATCGGGCCTCGACGGTGCGGCGGATGACCTGATTGAAAGGCGCGATCCACTCCGGTGCGAACTGCTTGTCGCAGGCGTTGATCTCGGCAATCGCGCGCAATACCGAGCGGTTCCTGCCGCGGTTGATATGTTTGAGCATCACCGCCTCGAAGGCATCGACAATCGCCAGGATTTTTGCCCCGGCGCAAATCTCGGTGGCCGTCAGGCCGGCGGGATAGCCCTCGCCATCGGGCATCTCATGATGTTGCGCGACCATTTGGGCGGCGTCGCTCCAGCCGTCCATGCGCGAGAGAAGTCCTTCGCCATAGGCCGGGTGAGTGCGCAAAATCTGCTTCTCTTGGTCGTTGATGCGCACCTGTGTGAGCCAGATCGACTCGGGCAGAAACATCATGCCGACATCGTGCATATAAACGGCCGCCTCGAGTTGCAGCGGTTCAATGGCCTTGCCCATGATCAGGTTGGTTTCGTTGGCCAGACGCAGCAGGCGCTGGGTGCGACCTTTGAAAAGCAGCGAGCGCGATTCGAGCTGATCGGCGAGCGAACGGAAGAAGCGAAGGTCGTCTGCGGTCTGCGATTTGAGTTTTCTCGAAACCGACGAGGCGTGTCCGCGGATCAGATTGGACGCTTCGGCAGCCGGGCGAAAGCCGGTGACCGCCTCGATCAATTCGCTGGCACGCTCGTCGAGGTCCGCGCCACTGGCGAGCGCGAGCTTTTCAAGTCCGCGTACCAGCACCGGCAGGTGCAGGCCGTCCGTGGGTTTTCCAGAGAACAGGCAATCCGTTGCCAGCTCGAGGCGGTCGATGGCCAGCAGAACCGCTTCGGCAACGATGTCGGAAAACGGGATTTCGTCGTTGCGAAAACGCGCCAGAACGGTCTCGATCGGATGAACGATGGTGACGGCGAGGTCGACCTTGCACAGCGTGGCGTCGCCCTTGATGTTGTGGATCGCGCGAAAAAGGCTGGCGATGACTTCGCGGTCGCCCGGCGTCGTCTTGAGCCGCGCGATATCGCGTTCGATGGCCGGCGCCAGGTCGCTCAACGATTCGACGAACTCCTGCAGCGCATCGTGGTCGATCGTCGCAGCTGAAATGATAGCGGGGGTTTCCATGATGCCTCTTCCAGCATTTTGTCGTGTCGCAAGTTTAGCCGAAAGCCGGCGCGAGCGTTGCCGCATGTTTGCCGCGATGCTGCGCGTTGAACTGGTCGCCAAGGCTGCGCTAGTCTACACTCCACCTTTCAAATTTTTCGAGGAAGATCAATGTCCATCACGACCACCGCATCCGGTTTGCAGATCGAGGAAGTTCGGCTCGGCGACGGCGATAGCGCCGCGTCCGGCCAATTCGTCAGCGTTCATTACACCGGTTGGCTGACCGACGGAACAAAATTTGATTCGAGCAAGGATCGCAACGAGCCCTTCGATTTTCCGCTCGGTCAGCGCAATGTGATCGCCGGATGGGACGAGGGCGTTCAAGGCATGCGCGTTGGCGGCGTGCGCAAACTGACCATTCCGCCGCAGCTCGGCTACGGCGCACGCGGCGCGGGCGGCGTGATACCGCCGAATGCCACTCTGGTTTTCGAAGTGGAACTGCTCGACATCCTCTGATCGATGGCCACAACCCCACGCAAAACCCTGGCCTTGCCGGCCAGGGCTGCGGGCGACGCAACGAGTACCGGGCGCAAGCCGGTGCGCGGCGGCGCGCCCAAGGACGTTCGCCGTCCTGCAGTCGAGGCCGCGATCACTGCGCGGCATCCGCTCATGCCGCAGGACAAGCCGCGCGGCACGCCGTCGCGTGCGCCGGTCGTCGCAAAAAAGCCTGTTTCGTCGCCTGCTCGGCCAAGCGTACCAGCGCTCGACAGGCCGCTGCAAAGCGGCGTGCGCGTCTCCAAGCTGATGGCCGAACGCGGCCTGTGCTCAAGGCGCGAGGCCGACAGTTACATCGAGCGCGGCTGGGTCTTCGTCGATGGCGAGCGGCTCACCGAACTGGGAACGCGCGCCGATCCGTCGGTCACCATCAAGCTCGACAAGGGCGCGCGCGCGGCGCAGCAGCAACAGATGACCATTCTCTTGCACAAGCCGGTCGGCTACGTCTCGGGCCAACCCGAGCCGGGCTTTACGCCGGCGGTGACGCTGGTCTTGCCCGAGAATCAATACCGCCTGCCGCAGACGCCGTTGTTTCATGCCTCGCACCTCAAGGGGCTGGCGCCCGCCGGGCGGCTCGATATCGATTCGACCGGCCTGCTGGTGCTGACGCAGGACGGCCGCGTCGCGCGCCAGTTGATCGGCGAGAACTCGACCGTCGATAAGGAATATCTGGTTCGCGTCGAAGGCCGGCTCGACGCCAGGGGACTGGCGCTCTTGAATCACGGCCTGAGCCTCGACAACCGCGAACTCAAGCCCGCCCAAGTCGAATGGCTCAACGACGATCAGTTGCGCTTCGTGCTGCACGAAGGGCGCAAGCGGCAGATCCGGCGCATGTGCGAACTCGTCGGCCTGCGTGTCGTCGGGCTCAAGCGGGTGCGCATCGGCAAGATCAAACTCGGCGACCTGCCGCTCGGCCAGTGGCGCTTTCTGCGCGACGACGAGGCATTTTAGACTCGCCAACTATGCTATCCGCCGCGCAAGACCTTGACGCTCGCCGTCCGGTTTGGGACGCCCTGGCGAACATGTTTCTCGACACCGATCTGTCGCTCTCACGCGAATCGAGGTCGAGGGTGCTCGCCGCGTCACCTTATTCGTTACTCGAGTTGGAGGAGATCCTGATCACCGAGATCTATCCGATCTGCTGGTCGAATTTGAACGCGGCTGCCGGGAAGCGCCTTGCCTTTGTCCCCGGAGCGCTTGAAGCAATGATTCTTCGGCGTGAATCATCGGCGCAAATCGTCGTTCGTCTGGTCGAACTGGGCCGTTTGGCGGTGCCGCGGTCAAGGGAATGGCAGGCCACCAAGGCCGCCGTCGCTTCCCTGCGCTGCACGGCGGCCGATGGCCAAGCCTGCGGCCAGGCGTAATGTGCTTGCCAACCCTGCGGCTTACTGCGAGCTCTGACCTATCGCTCGAGCGATGGTTTAAAGTGTTCGCTTTTCCTGACGATCGAATTGTGTCCCGTGTCCGCCAACAACTTGCGTCTGTTTTTCCTCGGTAACGGCAGGCAAGCGTCGCGCGCTATCGTCTGGCTGATCGGCTTTTTCGCCTTTCTCAACGTTTACTCGATGCAGTCGGTCCTGCCCTTGGTGATGGACGATTTTCAGGCCTCTCCGGTGCAGGCCGGAGCGACGGTCGGCGCCACGGTATTGGCGGTGGCGCTGGTTTCGCCGTTCATGGGGATGCTCTCCGATGCCTTCGGGCGCAAGCGAATTCTCTGCGCCGCGCTGTTCGCGCTGACGCTGCCCACGGCACTGATCCCCGCCGCCGATAGCCTGGCCGCGGTGGTGCTGCTGCGCTTCGTGCAGGGCCTGGCCGTCCCGGGAATCGTGGTGGTGGTGCTGGCCTATATCGCCGAAGAGTTCGCCGGCGGCGGCGTCGCGCGAATGACCGCGACCTATGTCGGAGGAACCGTCATGGGCGGCTTTTGCGGCCGCTTCATTACCGGCCATGCCGGGGATCTTGTGGGCTGGCGCGGCGCCTTCGCGACGCTGGCGGTGCTCAATTTTGGCGGTGCGCTGCTCGCGCTCTGGCTGCTGCCGCCTTCGCGTCGCTTTGTCGCCAAGCGCGATCCGCGTGCCGCTTTACGGACGCTTGCGCAGCACCTGCACAACCGGCGCCTGCTGGCGGCCTCCGCGGTCGGTTTTTGCGTTCTGTTTTCGCTGGTCGGTACCTTCACTTACGTCAATTTTCTGCTCGCCGCACCGCCTTTCAAGCTGTCGACGGCGGCGTTGGCCAACGTCTTTTGCGTCTACCTGCTCGGCGTGGTGGTGACGCCGCTGGCCGGACGCTATATCGTCCGCTTCGGTTTTCGGCGCGCCTTGCTGACTGCGCTGGCGATTTCGGCGGTTGGGCTGCAACTGACGCTGGTGCCGTGGCTGCCGGCGGTCGTCGTCGGCCTGGCGGTTTGTTCGTCGGGCGTCTTCGTCTGTCAGTCGGCTGCCGTCAGCTTCATCGCCGAGAGCGTCAGCGAAGGGCGTTCGCTGGCCACCGGCCTCTACAACATGACCTACTATGCCGGCGGGGCGGCGGGCTCCTGGCTGGCCGGGCTCGCCTACGAGGCCTGGGGCTGGGGCGGTTCGGTGTGCTCGATCGTGCTGATCCAGGTCGTTGCGGCCGCGATCGCCTGGTTCGGCTGGCGCCCGTTGGTGGCAAGACCTAACGCTTGACGAACAACTCCGGATCGACCATCGCGCCGTTGAGAATCACGCTCCAATGCAGGTGCGGGCCGCTGGCGCGACCGCTCATTCCCGAGAGCCCGAGGCGCTGACCGCGCGCCACGGCGTCGCCGGCCGCGACGTCGATTCGCTCGAGGTGGCAGTACATGCTGATCAGCCCGTTGCCGTGATCAACGAAGACCGTCCTGCCGTTGAAGAAATAGTCGCCGACCGCAAGCACCTGACCCGGCGCGCTGGCACCGATCGGCGTGCCGCGACCGACGGCGAGATCAAGGCCGGAGTGCGGCGCGCGCAGCTCGCCGTTAAAGTAGCGGCGCAGGCCGAAGCGGCTGGCCAGGCGCCCCTTGGCCGGCAGCTGGAAGTTGCTGTCGGTGTCCTCGGCATCGCGCCAGTGGCGTTTCAATTGCTGGATCGTCGCGATTTCGGCGAGCGCGCGCGTACCGTCCTCGTCGGAGAGCGTGACCTTGCTCGAGTCCTTGAGCGTGATGTGCTGCTCGGGGTAACGTTTTTCATTGACGGCGAAAGCCACGGCTCTTTCGCTGGCGCCTTGCTCGACGATCAGTTCGTGGCTTCCCGGTACGAGATCGAGCGCCAGGCCGAGCACGGCGAACCACTGGCCGTTTTCAGCGGCAATGAGCACCCGCTGTTCGCCGAAGCGCGCGCGCGGCGCGGCGCTGCCGGCTGAAACCGCACCCAGCCTGATCAGCGCGACGCCGCCGGGAACACTTGCGGCGGTCGGCAGCGCCTGTGCCGGCCAGGCGACGATCAGCAGCAAAACCGCTGCCAGTTTGCGCAAAGAAGTCATTGCAGCTTTCTAAAGCGATTTGGCCTTGAAGGTGTCGCACTGGCGAATATCGCCCGAATCCATGCCGCGCTTGAACCAGCGCATGCGTTGCTCGGAACTGCCGTGGGTGAACGATTCGGGGACGATGCGCCCTTGCGACTGCTGCTGCAGCCGGTCGTCGCCGATCGCCGAAGCGGCGTTGAGCGCCTGCGCGATCTCGCCCGGCTCGATGATGTGGCGGGCCGCGTCGGCACGGTTCCCCCAGACCCCGGCGAAGCAGTCGGCCTGCAATTCGAGGCGTACCGAGAGCGCGTTGGCGCGCGCCTTGCTGGCGCCTTGCTGCGCCTTGTGCACCTTGTCCGAAATGCCGAGCAGGTTCTGCACGTGGTGGCCGACTTCGTGCGCGATCACGTAGGCCTGGGCGAACTCGCCGGGGGCGTGGAAACGTTCCTTGAGGTCGCGGTAGAAAGAAAGGTCGATATAGACCTTGCGGTCGGCCGGGCAGTAAAACGGCCCCATCGCCGACTGGCCGGTACCGCAGGCGGTCGGCGTCGAGCCGGAAAAGAGCACCAGCTTGGGTTGCTGGTAGCGCGCGCCGCTCGCGCTGAACACCGCCTCCCAGGTCGTCTCGGTGCTCGCCAGGATCTTCGAGACGAAGCGCGCCATGGCGTCGTCGGCCGGCGGCTGGTGTGCGGCGACCGGCGCCGCGCGTTGATTGTTGTTGGCCAGGCCGAGGATGATCGACGGGTCGATGCCGAAGAAATAGCTCGCCGCCAGCGCGACGACGACCGTTCCGATGCCGATTCCGCCGCGGCTAATCAGGCCCTCGCCGCGCCGGTCTTCGACGTTGCTGCTCTCATTCTGGTCATCGAGTTGCATCAGTTATTCCTTGGTCGGGTCGGCGGCAGACGATGAAGCCAACTGCGCCTGCTTCTGTTTGAGGCGAGCGTTCTTGCTGTCGTCGAAAAACGCATAGCGGCCATAGAGCTCGCAGCCCTTCATTCCGGGATCGCAGCGCAAGCCATTGACCTTGCTGCACAGGCCGTCAGCCTCGTGCGGGCAACTCCATCCGCCACCGCTCATCGGTCGTTCTCCGGCTTGTTTCAGAAGTCGGCATTGTCCGCTGCCTGCGCCTTGGCTTCAAGGCCCGAGTTAGAATGACCGTTCGCCGATTCAGCGAATGATTAACAGGAGCCCGCATGAATATCTCTGACCTTCCCTTTGGCACCACCGACTGGTCGCAGGTCGCGCCGACCGAACACCGCGGCGAAACTGGAACGGCCTACTGGCGTACGTGCAATTTCGGCGAGATCCGCGTGCGCCTGGTCGAGTACACGCCCGGTTATCTCGCCGATCATTGGTGCGTCAAGGGCCACATCCTGCTGTGCCTCGAAGGCGAACTTTCCACCGAGCTCGACGATGGCCGAACGTTCACGCTGACGCCGGGGATGAGCTATCAGGTCGCCGACCACGCAGAAGCGCATCGCTCTTCGACCGCTCGCGGCGCCAAACTATTCATCGTCGATTGATCGCCAAGGCGCGCATCGCTGCCCGCTACGGGGCGGCGTTGGTCGTCGGCGCCAGCTGTTGTTGCGCCAGGCGCGGTCGCAACGCCTTGGCCAGTTCTTCTTTGACGATCCGGTCGAGCGTTCCATCCTTTTTCATTTGCGCGATGGCTTGACTGAACTGGGCCAATAGGTCGGTCTGCCTGGCTGATTTGTTGAAAGCCAGATGCGCCTGATTGGACGCGAGGAAGGCCTTGCTTTGGTCGATGTTGGTCAGCTTTTCGGCGCTGATGACCGCCTTGCCCGCTTCGTCAACCGCCAGAACCGCATCCAGACGACCGTGAGCGAGTTTCAGGAAATTGGCCCTGTCGTTTACAACGTCCTCGGCCGTGAACTTGCCGTCCTTTCTCGCTGCGTCGAATAGATTTCCATAGCTCCAGCCGCGGATTACGCCGACGCGTTTGCCGTTCAGATCGGCGAGCGTCTTGAAGTCGATCGGCTTGGCCTGGCTGAAATAGACCACGATATTCTCACTCAGGATAGGCTCGCTGAAATCGTATTTGGCGTTGCGTTCGTCGTTCCTGTAAATTCCGCCGATGCCGGCCTTGCCTTGGTCGAGTTCGAGCAGCGCACGCTTCCAGGGTTTGGTTTCGAGCACCAGCGGTTGTTTGATCCTGGCGAAGGCGGCGACAAGCACTGCGGGATAGACGCCGGACGGCAAGCCTTCCCTGGCCGACATGAAGGGCGCATTGTCGGCATCGACGTTGATCCGTATCGGGTCGGCGCCCGACGCTGAAGCAAACCATGCCACCGCTGCCAGCATGGCGATTAAGGATCTGCCGACGGCCTTCATGCGCGGACTCCCATGATCGATTTGCTCAGTCGGCTGCGTCGAGCGAGTCCAGCCATTCGAGCACCTTCTCGGGCGGGCGCCCGATCACGGCGCGGTCGCCGCGCACGATGATCGGCCGTTCGATCAGGATCGGATGGGCGATCAGCGCGTCGATCCATTGCTCGTCGGAAAGTTCGTGGCCTTCATAGTTTTCCTTGAACGCTACCTCGCCGCGGCGAACGAGTTCGGCGGGCTTGATGCCGAGCTTCTTGACCAAGCCGCGCAGTTCGTCGCGGGTCGGCGGCGTCTTCAGATAGTCGATCACCTCGGCGTCGATGCCGCGTGCGGCGATCAGTTCGCACGCCGCACGGCTCTTCGAACAGCGCGGGTTGTGATAGATCGTGATGGGTTTCATGTCGTGTCCTCAAAAGATTGATTAGCGCCAGATGCTCAGCGGCGGATCGGTGACCACCGCCTGCAGGATGTCGCTGCGCGAGATGAAGCCGAGCAGTGCGCCGGCGTCGCTGACCACCGGTACGCCATCGACGTCGCGCTCGAGCATCACTTGCGCAATGCGCCTGATGTCGGTGACCGGCGTCGCGGCGACGACCGGCGTGCTCATCACGTCGGCAACGCGCCGCGCCAGCACGTCGCGCACCTGACCGTCGTCGACGTTGAGCGTGGTCAGCAGATTGCGCTCGCTGACGATGCCGACCAGATGCTTGGCAGCGTCGAGCACCGGCGCCTGGTGAATCTGGTTGTCGACCAGAACGTGCCAGGCGCGTGCCACGTCGTCACCGGCCTGTACCGTGATCACCTGCGGCTGCATGATCTGGTTGGCAAAGTAGAGCGGGCCGCGTTCGAGGTCCTGCGGCAGCATCGCCTGATAGGCGTCGACCGCCTGTGCGGCGGCGGGCGTCGCGCTTTGCGGCGTCGGCGGTGCCAAAGCGCCGAACGGCTCGACTTCGACCTGGTCGCCGATGCGGCGCACCGAGGTGATCGCGCCGCGCCGGTTGACCGGCGGTAGTCTTGGCAGGCTTTCGAGCGTTCCCTGAAAGATCGGGCCGCTGATTCCGTAAATGGCAAAAATGGTCGTTTCTCCTGGTGCGCTATGCAGATACTACTCCGCGCGCAGCGCTTCGACCGGATCGAGGCGTGCCGCGCGCCGCGCCGGCAAGACGCCGGCGAGCAGGCCGATGACGATGGCGATCGCCTCGGCGGCAATGACGAAGGAGATCGGCGTCTTGACCGGCAGCGCCGGCAGCAGCAAATGGATCAGCTGCGCGAGGCCGAAACCTAGCCCCAGGCCGATCAATCCGCCGAGCGCCGAGAGCGCTACCGCCTCGCCGAGAAACAGGCCGAGGATCGTCTGGCGCGGTGCGCCGAGCGCGACCAAGAGGCCGATCTCGCCGGTGCGTTCGGTCACCGCGATGGTCATGATGGTGACGATGCCGACGCCGCCGACGAGCAGCGAGATGCTGCCCAGCGCGCCGACCGCCAGGGTCAGGATGTCGAGGATGTTGGAGAGCGTGCGCAACATGTCTTCCTGCGTGGTGATGGTGAAATCCTCGCGGCCGTGGCGCGTCTTGAGCGTGGTGACGATGGCCGCGCTGATGGCGGCGGCCGAAACACCTTCGGCGTAGGCGAGGTCGATCTTCATCATGCCGTCACGGTTGTAGAGTTCGAGCGCGCGCGCGGTCGGGATGTAGGCCGCGTCGTCAAGGTCGATGCCGAGGAACTGGCCCTTGGCTTCGATCACGCCGATCACGCGAAACTGCAGGTTGCCGACGGTGACGCGCGCGCCCAGGGCATTCTCGGCGCCGAACAGTTCGCTCTTGAGCTTGGCGCCGAGCACCACGAAGGCGCGTGCGTTCTCAGCGTCCTCGGGCGGCAGGAACTGCCCACTGCTGACCTTGACGTGATAGACGCTGACCATCTCGGGCGTGACGCCGTTGATCGTCGTTCGCCGCAGCCGGCCGTTGCCCTTGACCTCGGTGTTGCCCCAGACCATCGCCGACATTCCCGTGACGTTCGGCAGGCGGCGCAGTGCGCGCGCGTCGTCGAGCGTCAGCGGGCGAACCGAGGTCGGGATTCCGGTCGGCGCCGGACCCGAGGTCTTGACCTTGCCCGGCGCGATCGAGACCAGATTGGTTCCGAACTGCGTGAATTCGGACAGCACAAAACGGTGGATTCCCTCGCCGATCGAGGTCAGCAGGATCACCGCGGCGATGCCGACGGCGATGCCGAGCAGCGTCAGAAAGCTGCGCAGCCGGTGCGCGGTAATGGCGCGCAACGCGAGGTGGATCGAATCGGCGGGGCGGATCATTTTTAGAGCCTCGAATTAAACCACGGCGACACGGCGAGCACGGCGAAATGCTCTCGTTTAGTGAGGTTTCGTCCATCACCCACCGGGCGATGTATTGAAATGGACAGACTCATTGTTTTTCCCGCTGTGATCGCTGTGCTCGCCGTGGTTGACGTCTTTTGATCCGGATTGTTTAGCGCTTGGCTAGCGATTGCACCGGGTCTAGCCGTGCCGCCTGTCGGGCCGGCAGCACGCCGAAGACGATGCCGGTGACGAGCGCCGTAGACAGCCCGGCGATTACCGCCCAGTCGGGCGGGTACGCCGGGAAGGTCGGGTAGAGCTGGCGGATGAGCGCAGCGGCGCCCTGGCCGAGCAGGTAGCCGACCAGCGCGCCGGCCAGCGAGAGCATCGCCGCTTCGGTCAGGAAAGCGTTGCGGATCGTCGCGCCGGTCGCGCCGAGTGCCTTCAAGAGGCCGATCTCGGCGGTGCGCTGGGTGACCGAAACGAGCATCACGTTCATCACCAGAATTCCGGCAACTGCCAGGCTGATCGCGGCGATTCCGGCGACCGCCAGCGTCAGCGTGCCGAGCAGCTTGTCGAAAGTGGCCAGCACCGCGTCCTGGGTGATCACCGTGACGTCCTCCTCGCCCTCGTGGCGCAGCTTGATGATTTCGGTGACCTGCGTCTTGGCGGCATCGATCGATTCGCGGCTGCCGGCTTCGACCATGATGCGGAACAGCGTGTTGCTGTTGAACATCGCCTGCGCCAGCGAGACCGGAATGATCACCAGCTCGTCGGTATTCATTCCCAGCCCCTGGCCGGTCGATGACATCACGCCGACGACGCGAAAGCGCCGGTCGCCGACGCGGATCAACTGGCCGAGCGCGCTCTGCGCACCGAACAGTTCGTCGCGGATCTTGCCGCCGATGACCGCTTCGGAGGCGCCGCGCCGCCAGTCGCCCTCACTCAGGAAGCGCCCCTGCGCGAGCGACAGGCGGCGCACTTCGAGGAACTGGGCGTTGGTCCCGGCCAGCATCACTTCGCGCAGCTTGCCGCCGTAGCTGATCTCCGAGGTGCCGACCGCGAGCGGCACGACGCGCTGCACGCTGCTCGCGCGCAGCAGCGCCTGCGCGTCGTCGATGGTCAGGTCGCGCGGCGTGTTGGTGATCGCGTTGCCGGGGTTGAAGCCGCCGGTCTGCGAACGGCCGGGAAGGACGATCACCAGGTTGGTGCCGAGCGACGAGAATTCGTCGACGACATAGCGCCGCGCGCCGTCGCCGAGCGCGGTGAGCACCACCACCGCGGCGACGCCGATGGCCATCGCCAGCACCAGCAAGGATGCGCGCAGCGGATTGCCGGTCGCCGCGTCGCGCGCGAAGCGGATCAGGTCGGGGGCTCGCATGGGATTTCAAAGGCGTTTAACCACGGCGGGCACAGCGGGCACGGCGAGGAGCAAGAAAAGACCGGGCGACGCGTAACTCGCGAAAAAGACTCTTGCGCTTCTTCGCTTTTTTCGCCGTGCCCATCGTGTTCGCCGTGGTTCATGCTTTTTCCAGTACCGCCGAATCGTGCCTCAACTCGCCGTCTTCCATCAGCAGTTGGCGGTGAGCGCGCGCGCCGAGCAGCGTGTCGTGGGTGACGACGATCAGCGTGACGCCGCGGCTGTTGAGTTCCTCGAGCAGGCGCATGACGTCTTCGCCGGTGGCGCGGTCGAGATTGCCGGTCGGCTCGTCGGCGAGGATCATCGCCGGCTGCATGATCGTCGCGCGCGCGATCGCTACGCGCTGGCGCTGGCCGCCCGAGAGCTGGTCGGGGCGGTGGTCGGCGCGGTTGCTCAGGCCGTAGTCGGCGAGCGCCTGGGCGACGCGCTCGGCGCGCTGCGCGGGATCGATTCCGGCCAGCGTCATCGGCAGCGCGATATTCTCGGCGGCGGTCAGGCGCGGCACCAGGTGGAAGCTCTGGAAGACGAAACCGATGCGTTCGCTGCGCACGCGCGCCTGTTCTTCGGGCGACAGCGTGGTGACGTCGCGCCCCTCCAGATGGTAGGTGCCCGCGTTGGGTCGGTCGAGCAGGCCGAGCAGATTGAGCAGCGTCGATTTGCCCGAACCCGATGGCCCCATCACCGCGACGTAATCGCCCGAATCGATGGCAAGTTCAAGGTGGCGCAGCGCATGCACCTCGCTGTCGCCGAGGTGGAAGACGCGCTCGATGGCTGAGAGTTCGATCAGCGCGCTGCCCATTACTTCTTTCCCGCGGCGTTTTCCTCAAGCACATACGGCGCGTCCGCCTTGACGCCGGCACGCTCGAGCGAGGTGACGACGCGTTCGCCGGCAGCAAGGCCCTCGGTCACTTCGGTATATTCCCAGTTGGCGAGACCGGTCTTGATTTTGCGTTCGGCGAGCTTGCCGTCGGCGCCGGCGACCAGCACGCGGCCGCCTTCGAGCAGCGCCGAGGTCGGCACGCGAACGACGTCGTCGCGCACTGCGAGGATCACTTCGATGTCGGCGCTGTAGCCGACCAGCAGGTTGTCGGGGGCGTGGTCGAAATTGGCTTCGATGTCGACCGTTCGCGCCTGCTTCTCGACTGCCGAAACATAGGGCGCGACGCGTTTGACGGTGCCGGGAAACGATTGCTTGGGCAAGGCGTCGAGGCTGATTCGCACCGGCTGGCCGATCTGGATCTTGGGGGCGTCGACCTCGTCCATCGGCGCCTTGACGTAGAGGCACGAGTCGTCGATCAGGTCGATCGCTGGCGGCGTCGGCACGCCGGGTGGCGACGGCGTCGAGTATTCGCCGATTTCGCCTACGATCTTGGCGACGGTGCCGTCGAACGGCGCGTAGAGGCTGGTTCGCCCCTGTTCGACGCGGGTCGCCGCGACCTTGGCCTGAAACTGGACGACATCGGCCTTCGCCGCGTCGCAGCCAGCGCGTTTGGCCTGCGCCTCGGTGCGCGCCGATTCTTCGCGCGAGCTGGAGACAAAACCTTTTTCGCGCAGCGAAGTCTGGCGCTGCGCTTCGCGTTCGGCGTTGGTCGCCTGGGTACAGGCTTCGGTGACGCGCTGCCGCGCGGTATTGACCTGAGTGACCGCCAGCGCGCTCTGCGCCTGCTGATCGTCGTTCCAGAGCTTCATCAGCAGTTGGCCCTTCTTGACGCGGTCGCCTTCCTTGACCGTCAAGAGCTCAATGCGGCCGCCGATGATCGTCGACAGCTTGGTTCGCTGACACGCTTCGATGGTTCCGGCGCGCGTGTTGGCAATGCTCGATTCGACCTTGCCGCGATCGATCTGTCTGACGACCACGGCGATCGGCTTGGGTCGGCCGAGCCACCAGAAGACCGCAGCGAGCGTGGCGACGATGGCGAGGACGATGAGGATGCGGCGAATCAGGGGCGACATGGCGGGATCGATGGCGATAGGCAACACGCGTTAGCAAAGAGCGCATGGTCGGGCAAAACGCGCAGGCTGGCAAGGCGCGTGTTGCGTGGCGCGACGAAGGCGTCCGAAAGGGCATTGGAAGACAAAATGCATAAGCGCTTGGGAGTATTGAAGATACATGGTTTTGAGGATAGGATAAGCTCATTGGAATAAATAGTCTGGACGTCCAATAGAGTTGCGCGAGATCGCCGTCAGGTCTGTTGGCGATAATCGTCGATTGAAACGAGGTTCCCGATGAGTCTAGGTCAAAGCGTCAGCGGGCATTTCCCCAGGTCGCGACGCCAGTACGTCGAGGCGAACGACGCGTCGCTTGGCGGCCGGCTTGAGCGGCCTGACTGCGACGAAAGCGAGGTGCGCCATGGCTGACCCGGCACCTGTTCGGCAAGCCACTTTCGACCCGACGCTGGTCGATATCGACCGGGCAGTACGCGGCGAGCCTCTGCCCACGGTGAGGGCGCCGCATCTATTCGCGCTCGCCAGCGCGACCAAGGCCTTCGCTGAATTGCTTGACGAAGCCGATATCCGCATCGGCGGTGATCGTCCGTGGGATATGCAGATCCACCACGCCAAGACGGCCGAGTACATCCTAGCGCGCGGCAGTCTCGGGCTGGGAGAAAGCTATATGGAGGGCTGGTGGGATTGTCCGCAGCTCGACGAATTCATCGCGCGTCTGCTCGCAGCGCGTCTCGACGAAAGGGCGGGAAGCGCCGTCCTGTTGCTGCAGGCGCTGCGTGCGCGGCTCTTCAACCTGCAGAGCCTGCGCCGTGCCTGGCGGGTCGGCGAGGTGCATTACGACATCGGCAATGATTTCTTCGAGGCCATGCTTGACCCTGGGATGACCTATACGTGCGGCTACTGGGCGACGGCCAGCACCCTCGACGAGGCGCAGACCGCCAAGCTCGAACTGGTTTGTGCCAAACTGGGTTTGCAACCCGGCATGCGATTGCTCGACATCGGTTGCGGCTGGGGTAGCCTGATGCGCCATGCCGCCGAGCGTTATCGTGTCAATGGCCTTGGTTTGACCATTTCACGCCAGCAGGTCGAGCTCGGCAAGCAGCGTTGCCGCGGCTTGCCGGTCGATTTTCGGCTGCTCGATTATCGAGATTTTGGACGCGGCAGCCGCGGCGCCGAGCGCTTCGACCGCATCGCTTCGCTCGGCATGTTCGAGCATGTCGGCCACAAGAACCACCGCGCGTTTTTCGAGGTGGCGCATCGTTGCCTGCGCGACGACGGACTGCTGTTGCTGCATACGATTGGAAAGAACCAGAGCGGAACGCCGACCGACCCGTGGATCGACCGCTATATTTTCCCCAACGGAGAACTGCCGTCGATCGGAGAGATCGCCGACGCCGCGCAGGGTTTCTTCGTCATCGAGGACGTGCACAACTTCGGCGCCGACTATGACCGTACGCTGATGGCTTGGCACCAGCGCTTCGAAGCCGCGTGGCCGCGCTTTGCCAAGCAGTATGGCGAACGCTTCGGCCGCATGTGGCGCTACTATCTGCTGGCCTGTGCCGGTTCGTTTCGCGTTCGCGCCAACCAACTCTGGCAGATCGTGCTGTCGCCCAAAGGGGTTGCCGGGGGCTACCGCCGACCCGCCTGAACAGGGGCGATGAGATCAGCTGCGGTCGTCGTGCGGCCGCTTGGGCGGGCGAGCCTTGATCTCGATGATCTGCGCGCTGCGTTGTGACTTCGTCTTGCCGGTGCCCTGGTTTCTTGCGAGCGGCGGGCTGCGGCGCTGCGCCGAGAGTTCCTGCAGTTCGTCATTCATTCCAAGGAAGTACTCCCACATCAGGGCATGGATCTTCACCGTCGCCCCCAACGGCGAGCGCGATCGTTGCCGGATGCCGTCAATGCGGAACTGGAGTTGACGCAGGCGAAGCTGGATCGGCTCGGGCGCGCCATCGATACAGTCCTCGATCAATTCAAGTCGCAAGGTCTCGAACGACTGCGGGTTGTTCCGCGCCAGACGAGACAAAGCGTCATGACCGGGAAGTGCTGCAGGGTCTCGTCGGTTCATCGGCTCAGCTCTCCCTTGTTGCGGGTTCTTCGTCCAGGTCACCTCTGCAAGGGCGGCGCTGCCAGCGCCACCTACTCTGCCGATCAGACCTTCAGGCGAGAATTTAGTTTCGACGGTATCTGTCTGGCATCTTGTCGGGCATTGTCGGGTCGATCAGTGGGCCAATCGAGCATTGCTTTGAGGCGTTGTTTGGCTGACCTCGTCAGTTGTTGAAAACTGTTTCCAGTTTGAAAAAATCGGCGTATATTGAAACGCTTTCCAGTTTGAGCCGCCGGTCCCGCGAGTTCGTACTTTTGGAGTTGTTCTTATGGCAAATCTCAGCGTTTCATCCATCGAGCGGGGGTTGGCTGTTCTTGAGTTGCTCGTCGACCACGACGATGGGCTACAGGTCAGTTCGATTGCCCAGCAGCTGTCGTTGCCGCTAAGCGCCACCCACAGATTGCTACAGGCCTTGGTGAACGCACGCTATGTCAAGCAGGAAGCGTCGAGCGAGCGCTACGTGCCGACGCTCAAACTCGGTGCGATGGGCCTGCGCTTGCTCGCGGGAACCAGCGTGACCGAAGTGGCGCAGCCCATTCTCGACGATTTGGCGCATGAGACCGGCGAGTTGGTCCGTTTGGCCGTGGTCGAAGACTCCGAAATGATCTGGGTGGCAAAAGCCCAGGGGGCGACCGGCGCCATTCGCTGCGATCCGATCAGCGGGCACCATGTGCCCTTGCACACCACCGGCATGGGCAAGGCCTGGCTGGCCAGCATGCCCGAAGAGGACGCCATTGCGATGGTCGAGGCGCGTGGTTTTGACTGTGAGCTGTTGGGACCCAACGCCATTCGCACGATCGACGAACTCCGGGAGGAAATCCGAAGGACGCGCGAATTGGGTTTTGCCTTCAATGATCAAGAATCAGAACTCGGCTTGTCGGCGATCGCCATGTTGATAAAAGAGCGCAGCAAGGGCGATCGCGTCGTCGGTGCCGTTTCGATCGGCGGGCCGTCGTTCCGGGTCGATCGTGAGCGTCTGATTTCGTTCGCCGAGCCCTTGCGTGCAGCGATTGATCAACTTGAGCAGCTCTGGCCGGTACGTGCCCATGCCCTAGCCAAAGCGCGCTAAGGAATTTCGTGCCCGGTGCGGCGCGGTTAAAACAACTTTCAACAAGGAATAAAAGCAAATGCAAGCGGCCAAAAAAACGATGCGTGACATCCTCTCGTGCGCCTCAGTCATGCCTGTCCTGACCATTCACGACGCCAGTGTCGCTGGCGATTTGGCGCGTGCGCTGGTCGACGGGGGTGTGCTGGTTTTTGAAGTCTTGATGCGTACGCCGGCTGCCGCCGATGCGATTCGGGCGATGGTCAAAGCGGCACCCGAAGCGCATGTCGGTGCCGGGACGCTGCTGCGTAGCGAGGATGTCACTCGCGCCGTCGATGCCGGCGCCGCTTTCGGTGTTGCGCCGGGGCTGACGTCAGCCTTGGCAGCGGCGGTGCGATCGGCCCGACTTCCGTTCCTGCCTGGCGTATCGTCGGCCAGCGAAGTGATGAAGGCGATGGAGTTCGGTTTTTCCGAGTTGAAGCTCTTCCCGGCGCAGGGCGGGGCGGGCGTTGCCTGGCTGCAAGCGATGGCCGGGGTTTTTCCCAGCGTGACGTTTTGCCCGACCGGCGGCATCAAGCCGGGCGATGTTCCCAACTACCTGGCGCTGCCCAACTGCGGCACCGTCGGCTGCTCGTGGGTTGCGCCTGCCGACCTGGTGAAGGCGCGCGACTGGGTCGCCATCACGGCCTTGGCCGCCCAGGTCGCCAAAGTCAGGTCGGTCTGAGCGGTGGCCTCTTCAATGTCTACGAACAAGCGCCTGATCGCTGTTGGCGCGATCTGCAACACCAGCATTTATCGGGTGGACCACGTTCCGTCGCTGCCGGCCAAGCTGCTCGCCACCGCAATGACGCAAGTCGTTGATGGCATGGCGCTTTCCGCCGCCTATGCGTTCGTCAAACTGGGCGGCAGTGCCAAGATTTGGGCACGCGTCGGTGATGACGAATTGGCCGCCTCGATGCGCCATTCGCTGGCGGTCGAAGGTCTCGACACCAACGGTCTGCATACGGTTCCGGGAACCCTGACCTCGCAGGCGACGGTGATTGTCGATCAGCGTGGCGACCGCCTGGTCGTGCCATTCCATGACCCGCGAGTCGATAAGTCGGCGGGCTGGTTGCCTGTTGATGAATTGGCACAGGCCGATTTCGTGCATTGCGATACGCGCTGGGTTGAAGGCGCCGAAGCGGCGCTCAAGGCCGCGCGTGCGCGCCATGTTCCGTGCATGATCGACGGCGACGTGGCGCCTTTGGAGGTGCTGCAGCGGTTGATTCCATTGGCCACGCACGCGGTATTTTCCGATGCCGGCCTGCTGATCTATTCCGGCTGCAGCGATGTCACCGCGGCCTTGATCAAGGTCGGTTCGACGCACGGCGGTCACGTCGGCGCGAGTTGTGGCGCCAAGGGCTATTTCTGGTTTGAGAACGGCCAAGTTCGCCATGTCAAGGCGCCGGTCATCAAGGTGGTCGATACCTTGTCCGCCGGCGATGTATTTCACGGGGCGTTTGCGCTGGCATTGCTCGAAGGCTGCGATATCGAGAACGCCGCGCGTTTCGCCTGTGTCGCAGCGTCACTCAAATGCACGCGATTTGGCGGGCGGCTCGGCTGTCCGACGCGTGCGGAAGTCGATTCGCTGGTCGCCACAAGCTATTGAGCGGAAGCGGTCGGCGTGCGGATGCGCCGGCAATGTCTTCCGCCTGAGTCAATGTTGGTTGAACAAAGAGGAGTCATTCTGATATGAAAAATGAGACTGTGCCTGAGAACAAAGGGACATTTTACGAACTGGTCAAGCGGCAAAACGCCGGGCTCTGGTTCGGCATTTTGTTCCTTGCCTATGCCGTTCTTTATTTCAAGATGTCGCTGGATATTCCCTATCATTCGAAATTGGGCGCCGGGCCGGGAATGTACCCGCGCTGGCTGTCCGGTTTTTCGATTTTCATCGCGCTTATTTACATCGTTCAATCGTGTACTCATCAAGTCTTTTCGATGGGCCGCAGCTTTCCCGGGAAAACAGAATTATTCAATGTTTTTACGGTATTTCTCGCCTGCTTGATTTTCCTTTTCCTGCTTGATGTGGTCGGCTTCAATATCGCCGGCTCGCTGCTGCTGTTTGTCATGTTTTATCGCCAATACAAGATGCTGCACGCCATTCTGTTATCGGTGCTCATTACATTCGTGCATTACTTTATCTTCAAGGTCTGTTTTTCAGTCCCATTGCCTGAAAAATTATTAAGCCTGTTTGGCTTTTAGGGGGAGTAAATGGATTCCTTAATGGGATTGTTGTCGGGTTTTTCGGTCGCCTTGACCTGGCATAATTTGTTGTATTGCCTGATCGGCGTGACGGTGGGGCAGTTGGTCGGGGTGCTCCCTGGCATTGGGCCGACTACGGCGACTGCGCTGCTGATCCCGTTGACCTACGGCATGCCCCCTGTTTCAGCCATTATCATGTTGTCCGGGATATATTACGGCGGGATGTATGGCGGGACCATTACCTCGGTGCTGATTAATACGCCTGGTGAAGCGGCTTCAGTGATTACCTGTCTCGATGGGTATGAGATGGCCAAACAGGGACGGGCTGGCGCGGCGCTAGGCGTCGCTGCGATGGGATCTTTTTTTGGCGGCATCATTTCGGTGATCGGTCTGGCCTTGATCGGGCCGCCGTTGGCCGATTTTGCTTTAAAGTTCGGCCCGACCGAAATGTTTTCGCTGATGTTGTTCGGCCTGACCATGGTCGTCGGCCTGATGGGCGCTTCGATCGTCCGCGGCCTGGTGGCGATGTGCATCGGTCTGAGCCTGGCGACCATCGGCATGGACCCGATTTCCGGCACCTTGCGCTTTACCTTCAACCAGCCTTTCCTGATCAACGGCATCGATCTGGTGACCATCGCCATGGGTTTGTTCGGCCTCTCGGAAATCTTTCTCGGCATGGAAAATCTCGCCGCGGCTGCAAAGCCTGCGCAAATCACCAGTTTCATGCCGGAAAAGGAAGAGATTAGACCGACAACTTTCGCCGTTCTTCGTGGAACCTTTCTCGGTTTCTTCATCGGCTTGATTCCGGGAACCAATTCGGCGATACCGGCGTTGCTTTCGTACTCGATGGAAAAAAAGTTCTCCAAAAACCCGGAGAAATTCGGTCACGGCGCCATCGAGGGCGTCGCAGGGCCCGAGACGGCCAATAATTCGTATTGCGGCGGCGCGATGATTCCCTTGCTTACCCTGGGGATTCCGAGTTCGCCGACGATTGCCATCCTGCTCGGCGCGTTCATCATGCACGGGCTGACTCCCGGACCGATCCTGTTCGTGCAGAATCCCGATTTCGTCTGGGGCGTCATCGCCAGCATGGTGGTCGGCAACGGGATGCTGCTGTTCATGAATCTGCCGCTGGCCGGGTGGTGGGCAAAAATCGCCGAGGTTCCAGCCAAACTGCTCTATCCGATCGTCCTGATCCTCTCGATCATTGGCGCGTATACGGTATCCAATGACCTGTGGGACGTCGGTGTGATGCTGGTGTTCGGTGTCGTCGGTTACGTCATGAAAAAAATAGACATCCCGATGGCGCCAATTGTATTGACCTATGTGCTTGGCGCGATGATGGAAAAAGCACTGTTGCAGAGCGTCAAAATGAACAATGGCAGCCTGGTCGGACTGGTCGAAAGTCCCATTTCACTGACCATGATCGTGCTTACCGCCATCGTTTTGACCGGGAGCATCTATGCCGAGATCAAGAATAAAAAGGGAGCAATTGCGCTGGAAAACGACTGAGATAAACCCGGATCAAATCGGGGAGACCGTCTTCAGCGGTAGTTTGTGTTGTCGAAGTATGGATGTGTTTGAGTAGAAGTTTTCACTATTTTATTTGGAGTGGGGAAAAATGAAAAAACTGCCTTTGTTTTCAGTACTCATGTCGTCGCTGGCGTTGCTTGTTGCCGGTGCCGGCCAGCAAGCGCTGGCACAAGGCGCCTTTCCGCAAAGAGAGGTGACCATTGTCGTTCCGTTCAACCCGGGTGGTGCATCGGACATGACTGCCAGAATCATTGCCAAGGGAATGGAAAGCGAACTCGGCAAACCGGTGGTCGTGGTCAATAAAGCCGGCGGATCGGGCGGCGTCGGCATGTCGATGGTCGCGCGTAGCGCGCCTGATGGCTACACGGTCAGCTATATCCCGGTCGAACTGGTCATGCACAAGGCGCTCAAACTCTCCGACCTTGGCCCGGATTCGTTCGACTACATCGGTCAAACGACGATGGTCCCGGCGGCGCTGACTGTTCCGGTCGACGCCCCGTACAATACCGTCGCCGATTTCATCAAGTATGCCAAGGCCAATCCGGGAAAGGTTCGCGTCGGCAACTCGGGCGCCGGGTCGATTTGGCATATCGCCGCGTCGGCGTTGGAGATCAACCAGAAAGTCCAGTTCAATCACATCCCGTTTGAAGGCGCAGCCCCGGCGGTCACGGCCTTGATGGGCAAGCACATCGAAGCGGTGACGGTCAATTCCGGCGAAGTCAAGGCCGGCGTCGACGCCGGGAAGCTGAAAATTCTCGCGGTGATGACCCCTGAACGTGATCCTGCCTTCCCGAAGGTTCCGACCATGATCGAGAGCGGCGTCAAGCTTGAATTCGTCGGTTGGGGCGGCTTCGCGGTCGCCAAGGGGACGCCGAAGCCGATCATGGCGACGCTCAGCGCGGCTTTGAAGAAAGCGGCGAGCACCGACGACTTCAAGAACTTCATCACGTCGCGCGGGATGATCGTCAAGTATAGAAACCCGGAAGAGTTCAAGCCGTTTGTCGACAGTCAGTATGTGTTCTTCAATGACCTGCTGTCGAAGATGGAACTCGGGAAGTAATCAGGTGAGTTAAGCTGGCTGCGCCCGCAAGCCATTCCGGGCGCAGCTTGACGATTCATGTGCGCGGCTTGCGCGCGACGCGTCTGCGCCAGAGGTCGAACGCATTCGCTTAAGGCCCGCGCTGCGTCTGCGATCTAACAACAACTATTCAATCGTTTAGGAAAAAAATGGAGAACACGTCGTTTGACAACAAGGCCCTGGCGGATCGCTTTGCTTTGGCCCTCAAGAAGTTGCCGTTGGTCGCCATTTTGCGCGGCATCAAGCCGGAGGAAGCCGAGGCCATCGGTCTGGGGCTTTATCAGGTGGGTTTTCGTTTGATCGAAGTGCCGCTCAATTCGCCCGATCCCTTCGCCAGCATCGCCGCCATTCGCCGTAGCGTGCCGATCGATGCGCTGGTCGGTGCCGGTACGGTGCTGCGCGTCGATAATGTCGCGCAGCTCAAGGCGAGTGGCGGCAACGCGGTCTTCATGCCGCACGCCGATATCGCGGTGATTCATGCCGCCAAGGCCGCCGGCTTGCTGTGTATTCCCGGCGTGGCGACGCCGACCGAGGCCTTTTCGGCACTCGCGGCTGGTGCCGATGGGCTCAAATTGTTCCCCGGCGAAATGGTGACGCCGCCGGTCGTCAAGGCGATCCGTGCGGTCTTGCCCAAGGACACGCTGCTGTTGCCGTTTGGCGGAATCACCACGGATACCATGAAGCCCTACGTCGACGCCGGTGCCGGTGCGTTTGGTCTGGGCTCGGCGCTTTACAAGCCGGGAATGACGTGTGCGCAAGTCGTCGAACGCGCCAAGGCCTTTGTCGAGGCGTGGCAGAAATTGCAGCAGGGCTGAGGTGCGATTTTTTCCTGGCTCGAATTGACTTAACCGGAGTTTGACTGTGCACCTGGCCATTGCCACAAAAGACGAAAAGCGCAAGCGAATGATCGCTGTCGGCGCCATTTGCTCGGCGACCATCTTCCGCGTCGACAGCATTCCGCCGCCCCCGGCGAAGGTGCTACCAACAGAGCGTTGCCAAGTCGTCGATGGCATGGCGATTTCTGCGGCCTATGCTTTCTCCAAACTCGGCGGCAGCGCTCAGATATGGTCGCGGATCGGCGACGACCGACTGGGCGAGGCGGCGCGCGAAGCCTTGCTCGAAGAGGGGATCGACACTGCCGGCTTGCATACCGTGTCCGGCTCGGCGACCTCGCAGGTCGCGGTCATTGTCGATAAGCATGGCGACCGGCTGGTCGTTCCTTTTCACGATCAGCAGGTCGACAAATCGGCACACTGGCTGCCGCTCGACGAGATCGCACGCGCCGATTTCGTGCACTGCGAAACGCGCTGGGTCGAGGGCGCCGAAGCGGCGCTCAGGGAAGCGCGCTTGCGCCACGTTCCGTGCATGATTGACGGCGATGTGGCACCGGTCGAGTCGCTTCGCCGCCTGGTTCCGCTCGCCGATTATGCGGTGTTTTCCGACGCCGGTCTGCTTATCTACGCCGGCTGCGATGACGTCGCCAGCGCCTTGCTCAAGGTCGGTTCGGCGCACCGTGGCCATGTCGGCGCCAGTTGCGGCGCGAGCGGTTATTCCTGGTATGAAAAGGGCGAGATTCGCCACGTCAAGGCGCCGCTGGTCAAGGTGGTCGACACCCTGGCGGCGGGCGACGTTTTCCACGGTGCATTTGCGCTGGCACTTCTGGAGGGAAAGTGCATTGAAGATGCGGCGCGCTTTGCCTGCGTCGCGGCGTCGCTCAAATGCACAAAATTTGGCGGCCGGCTGGGCTGTCCGACGCGTGCGGAAGTCGACCAGGTCGTTGCCGCCACGTATCTGGCAGCATGACCGGCCTTCATCGCCGGTACCGGCATTTTCGACCTTGCCACGGGGCCAAGTTGGCCGCGCAAAACGGATTGCATGCAGATATGTTCGCTGTTATGTTACGTCATCGATTATTAAGAGCATTCACATGCTGATTACGAATTACATGTCGTCTTCCCGAGGCGCTCTCCCGACGAAGGTCAGCCTTTCCGGAAAAACGGCGGTCGTCACCGGTTCGACCGCCGGCGTCGGTTATGCCATCGCCAAAGGCTTGGCGTTGGCCGGTGCCAAGGTGGTCGTCAATGGTCGCAAGGCGCTTGCCGTCGATGAGGCCGTCGCCAAACTGGCGTCGGACGTGGCGCCGGTCAGCGGCATGGCTGCCGACGTCGGGACGGCGGAAGGTTGTGCGGCACTGGTCGCCGCTCACCGCTCGGCCGATATTCTGGTGATCAATGCCGGTATCTACGGGTCGCAGGATTTTTTCGATATTACCGACGCCGAATGGACCCGCTACTTTGAGGTCAACGTGATGTCGGGCGTGCGGCTGGCGCGCGCGTATCTGCCGGGAATGCTGCAGCGTTATTGGGGGCGCGTACTGTTCCTGTCGTCGGAATGGGCGCTCGATATTCCGGTCGATATGATCCACTACGGACTGACCAAGTCGGCGCTTCTCTCGGTCACTCACGGCCTGGCCAAACGGGTTGCGAGCACCGGCGTGACGGTCAATGCCATCATGCCCGGACCGATCCTGCCGAGCAGCGAGACAAGGGCGCAGCAAGAACGCAAGGATTTGTGCCTGACCATGGAGGAGACGCTGGCGGCGTTCGAGGTAAAGCATCGTCTGCGCTCAACTTTGCAGCACACGGCGACGGCCGATGAAGTCGCCAATCTGGCCGTTTACCTTTGCTCTGCCCAAGCGGCGGGAACGACCGGCGAATTGCTTCACGTCGATGGCGGCCTGGTCGAAACGATGGCTTGATGTCATCCGCGGGCCGGCGAATTCAAGAACGGCCAGCCGGCGGCGTTGAACCCCCGATTGTGACGGCCGCTTCGGCGGTCGTTGATGGGCGGGGCCCATGCCCCCATCCGCCTGGCGTCGTCAGTGTCGCCCTCGTCGCCGCTAGCGTCAGCCGGCAATGGTGGCCGCGCCGCTTCGCGCGCTTCTGATGCGATAATGCCGGTCTTTTCATCCGGCGCCGACCGCAGCGCCGTCATGAGTTCGCCATCAACCAGGCCGGCGCTCGCGCATCAATGGACTTTCAGTGAAAAATACCAATAGCCAGGGCACCGTTCTTTTTCTGAGCGCACTCTTCATCTTTGCGGTATCGGATACCACCGCCAAGTACATGTCGGGTTTTTTCGCCGTCCCGCTGCTGGCTTGGGCGCGTTACCTCTCCCAACTGGTTTTCATGCTGGTCGTGACGGCGCCAGCCATGGGGCGCTCGATTGTCTGTACCGGCCATCCCTGGCTGATGATTCTGCGCGGTTTGATGCAAGTCGCCAGCACGGTGCTCGTGCTGCTCGCGTTCCAGCGGCTGCCGCTTGCCGAAACGACCGCCTTCGCTTTCATCAGTCCGCTGCTGGTGGCCCTGCTGGCCGGTCCGCTGCTCGGCGAAAAGTTGCAACTCAGGACCTGGCTGGCGACGCTCGCGGGATTCGCCGGCGTCTTGCTGATCGTTCGGCCGGGCGGGGCGATGCACGGCGTCGGCGTAATCTATGTCCTGGGTTCGGCGCTGTGTTACGCGGTATACCAGATCCTTACGCGCAAGCTGTCGTCCAGCGAGCCGCCACTGCGGCAGCTCTTTTATATTGCCTTGGTCGGTTCCGTATGCATGTCCTGCGCCTTGCCCTTTTTCTGGACGGGAATCGTTCCGTCGCCGATCCACGCGCTGCTGATCCTTTCGCTCGGGGCTTACGGCGGGGCTGGGCATTTTCTGCTGATCCGCGCTTTCCATGAGGCGCCCGCCTCAAGTCTGTCGCCGCTGATCTATTTCCAGCTGGTCTGGGCGATGCTGCTCGGCTGGATCGTTTTCGGCCAGTTGCCGGACCTGCTGTCGGTCGTCGGCATGCTGGTGATCGGCGCCTCGGGACTCAGCCTGGCGCTACGCTGGCCGCGGCTGCGTAGTTGTGGTTAAGCGAACAGGAGCACACCTGATGAAAAAAATAGTGATCGTGATTCTTGTCTTGGTGGCCCGGATGGCCTGCGCGGCGCAGCCGGTTCCGGTGCCCGTTAAAATCCTTAGTGCCGAATTCGGGCTGTTTTCCACCAACGATTCAGGCGAACAGCTTTTCGAGCCGGCGCAAGTTGTTGCGCACCGGGTCGGACAGCGTTACGGCTGGATCATCGAAGTGAGCAGCGCGCGGCGCTTGAGCGTGCGTGAAGAATACCTGCTGCCCAACACCACCAAGCCGGCAACCGATCCCTTGAGCGAAAGCCTGAGTGTCCCGCTGCAGCGGCGCAACCAGGTCAGCCAGCGGCAGCTGGTTCCGGTCGAAGGAAGGATTTACGGCGAATGGGCGATCGGGCCAAACGAACCCGCCGGCCACCGGCACCTTCAGGTGGTCATTGAAGACCAGGTGGCGGCAAGCTTCGAATTCGACGTCAAATGATTGTGGCGCGAGGTGAATCGGGGAGCGCTGGACTTCTCTCTGGCGCGCTCACCACTCAACACACCCAGTAGCTAGCGGAGGGCGCGCTAGGCGCGCTGTGACGGCACCATTGGAATGCTGTCTGAGGCGTGTTTCTTGGCCTGCTTGGCAGCTTTTTTTTCCTTGGGGGTTTTTGCCGGTTGTTTCTTTGCTTCCTTGCTGGTTTCCTTGGCCTTACCCATGATCTTGCTCCTTGAAATTGCCGGCGAACGCAGGCTAGCGCTTAGTGTAGTCCGATAAACTGCGGGAAACCAGTCGCCGCGCAACATATCGTCTCTAGCTGCTGGTCATACGATCGCTCCGCTTGAACGCCTGCCGGACTGGCGAGTCGGATTGCTGATGATAAAAAAACGGGATCCGAAGATCCCGTTTTTTATTTCCGGATACTTTAGATCAGAACACCGGAGCGCCCTTGAGCATGGAGGGAATCCAGGTCGAGAAGGACGGCACGTAGGTGACCACGGCCATGACGGCGAAGAGTGCGCCGTAGAACGGCAGGATGCTCTTCATCACCTGTTCGACC
>JAGTRW010000007.1 GCA_018262095.1 Pseudomonadota bacterium
GCCGGTGTTCGACGGCGGTGCCGCGCGCGCCCAGGTTCGCGCCCAGCAGGCAGCGCTCGACCAGGCGACGATCGCCTATCAGGCGGCGATCCTGAGCGCGCTCAAGGACGTCGAAAACGCGCTGGTCGCGCTTGACGGCGACCGCCAGCGCCTCTCACGATTGCAACGCGCCGCGCAGGCCGCCGGCAACGCCGCGGCGCTGGCGCGCCAGCGTTACAGCAGCGGACTCGTCGACTTCCAGGTGGTGCTCGAAACGCAACGCACCCAGCTCGTCACGCAGGAGAGCGTGGCGATTTCCAGCGCCAACGTCAGCACCGACCACGTACAACTCTACAAGGCGCTCGGCGGCGGCTGGCAGCCGACGCCAGCCGACCTTTCGATCAACGCAGCAACCCGGAAATCCACCCCATGAGCACCCCGCCCTCCACCGCCCCTTCACCCGGCTCCGAAAGCGCGGAAACCGACCTGGCGACGCTGCTCGCCGAACCGGCGCCGGCGCTCTGGTATCGCCGGCGCAGCGTCTGGTGCGGCGTCTTGGCGCTGCTACTGCTGGCCGCCGCCATCGGCTACTGGCTGACGCAGCGCAGCGCCAACGGCAAACCGACCTATACCACGCAGCGCGCCGCGCGCGGCGACCTGACGCTGTCGGTCATCGCCAACGGCACGCTGCAGCCGACGCGGACGATCAGCATCGGCAGCGAACTCTCGGGAACCGTGCTCAAGGTCAATGTCGACGTCAATGACCGCATCGTCAAAGGCCAGGTGCTGGTCGAACTCGACCCATCCAAGCTCAAGGACCAGATCCTGCGCTCGCGCGCCGCGCTGGCCACCGCCGAAGCGCTGCTGGTACAGACCGCCGCCACCGTCCGCGAATCCGCCGCCAACCTGGCGCGGCTCGAGGAAGTCGCGCGCCTGTCGGGCGGCAAGGTGCCGTCGAAGAGCGAACTCGATACCGGCCGCGCGACGCACGAACGCGCGCTGGCCAGCGAAGCGAGCGCGCGCGCCGGCGTCGCCGACGCCAAGGCGGCGCTATCGACCGACGAGATCAACCTCGACAAGTCGTCGATCCGCGCGCCGTCGAACGGCGTCGTCCTCACCCGCAGCGTCGAACCCGGCAACGCGGTCGCCGCGTCCTTGCAGGCGGTGACGCTGTTCACGCTGGCCGAGGACTTAAGCCAGCTGCGCCTGCAGGTCTATGTCGACGAAGCCGACGTCGGCTCGGTCAGCGTCGACCAGAACGCCAGCTTCATCGTCAGCGCCTACCCGGGCCGCAAGTATCCGGCCAAGATCACGCGCGTCGCCTACGGCTCGACGATCACCGACAACGTCGTCACCTATCTGACCTACCTCGGCGTCGACAACAAGGACCTCTCGCTGCGCCCGGGAATGACTGCCACCGCGACGATCACCGCCAAAGAGCACCAGGACGTGCTGCTGGTGCCCAACACCGCGCTGCGCTTCACGCCGACGGCGAGCGGTCCGGCGGCGGGCGGCGGCGGCTTTGCCGCCAGCCTGATGCCCGGCCCGCCGCCGAACAGCGCGCGCAAACCGGCGGCAGCCAACGCGCGTACGACGGCCGCCAAGCAGCTGTGGGTGCTGCGCGACGGCGAACCGGTCGCGGTTGCGGTGACGCCCGGAATCAGCGACGGACGCATGACCGAAATCGTCGGCGGCGAACTGCAGGCCGACATGCTGGTGATCACCGACCAGAAGAGCGCGGTGGCGAAAAAGTGAGCGCCGCTCAATCACCGTCCGCAACGCCGCTGATCCGCCTTGCCGCGGTGACCAAGGTCTATGGCACGGGACAGGCCGAATTGCTGGCTTTGAAGGGCATCGATCTGTCCATCAACGCCGGCGAGTTCGTCGCCATCATGGGGCCGAGCGGATCGGGAAAGTCGACGGCGATGAACATCTTGGGCTGCCTCGATACGCCAACCGGCGGTCAGTACCTGTTCCACGGCGCGCACGTCGAAGCGCTGACGCGCGACCAGCGCGCGCGGCTGCGCCGGCGTTTCCTGGGCTTCGTCTTCCAGGGCTTCAACCTGCTGGCGCGCACCTCGGCGCAGGAGAACGTCGAACTGCCGCTGCTCTACCGTGGCGACAGCGCCGAAGTGCGACGCGCCGCGGCCAGCCGCGCGCTGGCGTCGGTCGGCCTGACCGGCTGGGAAGAGCATACGCCAGCCGAACTCTCGGGCGGCCAGCAGCAGCGCGTGGCGATCGCGCGCGCCATCGTCACGCAACCGGCGGTGCTGCTCGCCGACGAGCCGACCGGCAACCTCGACAGCCAGCGCAGCGTCGAGATCATGGAGCTGCTGCAAGGCCTCAACGAGGCGCATGGCATCACCGTGTTGATGGTCACGCACGAGCCCGACATGGCGGCCTACGCGCGCCGCCTGGTGCACTTCGTCGACGGCCACATCGCCAGCGACGAGGCCAACGCCAGCCCGACCCGGCCGCTCGCCGCGACAACGAGGAGCCACTGATGCTGCTCAACACCCTGTTCATCGCGCTGCGCTCGATCCGCCGCAACCTGCTGCGCTCGTTCCTGACCATCCTCGGCATCGTCATCGGCGTCGCCGCGGTGATCACCATGGTGACGCTCGGCAACGGCGCGACGCAGGCGGTGCAGCTGAAGATCGCCAGCCTCGGCAGCAACCTGCTGATGGTCCGCCCGGGCCAGCGCCAGGGACCGGGCGGCGCCGGCGGCGGCAGCGTGCCGTCGTTCAAGGAAGCCGACGCCGAGGCGATCCTGACGCAGATCGGCGGCGTCGCGACGGTCGCGCCAGAGGGGCGCAGCAGCGTCACGGTGATCGCCAACGGCCGCAACTGGGCGACCACCGTCACCGGCAGCAGCAACGCCTGGTTCCAGACCGGCAACTGGACGCTCGCCGCCGGCCGCCCATTCACCGACGACGAGCAGGTCTCCGGCGCGGCGGTCTGCGTCATCGGCGAGACGGTTCGTCGCGAGCTCTACGGCGGCGCCGCAGGCAGCCAAGGCCTGGGCGAGCAGCTGCGCATCAAGCAGTTTTCGTGCACCGTGATCGGCATCCTGGCGTCCAAAGGCCAGGCCGGGATGGGCAACGACCAGGACGACACGGTGCTGGTGCCGCTGCATACGCTGCAGCGCCGCGTCACCGGCAACCGCATCGTCGCCACCTTGCTGGTGGCGATGCAGGACGGCGCCGACAGCGCGCCGATCAAGAACGCGCTGACGCAACTGCTGCGCGAGCGGCGCAAACTGGGCGACGGTGACGACGACAACTTCAACGTGCTCGACACCCAGCAACTGGCCGAAACGCTGTCGGGGACGACGCAGGTGATGACCGCGCTGCTCGGTGCGGTCGCCGCGGTGAGCCTGCTGGTCGGTGGCATCGGCATCATGAACATCATGCTGGTGAGCGTCACCGAACGAACGCGCGAGATCGGCCTGCGCCTGGCGATCGGCGCGCTCGAGCGCGAAGTGCTGCTGCAGTTCCTGATCGAGGCGGTGGTACTCTCGGCGCTCGGCGGCGTCGCCGGAATCGTCATCGCCACCGTCGCGTCGATTCTGCTTTCCAGCATCATGGGGATTCCCTACCTCTTCGACCCGGCGATCAACCTGCTGTCGCTGGCCTTCTCGGCGGGAATCGGCGTAATTTTCGGCTACTTCCCGGCGCGCCGCGCCGCGCAGCTCGACCCGATCGAAGCGTTGCGCCACGAGTAGCCATGGGCCACGCGTAGGCGGCAGTCACCAGAACAACGCCGGCGATGCGGCGCAGGCCGCACGCCACGGACGCCGCAGGCGGCGATTTCTGCTATTGTCTTGTCCCGCCATCACTCCCTAATCTACTGCCATGCCCCACGAAGTCGTCGACGCGCAAATCTCACCAACCGGTCGGCTTGAGGTGCTCTCGCGCGCCGAAGCCGCCAGCCTTCTCAACGGTGGTCACGGCGGCCTGCACGAGCTGTTCCGCAACTGCTCGCTGGCCGTGCTCAACTGCGGCAACGAGACCGACGACGGCAAGCAACTGCTCGAGCGCTACAGCTCGTTCGACATCCGCATGATCAGCCGCGAACGCGGCATCAAGCTCGACATCAACGATGCGCCGGCCAGCGCCTTCGTCGATGGCAAGATGATCACCGGCATCCAGGAGCACCTGTTCGCGGTGCTGCGCGACGTCATCTACCTCGGTGACGAAATCCGCGGCAACCCCAGGTTCGACCTGTCGACGTCCGATGGCGTCACCGATACGGTTTTCCACATCCTGCGCAATGCCGGCGTGCTGGCGCCGGTCAGCACGCCGAATCTGGTGGTGTGCTGGGGCGGTCACTCGATCAGCCGCGAGGAATACGATTACAGCAAGTGGGTCGGTTACCAATTGGGACTGCGCGGCATGGACATCTGTACCGGCTGCGGTCCTGGCGCGATGAAGGGACCGATGAAAGGCGCCGCGATCGGTCACGCCAAACAGCGTCATGGCGGCCGCTATCTCGGCTTCACCGAACCGGGAATCATCGCCTCCGAGCCGCCCAATCCGATCTGCAACGGATTGGTCATTTTCCCCGACATCGAGAAGCGGCTCGAAGCTTTCGTTCGCACCGGCCACGGCATCATCGTTTTCCCCGGCGGCGTCGGGACCGCCGAGGAGATCCTCTATCTGCTGGGGATCCTGCTCCATCCGGACAACGCCGACCTGCCTTTTCCACTGGTCCTCACCGGCCCCCGGAGCGCCGAGGCGTATTTCCGGCGAATCGATCAGTTCGTCGGCGAGACGCTCGGCGTTGAAGCGCAGCGCCGCTACAAGATCATCATCGACAATCCGGAGCGGGTGGCGCGCGAACTCAAGACCGGGCTGCAACTCGTCCGCGATTTCCGCAAGGTTCGCCAGGATGCCTACAACTTCAACTGGGGAATCAATATCGGCGACGACTTCCAGCAGCCGTTCGTCGCCAGCCATGAAACCATGCGCAGCCTCAAGCTGCGGCGCGATCAGCCCAAGCACCGGCTGGCGGCCGACCTGCGCCGCGCCTTCTCGGGACTGGTCGCGGGCAATGTCAAGGCCGACGGAATCCGCGAGATCGAGCAGCACGGCGTCTTTGAGATTTACGGCGAGTCGGCGATCATGGGACCGCTGGACGAGTTGTTGTCGTCCTTCGTCGAGCAACGGCGAATGAAGCTTCCGGGCAAGGAATACAACCGGTGTTACCGCATCGTTGGCGATCGCTGACCGCCGCCCGGGCGTCTTGAGCGAGACTCACCAGGACCTTGCAATGCCTGCAGCAGGAATCGAAAGCGAAATCCGGAGCCGCTATCTTGCCGTCCGCTCGGCGCTCCCGCACGCACCTCGGATTGCCGTGCTGCACATCGGCCCCGAACAAACGGCGATGGCGTTTGGCGACCATCACGAAGCCGCGCAGATCGCGCTTCTGGCGATCGGCTGGCAATCGATCGCCGAGCACTATTTCAAGCACGCACCGGCCACTGCGCTCGAACTCGAAAACGCGATCGTCACCGTCGAGGACGAGATTGCCCGTGCGCGATCGATGCTTCACGGCAATTGGCAACTGCACACCGCCGACGCGGCGTTGCGCGAGATCGCCGTACTTTCGGGAGTCAACGAGATTTCGCCAATGGTCTTGAGTATCGATGCGATGGAGCAGACTTTCGACCGGATGGCTCAAGTCGCCTTGGGCAGGCCGGCTGCCCGATCGGGTCTGCCGGCCAGCAACGAATTCGCGGCAAGACTGCTGATCCTGCGCGAACTCATGCACCATCTGCAGTTTTCGACGATCACTTGCCACCTCGGCGCTTGACCCCGGCGGCAAACCTGCCGCGCATCGCAGGGAAAACGCCAGTCAATGGCTGCGTTGCAACAAGTGTAAGATTCATAGCGTCTCAAAACTGCGTCTGATCAGGCAGGACTAGCCGACATGAAAACGTCCCGTATCAAAAACGGAATTTTTGCCGTCCTCGTTGCGCTTTTTATTGCTGATGCCGTTGCTGCCGATTCGATGCTTGCACAGCGAGGCCGTTATTGGAGTTGGACGGCGCCCACCAACTGGCGACATAGCGAATCCATCGCCGGAGTGACGATCGTTTCGCCCGACGGACGCTACACCGCGGCGCTGGTCGGGCTGATGCGCTCGCCGGGACGGAACGCGCCACAGGCTTTCCTCGCCCGAGCGCTCGGCATGGCTTATCAGAACGTCAAAATCACCCAGTTTAGAAATCTGCCCAGGCAACAGAGGGGTTCTCAGACGTGGGACTGGGTTGAGGCTGAAGTCACCGCCGCTGACAAAAACGGCAGCCTCCTCAAGGGATCGTGGAAAAGCGGTGTCGCGAACTATTACAATCTCAACGATTCGCTGGTCGTCGGCTATTGGGCACCCCCCGCCGAATACGACAAGGCGAAATCGTGGCTGGAACCGATTGCCGCAAGCATCAAGCTGATCAATTCAGCCGAAGCATTTGGCAACAATCAGTTGATCTCGCCGCGCAATAATCCGAACACCTCGGCTGACACCATCGCGCAAAGCTGGAAAGACAAGAACAAATCGCAAGACAAGTCGATGCAGAGGTGGTCGAACACCACGCGCGGCAGCGAGCCCACTTTCGACCCGTCGACCGGAACCCGATACAGCACCCCGAACACCGCCTGGGATGGCGCCCGCGGGGGTTACGTCAACCCGCGTGACCCAAGCCAGTTACTGCAGTGCGGAACGCCCGAAAACCCACAGCCTTGCCGGTGACGACGGCCAGCTCGGCAGCGGCGCTCAGGCCGAGCGGAAGGCGAGCACGGTGCTGTGTTGATACGTTTCGCCGGGGTACAGCCAGCAATCGGGCTGCGGCCATTCGGGATGGTTGGGGCTGTCGGGCAGGAACTGCGTTTCGAGCGCGAAGCCCTGATGGGCAGAGTAAGTTCCCCCGTCGCGCGCAGGAACTCCCGCCAGAAAGTTGCCGCTGTAGAACTGCAACGCCGGCTTGCTGGTATAGACGTCCATCGCCAGCCGACCATCACCGGCGACGACGGTCGCCGCAACGCCAGCCATTCCCCGGCATTGCTGATCGAGCAGATAGGCGTGGTCGTAGCCCTGCGCGAGTCGCTGCTGTTCGTCGCTCAAAAAATCGCTGCCGATCAGCTTGGCCTTGGAAAAGTCGAAACCCGTGCCGGCCACCCGCTGCAGTTGCCCGAGCGGGATCAGCTCACAGTCGACGGGCAGGTAATGCTGGGCGTGAATCTGCAGGCGATGCTGGCGAATGTCGGTCGCCGCGCCATCGAGGTTGAAATAGGCATGATTGGTCAGATTGACCGGACACGGCGCATCGACCTTGGCCGTGTAGTCGATGCCAAGGCGCCCTTCGCCGTCGAGGCGATAGCGCACGGTCGCGCTTAGCTTGCCGGGAAAGCCCTGATCGCCAGCGGCCGATTCGATGCCGAGAACGACAGCGTTCGCCTGCTGCTGCACGATTCGCCAGCGGCGGCGATCAAAGCCCTGCGGTCCGCCATGCAACTGGTGACCGTCCGCGGTCGGCGTCAGCGCGATAGTCCGCCCGCCGTGAGTAAACTGCGCGCCGCCGATGCGATTGGCGTAACGCCCGATGGTCGCGCCGAGAAAGGCGGTCTGCGTAAAGTAATCGGCCAGGCGGGCGCAGCCCAGCAGCACCTCGCGTTCGGCGCCACCGACCGCAACGCGGCACGACAGGAGGGTGCCGCCCCAATCCATCAACGACAAACGCGTGCCGCAGTCAGCGGCGAGTTCGATCAGACGCGGCGGCTGCCCGTCCGGGCAAAGGGCTTCGGCACAGCTCATGGCTGGGCCTGGACGGCGACGCCAGCCTCCGGCGTCTCGCAACACGCCGGAGGCGCCTCGCTGCTCTGGCGAAACTCGCTCGGGCTGGTGCCGACGCGCTTGCGGAAAACCCGCGAAAAATACATCTGATCGTCGTAGCCGACGGTGCTCGCGATCCGGGTGATCGGCAAGCAGGTGCTATGCAACAGATGCTTGGCCAGGATCATCCGTTGGTCTTCACGCCAGCGAACGATGTTGACGCCCATCTGGTCGCGGAACAGATGCGCCAGGCGCGATGGCGACAGGCAGACGTGGCGCGCGATCTCGGCGAGATTGACCTCTTCGGCGAGGTTGCGCGACAGGAACTGGCAGGCCTGCTCGATGCGTTGATCGATCGGGCTAATGCGGTTTTCGGGCGTCTCTTCGAAACAGCGGATCAGCAATCGCTCAAGCAAGTTGATGGCCAGTTCTTCGGACGAGCGACGACCGGCCTTGTAGGTCTGTTCGATTTGCTGGAACAGCTCGTCGAATTCGGTGATCAGCGCCTTGTCGGACAGCGTCAAGCGACCGACCTTGTTGACCTGGTTGCGCCATTTGAGCCAGTGCGCCCAGTAGGCGCGCGGGCGAAAGTAGATCCAGCGGTGATACCAGTCCGGACTGTCCGGCGCGCGGCCATAGAAATGCGCGGCTTCGGGCGGAAACAACAATAGATCGCCCGGATTGCAGTCGAACGCGTCGTCGCCGTCAAAGACCTTGCCGCGCCCCTTGACGGTCATGTTGATGATGAAGCCGCTCATCCCGTTCTTGCGGTCGATGAAGAAATCGAGCGGGCCGTTCTCGATGATCGGTGTCGTACCGGCCACGAGATAGATGTTGAACGAATAACCCGGAAGCAAGGGGTTGAGTTGTTGCCCGGTCTCGTAATGAAGCATTTTCTTTCCCAGAATTGCCCGGCATTGCCCAGGCTGCCGCCAATAAGTCAAAACCCGATCAACGCGCAGGACCAGGCCGCAGGACCGCCGGCCAGCGGCCTACTTGTTCTTGTTATAGACGTCGACGAAGACGGCGGCGACCAACACCACCCCCTTGATGATCTGCTGCCAGTCGATGCCGATCCCGAGAATCGACATCCCGTTGTTCATCACGCCCATCACGAAAGCGCCGATCACCGCACCCATCACCTTGCCGACGCCACCGGTCGCCGACGCGCCGCCGATGAAGCAGGCGGCGATCACGTCGAGTTCAAAGCCGACGCCGGCCTTCGGCGTCGCGGTATTGAGGCGCGCGGCGAAGACCAGTCCGGCGAGCGCCGCAAGAACGCCCATATTGACGAAGGTATAGAACGACAAGCGGTCGGTCTTGATACCCGACAGGCGCGCCGCCTTTTCATTGCCGCCCAGCGCGTAGATTCGCCGACCGATCGTCGTTCGGTTGGTGATGAAGTCAAACACCATCATCAACACGAACATGATCACCAGAACGTTGGGCAAGCCCTTGTACGACGCCAACAGGTAACTGAAGTAGACGATCGCCGCGGCGAAAGCCACATTTTTCGCAATCAGGAAGCCGAGCGGTTCGGCGGCGGCGCCGTAATGCAGCTTGTTGGCGCGCTCGCGCAGGCTCATGGTAAACAGCACCAGAGCGACCACCCCGCCGAGCAGCAGCGAGGTCAAGCGCAGCCCGTCCGCACCGAACGGGTCGGGAATGAAGCCTGAACTGAGCAGTTGGAATTCGCGCGGGAAAGGCCCGACCGACTGGCCTTTGAGCAGCGCCAGCGCAGCACCGCGGAAAACCAGCATGCCGCCCAGCGTGACGATGAACGAGGGAATGCGGTGAAAGGCGACGAAGTAGCCCTGGATCCCGCCGATCAGCGCGCCGGCGAGCAGGCAGACCAGCGTCGCCGGAATGTAGTGCCAGTGGAAATCGACCATCAACACGGCCGCCAGCCCGCCGATGAAGCCGGCCACCGAACCGACCGAGAGATCGATATGGCCGGCGACGATCACCAGCAGCATGGCCAGCGCCATGATCACGATGTAGCTGTTTTGCAGCAACAGGTTGGTGATATTGAGCGGCTGCATCAGCGTGCCGTCGGTCATGTACTCGAAGAAGGCCATGATCGCCGCCAATGAGATCAGCATGCCGTATTCGTGGACGTTCTTCTTGATGAGGGTCGCGGTGGAAATCTTCCCGGCCGCCGGGGCTGCGGTTTCGACGATGCTGTTCATATCAACCTTTCGCTGCGCTGACAATGGCGCGCATGATTATTTCCTGGCTCGCGTCGGCGGTCTTCATTTCGGCGATCAACGCGCCTTCGTTCATGACGTAGAGGCGATCGCTCATGCCCAGCAACTCCGGCATTTCCGATGAAATGAGGATGATGCACTTGCCTTCCCTGGCGAGCTGGGCGATCAGGCAGTAGATTTCGTATTTGGCGCCGACGTCGATGCCGCGCGTCGGTTCGTCGAGAATCAAGACCTCGGGTCCGGCGAACAGCCATTTGCTGAGCACGACCTTTTGCTGATTGCCGCCGGACAGATTGCTGACGTACTGGAAGACATCGGCGCAGCGGATATTGATTTTTTTCTGCGAGTCGCGAGCGACCGAATACTCTTTTCCTTCATCGATGATTCCGAAGCGCGAGACCCCCGGCAGGTTGGCCAGCGAGATGTTGTGCTTGATTTCGTTTTCGAGGATCAGTCCATAGCCCTTGCGATCCTCGGTGACATAGGCGATGCCGTGGCTGATCGCTTTCTCGACGGTGCTCACGTCGATTTCCTTGCCGCCCATCAATACTTTCCCGGAGATGCGGCGGCCATAGCTGCGGCCAAACAGGCTCATCGCCAGTTCGGTTCTTCCCGACCCCATCAAGCCGGCGATGCCGAGGATCTCGCCGCGGCGGACATGGAAGCTCACGCCCTTGATGAATTTGCGGTCAGCGTGCTGCTCGTGGAAGACGACCCAGTCCCTGACCTCGAAAACCGTCTCGCCGATGTCAGGTTCGCGATGCGGATAGCGGTCGGCCATTTCGCGCCCGACCATGTGGCGGATCACCACGTCTTCATTGACCGGCGCGTCGCGGCAATCGATCGTCTGCACCGTCGAGCCATCGCGCAGGATGGTCACCGAATCGGCGATGCGAGCGATTTCGTTGAGCTTGTGCGAGATCATGATCATCGTCATGCCTTGCGCCTTGAACTCGAGCAGCAGATCGAGCAGCGCCTGGCTGTCGTTCTCGTTGAGGCTCGCGGTCGGCTCGTCGAGGATCAACAGCTTGACCTTCTTCGACAAGGCTTTGGCGATCTCGATCAGTTGCTGTTTGCCGACGCCAAGATTGGTGATCAGCTCTTCGGGCGATTCGTTGAGCCCGACCTTCTTGAGCAGTTCGACGGTTCGCCGGTGCGTCGACTCGGGGTCGATCACCCCGAGCCGCGCCTGTTCGTTGCCCAGAAAGATGTTTTCGGCGATCGACATCAGCGGCACCAAGGCAAGCTCCTGGTGGATGATGATGATTCCCTGTTCCTCGCTGTCGCTGATCGAATCGAACTGCAGCTCGCGACCTGCGAAGTGGATTTCGCCCTCATAGCTGCCGTGCGGATGGACGCCGCTCAAGACCTTCATCAGCGTCGACTTGCCGGCGCCGTTTTCACCGCAGATGGCGTGAATTTCACCGGCCTCAACCACCAGATTGACGTCTTTGAGGGCGACCACCCCCGTAAAACGCTTGGTGATTCCCCTCATTTCAAGAATGGATCCCACCGTTTCCCCTTTTTTTCTGAACCGCTATCGGGATGATCGGCACCGCTCAGGCCAAGGGCGCGCTCGTTGAACGCGCCGGCGCCAGGCGGTGCCTGCCAGCGCACTACTTCAACTGGGCTTCGGTGTAGTAGCCGCTGCCGACCAGAATTTCCTTGTAGTTGCTCTTGTCTACGCTGACCGGCTTGAGCAGGTAGGACGGCAGAATCTTGACGCCGTTGTTGTAGGTCTTGGTGTCGTTGATCTCCGGCTTCTTGCCAAGCAGCAGCGCATCGACCATGCCGACCGCAACCTTGGCCAGTTGCCGCGTGTCCTTGAACACCGTCGAATACTGTTCGTCGCGCAGCATCGACTTGACCGAAGCGACTTCCGCATCCTGGCCGCTGACGAACGGACAGGGTTGTTGCGCCGTGCAATAGCCGACGCCCTTGAGCGAAGAGAGGATGCCGATCGACAGGCCGTCATACGGCGACAGCACGGCGTGAATCTTGTCCTTGCCATAGAAGGCCGACAACAGGTTGTCCATGCGCGCCTGGGCGACGGCGCCGTCCCAGCGCAGCGTACCGACCTTCTCCATGCCCAGCTGCTTGCTGCGGACGACCAGCTTGCCACTATCGAGATAGGGCTTGAGCACCGACATGGCGCCGTCGTAGAAGAAGAAGGCGTTGGTATCGTCGGGCGAGCCGCCGAACAGCTCGATGTTGAACGGCCCCTTGCCTTCCTTGAGCTTCAAGGCGGTGACCAGCGATCCGGCCTGCAGCACGCCGACCGCGAAATTGTCGAAGGTAGCGTAGTAATCGACGTTCTTGGTCTTGGTGATCATGCGGTCATACGAGATGACCTTGACACCCTTGTCGGCTGCCTTTTGCAGCACGTCGGAGAGCGTGGTGCCGTCGATGGCGGCGATCACCAGCACCTTGGCGCCCTTGGTGACGAGGTTCTCGACCTGCGCGAGCTGGTTCGGGATGTCGTCTTCGGCGTATTGCAGATCGACCTTGTAACCGGCTTCCTTGAGGTACTTGACCATGCTGTCGCCGTCCGAGATCCAGCGCGCCGAAGACTTGGTCGGCATCGAGACGCCAACCAGGCCCTTGTCCTGGGCTTGGGCGAAGTTCGCGCAACACATCGCGCCAACCAGCAAAGAGGCTACCAGCATTTTCCTTCTGTTCATGATCCAGTCTCCGATTCAAATGAAGAAATTGGTGAAAAAAAACGACCTCACCCCAAACCACCCGCCCGCCGATTTTGATCATGCGATCGTCGTCCGGCGGCAACGCGATGAAGGTAACTCCAATGCTCATGACTATGGAAGTAGGCATAGACACAAAGCAGCGATAAAAGCACAAAAATCCATATCTGCGACTCTATATTCCAGGATAAATGCCGAATTTAATCCGCCTAATCCGGGAGCTAAGCCGTTCTGTGCATATAAATGACCGCAGAATCCTAACAGCCACAGGCATAAAGTCCATATCGTTTAGTCCATACCGTTGCGCTGGTTTTCTAAAGTTCAAGGATTACGGAATGTCAGAAAGAATCGCACTTGGCCTTGATTTCGGCAGCGACTCAGTCAGGACGCTGGCGGTCAGTTGCCTTGATGGCGCAGAGATCGCCTCGGCCGTTTCCTTCTATCCGCGCTGGTCACAAGGCCTTTACAGCGACCCCGCGGCCAACCAGTTCCGCCACCACCCGCAGGATTACATCGACGCGATGGTCGCTTCGCTGCGAGAAACGCTGGCGGCTCTCAGCGAAGCGCAACGGCGCAGCATCGTCGGCATCGGCGTCGACAGCACCGGTTCGACCCCCGCGCCGATCGACGAGAACGGCGAAGTCCTGGCGCTGCGCCCCGAGTTCGCCGAAAACCCCAACGCCATGTTCGTGCTGTGGAAAGACCACACCGCCATCGACGAGGCCGAGGAGATCACCGCGCTGTGCCACAGCGGCAGGTTTCCCGATTACAGCCGCTATATCGGCGGAGTCTATTCGTCCGAATGGTTCTGGGCCAAGCTGCTGCACGTCTCGCGGCACGATGAAAAAGTCCGCGCCGCGGCAAAAAGCTGGATTGAATTGTGCGACTGGGTTCCGGCACTGCTTTCCGGCACCACGCGTCCGCACCAGATCCGCCGCGGGCGCTGCGCCGCCGGGCACAAGACCTTGTGGCATCCGCAATGGGGCGGCTTGCCGCAGCGCGCTTTCCTGGCCGAACTCGACCCCTGCCTGGTCGATGACCTGCCCTACCCCTTGTTCACCGAGACCTTTACGGCCGACCTGCCGGTCGGCCGCATCACGGCGCAGTGGGCGCAGCGCCTCGGATTGCCTGAAGACGTCATGATCTCCGGCGGCGCCTTCGACTGCCACATGGGCGCCGTCGGCGCCGGCGCCAAGGATCAGGCGCTGGTCAAGGTCATCGGCACCTCGACCTGCGACATCCTGATCGCCGACGCAACGTTGATCGAGCAAAGAGCGATCGAGGGAATCTGCGGCCAGGTCGATGGCAGCGTGGTTCCCGGCAAAGTCGGTCTGGAGGCCGGACAGTCGGCCTTCGGCGACATGTACGCGTGGTTCTCGCGCCTGCTCGCCTGGCCGCTGCAACTGGCGGCACAACAGCACCCCGAGCTGACGGCGCAACTGCAACAGGTCGAGGACGATCTGCTGCCGGCGCTGACCGAGGCGTGGGCGGCGAATATCGACTACGCGCGTCTGCCCGTCGTGCTCGACTGGTTCAATGGCCGGCGCACCCCGTTTGCCAACCAGCGGCTCAAAGGGGTCATCACCGACCTCAACCTGGGCAGCGATGCACCGGCGATTTTCGGCGGTTTCATCGCCTCGACGGCCTTTGGCGCTCGCGCCATCATGGAATGCTTCGTCGATCAGGGCGTCGCGGTCGACAGCGTGGTCGCGCTCGGCGGCATCGCGCGCAAATCGCCGACGGTGATGCAAGTCTGCGCCGACGTGATGAACCGCCCGATCGAAGTGGTTGCCTCCGACCAGTGCTGCGCGCTCGGCGCGGCGATCTTCGCCGCCGTCGCCGCGGGCGCCTACGGCGACGTTGCCACAGCCCAGCGCGCGATGGCCAGCCGCATCGAACGGATTTATGACCCCGACCCCGCCGCCGTTGCTCACTTCGAGCGCCTCTACCAACGTTATCGGCACTGGGCGAAGCAGGCCGAACCGCTCTACGCCCAAAGCCAAGGCTGATCGCGTCAGCCTGGCAAAACCCCTCAACCCTCACCGCCAACGAGACCATCGCTCGGTACAAAGGACAGCAATCATGGAATTTTTCAAAAAAGTCGAAGTCTGGTTCGTCGTCGGCAGCCAGCATCTGTACGGCCCGAAGATCCTGCAACAGGTCGCCGACAATGCGCGCGTCGTCGTCGACGGGCTCAATGCCAGCGGCCGCTTCCCAGTCAAGATCGTGCTCAAGCCAACGGTCAAGACGCCGGACGAGATCCTCGCCGTCTGCCGTGCGGCCAGTCACTCGGAAACCTGCATCGGGCTGATCACCTGGATGCATACCTTCTCGCCGGCCAAGATGTGGATAGCCGGTCTGTCGGTGCTCGACAAGCCTTTCATGCAGCTCCATACCCAGTTCAATTCGCAGATCCCGTGGGACAGCATGGACATGGACTTCATGAACCTCAACCAGACCGCGCACGGCGGCCGCGAGTTCGGCTTTATCGGCGCGCGCATGCGCCAGCACTACACCGTCGTCGTCGGCCACTGGCAGGATGACGGCGCGCAGCGCAAGATCGACCGCTGGATTCGCGTCGCCGCCGCGGTCTACGACAGCCGCCGCATGAAGGTCGCGCGCTTTGGCGACAATATGCGCGAAGTGGCGGTCACCGAAGGCGACAAGGTTGCGGCGCAGATCAAGTTCGGCTACTCGGTCAACGGTTACGCAATGGGCGATCTGGTCGAATCGATCGAAGCCGTCGGCGACGCCAGCGTGTCGCAACTGGTCGCCGAATACGAAGCGAGCTACGAATTATCGGCCGCGGTCAAAGCGGGCGGCGAAAAACGCCAGCATCTGCTCGACGCCGCGCGAATCGAGCTGGGAATCAGGAATTTCCTGGTCGAGGGCGGCTTTGGCGCATTCACCACCACCTTCGAAAACCTCTACGGCCTGGCGCAATTGCCGGGTCTCGCGGTGCAGCGGCTGATGCAGCAAGGCTTCGGTTTCGGCGCCGAGGGCGACTGGAAAACGGCGGCATTGCTGCGCACCGCCAAGGTCATCGGCCACGGTCTGGCGGGCGGCACCTCGTTCATGGAGGATTACACCTATGACTTCACGCCGGGCAACGAGCTGGTGATCGGCGCCCACATGCTCGAAGTCTGCCCGTCGATTGCGCGCGAGCCAAAACCGCTGCTCGACGTGCAGCCGCTGTCGATCGGCCACAAGGACGACCCGGCGCGCTTACTATTTTCGGCGCGTCCCGGCCCGGCGCTCAACGCCAGCCTGATCGACATGGGCGATCGCTTCCGGTTGATCGTCAACGAGATCGAAACGGTCGAGCAGCCCCAGCCGCTACCCCAGCTGCCGGTTGCGCGCGCCGTCTGGAAAGCCTTGCCGAGCCTCGAAGTGGCCGCCGAAGCGTGGATTCTTGCGGGCGGCGCGCACCACGCGGTCTATAGCCAGGCGATCACGTCCGAGCACCTGCGCATTCTGGCCGAGATCTTCGGCATCGAGTTCCTGTTGATCGACAGCAAGACCGAGATTGCTGCCTTCAAGAACGAAATCAACTGGAACGATCTGGCATTCGGCCTGCGCCGTCAATGACGGCGGGCCGCATTACTGTTGCCGCGAAGGTCGATGTCATCGCCTTTGCCCCGGTCGTCACGACCGGCTGGGATACCGTTCTCAAGGAAGCCAAGACCGCCAAGATCCCGGTGATCCTGACCGATCGCAGCATCGAAACCAAGGACGATTCGCTCTACGTGACGATGATCGGCTCCGACTTTACCGAAGAAGGCCGCAAAGCCGGCAAGTGGTTGCTCGAAAACTACAAGGGCCAGGGCGACGTCAACATCGTCGAACTGCAGGGGACGGTCGGTTCAGCGCCGGCCATCGAGCGCAAGAAGGGATTTGAAGAAGTGATCAAGGCCGACCCGCGCTTCAAGATCACCCGCTCGCAAACCGGCGACTTTACGCGCAGCAAGGGCAAGGAAGTCATGGAAGCCTTCCTCAAGACCGACAAGAAAGTCAACGTGCTGTTCGCCCACAACGACGACATGGCGATCGGCGCGATCCAGGCCATCGAAGCCGCCGGAATGAAGCCGGGCAGCGACATCATCATCGTCTCGATCGATGCCGTCAAAGGCGCTTTTGAAGCGATGATGGCCGGCAAGCTCAACGTCTCGGTCGAATGCAACCCGCAGCTCGGGCCGCAGCTGATGGAGATCGTCAAGGCGGTGAAGGCCGGAACGCCGCAGCCGAAGCGGATCAATACCAAGGAAGGCGTCTTCCCGATGGAAACCGCCGCCAAGGAATTCCCGAACCGCAAGTACTGAGCATCGATCGCTTTCCGGCCGTCATTCCGGCGCAAGCTTGAATGACGGATTCCGGCGCTACTTTCGCGATATCCTTAACCTCAACCGATCCGCAGCGGACTGGACCCACAGCCCGCGCGCCGGATCGCTGACCCCGCTCAATGGAGCACTTTCGATGACCGTCGAACCCATCCTGGTAATGCAGGGAATCTGCAAGTCGTTTCCCGGGGTTAACGCGTTGAAAAACGCGCAACTGCGCTTGTTTCCAGGCGAAGTCCATGCGCTGATGGGGCAAAACGGTGCCGGAAAATCGACGCTGATCAAGGTCCTGACCGGAGTCGAAACGCCTGACGCTGGCGAGATCCGGCTCAATGGACAAGCGATCAGCCCGGCGTGCGTCGGCGAAGCCCAGAAGATGGGAATCACCGCCGTCTACCAGGAAATCAACCTGTGCCCCAACCTCTCGGTCGCCGAAAACATCTTCATCGGCCGCTTCCCGATGCGCGCCATCGGCATCGACTGGAAAACGATAGAGCATCAAGCCGCCGCGGAATTGGCCGCGCTCAACATCCATATCGACGTCAGCCTGCCGCTCGCCAGCTACCCGGTCGCCATCCAGCAGATGGTGGCCATCGCGCGTGCGCTGACCACCGAAGCGCAGGTACTGATCCTCGACGAGCCGACCTCCAGCCTCGACGAAGGCGAAGTCGAGCGACTGTTCCAGGCTTTGCGCCAGCTCAAACAAAAAGGCATGGCGATCGTCTTCATCACCCACTTCCTCGATCAGACCTACGCCATTGCCGACCGCATCACGGTGCTCAGGAACGGCGAATTCATCGGTGAATACCCGGCGAGCACGCTATCGCGCCTCGATCTGATCAACACCATGGTCGGCCGCGAAATCAACGAAGCGAGCTATGCCGCCAATAGCTCGGCGCAGGCTGCCAGCGTCGCCGACAAACCGTACGTCTCGGCCAGAGGACTCGGATCGACCGGCGGCATGCACCCGTTCGATCTCGATCTCTACCGGGGCCAGGTCACCGGGCTGGGCGGTCTGCTCGGCTCGGGTCGCACCGAAACCGCCCGTCTGCTGTTCGGCATCGACCGCGCCGACAGCGGAACGATCCGCGTCGACGGCCACGCCGTCAAGCTCAACTCGCCGCGCCAGGCGGTGCGCTACGGCATCGCCTTCTGCCCAGAGGATCGCAAGAACGAAGGCATCGTCGCCGACCTCTCGATCCGCGAAAACATCATTCTGGCGCTGCAGGCGCGGCGCGGAATCTTCCACTACCTGCCCAAACGCGCGCAGAGCGCAATCGCCGAACAGTACATCGAGCAGCTGGGAATCCGCACCTCCGACGCCGAAAAGCCGATCGGCCAGTTGTCCGGAGGCAATCAGCAGAAAGCGCTGCTGGCGCGCTGGCTGGCGACCGATCCGAAGATGCTGATCCTCGACGAACCGACGCGCGGAATCGACATCGCCGCCAAACTGGAAATCATGGAACTGGTCAAGGCGCAGTGCAAGAAAGGCCTGGCGATCCTGTTCATCTCTTCCGAGATGAGCGAGGTGCTGCGCGTCAGCGACCGCATCGCGGTGCTGCGCGACCGCCAGAAGATCGGCGAGATCGCCGGCCACGACGCCGATGAACAAAATGTCTTTCGCATGATCGCCGGAGCCGAAGCATGAAACGCCTGCCCACCACCTGGCGCGACCTCGCGCGCCACCCGTTGTTCTGGCCCGGCGTGACGCTGGTTCTGCTGTGCCTGGTCAATGTCTACTTCAACCGCAGCTTCTTCGCGATCGAGATCAAATCCGGCCATCTCTACGGCAGCGTGATCGACATCCTCAACCGCGCCGCGCCGCTGATGCTGGTCGCAATGGGAATGACGCTGGTGATCGCGACGCGCGGCATCGACATCTCGGTGGGCGCCACGGTCGCCATCTCCGGCGCGGTGGTGGCGTCGCTGATCGGCGGCTCGCTGATCATCCAGAACGGCGTTCAAACCTATGTTTCGAACGTGCCGATGCCGCTCGCGATCATCGCCGCGCTGGCCGTCGCGCTGCTCTGCGGGCTGTGGAATGGCCTGCTGGTGGCCGGCGCCGGAATGCAGCCGATCATCGCCACGCTGATCCTGATGGTCGCCGGCCGCGGCATCGCGCAATTGATCACCGAAGGCCAGATCGTCACCGTCTATTACGAACCTTTCTTCATCATCGGCAACGGCTTTCTGCTCGGCATTCCGGTTTCGCTGTACATCGTCGCACTGGTGTTGGCGATCATGCTGCTGCTGATTCACCGCACCGCGCTGGGCCTCTTCATCGAATCGGTCGGAATCAATCCGGTCGCCGCGCGCTTTTCCGGAATCAGCGCGCGTGCGCTGGTGTTCTGGGTCTATGCCTTCTGCGCGCTGACCGCCGGAATCGCCGCGCTGATCATCACCTCCAACGTCAAGAGCGCCGACGGCAACAACGCCGGGCTGCTGCTCGAACTCGATGCGATCCTGGCGGTGACGCTGGGCGGCACCTCGCTCGCCGGTGGACGTTTCAGCATCATGGGCAGCCTGCTCGGGTCGCTGATCATCCAGACGCTGACCTACGCGATCTACTCGCTCGGCGTGCCGCCCGAAATCAATATGGTGGTCAAGGCGCTGGTGGTGTTTGGCGTCTGCCTGATCCAATCGGAGGCGCTGCGCGCGATGCTCGGCAAACACCTCTTCCGCACCGGAGAAGCCGCATGAGATTTTCTCACCATATCAATTCGCGCACCTTGCCGCTGATCGTCACCAGCCTGCTCTTCGTGATCCTCTTCGGCTTCGGTTCGATCGCCTATCCGAGCTTCTTTTCGGCGCAGGTGTTCATCAACCTGCTGATCGACAACGCCTTCCTCTGCGTGGTGGCGATCGGCATGACCTTCGTCATCCTCTCGGGCGGAATCGACCTGTCGGTCGGCTCGATCGTCGCGCTGACGACGATGGTGACGGCGTCGCTGGTCGAGCATCAGCACTGGAGCATTTACAGCGTGATCCCGCTGGTGCTGTTGATGGGCGCCGCTTTCGGCATGCTCATGGGCGTGCTGATTTATGTCTTCAAGCTGCAGGCCTTCATCGTGACGCTGGGCGGCATGTTCCTGGCGCGCGGGCTGTGCTACGTCATCAGCATCGACTCGATCGCCATCACCGATGCCGCTTACACCGAAATCTCGCAATACCGCATCATGCTCGGCGACGAAGTCTTCATCTCGATCAACGCCGTGATCGCGCTGATCACGCTGGCCGTGGCGATCTATCTCGCGCAGTACACGCGCTTTGGCCGCACGGTCTATGCCATCGGCGGCAACGAGCGCTCGGCGCAACTGATGGGGCTGCCGGTCGGCCAGACCACCATCCTGGTCTATACGCTGAGCGGTTTTTGCTCGGCGCTGGGCGGCGTGCTGGTCACCTTCTACATGCTTTCGGGTTACGGCCTGCATGCGCTGGGAATGGAGCTCGACGCGATCGCTGCGGCGGTGATCGGCGGGACGCTGCTGACCGGCGGCGTCGGCTACGTCGCCGGATCGCTGGTCGGCGTACTGATACTCGGGGTCATCCAGTCGCTGATCTCATTCGATGGTACGCTGAGCTCGTGGTGGACGCGCATCGCCGTCGGCGTGCTGCTATGCCTGTTCTGCCTGATGCAGCGCCTGTTCGAACGCGGCGGCACAAGCTTCAGCGCGCTCTTTGCGTACTGGAAGAAACCGCTCGAACCTGCGGGCCGCGCCGACTAGGAGCCTGCCGGACTTAATGGGTCGAAGCGAAAAATGTGGGGGGCGAGAACAGTTTTGCACGGGTTTCAAGCGAATAGTTATTCTATTCGCGCAGGAACACGGGCGAAAATGGGCCGCCTTCCCACTTTTTGCAGCCGACTTGGTTAAGTCCGACAGGCTGCTAGGCCCGATTCTGAAAGCCTTATGGACAGCCGACCTTTGAAGTTCGACCCGAGCGACCATCCGCACCGCCGCCGCAACCCGCTGACCGGATCGTGGGTGCTGGTTTCGCCGCACCGCGCCAAACGCCCCTGGCAGGGTCAGCAGGAGGCCGCCGAACGCAGCGCCCGGCCGGCGCACGACGCGGACTGTTACCTGTGTCCAGGCAATACGCGAGTCACCGGCGAGCACAACCCCGACTACCGCGCAACCTTCGTGTTCACCAACGACTTCGCCGCGCTGACCGCCGACGCGCCCGACGTGCCGAGTTCGTCGGATCCGTTCAACCCGCTCTTCCAGACGGCAAGCGCGCGCGGCACCAGCCGGGTCATCTGCTTTTCGCCCGATCACAGCAAGAGCCTGCCCGAACTGTCGCTGCCGGCCATCGGCCAGATCATCGAGACCTGGTGCGAGCAAAGCACCGAGCTCGGCGCCCTCTACCCCTGGGTGCAAGTCTTCGAGAACAAGGGCGCGATGATGGGCTGCTCGAACCCGCATCCGCACGGCCAGATCTGGGCCAACAGCTTCCTGCCCAACGAAGCCGCCAACGAAGACCTGCAGCAGCGCAGCTACCTGGCCGCCAACGGTCGGCCGCTGCTGCTCGACTACGTCCAGGCCGAAAGCGGCGGCAGCCGCGTCGTCGTCGACACCGCGCACTGGCTGGCGCTGGTCCCGTACTGGGCGGCGTGGCCGTTCGAGACCTTGTTGCTGCCCAAAGCCCACGTCCGGCGCCTGCCCGAGCTCGACGACGAACAGCGGCGCGACCTGGCGGTGGCGCTCAAGCAGCTGACCAGCCGCTACGACAACCTCTTCCAGTGTTCATTCCCCTACTCGATGGGCTGGCATGGCGCCCCCTTCAACGGCGAGAACGCCGACCACTGGCAGCTGCACGCCCATTTCTACCCGCCGCTGCTGCGCTCGGCGAGCGTGCGAAAATTCATGGTCGGCTACGAAATGCTCGCCGAGCCGCAGCGCGACCTGACGCCCGAGCAGGCCGCCGAGACCTTGCGCGCGGTCAGCGCCGTTCATTACCGCGAATCCTGAGATGAACCCGCTCGACAAGACCCGCAGCGCCTTTGCCGCCGCCTTCGGCGCGCCGGCCGCGCTGTCGGTCCAGGCGCCCGGACGCGTCAACCTGATCGGCGAGCACACCGATTACAACGACGGTTTCGTGCTGCCCTGCGCCATCGACTACCACACGGTGATTTGCGGCTCGCCGCGCAGCGACCGCCGCGTTCATGTCATCGCCGTCGACTATGCGGGCGAAGACGACCAATTCTCGCTCGACGCAGCGATCGAGCCGCGCAGCGACCGGCTATGGGCCAACTATGTGCGCGGCGTCGTCAAATGCCTGGTCGAAGCCGGCCATCTTGTCACCGGCGCCAACCTGGCGATCAGCGGCAACGTCCCGCAAGGCGCCGGACTGAGCTCGTCGGCATCGCTCGAAGTCGCCACCGGGCAGTTCTTCAAGACGCAGAACGGCTTGCCCATCACACCGGCCGAACTGGCGCGTATCGGCCAGCGCGCCGAAAACCTGTTTGTCGGCTGCAACTGCGGAATCATGGATCAACTGATCTCGGCGCAAGGCGAGTCCGGCCACGCGCTGCTGATCGACTGCCGCAGCCTGGCCAGCCAAGCCGTCGCCATCCCGGCCGGAATCGCCGTCGTGATCGTCAATTCCAACGTCAAGCGCGGCCTGGTCGGCAGCGAATACAACACGCGCCGCCGGCAATGCGAGGAAGCGGCGCGCTTTTTCGGCGTCAAGGCGCTGCGCGACATCGATCTGCCAGCCTTCAACGCCCGCCCGCCCGGGCTCGATCCGATCACCGCGCGACGCGCCCGCCACATCATCACCGACAGCCGGCGCGCGATCGACCTCTCGGCTGCGCTGGAAACAAGCGACCTCGCACGGATCAGCGAACTGATGGCGCAGTCACACGCCTCGATGCGCGACGATTTCGAGATCACCGTCCCGCCGGTCGACGCCCTGGTCGACATCGTCAAGAACGTGCTCGGCGACGCCGGCGGCGTCAGGATGACCGGCGGTGGATTCGGCGGCTGTGTCGTCGCGCTGATGCCCGACGAGTTCGTCTCGCGCGTGCGCGCTGCCGTCGCCGAAAGATACCCGGCCGCCAGCGGGCTCAACGCCTCGATCTACGTCTGCCACGCCTCGGCCGGCGCCGGCGTCTGCGCGTGATTCACGCGTTGCCGTAGCGCCAAGGCATGGCACGGCAGAGATCGGCTGCCAACGGACCGCGCAACAACCCGCCTGAGCGCTCACGCGACGACCTCGGCCCGAGCCGCCCGGCTGGTCGATGACGCAGCGCTTGTGGTGACGTCCCATGGTATTATACGAACCGACTACAAAACATATACAAGGAACCCGCCGTGGGAATTGTCAAGATCTCAGAGCCAATGCACGAGAACCTGCGCTTGACCAGCGCAGCCCTGAGCCGATCGATCAACGCGCAGGCGGAACATTGGCTGCGCGTGGGCATGCTTGCTGAACTGAACCCAAACCTGCGCTACGCCGAGATATGCCAGTTGCTGATCCAAGCCGAACACCAGTCGGCCGAGGATGCCGGTTTTCCTGTTTCATTGTCGGCGAAGGCGGCATGACATGATTGACGCCAAGCGAGTCCCCATCCGCTGCGAAGCTGAGCTAGCCATGTCGCGGCGTGCGGGGAGGCTGGCCGCCGACGTTTTGCGAATGATTGCCGACCATGTCAGGCCGGGCGTCACGACCGATGAGCTGGACCGGCTATGCCATGACTACATCGTCAATGTGCAGCAGGCAATTCCGGCCAATGTCGGCTATCGCGGCTATCCCAAGACAATTTGCGCTTCGCTCAACCATGTCGTCTGCCATGGCATTCCGTCCGACAAGAAATTGAAGAACGGTGACATCCTCAATATCGACGTCGCCATCATCAAGGACGGTTGGTTTGGTGACACCAGCCGCATGTTCTTCGTCGGCGAACCAGGAATCCTGGCCAAGCGGTTGGTGCGCACGACCTACGCGGCGATGCGCGCAGGCATTGAGCAGGTGCGCCCGGGAGCCACGCTGGGCGATGTCGGTCATGCCATCCAGCGCGTCGCCGAACGGGAAGGATTCAGCGTCGTTCGCGAGTACGGCGGTCACGGTATTGGAACGATCTATCACGATGACCTTCATGTGGCTCACTACGGCAGCCCGGGTACGGGCTTGAAGCTCGAAGCGGGCATGGTGTTCACCATCGAACCGATGATCAATGCCGGCAAAGCCGCGATCAGGCATCTGCCGGATGGCTGGACGGTCGTGACCAAGGACCGTTCGCTCTCAGCCCAGTGGGAGCATATGGTGACCGTCACCGAGAGCGGCTTCGAGGTACTCACGCCTTGGCCGGATGGCTGCGGAGATTACCCCGACATCATGTCAGTCAGCACCGAGCGAATCGCCGCACAGGAGTAGAAAGCTGACGGGCCGAAATAGGTCGGGGGTGTGAAAACGGAGAACTCCGATGGCCTTTTGCAGTCCATCAGCACCGTACCCCCTCCCAAGGAGCAACAGTGCAACTTATCGGCATGCTTGACTCACCTTACGTTCGTCGCGTGGCAATCTCGATGCAACTACTTGATTTGCGTTTTGAGCATCGCTCCGTATCCGTGTTCAGCACCTTCGAGCAATTTCAGCAGATCAATCCGGTGGTCAAGGCTCCCACGCTCATCTGTGATGACGGGACGGTGTTGATGGATTCAACGCTCATTCTTCAATACGCCGAAGCACTCGCCAACTCGGAAAGAAGTCTTTTACCCACCGGTATTGCGGCGCTTCAGCGCGCTCTGCGCACTATCGGGCTGGCCCTTGCCGCATGCGAGAAGAGCGTTCAGATCGTCTATGAACACAAGCTCCGCCCGGCAGAGAAACTTCACGAACCATGGCTGAACCGCGTCACAGGCCAGCTTCTTGCGGCCTATGGTGAGCTTGAAGCAGATCTCAACTCCGCGCCGTCTTCGCCCACAAGCAAGACTATTGACCAAGGGGGTGTGAGCACCGCCGTGGCGTGGCACTTTACGCAGCAAATGCTGCCAGGGCTTGTTCCCGCCTCAGAGTACCCAGCGCTGCGCGAGTTCTCGGCAAAGGCGGAGGCGTTGGCAGAGTTCATTGCAGCCCCTCATGGCGCAGGCACTTATTACCGTGCCGACTAAGGCTTCAATCGAGAGGACGTCACCCGGCAAGCCGCGTGCTGCCTCTCATCGAAAACCTTAGTTATCAGCGTGGCCTTTGTTCGCCGCATCGTTTGCGTGCCATAGACCGTTGGATCGAGGCCGATGGCGGCAACCCGTTGATGGACGATCCGGGCGTACTGTCGCGTTGAAACATGTGGTGACTTGGCGAGGCGGCTGCAAAACAGGCATTGCTCCGGCTTCAATTTCGCCTTCTCGATCCACGCGGTGACTGCGGCTCTGGTCGGTTCTGTCAGTTCGAACTGCAGCGGCCGTTGCGTTTTTCGCTGAACGACGATCGCCCGGGCCAATACCTGGGCTCCGTGCGTGACGTCGCGGGCGCGGAGATTGACGAGATCGCAACCGCGCAGCTTGCTGTCGATCGCCAAATTGAACATAGCCAAGTCTCGAACCTGATGCGCGTTCTGAAGCTGAATCGTGATCGCCCAGATGTCCTTCGGCTTCAGCGGCGGCTTCTGACCGACAAGCTTGCCTTTGTTTCAAGGTTCCCTACGGTGGTTTGATTCCATTACAGACTCCTTCGTCATTGATCGGAGTCTGATTGTTCTCCCTTTCGTTGAAGGTCGGCTTTCCGGCTTGATGCTCTATGCGTACCATCGGCCATGAAGAGACAGGCCTTTCTTCTCCATTGCGGTCATTGCCTCGGCGCGCCACTCCGAAGCGGCCGTTGGCCTTGGCATACAATGCTGCCGTACTTGGCCAATTGTGGACGTTCGACGATTCCGAAAAGCAACTATCCGAACGACGGTTGTACTTCGGTACTTGCCGGAAGGCCTATTCGCGCACGAAGCTCTCAATTGTTAACCTGTCGCCGTGAGCTGAGACAAGTACACAAGACCCTTCTGAATTACCATCGCAGTAGAGCGCGGCCAAGCACAGCGCCCACTCCGGCAGGGATCAGCATCCCGAGCACATACCAGAAGCCGATAAAGGGGGCCTCGATTTCGGGACAGTGCAGACAGTAAACCAGCGCAGCAGTCGCCCCGGAGAGCAGTCCTGCGGCAAAGCCGGCCAGGCGCGGCCGGGTTGGCGCGAGGGCCTTCATTGCCCAGGTTAGCGAAACAAACGCTGGCACCGACAACAGGGCGATCAGGAACGGGCAATAGGCCGCCGTTGAACCAAAAAACAGCTCGGCCCGCTCTGACGGATCCGCCTCTATCAGCACGCAAGCGGCGATGAACCACATCACCAAAAGCGGCGCTGCAATCAGGCGCGGCACCCAGTCGATCCTGACCCCCGGTCGAGACAGACGCAAGACGGCGAACAGGCTGGCGGCCACCACGCTGGCGACAAAGCCGATCTTGAGCCAGAACATCGGCAACAGGGCCGCGTCGGCCAGATCGCGGCGGATGCTCAGCATGGACAGCATCACCAGCAGCGCGCCAAGCGCACCAGCAACCATGGCCTTGGCGTAGCGGCGCTCCGCTGCGTGAGGTTCGACGGCGCCAGCGCCGGTCGCCAGCATGTTGATCAGATCGTCCGTTTTCATGCGCTACCTCGTATTCTTGCGGCCAGTGCCTTCAGCCCGCGATGCACGCCGACCTTGATCGCCGATTCCGACATGCCGGTCAGCTTGGCGGCTTCCTGCACCGACAAACCCTCCAGTTTGGTGTGAATGATCGGCAGGCGGTGTTGATCAGGCAATTCATCGAGCAGCTTGTTGAGGTCCCGGCGCGCCTCGGCAGCCTGCGCATCGGCCGTTGAAAAGAAGTCGGCTTCATCATCCAGCGGATCATTCAATACGTCCTGCGCCGCCCGCCGACGTAGCAGATCGACCAGCTTGTATCGGGCGATGGCCTGCACCCAGGCCGACAGCGGCTGTCCGGCGTCGTAGGTATGGCGCTGGTTATGAACGGCAATCAGTGATTCTTGCACCAGATCCTCCACCTCGTCCGGCAAGCGCGCCAGGCGTTTTCGCAAGAAGGCTCTCAGGTGCGCGCTCAGTTCTGTGAGAAAAACCTGGTAGGCCGGGTTGTCGCCGGCGAGCCCGGCCAGCAGCAGTTCACGAAGGTGAACTTCTTTCGCACGCCATCCCTCTTCTCTGGTTGTTCGTTGCATCGAGGCCTTTGGTTACAGCCGAATGAAAAAATAAATTTTTGCCGGATCGTGTAACCGATTGCCGCGTCCGGACGAACTACCTTGCATAGCGCACTGAAAACAGCGGCTCCCGATGTTCAAGCCGTTCTTCAGACGAAATATAACCCGCAACCTGATGGAGAAACCATGGAAGCAATTCGAAACGACGTGGTCAGCATCCACCCGCGCTGGTTGCGGGTGACGCACTGGCTCAATGCCGTCGCCGTGGTGATTCTGGCGATGAGCGGCTGGCGCATCTATAACGCTGCGCCGTTTTTCGCTTTCGTCATCCCGAAAGACATCACCCTCGGCGGTTGGCTGGGCGGCGCGATTCAATGGCATTTCGCCGCGATGTGGCTTCTGGCCGGCAACGGGCTGATCTACCTCTCCTGCAACGTCGCCAGCGGGCGCCTGCTGAAGAAATTCTTCCCGATCTCCCCGCGCGCTCTGTTTGCCGATGTTTGCGACGCCCTCAAGGGTCGCCTGTCACACGCGGACCCCGCGCACTACAACGCCGTACAACGTGTGGCCTACCTCGTCGTGATCGTCGATGTGCTGGTCCTCGTCGCGTCGGGTCTGGTGCTGTGGAAGTCCGTTCAATTCCCGATCCTGCGCGAACTGCTGGGCGGTTACGAGGTGGCGCGACGGGTGCACTTCCTGGCGATGGCCGCGCTCACGGCCTTCGTCGGCGTTCACCTGGTGATGGTGGCGCTGGTGCCAAGAACACTGCTCGCGATGATTCGCGGACGATAAGGAGCGCTGAGCATGAACACCCCGCACGCCAACTGGCTGGTCGACAAGTGCGACACGATCCTGCGCGATGCGCGCAAGGAAATTGGCCGCGTCGTCGAGCAACCGGCACGCCGCGCCTTCCTGCGACGCTCTCTGACCCTCGGTGGCCTCTCCTTGCTCAGCGGCTGCGCACTCGTTGATGAAGCGAGCATCGATACGGCCTTGTCCGGCATCTCGCGCTTCAACGACAAGGTGCAGGGCTGGCTGTTCGACCCGAATCGTCTGGCACCGACCTATCCCGACTCGATGATCACGCGACCGTTCCCGTTCAACGCCTATTACGGCGAGGACGAGATCCGTCAGGTCGACGCGCAGAGTTTTCGCCTCGAAGTGACCGGCCTGGTTGCCGACCGCAAAGTGTGGACGCTGGAAGAACTGCGCGTCCTGCCGCAAACCGACCAGGTCACGCGCCACATCTGCGTCGAAGGCTGGAGCGCCATCGGCAAGTGGGGCGGCGTTCCCTTCGCCAGCTTCCTGCGCCGCGTCGGCGCGGACCTCTCCGCCAAGTACGTCGGCTTCAAGTGTGCCGACGACTACTACACCAGCATTGACATGGCCACCGCGCTGCATGCGCAAACGCTGCTGGCGCTGACCTACGACAGCCAGCCGTTGCCGCCGCGTTACGGCTTCCCGATGAAGCTGCGCATGCCGACCAAGCTGGGTTACAAGAATCCGAAACACATCCAGGCCATTTTCGTCACCAATACCTACCCCGGGGGCTACTGGGAAGACCAGGGGTACAACTGGTTCGGAGGCAGTTGAGCCATCGCGCTCGTCTGCCCTGACTACCTGGCAATACTGCCATTCAATCACCACCAAAGGAGTTACACCATGAACAAAATGACTATCGCCTCAAGCCTGATGTCCCTCTCTCTTCTGCTCGCTGGCGGTTCGGCGTTTGCGGCCGACGAAATGAAGAAGGATGACATGGCCAAGGACGGAATGAAAAAGGAAGCCATGGCCAAAGATGGAATGAAGAAGGACGCGATGGCCAAGGACGGCATGAAGAAGGATGAAATGCACAAGGACGGGATGAAGAAAGACGAGATGAAAAAGGACGAAATGAAAAAGTAGGCCCGATTCTTTCGCCTTCCCCATCCCCAGCCCTCCCCTTGACGGGGAGGGCGAACACCGTCAATCGCCAGGAGAAATCATGATTACCAGAGTAATTGCTACGGCACTACTACTGACGGCCAGCGCCGCCTCGTTCGCTCTCGACATCAAACCCTACTCGGCACAGGCGCTGAGTGCCGAGCAGCAGGCCGGCAAGCCGGTCACCCTGCACTTCCACGCCGACTGGTGCCCGACCTGCCGGGCGCAGGACAAGGTGCTGCAGCAGTGGCAAGGCGACGCCAGCGTTCCCGGCACCCTGTTGGTGGTCGACTACGACAAGGAAAAGGAGCTCAGGAAGCAGCTAGGCGTGCGCACGCAATCGACCTTGATTGCCTACCGCGGCAGTGTCGAGAAAGCACGCGTCGCTGGTGAAACGGATGCCGACAAGCTTCGCGCTGCCTTGCTCTCGGCCAACTGAACATGGACGCATTGTCCCTCAGCCATGTCGGACTCAGCCTGGCGGCCGGCAGCCTGACCACGCTCTCGCCCTGCGTCTTCCCGATTCTGCCGCTGGTCCTGGGCGGAGCGGTGCAGGGCAACCGTCTGGCGCCGCTGGCCATGGGCTCGGGGATGGTCATTTCGTTTGCCTTGATCGGGCTGGTCATCGGCACGCTGGGTCCGGCGCTGGGCATTGACTCCGACAACGTGCGCATTTTTGGCGCGCTGCTGCTGATCGTCTTTGGCCTCGTCATGCTGGTTCCCGCGCTCAACCGGCGCTTTACCGAATGGATGCTGCCGATTGCCTCGTCGGCCAATGCGGCGTCTTCACACCTCGATGGCGGTTCGCTGGGCGGTGCATTTCTGCTCGGTGGCGTACTCGGGCTGGTCTGGAGCCCATGTTCCGGGCCACTGCTCGCCTCGGCGCTGACGCTGGTGGCCAGTGAGGACGGCGCTTCGCGTGGTGCGCTGATTCTCGGTTTGTTCGGCGTCGGCGCCGCCATTCCACTGGTCGCCGTGGCCTACGCGTCGCGCAGCGGATTTTCGCGTGCCCGGAGCTGGGTGCTGGGGAATATCGACGCGTTCAAGAAGGGTTTCGGCGTCGTCATTTTCGCGACCGGAGTCGCCATCCTGACCGGCGGCGACAAATGGATCGAGGCCAGGGTCGTCAGTCTGCTGCCGGATGTCTGGATTAGAACTGCGACCCTGTTTTAGCCCTCAACATCAAATAAGGAGAGATTCATCATGGACAAGCTGACAACACCCACCGCCTCAATGACCAAGATTCGGATAGCCTGCGCGGCAATCGCTCTTGCGCTGTGCTTGAACGCCCGCGCAGAATCGCCGACCAGACCAGCAACGGGTTTGCAAACCGCAGTCTTTGCCGGCGGCTGTTTCTGGGGCGTCGACGCCGTGTTCAAGCACGTCAAGGGCGTCACCGAGGTCGAGTCCGGCTATGCCGGCGGCGAGGCTAGCACCGCCCGGTACGAAAAAGTCAGCAGCGGCGCGACCGGACACGCCGAAGCGGTGCGCATCAGATTCGACCCGGCGCAGGTGAGTTACGGGCAACTCCTCAACATCTTCTTCAGCGTGGCGCATGACCCGAGCCAACTCAACCGCCAGGGACCGGACGTCGGCAGCCAATATCGTTCGGCGGTCTTCTTCACCGATAGCGAACAGCAGAAGATGACCCTGGCTTACATCCAGAAACTTGTCGATTCACGCGCTTTTCCCAAGCCGGTCGTGACCCAGGTTGCCGCTCTGCAGGAATTCTATCCCGCGGAAAAGTACCACCAGAACTATCTGGCCCGGCATCCTGATCAGCCCTATATCGTTTACAACGACTTACCCAAACTGGAACAATTGCGCCACCAGTTTCCAGCGTTGTATCAGTAGCCGATTTCTGTGAACAGCTGACCCTCCAAAACTGGATCATTCTCTGATTAGCTTTAGCCGTTCAGGCCAGAAAAGCGAATGACCAAGTGACGGGCAGCTTTCGATTTCTCGGCTCCTTTGGGCAATGGCCGCTTGCATTTCCCTCCAGCGACCGCCATCTCTCCGAATTCATCAGCGGAAAGCAGTCGGTGAAATTTCGCTCCCAGAAAGCGGCCTGACGTCACCGAGTATTTTCGACCCAGAGCGGCCAGTCAGACTCTCGGAAAGCGGACGTCTAGCGTCTTAATTAACCGGTTGGCGTGGCTTTATCGCGCCAATCCGTGTTGAACGATGGGCTAGGCCTTGCCGTTCTAGCCATTAACATCCGAAACCCTGAGGCTTGAGTTCGGAATTCGGTGGCGCTTCTCGATAATGTCCAAGATTTCGCCGCCAAGCTGCCGTGCTCTCTTGGTAATGCGTAGGGCCTCCTGGAATCCCTCCGCCGGAGCCGGCATCGCGTTCAATATACCGCCTGGCTTAACGTCTTGGGCTACGGCTTCCAGTAGTTGATAGAATTCGACCACCTTAACTTGGATGTTGACTTCGAGCATGCCAAGGCGATCTAGGCTGCTTTTGAAGATGAGGAATCTGTCCTCAGGCACTTGGATATGATACGTACACGAGGTTATCTGTTTGGAATGGAACGCCTCTACCACGCGTTCCAGTTGCTGTATGTAGTTTCGGTGTTCGGTAAGCTCGATAGTTGCCTTTATCTCCGCATATAGCTGAAAGGTGGTGGAACGTCTGTCTTTACGGTCTTTGAGCTTGCCAATTATGTAGTTGGGAAAGAAGGACGATACCGCTCCGACGAAAGCGCCGCCAAGGGCGCTGTATACTGGAAGGTATGGGTTCTATTCAATGAATAGAGACTTGAATGCTCGTATGATCTCAATGGTTTCGAGAATGCTATTCGGATTGATGTCGGCCATGGGAGAACTTATGGTGATGTCTAGCGTCTGGATTCACCGGCCTGCGCGGCTTTTCGCGCAGGCCCAGTGGAATGATGGGGTGTCATGCCTTTTATGACATTAACACGAAACATTCAATAGGCTCTTTGCCGCTGTGCAGTTCAGAGCAAGCTCAAGCGTCCTGCCTTCCTTGGCATTGAACATTGTGAAGACAAGATAATCTGTTCCACCACATTTGGCCCGAATAGACCCATCTGAATTCCGGGTGGCGTTCGAGACGCGCTTGCACTCAGGAAAGTTGTGCTTGATTATCCTTGACGAAACTGTCATTGGATCACCCTTGGGAGCAGCACCGACGGCAGGCCCTGTTGCCAATGCTGGCCAAGCAGCCGAAAGCAACGATGCCGTAATAAGGACAGGGACTAACCTAGACTTCATGCAGTTTCCTAAACGAGTGTGAGCGTTTGCGGCAGTTAACGTTTGACTAGATTCGCACACGACAGGCTTCAACAAAGGCTTTTCCCAATAACGTGGGGGTCACGCGGGTGAAGCTTCCCCCGCCACCATAGGTCATGCCAAGCCTCAAGCAGCCGACTCGTTCTAGATTTGACATAGCCAATTTGACGTCATCGGTAGGCTCTTGCTTTCTATCATCTTTCCTATCTTCACTGTCTGTGATAGCAATATCCGGAAGGGAATGCGTGAGAATTCCGGCGTGCTGAATAGCTTCGAACGGCAATGCGTACACCGCATCAAGAATCTTTGCTTCCAACGAAGATATCTGCCCGAGTATCTCAACATATGCTCGGTGTATTTCCACGCCGCTATCTGCGTTAGCCGCGTTTACCAAGAGGTTGACCCACTTGTCTTGAAGATTGTCGTCATCCTCAATCGAGGCAGCTTGCAATAAAGGGATGGCAAGTTTCAGAGGGACAGCCCTTGTTGGCCCTTCAAGTCCAAGCTCTTCCAACAGTTCGTTTACCTTCTGCATTAGACGAACCTGTCGCTCCCAACGCATATAGCGAAGCTTGTCTTCGAAAATGCCCATTCCCTGCTCTAATGGCCCGGATACAACGCGGGCAATGAACCCGCCAGCTTCTCTTGCCGCATCAACTGCTTTTCCCGTTGTCTTGGCAATTTCTTGTGCCGCTTTCGCTGATTCGATGACAGTTTGATTCGGATCGTTCATGTAGTCTCCATACGAACCTAATGTGAAGGTGATGGGCGGCCAGAGCACGGGGCGCGGAGGGCACCTGCAAGCGCAGCTTGCAGGTCGTCCCTCTCGGCCGCCGGGTTGCGGCCTGCTATTGATGCTGCTATGCATGCTGGCGCCCCTTTGCGCGTTGACTACGCAAGGCTTCAAGAAGCTCCGTGTTTCCGCCCACAACTTCCAAAAGCATCTGAAGCGACAGAATGGCTCCCGGAACGATGCTCTCTTCATCGACTTCTGTATCGGCGTAGTCCGGATCGATTGCAAGCTCAACATTTACAACCCACCACACCTCAATCTTCCGTAGCAGCTCAACTAGTACTTGGAACTGTTCCGTGTGATTGGATTCAGCTTGACCCGTGACGATGTCGAAGAGTTGGTGAGCAACAAGGTTTCTAGTGCTCTTAAGCTGCTCGAATATATCCAAGTCATCGTCATTTACCACTTGGTTCTCATGTAGCCAATTTAGAGATGCATAGACTGGGCTCTTATCGCGCGAAAGAACCTTTGCCTTGTACTCAGGGGAGACAGTCGATCCTTCCTCCGACCATCCAATCGAGTAGAAATCTCGGATGCGATCGACTATCGAGTTTTTAAGAATCTCAAAGGTAGTGATGAACATCGTGGCCATGAAGAGTGATGGCCTGACAACGTCCGGATCGAGAAAGCGCTCCCACCGTTCTTCGTGTGTAGTCATAAGCCCCAACTTTGTTATAGGGCACAGTTCTGCTGCATAACTCCGGCACCAGCTCCCTAACTCGGCGCGACAAATATCTCTGTAAGCCTCTTCACGACAGGGTTTTCGGTGCCCGAGAGCCGTTTTTATACCGTACTAAGTAAACCGCAAAAGGCAGCACGTCGAAACGTAGGGCGTTAGCATACACTCTGGACGCTTCAATGGCTGCTTTGGGATGCTTTCTTGAGAGACCGCTTCTGGCCGGGTCGAGGCATTGTAGTCGTCAACTTGCTTGCCGAATACCGGCCATTCAACTGGCTCAGCGTATGCCCCGACTATTGAAATTGGATCGCCACCTTGACCGTCGTCTTGTGGCCGAGTCAAGACATTGTAGATGTCAATTTGCCCGCCGAATACGCGTCGCTCAGCAAGGTTTCCGAAAACCTTAGCTATCAAAATTGGATGCCCGCCTCGACCGGCGGCTCCTGGCCGGGAGTACGCGTACGACGTGTTGCCACAAAGCGACCTTTGGCGAAAATCTCCTGGCTGGCGAAGGTCAGCTCATCGGAACCAGCGGGAACTCACCCTCCCGGCCACGAGCGGTCCGTCAGTTGCTCACGAAGCCGTCACTCAAAAGCCTGCTCAACTCTGTAACCTGCCAGATTCACCAAGGCAGCCATCGCGAAAGTGCATCGCCAGCGGCGAGGCCGGTGTCCCTCGTACCGGTCCTGCCGGGGCCTTCAATGCGCTGCGCTTTTCGCCACAGCCCGTGTCGTGGCGCGCTTACCGAGAGGCAGGTCTGGCCTGCTCTGCCAGCCAGGCCTCGTAGCCGCCGCGCAACGGCTTGACCGACAAATAACCAGTCTTGAGCAGAGCTCGCGCCGCCTGCACTGCACCGGCATCGTCCGGGCAAGCGCAGAGGGTCACGATAGGCCGATCCTTGGGCCAATCGCCGACCGCCTGATCAAGGAAATCGTGTTCGGCGATCCGGGCACCGTTGATCGTGCCGGTTTCGGCAATCATCGTTGCCCCGCGCAAATCGAGCAACAGCGGCGGTTCGGCGGTCGCCATCGCCGCGATCAGTTCGTCGGCCGAGATATGGGGAACCGCGCAAAACATCCGGAAACGGTATTTTTGCCACAGCTTCCAGCCAAGCCAGCTGCCAAGCAGCAACAGCAGCACCGTCAAGGCGCGGGCGGCATTCCGGTCGAGCGCGGCAACGACGGACTGGACGGTATCCTTGAGCAGCCAACCGGCGCCAATCGACAGACCGGCCCACAGCCCCGCCCCGACGCCTGCCGCCAGCAGGAAACCGGGCAGGCTCATGCGCAGCGCCCCGGCAATCGGCGGCGCCACGGTCGAAAAGCCGGGGATGAACTTGGCGACCACCAGCGACGAGACGCCCCAACGGATGAAGCGCGCTTCGGTCTGGCTAACGCAGGAAGAGGGGTTGATCGACAGCTTGCACAGACTGGCCAGCACGCGGTAGCCGAACAGCCGGCCGGACCAGTACCAAAGCCAGTCGGCGAGCACCGAAGCGACGATGGCCGCGGCCAGCAGTTGCCCCAGACTGCCTGAACTCGTCGCCAGGCTGCCGGCCAAGAGCAAGGTGGGAACCGCGGGCACCGGCAAACCGATTTGCTGCAGCAGGACGTTGAGGAATACGACCCAGACGGCATCGCGCTGGAGCGTTTCGATCAATTGGGTGATTTCCATCAGTTAAAATCCAGGTAGAAATCCTGACGACGAGGACACCGATGGTGCCCAAGCATAAGCGTACGATCATGCCGCCTTGCCGATCTGCGGTCAAATGACGCAGCGCTTGCGAAGCGATGGCGCAGTGGCGTCGGTCATCGCGCCGCAAGCATCAGACGAAGGACAGGGGCAAGCTTGCCGCGTCGCTCATCAACTGAACAGCTTGTTTGCCGTTTCAGCGATCAGCCTGCCCTGGAAACGCGCTCCATCGAGTTCGATCACGCTGGGCTGACGCTGCCCCTGGCCGCCGGCGATCGTCGTAGCACCATATGGGCTGCCGCCGACGATCTCGTCGAGCGACATCTGACCCTGATAGCTGTAGGGCAGCCCGACGATGGTCATGCCGAAGTGCAGCAGATTGGTGATGATCGAAAACAACGTCACTTCCTGCCCGCCATGCTGCGTGGCGGTGGACGTGAACGCGCCGCCGACCTTGCCGTTGAGTGCGCCGCGCGCCCACAGGCCGCCGGCCTGGTCGAGGAAACTGGCCATCTGCGACGGCATGCGCCCGAAGCGGGTCGGGCAGCCAACGATAATGGCATCGTAGCCTTCGAGTTCGCTGACGGAGGCGACTGCGGCGGCCTGCTCCAGCTTGAAATGGCCCGCCTTGGCGATTTCCTGCGGAACGGTCTCGGGAACACGTTTCACATCGACGCTGGCGCCGGTCGAGCGCGCGCCTTCGGCCATGGCCTGCGCCATGGTTTCGATGTGACCGTAGGTCGAGTAATAGAGGACGAGGACTTTTGACATGGTATTTCTCCTTAAATGAGATGCGACGGTTCAAGTACAGCTGAATTATGCGCTTCGCCGGGCCTCCACGTTCCGGCCCACTAGACGGCCAGATCGAAGACCAGGACCTCGGCATCACGGCCCTGGGCCAGGGTGACCTGGTCTTCGCCTTCGAGCAGCAGCGCGTCGCCCGCTTCGAGCGGCTGACCATTGACTTCGAGCGCGCCGCGCACCAGATGCACATAGGCCTTGCGCGCCGGGTCGAGTCGCAGTTCGGCACGCTCGCCGCCGTCGAACAGGCCCGCGTAGACCGCCGCATCGGCGTTGATGCTGACCGAATCGTGCGCGCCGTCGGGCGAGGCGACCAGGCGCAGCGCTCCGCGCTTGTCGTTCGCGGCAATCGTCTTCTGCTCGTAGCCGGGCCTGATGCCGGTGATCTTCGGTTCGATCCAGATCTGCAGAAAGTGCGTGGTCTGGTCCTTGGCGTGGTTGAATTCGCTGTGCGTCACCCCGGAACCGGCGCTCATGCGCTGCACGTCGCCCGGTGGAATGCCCTTGACGTTGCCCAGGCTGTCCTCGTGCGCGAGTTCTCCGGACAGCACGTAGCTGATGATTTCCATGTCGCGGTGGCTGTGCTTGCCGAAGCCGGCGCCGGCTTCGATGCGGTCCTCGTTGATCACGCGCAGATTGCCCCAGCCCATATGCGCCGGATCGTAATAGCCGGCAAAGGAGAACGAGTGATAGCTCTTGAGCCAGCCGTGGTCGGCGTAGCCGCGGTCTGACGATTTGCGCAGGGTAAGCATGATTGGAACTCCTGGTTGATGTATCTTTGGGTTTAGAAATGGTTAAAGACAGTCAAATGAACGCTCAAGTTGCGAGCTTCAATATTGTCTGCCGTTGGTCGGGTCGCGAATGCGCGTTGCCGTCTGCAGCGCCGGCTGCCGATCGACCGGCCTGGCGAGCAATTGCATCAGGAGGATGAACAGCGGCAGCAGCAGCGCCCAGAAGGACCATTGGACGTACGCCATGGCGCCCGAAATGGCGCCCGTGCCGAAAGCCACGATCGGCCAGATGAACTTGATGAGGCGTTCTCCTATGGCCGGATCACGTTCGCCGCAAAGGAAATCGACGAGGTCGACGATCACTTGCGTGACGTTGCCGGTCATCACCGTGGTCGGCGCCAGATTGGCCCAGACCAGCTTGCTGGCGGCATTCTGGACGCCCATCGCGGCGGCGCCGAAAATACCGGTCAGGATCGGCAGCAGCGTGTCGGCATTACGCAGCGGCGACGCGATCAAGCCGAGCATCATGCACAGCGCCAGAAAAAATGCCTGCAGCGCGAGGATCGGTCGCAGGGCGTGGCGCGGATGCCGATTGCAGGCACGTGCCACCAGCCGGGTCAGCGCAACGGCGACGATGAACGCCGGGAAAGCCAGCCACTTGATCAGCAGACCATGCCCGGACTGTGCCAGCTCGGCGCCGATCAGCACGAAATTGCCGGTCACATGCGCGGTGAACAGGCCGAATAGCGCGACGAAACCGAGCGTATCGACATAGCCGGCGATGAAGCCCGCGGCCATGCCCTGCACGATGTCGTTGCGCGCGCGCATCTCAGCCCGGCTCCGCCAGATGCTGGTCAAGCGAGTAATGGCCCGGCCCGGCCAGGGCAATCGCGCCAAAGGTAATGATCAGCAGCCAGCCGAACTGCCCGTCGGCGATGCTCCAGTCGGGGTGGACAAGGAACATCGAAACCAGCAGCAAGACCAGGATCGGCACGCTTGCCAAGCGCGTTCGCCAGCCGACGGCAATGGCCAGGGGGCAAACGATTTCGGCCAGCAAGGCAAAGCCCAGCGTCAGCCCTCGACCCAGATGCAGCGGGTCGTCGATCTGCTGGAGCTCCGAAGCGAAGTGCAGCAGCTTGGGCAGGCCGTGGACATAGATCAGCAAGGCGGCGGCCGTCAGTCGCAGGTAGAGCAGGCCGATATTCGGCGTCGGGATGCGGGTGGTCAGAAAGCGCTTCATGTTCGCAGGCTCCTGAGGCAGAGTGGTGAATAGGGGCAGACGGTCCGCCGCGCGCGTGGAGTGTCTGGCCATGATGCCTAGACGAACATCCCGGCGGTCACGAAACCGGCGGTCATGGCCACCACCAGCAGCGCGCCGATCGGCGACGGCGGCGCCGGCGAGGGGATGTCGAGCCAGCGGCAGAGCGCGCCGACCAGCGTGCCGAGGACGACTCCAGTCAATAATGAGATCATTGCCGCCGCCCTTGGTCCAGATCGTGACCGCCGCAGTTGCCCTTTTGCTCGGCCGGCCGGGCGACCAGATAGCGATCGACCAGCCAGTAACCGAGGCTCATCACGAACACCAGCAATGCGCCGGTCAGCACCGGCGGCGACGGCACGGGAATGTGGGCGAGCTGGCAGACGACGCCGACCATGAACGACAGCAGAAGACCGAGCAGCACTTTGGTGTTCATCGCGTCACTCCTCAAAAGGCAAAGCACGAGCAGCCCAGCGCGCCCCAGAACCCGATCAGATCGGCGGCCGGCACCGTCGACTGCCGGGCGTGGTCGTGCGCGTGCTGATGGACGCCGCACGGACCGCTGCACTGGTGGGGCAGCGCGGCGCGTTGCAGCGGTGCCGCGGCGGGCCCCCGGTAGTGACCGGGCACCCAGCCTACCGGGGACCAGTCGGGCAGCACGGGAAGCGGTTGCGGAGCGATGTCGCCGAAGTCGCCGCTGCCGTACACAATCTTGCCATCGACGACGGTCAGGACCGACTCGATCGACTTGATATCGTCTTCCGGCACGCTGAAGTAATCGGCCGACAGCACGGCCAGATCGGCGAGTTGCCCGACCTTGATCTGCCCCTTTTTGCCCTGTTCGTTGGAGAACCAGGCGCTGCCGCGGGTCCACAGCTCGAGCGCGGTTTCGCGCGACAACTGGCTGTCCGCATCGGCGAGCCGCAGGCCGCCGACCGTGCGCCCAGAGGTCAGCCAGTAGAGCGCCGTCCAGGGGTTGTAGCTGGCGACGCGGGTGGCATCGGTGCCGCCGCCGACCGCAACGCCCGCCGCCAGCATGCGTTGGACCGGCGGCGTGTGCTTGGCCGCGTCGATGCCGTAGCGTTCGACGAAATACTCGCCCTGAAAGGCCATGCGATGCTGGATGGCGATGCCGCCGCCGAGCGCCTTGACGCGGTCGATGTTGCGCAGCGAAATGGTCTCGGCGTGGTCGAACAACCAATGCATGCCGTCGAAAGGGATCTCGCGATTGACCTTCTCGAACACATCGAGCATGCGGCTGATCGATTCGTCGTAGGTCGCGTGCAGGCGGAACGGCCAGCGGTTGATGACCAGGTGGCGCACCACCTGCTCGAGCTCGTCCTCCATGCCGGCGGCGAGCTCGGGACGCGGCTCGAGAAAATCCTCGAAATCGGCGGCCGAGAAGACCAGCATTTCGCCAGCGCCGTTGTGGCGCAGGAAATCATCACCCTGCCCCGGCTTGACCATCCCGGTCCATTGCGCGAAGTCCTCGAGCTCCAGCCCTTTGCGCTGGGTAAACAGGTTGTAGGCGATGCGAATGGTGAGCTGCCTGTCGCGCGCCAGCTGTTCGATGATGGCGTAGTCCTCTGGATAGTTCTGGAATCCGCCGCCGGCGTCGATGGCGCTGGTCACCCCCAGGCGGTTGAGTTCGCGCATGAACTGGCGCGTCGAATTGACCTGATATTCCAGTGGCAATTTGGGCCCCCGGGCCAGCGTGGCATAGAGGATCATGGCGTTGGGCCGCGCGATCAGCAGGCCGGTCGGATTGCCGGCGGCGTCGCGCTGAATCTCGCCGCCCGGCGGATTGGGCGTGTCCCGGGTGTAGCCGACGGCGCGCAGCGCGGCGCGATTGAGCAGCGCGCGATCGTAGAGGTGCAGGATGAATACCGGCGTATCGGGCGCGGCGGCGTTGATCTCGTCGAGCGTCGGCAGACGGCGCTCGGCGAACTGGAATTCGGTCCACCCGCCGACGACGCGCACCCATTGCGGACTGGGGGTGCGCTCGGCCTGTTGCCTGAGCATGCGCAGCGCGTCAGCCAGCGAGGGAACGCCCTCCCAGCGCAGCTCGAGGTTGTAGTTCAAGCCACCACGGATCAGATGCAGATGCGAGTCGTTGAGGCCCGGAACGACGGTACGTCCCTTGAGGTCCACCACCTGCGTGGTCTCGCCTCGATGCCTCATCACCTCGGAGTACTCGCCGACGGCCACGAATTTCCCGTCGGCGATCGCCACCGCGCTGGCCTTCGGCTGGCTGGGGTCTACCGTATGGCAACGGCCGTTGAAAAAGATCAGGTTTGCGGACATGGTGCTCGCTCCAGTTTGGGTGGTGACTTGGTGATGCGCTTGGCGACGGCTGCCGGCGCAAGTGCCAAGGATTTGCCAAGGTGAGTGCGCCGATCTGGCCGGCGCACTCACCGCGTCCCCCGAGCGCCGGGGGAATACGACGGTCAGCGGTCAGCGTGCCGGTACCGGCGGGATCGACGGGTGTACGCCGGCGGTGCGCTGCGGCGCCTTGTGCACCATGGTGTAGGCATAGTCGACGCCCATCCCGTAGGCGCCGGAGTGTTCCTTCACCAGCTTCATCACGCTGTCGTACGTCTCGCGACGCGCCCAGTCGCGCTGCCACTCGAGCAGGACCTGCTGCCAGGTCATCGGCACCACGCCGGCCTGTACCATGCGCTGCATGGCGTAGTCGTGCGCTTCCTTGGACGTCCCGCCGGAAGCGTCGGCGACCATGTAGATCTCGTAACCGCCTTCGAGCATCGCGCTCAGGGCAAAGGTGGTATTGCACACTTCGGTCCACAGCCCGGCGACGACGACCTTGTTGCGGCCATTGGCCTTGAGCGCATCGCGCACCTTCTGGTCGTCCCACGAGTTCATCGAGGTTCGCTCGAGCGTCGGCTGGTCGGGGAAGACGTCGAGCAGCTCGGGATAGCTGTAGCCCGAGAAGGACTCGGACTCGACCGTCGTGATGATGGTCGGAATGGCGAACACCTTGGCCGCCTTGGCCAGGCCGAGCACATTGTTCTTCATTGCCTGGCGATCCATCGACTGGACGCCGAAGGCCATCTGCGGCTGATGATCGATAAAGATGAGCTGACAGTTCTGCGGCGTCAGGACTTCGAGTTTGCTATTGCTCATGGCGTTCTCCTGGTTGGGGTTGGCTACGGTTGCACGGGGTTTCACCGCTGCCGGCTTGGCGATGACCGGCATGGTTTTATCGCTTCACTCTGCTTTTGAGGGTTGGATGGGGCGGCAGTTCTGCCGGGATCGACGACGTCGCGGTCAGGCCTTGACGAAGTCGAGCAGCGCCTTGTTGACGATGTCCTTGTGCGTGGTGCATAAACCATGCGGCGCGCCGGCGACGACCTGCAGCGTGGCCAGGGGAGCCAGTGCCGCGGCCGCCTTGCCGGTCGTCTCCAGCGGCACGATCTGATCGTCGTCACCGTGCAGCACGAGGGTCGGGATGGTCATCTTCTTGAGGTCCTCACGCTGATCGGTTTGCGAGAAGGCCTTGACGCACTCGTACTGCGCCAGAATGCTGCCGGCCATGCCCTGCAGCCAGAAGCTCTCGCGCACGCCTGCGGAGATCTTCACTCCCGGCCGGTTATAGCCATAGAAGGGCAGCGTGAGATCCTTGTAGAACTGCGAGCGGTCATTCAGAACACCGGAGCGGATGCCATCGAACACTTCCAGAGGCACGCCATTCGGGTTCCAGTCGGTCTTCGCCATGATCGGCGTGATGGCGCCGATCAGCACCGCCTTGGCGACGCGCTGCACGCCGTGGCGAGCGATGTAACGCGCGACCTCGCCGCCACCGGTGGAGTGCCCGACGTGCACGGCGCCCTTCAGATCAAGCGCCCGCGTCAGATCGGCGAGATCGTCGGCGTACTGGTCCAGGGTGTTGCCGACGCCAGGCTGTGAAGAGCGACCGTGGCCGCGGCGGTCATGGGCGATGACGCGGTAACCGTGTTGCGCCAGGAAGAGCATCTGGTCTTCGAAGGCATCCGCAGTGAGCGGCCAGCCGTGGCTGAAAACGACGGGCTGGGCGTTGCGCGGGCCCCAGTCCTTGAAGTAGATCTGCGTGCCGTCCTTGGTCGTGAGGGTATTCATAAGGGGTTTACCTTTGCGAGAGTCGAGGGAGGAAGTCGCTGCCAAAGCGGGACCCGTCGACATCGCGAGACCTGCCGATGCAGCGAGGCCGACGCCCTGCAGCAGGACGCGACGACGGGGTGCGGGGGTTTCTGACGGTGGATTTTCTTGCGGCATGGGGCGTCCTTTCTAGATGTTGAATGCGCGATGATCACTAAGCCAGGGGAGCCCGGTCGTCCGGGTGACCGGGCCAAGCGTGATGCGCAGGAGCCATTCTGGTTTGCTCAGCGATCGCTCGACAGCCCTGTTTGGTCAGGGTGCGACTCTCCCAAATGGGAGAGTGCCGAACGCCGAGACATCTACGATTCGCACTTCCGAACGCACCGGCTCCCCGGCTTGTCCAAGCAGTCAGTCGTTGTGTTGCCCGTGCGGCGTATCGTCCACGCGTGGCGTCGCCCGGCCCATTTGTGCACAAGGAGTTGCCGTTGATAGACTCAGAGCAGAACCCTGCGCGCGCGGCAACGCATCGCCACGCGGCCGCCGATGTATTCGCGCACCTGCCCGACGCCACGTTCATCGTCGACCGCGAGGCGCGGATCGTTGACGCGAATCCTGCGGCGAGCGCCCTGCTCGGCTACACGAAAGACGAGCTCGTCGAGATGTACCCGTGGGATTTCGTGACCAGTGCATCGCGCGAGGAAATCCTCGACCTGACGCACCACCTGCCGCCCCATGAGGTGTCCACCGTCCAGCGCACCTACCACCGGCGCGATGGCGCCGAACTGACGATAGCGCTGCGCCTGAACCGTGCCCCGCTGTGCGGACGCGACCTGATCATCGTCTCGTGCCGCGATATCACCGAGCAGAAGCGCCTTGAAGCGCGCCTGCGGCGCAGCGAAGCCAGGCTGGCCGAGGGGCAACGTCTGACCAAGACCGGAATCTGGGAGCTCGATTTCAAAACCGGCGAGACTGATTGGTCGGTCGAGACCTGCCGCATTTTCGGCTTCCCGCCCGCGCCGCCCTCGCCGCATTACAGCGCCTTCCGCGAACGCGTGTTGCCGGACGATCGCGAGGCCGTCGATCGCGGTTTGCGCGAGAGCTTCGAGAGCGGCGAGCCGCGGCCGCTCAAATACGTTTTCGTGATGCCCGATGGCACGCGCAAACACATCGAGACCATTGCGCAGCCGGTGGTCGACGGCGAGGGCCGCAGCGTCAAATTGATGGGAACGGTGATGGATGTCACCGACCGTGTGCTGGCGGCGGAAGCCTTGCACAGCAGTGAATACTCGATGCGCCGCGTGCTTGACACCATTCCGGGCCTGGTCTGGAGCGCCAGCGCCAATGGCGAAGTCGAGTATCACAACCAGCGCTGGACCGAATACACCGGTCTCACCGTCGCCCAGGCCAACGGTCAGGGCTGGCAGCAGGCGGTCGCGCCGGGCGATCTGCCGGCGCTCGTGCGACGCTGGCGGGAGCTGCTGGCGTCCGGCGTGGCGGGTGAAGCCGAGGCGCGCCTGCGGCGCCACGACGGCAGCTACCGCTGGTACCTCTTTCGCGGCGTACCGCTGCGCGACGATGACGGCAACGTGGTCAAGTGGTTCGGCATGAACACCGACATCGAAGAGCGCAAATCGGCGGAGTTCCTGCTCTCCGGCGAAAAACGTGTGCTCGAGATGATCGCGCGCGGCAGACCCTTGTCCGAAGTGTTCGGGACGCTCTGCGCGATCGTCGAAAGCCTGTCGGGCGACTGCCGGTGCGCGGTGACGCTGCTCGATCCCGGCGGCACGCCGCAGCCCAGCCGCGTCGATCGCGTTGGCGACTGCGCCCGGCCCGGGTCGGTCCCGCTTCCGCCAAATGAACTGCTGGTCCAGGCGAGCACCCGGAACGATCTCCTCTGCATCGAGAACATCGCCGCCGATGAGCGCTGGGCGGGCGACGCATGGATCTCCGGCGGCTTGAACGCCTGCTGGATTTTTCCCATCCGTTCTTCGCGCGACGAGTCGATTGGCGCCTTCGTCGTCTACTCGCCGACGACCGGCGAACCGACGCCGCAGCACGGCAAGATGATCGAACAGATCGCGCGTCTGGCGGCCGTCGTGATCGAGCGCGAGCAGGCCGAAGCGCAACTCAAACGCAGCGAGGCGACGCTCTCTACGGCGCAGTTCCTGAGCGCCACGGGCAGTTTCAACTGGTTGCCGGGACGCAGCGAAATGAGCTGGTCGCCGGAAATGTATCGCATCTGCGGCATCTCGCCGACGCTCAGACCCGATCTCGATCTGCTGCGCCGGCTGATCGACCCGGACGACCTGACCCGCTTGCGCGGGAGCGTCGATCACACGCGGCAAAGCATCCGCATCGAGTGTCGGCTGCGCCGGCCGGACGGCGCTGTCCGCCATCTCGAAATCGTCGCCAATGCCTTGCGCGACGCCGAAGGGCTGGCGCTCGAGTGGACCGGAGCGGTGATGGACGTCACTGAACAGCGCCACTCACAGGAAGCGATGCGCAGCGCCAAAGCGCGTTTCGAAGGCATTCTCGCCATCGCTGACGACGCCATCATCGCAACCGACAAACAGCGGCGCATCTCGCTGTTCAACCACGGCGCCGAGAAAGTATTCGGCTACGCCGCGGCCGAGATCATCGGCCAGTCGCTCGACCGGCTGCTGCCACCGCGCTTTCACGCCCGGCACGCGGCGCATCTGCAGGCCTTTGCGCAGTCCGCCGACGTCGCCCGCGGCATGGCTGAGCGGCGTGAGGTCGTCGGTTTGCGCAAGGACGGCAGCGAGTTCCCGGCCGAAGCCTCGATCTCGCGCCTCGATCTTGCCGGCGAACAGGTGTTCACGGTTATCCTGCGCGACATCAGCGATCGCAAGTGTGCCGCCGAAGCCTTGCGCGCTGCGGTCCAACTGGCCCGCGGCCAGGTCGAGGCGCTGACGCGAACGGTAGACGCCCTGGCCGCGGAGTCCGCGCCCGACAGGATCGCCGAGCACGTGCTGCGCACCATCACCAGCCAACTCGGCGCACTCGGCTGCAGCCTTTGGCGGCGCGATGAAGCCAGCGGTCTGGTGGCCTTCGAGACGGCTTTCGAACACGGTCGGCTGGTGACCCCGGGCGACCCAGAGGCCGCCGTCAGCCCGGCGTTGCGCGTCGACGACGTCTGGCCATGGCCCGAGGTGTTCCGTACCGGCAAGCCCTACCTGCTGCCCGACATCCGCCAGGAACCGCCGTTTCCGTGGCGCGACCGGGTCATCGCGATGGGCGTGATCTCAATTCTCGTCGTCCCGATGTCGGTCGCCGGACAGGTGGAGGGCGTCATCGGCATCCGCTTTGGCAGCCGGCGCGCCTTCAGCCACGACGAGATGGATCTGGCACAGGCGCTGGCGAACCTCGCCATGCTGGCCATCCAGCTGACCCGCATGGCGATGCAAAGCCGCAGCGCGGCCGTCCTGGCAGAGCGCAATCGCCTGGCGCGCGACATTCACGACACCCTCGCCCAAGGCTTTACCGGCGTCATCGTGCAACTGGAAGCGGCCGCCGATGCCAGTTCGAAGCAACTGGCCCGGGAAGCGAATGAACACCTTGGCCGGGCGGCCGAGGTGGCGCGCGAAAGCCTCAAGGAGGCGCGCCGTTCGGTTCTGGCGCTACGTCCGCAGGCGCTGGAAGGCAGCAATCTTTGCCAGGCCCTGGCCAGCCTGATCCATAAGATGACCGCTGGTACGCCCCTGCGGGCCGAATTTTCGGTCAGCGGAACCGTGCCGGTCCTGCCCGCGCAATGGGAGGAAAATCTGCTGCGCATCGGTCAGGAGGTCCTGACCAATACGCAGCGCCATGCCCGGGCGGGTCACTTTGTCGCGCAGCTCGTCTTCAATGCGCAGGGCCTTGAACTAAATCTGAGCGACGACGGTCAAGGTTTCGACCCGCAGCGCCGGCACGATGGCTTCGGCCTGCGCGGTATCCGCGAACGCGTCGAGGGCATGGGCGGAGAAATCCACATCGATAGCCGGGCGGGCGCCGGCAGTTCGATTCGTATCAGCTTGCCGCACACCGCACAAGGCGCTGAAAAATGAAAAAATCAGCATGAACCCTGCCGACAGATCCGCATCACGCACCGTCGCCGCGGCGGCAGCCCGGCCCGTCGAGAAGATTCGCGTGCTGATTGCCGATGACCACGTGACGGTGCGCGAGGGCCTGGCGGCAATGATCGGACGGCAGGCAGACATGGCCGTCGTCGGCGAAGCGGCGACCGGACGCCAGGCGGTCGAGCTGTGGTTCAGCCTGCGCCCGGACATCGTGCTGCTCGATCTGCGCATGCCGGAACTCGACGGCGTTGGCGCGATCGGAGAAATCCGCCAACGCGACGCCGCGGCGCGCATCATCGTCTTGACCACCTTCGATACCGACAGCGACATCGCCAATGCCATCCGGGCGGGGGCTCGCGGCTATCTGCTCAAGGACTCGCAGCGCGAAGAGCTGCTCGACAGCATTCGCCGGGTACACGCCGGCGAAACCAGTATTTCACCGTCGTTGGTGGCCAAGCTGGCAGCCGGCATCAGCAGTGAAACGCTGACCGGACGGGAACTGGACGTCTTGATCCTGCTCGCCCACGGCAAAAGCAACAAGGAAATCGGCGCCAATTTGTACATCAGCGAAACCACCGTCAAATCGCACCTGCGCAACATCTTCGCCAAGCTCGACGTGTTGAGCCGCACGGAAGCCATCACCGTCGCCTGCCGCCGAGGCCTGGTCACGCTCTGAGCGCGGTCCCACCTGACCCGCCAGGCGCCAACGCCTCGTTCGAATGGCGTAGGCCGGCCCCCTCCTTTCGCCGCCCGAATAATCCCATCCTCCAGTCAATGGCGGCCATTGCTTCAACGCGCCATGATGGCCGCGTCGACAAGGTCAACGGGAGGAAGGCACATGAGCATCTGTTCAACCGACAAGGGGCTGCTGACCCCGCAAAACTGTGCCATCGTCTTCATCGATCATCAGGCGGGGATGCTCCTTGGCGTCGCCGAGACGGATCGGCGAGCCCTGCTCAACAACGTCTTGATCCTGGCCAAGGCGGCGAGAATTTTCGCCGTGCCGGTCGTCCTGAGCGCCTCGGCGTCACCTCTGTTCAGTGGCGACATCGTCCCGCAACTGAGCGGACTGTTCCCCGATCTGGATGTCATCAAACACTCCAGCATTAACGCCTGGGAGTGCACCGAATTCGTCACTGCGATCCGCCGGACCGGGCGGCAGAACGTGCTCATCGCGGCGCTGTGGAGCGAGGCCAGCCTGGTCTTTCCGGCGCTACAAATGATGGAAGAAGGCTACTACATCTACGTTGTGGCGAATGCCTCTGGAGGCATCAGTACCGCCTCGCAGGAGGCCGCGATTCGTCGCCTGGAGCAGGCCGGCGCCGTATCGCTCTCGGCCGTGCAGGTCCTGCTTGAGTTCCAGCGCGATTGGGCGCGCAGCGAACATCGCGACGAAGTCGTCGCGGTGCTGAGCGAACACCGCGAGGCCGGAGCTCAACGCGCCGGGAACAGCGATGTCGCCGATGGAGTGTCTCCTGCCGCCAGCGGAGCGGAGGGCGTGTGATGATCCCCTGGCCCAAAAACCACGTAGACAAGGCGCCGCCAATACCGATCGGCGAACGAATCAGGATTCTGGTTCGCTACGACGACCCTTTGCTTGCCGCCGGTCTGATGGCGATCATACGCGAGCAGCGCGACTTCGAGCTGGTCGCGGGCACCGCTGATCTGGCGAGCGACGACGCCGGTCTCTGTGCCGACGTCGTCATCGCCGATTATGTGCGCGGGCTCGAGTGCATTGCCGGCGCCCGCCACCGTGCGCGCACCAGACCGTCGAAGATGCCCTGCGTTCTGATTCTGACGCAACGGGACAGCGAGCGGGAAATCCGGCACGCGCTCGAAAACGGGGCGCAGGGTTACCTCACGCTCGGCTGCGATCTCGACGAACTGCTCATCGCCGTACGCACTTTGCACCGAGGCCTGCGCCATCTCGGCGCGGTCGCTGCCCGCAGAATGGCTGACAGCATTGCTTCGGAGTTGCTCACGGCACGGGAAATGGACGTGTTGCGCCTGCTCGTCGAGGGCCACGCCAACAAGAGCATAGCCAAGCGTCTGGATATTGCGGCCGGAACGGTCAAGACGCACCTGAAGGGGATCTTCCAGAAGCTCGGCGCCGCCACCCGGACCGAAGTTGCCGCCGTCGCTGAACGACGCGGACTGCTCGGCAGCCCCCTCTGGCAGTAAAACAGCGCCGCGGCAATCCAAGCAGCCCGGCCAAACCGTCTTGGGTAATGGCTCAGGCGCTGACCCCGCCAGCAAGGGCTGCGCAGCCGACAAGCGCTGGCGTCTTGGTGTTCTGATTCAAGGCAACCAGTCGAGGCGGCCAAGGTCAAAAAAACGGGTGGCCGACTAGATAGTAGTACCCACAGGATAGCGGCCGATAACCGAAAAGCCGCCGGTCTTTCTTGGGCACGATCCATTGCTAACGCAGTTTTTTTCAACGCACGGGGGATACTCGATGGGAATGAGCCGACTCGAAGCATTCAGTGACGGTGTGATGGCCATCATCATTACGATTATGGTTCTGGAGTTGAAGGTGCCGCATGGCGAGCATTTCGACGCGCTGGCATCCTTGATGCCGGTGTTTTCAAGCTATGTATTGAGTTATGTCTACGTCGGCATCTACTGGAACAACCACCACCATCTGCTGCAGGCGGCTCGCAACGTCACCGTGCCTATCCTGTGGGCGAACCTGCATCTGTTGTTCTGGCTTTCGCTGTTTCCATTTGCCACCGGCTGGATGGGCGAGAATCACTTCGCTGCGGCGCCGTCCGCCATCTACGGCCTGGTTCTGTTCATGGCTGCCGTCGCCTACAGGATACTTCAGATGAGCATTATCTCTTCGCACGGCGACAGTTCTTTCTTGAGCAGGGCATTGGGAAGTGATTGGAAAGGAAAGTCTTCACCGATAGTCTACGCCGTCGCAATGCTGTTGGCCTTCTGGTCGCCATCACTGGCGCAAGGACTCTACGCGCTCGTGGCTTTGATCTGGCTAATACCGGACCAGCGCATCGAGAAGGCCCTGCTGGACAAGAAAACTCGCGCCGAGTAAAAGCCGGTTTTGTCGAGCGCAGACCTATCAGCCAGACATCGCTGTTTTTTTGGCGGGCGGCTGTTCTGCCTCAGCTGTCTCAGTTTCACGATGTTGATCGCTGACAGTCAGATTCGAAACACCGTGAGCTCACCGCGTGGACTGCTGCCACTCACCCCGGATCCGAGATCAGGGGCAGATAAGTCCAACATTACAGATCAAGCTGGCGGAGAAACCGAGCAGCCGCTCTGTCCGATCACTTGCCCGTGGCCCGGCGGCACGCAATGGCTGCTCGCATTTGAAATCCGCCGTTGAACCGTTCGGAGACGAATGAGCGCTCGACTCTGTAAAGGGCCATTGAACCGTGTCGGCGACGAATGACAGCTCAGGCTCGAACTGAGACCAGCGGGCTCGCTGCGCCTGCGCCAAACGGGGATTCGCCCGCCTCGCCGCAGCACGAAGATCTGAAATCAATCGCGGTCGATGCCGTCCTCAAGAACCGACGGCTCGTTCGTCGTCAACGCGACCTGTGCCTTGCCGGTCCTCGCGAGCAAGGTCGGCAAGACGGCGGTCGCCGGCTTTGCTATGCTAGCGGCTTTTCGCTGGCCGCCAAGCTGGGCCAGCCGACACTATTTACGGAGCTGCGCCGATGGCGTCTTTGCAAGAGCAGTTTTTGAAAGCCGGCCTGGTCGACAAAAACAAGGTCAAGGTGGCCAACCAGGACAAGAGCAGGCAGAAGAAGGTCGAGCGGCGAACCGGAACGCAGAGCGTCGATGAAGTGCGCCTGGCGGCACTCGAAACGCAACGCAAGAATGCCGAGCGGGCCCGCGAACTCAACGCCCAGCGCGATGCGGCAGCGACCCAAAAAGCGATCGTCGCGCAAATTGCCCAGATGGTGCAGAAGAATCGCCAGAGCAAGGGGGCCGGAGACATCGCCTACAACTTCACCCACGGCAACAAGATCGAGCGCATGTATGTCTCGGCCGCGGTCCAGGCGCATTTGATGGCCGGCCGCCTGGTCATCGTCTGCCTGGGCGGCGCCGCCGAATTGGTGCCGAAGGTCATCGCCGACAAGATCGCCGAGCGCGACGCCTCGCTCGTCGTTCGCGTGAACAAGATTAGTTCCGCGGTCGATGACGACGATCCGTACGCGGCGTTCCAGATCCCCGACGACTTGATGTGGTAGCTCGCCCGCCCGCCTGACACGGGGCAAGCGGCGAACGCGAAATCCTAGACGAAGCTGTCGATCGCGTTGCCGAGCGTCGTCAGGCTGAGCACCGCTTTCGACGCGCTTGCCGGGTCGCTGGCGTCGGCGCTGCCGCCCTGTTGCTCTTGCGCCTTTTGCGCCTTGAGCGCCTCAAGCTGAGCAATTCTCGCCTGCAGAATCTCCAACTGCTGGGCAATGAGTTTGGCCTGTGCCAACGCCGCTTTCGACGCATCGCTTCCCGGGTCTTCGGCAACCTGCTTTTGCAGGGCCTGCAGCTGCTTTTGCAGACCCTCGATCTGCTTTTGCGTCGCCGCGATCTGGGCGTCAATGCTCGCACTGCCGCCGCTGCTGCCGCTAGCGCTGCTGGCCGAAACGCTGCTGAGGTTCACGCTGATTGAGCTCATTTCGAATCCCTTTCGGTTTTTTATTTAGCTTTCATATCGGCAGGTCGCCGACAAACTTGAGCCTGCGCAAAAGCGGTCGAATCTGCGCAGCGCCGCGCTCACCCCGGGTCGGCGCCCTGCCCCTCGATCTGCCAGTGGTCACGCAGCACCGAGAGCATGCCGACGATCGCCGGATCGTGCTCTTCGGCAACCCGGTAGATGAACGACAGATTGCTTTCGATACGGCCATGCGGCCAGATCGCGACCTCGCCCTTTTCGGCGGCGACCAGCGCCAGATCCTCGCGGACCAGCCCCATGCCCAGACCCGAGCGAACCAGATCGAGCATCGACGGCAACTGGTCGCACTCGACCGCCTCGTTGGGCAGCACGCCCTGCTGCGCGAACAGCAGGCGCAGCAAGCGCGAGACGTGCGAGCGCTCGGGGCCGGCGATCCACGGCAGCTCGGCGACCGCGCGCCAGCCGGCCTGCGCCAGTTGCTCGCCGTAAGCGGCCGGACCGACGCTGCAGTAGGCGATGCTGCGCAAGGGCTGGACGGCAAAATCGGGGTGGTCGACCGCGCCGATGTAAAAGCCGGCGTCGAAGAGCCCGCTCTTGACCCCGCTCACGACGTCGTCGGCGAGCACCAGGCGGGTCTTGATCTGCAGCAGCGGCAGCGCCGCACGCAGGCCGTAAAGCAGCCCGCCGAGCTTGATGAAATCGGCGTCGTCGATCGTCGCAATGAGCATGCTGCCGGTGACTTCGCCCTTGATCTGCCGGGCCTTGCGCGCAAAGCCCTCGAATACCGAGAGGACGTGCTCGGCCTCGCCGAGCAGCACTTCGCCCGAGCGCGTCAGCGTGATCTTGCCCGGCGAACGATCGAACAGCGCGATCCCGATCTCCTGCTCGATGGCCTTGATATGCGCCGTCACCGCCGGCTGCGTCAGCGACAAGCGATCGGCGGCGCGGGTCAGATGACCGAGCCGGGCGACCATCACAAAAGAGCGAAGCTTGAGGATGTCCATCGCGTCAGTCGTGTTCTGCGGCAGGAACCATCGCCGCAGACGCCGGGAAAAGCCGCGCGCGCGACGGATCGAAGCCGACCAGCACGGCGGTTCCCGACGGCGTCACCGGCGAGCAGGTGAAATGTGCCTGGTTGACGCTGACGGAGAGCGAACCGACATCGACCTGGTAGCGCACCACCTCGCCGAGAAACTCGCTGGTCGTGATTCTGCCTTCGAGCCACAGATAGCGACCATCGCGAAAGCCGTCGATCGGCGCCAGGTGCAGCGCGTGCGGCCGGATGCTGAGCACTGCCGGCCCTTCCGGCGGCGCGTCGCGGCCGGTCGGCCAGCGCAGGCTGCCGACGTCGGGCGACGAGAACTCGACCCGCTGGTTCTCGACATATTTGATCGTTCCCGGAACGAAGTTGCTGACGCCGACGAAACGCGCGACGTCGATCGAGTTGGGGAAATCGTAAATCGCCGCCGGCGTACCGACCTGCCGGATCGTCCCGTGGGCGACCACGGCGACGCGATCGGCAATGCTCAGCGCGTCCTGCTGATCGTGCGTCACCAGGATCGTGGTGATCCCCAGGCGGCGCTGCAGCAGGCGCAGATCGTGACGCATCTGCACGCGCAACTCGTATTCGAGATTGGAAAACGGATCGTCGAGCAGCAACAGGCGCGGCTCGGTGACCAGCGCGCGCGCCAGCGCGACGCGCTGCTGCTGTCCGACCGACAGGCAGTCGGGACGGATGTCGCGCGTCTCGGCGATATCGAGCAGCTCGAGAATCCCGGCGACCCGCGCCTCGAGTTCGGCGCCGCCAAGATGACGGTCGACGACGCCGAAAGCGACGTTGTCGAAGACCGACATGTGCGGCCACAGCGAAAAATTCTGGAAGACCATGCCGACATTGCGCTGCGCCGGCGGAATGTCGAAGACGTCGTCCCGGTTGATCCGGATCGACCCCGCCGACGGCCGCTCAAGGCCGGCGAGCAAGCGCAGCAGCGTCGTCTTCCCGGACCCCGACGGCCCGAGCACGGCGAACATCTCGCCGGCCTCGATCGACAGGCTGATGTCGCGCAGCACCGGCTTGGCCGCGTAGGAAAAATCCAGGTTGCGAACCTCGATCGTGACTCGGTTCATTTCATATCTCAATCGCGTTTAGCTTGCCGTGAAAACGAATTTTCTGAAACTCGATGCGGCCTTTGATTTGGGGCGAAGCAGCGCCAGCAGCACGAACAAGGAGAGCGTAACCAGCGCGATCGACAAGACGGCGAGCGCCGATCCGGCGCCGCGCCCGGTCGTCGACTGCATGTTGAGGTAGATGCTGTAGGCGACCGGCGCGTCGGTCTCGCTGGGGACCAGCAGCATCGCCGAAGACAGATCGACGGCGGCGACGCCGAAGCAGAGCAGGAAAGCGACGAACAGCCCGAAAGCGAGCATCGGCAGAACGATTTTCGTCGCCACCCGCAAGCGGCTGCCGCCCGACAGACTGGCCGCGTCGACGTAACTCTTCGGCAGCCGCTGCAGCGCGATGGTGCAGGCGCGAATCGCAAAAGGCAGACCGCGCACCGAAAAGGCCATCGGCAGCATGAACCAGCTCGCATCGATCGTTTGATTGAAGAACGGCAATTCGACGACGCGGAAGAACTGCAGGTAGGCAATCGCCAGCGCGACGCCCGGAACGCTCAAGAGACCGGCCGCCGCCCAGGTCAGCCCGGTTTTCCAGCGCGGCGCGGCGCGGTCGATCGCGTAGGCCATCAGCAGACCGACCAGCACGTCGACGACCGCGGCGAATCCGCAATAGATCAGGGTATTGATGAAACTGCCGCGCTCGTCGCCAAGCGCGGTCAGGTAATGGCTCAGCGTGAACGACTCGGGCAGCAGCGTATAGCTCCAGATGCGCGCGATCGAAGTGAGCGCGACGCCGGCGTAGAGCGTCGCATAAAGCATCACGATGCCGCCCAGACAGCTTAGGCCGACGATCGTTTGCCGCCGCGAAGGCGCCGCCGCCGCGAAGGCGCCACTGCGCCAGCTCACGTGCTGGCGAACCAGGCGAATCGACGCCAGCCAGGCGAGTGCTGAGATGACCACCATCAGCGTCGCGATCAGCGACGACAGCGGGTCCTGCGAGCCGTAGGCCGAAACCCTGAAAAAAGCCTGCGGCGCCAAGAGGTTGGTGACGCCGAGCGAGAGCGGCGTGGCCAGATCGTCCATCGCCTTGAGAAAGGTGATCGACATCCCGAAGGCCAGGCCGGGCATCCCAAGCGGCAGAAAAATCCGCGTCATCAGTCGCCACCAGCTGCTGCCCAGCCGGGCCGCTTCGCAGGCCTGCTGACTCGAAGCGCTAGTGGTCATGACCAGCGTCATCAAGACCAGCGGGAAGTAATGCAGCGCCTCGACCAGCATCACGCTGGGCAGTCCGAGAATGGCCGGATCGAGATCGCCGCCCAACAGCCAGCCCAGCGCGCCGCCGCGGCCGAGCAGATTCTGCAAGGACAGCGCGAGAACGAAGGGCGGAACGAACAAGGGCAGGAAGCCGCACAGTTCGATATAGATCGACGGGCGAACGTGGTGCCGCCACAGCAGCATGGCGATCGGCAGCGCGGCCAGCGCCGCGAGCAGCGCGGCGCCGCAAGCGACGACCAGGCTGTTGCCGAGGCTTTCGAGGTAGACCGGGTTGGCCAGCAGCAAGGTCAAATGGTCGGTGGAAAAGCGGCCTTCGGTATTAGTGACGCCGCGCAGCACCATGGCGCCGACCGGCAGCGCCAGGAAGGCGAGCAGGTAGAGCGCCAGTACCGAGAAGAGCACTGGCGACCTGCCAAACAGCCATCCTGATCTGACTCTCACCGTCATTCCCCCGTGCTTGACCGGCGCTAGTGCAGCATGGCCAAGGCCTGCTCGGCCAACTCTTTGGCAGCAGCGTAATCGCTGCCGGCTTGCCTCGCCCACTGCGCCTCACGACCGGCGATCGCCGCGACCTGCGCGCGCGACGGCGCGGCGCTCATCAATTCGTCGCTTTCGGCAACGCCAGAGCGATAGGCCAGGCCGCGCGCCTGCTCGATCAAGGCCTGCGCTTGCGGATTCGGGCGCTGGCGTAACAGGCGCTCGGCGGCATGAATGGCGCGCGTGACGACGACCAGTTCGCGGTGCCGAAAGCTGACCCGCTGGCTGAAAATGGCGTTGACAACCAGGTGGCGCGCCGCCGAGACGTCCGGGTCATAGACCGACGGGTTGCTGCCGATGACGTCGACCAGGTCGGGATAATCGGCGGGCTTGTCGGCGGGTTTGTCACGACTCGAATAAATCTCGGCAAGCACCGGCAAGCGACTGATTTCGGGCCGCAGCAGCAGGCGCTGCCCCTCGGCCGACAAGGCGAAATCGATGAACGTCGCGCCGCCTGCCGGGTTGCGCGCGCCGGCGACCAGCGCAATGCTGGCCGGGATGATGGCGCTGGGCGACGCATACGAAAAATCAACCGGGAATCCCGAGTATTTTCCCGACAGCGCCAGAAAATCGACCACCAGGCCGACGCCGAAACGCCCGCTGGTGACGCTGTTCGGGACGTCGAAGCTGCGGTCGGTGATCGTCGCGCAGTTGCCGGCGATCTGCACGATCAGCGACCAGCCCGGTTCCCAGCCGGCGCCTTGCAGGATCGATTCGACGATCAGGTGGGTGGTTCCCGAACGCGACGCCGACGACATCACGACATGGCCGGAATACTCGGGCCGAACGAGGTCGCTCCAGGTCGCCGGCGGCGCGATCGAGCGCGCCGCCAGGTAACGCGTATTCCACATCACGCCGGAGCCCGAAAGCGCCTGTCCTTTGTAGAAACCCTGAGCGTCGTCAATGTTGACACCGCCGATCTTCGCCGGGGTCTCGTGGCGATCGCCGATCGGTTGCAGCAGATCGTGGCGCAGCAAGGCGCGGAAACTGTCGGCTGACGAACTCCAGAAGACATCGGGCCTCGACCCCGCCGGGTGATCGGCGAGATAAGACATGATGTGGGTTCCCGGGAAGTTGACGAACTCGACGCGGTACTGCGGATAGCGTTCGTCAAAAGCCTTCTTGTAGGCGACCAGCACTTCCTTGGGAAACGACGAAGCGACGACGACGCTCTCCGAAGCTGCGACGCCTACCGACAACAGCGACAGCAGCAGGCCAACGACGCAGGCTGAACGATTGATCGGCCGCAAGCAGTTCCCTTTCATCGACGCTCGAAAAAACGACCATTGTAGGAGTAATACCGTTCGCTCAAGAGAAAAACCGCCGTTCGCCCTGAGCCGTGAGCTTGCCGAACGGTCGAAGGGGGGATGGCGGCTTTTTCCTGGTAGCGAAGCCGCTCATGGTTCGACAGGCTCACCACGAACGGCTTAAGTGAACGGCATTAACCATTGCCGGGGCGGATTCATTCGCCAGGTGCGCTGAGGCTCGTCGTTCAATCGACCGGATACCAGTGCGGGCGCAAGAAATCGAGCCCACAGAACTCGCCGACCGCCGGTCCGGCAACGCGCCGCGTCTTCTGCACGCGCACTTCGGCCTGCCCGACCATTACGCGATAGTCGATGGTCTCGCCCAGGTAGGCCTTGCGCACCACTTCGCCGCGAACGCCGCGCTCGCTCACGAAATCGATCTCGGTCGGCCGCGCGGCGAGCAGCCCGCTGCCCGCGGCGACGAGCTCATCAGGCGGAACGACGCCGGCCGGCCACGGATGGGCGACGCCATCAATGCTCATCCCGGCCGGCGACAGCCCGGCCTGCAGGAAGCACGACAGGCCGATGAACTCGAAGACGAAGCGGTTGGCCGGCGAGCCGTAGACCTCGAGCGGCGTGCCGACCTGCTGGACGAGCCCGCTGCGCATCACCAGGATGCGGTCTGAGAGCGCCATCGCTTCGGACTGGTCGTGCGTCACGTAGAGGATCGAAAAGCCGAAGCGGCGCTGCAGGTCCTTGATCTCGAAGCGCATCTCCTCGCGAAAATGCGGGTCGAGGCTGGAGAGCGGCTCGTCGAGCAGCATCACGTCGGGACGGATGGCCAGCGCGCGCGCCAGCGCGACGCGCTGCTTGCCGCCGCCCGACAGATCGTCGGGGCTGCCGGCGGCGGCGGTCAGCAGATTGGTATGTTTGAGTGCCTCCTCGGTGCGCGCGACGATCTCGGCTTTCGGCAGCTTGCGAACGCGCAGCGGGAAAGCGACGTTCTCGAAAACCGAGAGGTGCGGCCACACCGCGAAGGCCTGGAAGACCATGCCGAAATTGCGCTGTTCGGGCGGCAGATAGTATTTTTCGCGCTTCGATGAAATGAGCTTGTCGCCGACGCGAATCTCGCCGTCGTCGAGGTCCTCGAAACCGGCGACCATGCGCAGCGTCGTCGTCTTGCCGCAGCCCGATGGCCCGAGCATCGCGACGCATTCGCCCTGGGCGATCGAGAGGTCGAGCTGATTGACGGCGACGACTTCGCCGAAGCGCTTGGTCACCTGATTGAGTTCGATATACGCCATGACCGTTCCCTAGGAATTGTTCTTGCCGGTGACCAGGCGCTTGATCAGCACCTCGCCGAGCACGATGATGACCAGCGCGATCCCGGCGAGCGCCGCCGAATAGACCGTCTCGCCGTCCTCGTTGAGCGTGTAGATGGCCACGCCAATGGTTCGCGTCGTCGGGCCGTAGAGCAGCACCGAAACGGTGAGTTCGCGCAGCGCCGGCAGGAAGATCAGGAAGAAAGCGGCGATCATCCCGGGCCGCACCAGCGGAATCACGATGTCCCTGAGCGCCTGCGCCATCGTCGCTCCCGAGGCGCGCGCCGCCTCGACCAGCGAGTCATGCACCTGCTCGAGCGCCGCCGAGTTGGCCTTGAGCGAGAACGCCATGTAGCGTGCGATGTAGGCGAGCAGGATGATCCACACGGTGTTGTAGAGGTTGACGCCGAACTTGCCGCTCCAGGCCAGGATCACGCCGAGCGCGATCACCGAACCGGGAACCGAGAACGGCAGCATTCCCAGGAATTCGAGGATTCCCTTGCCGCGCACCTTCATCTTGACGATCACGTACGAGATGACGACGCCGGCGAACATGGTGACCAGTGCTGAAGAAAGGCCCAGACTGATGCTGTTCCAGATCGCGTCGCGCGTCAGATCCCACTCGAACAGGATGTGATTGTAGTTGGCGAGCGTCAGGTTCTCGGCGGTAAATGGCAGGCCGTAGGTCTTGAGTCCGCCGACCATGAAGATCGTCGCCGTCGGCAGCACGATGGTAAAGCCGATATAGAGCAGGCAGAAGACGAAGAGCGGGACGCGCAATCCGCGCAGCTTGAGTTCGGTCGGGCGGAAGCTCTTGCCCGCGATGATCTGGTAGCGGCCCTTGCTCAAGACCTTGTTCTGCAGCCAGAGGATCAGCGCGGCGGTGATCACCAGCACCGTCGCCAGCACCGTCGCGGTGCGGATCGAATCGAAGCTGCCGGCGCTCTGGTGGATCTTCTCGTAAATCAGCGTCGGGATGTTGTAGATCCCGGTCTCGATGCCGAGCACGGCGACCGTGCCGAAGTGCGCCATCGAGTAGAGCATGATCAGCAAGGCGCCCGACAGGATGGACGGCAGCACCAGCGGGATGGTGATCTTGCGCGTGATGGTAAAGAGGTCGGCGCCCGAGATTCGCGCCGACTCCTCGAGCGTCGGGTCCATTCGTTCGAGCGCGCCGCTGACCTGGATGAAGACGAAGGGGAAGAGATACATCGTCTCGACCAGGATGATCCCGGCATACGTGTAGATGTCGAAGATCGGCCCGTCGAAGCCGAGCACGTCCATGAAGAAGCGGTTGATGTAGCCGGCGCGCGGCGAGAGCAGCATCTTCCAGGCGAGCGCGCCGATGAACGCCGGCAGCATGAAGGGCACCAGGAACAGGAGCTTCATCGACTTCTTGAACGGCAGGTCGGTGCGCGTCACCAGCCAGGCGAAAAAGGTGCCGACGATCGTTCCGGTGATCGTCACGCCGACCGAGAGCACCAGCGAGTTGCCGAGCGCCTTGTAGGTTTCCGGGTGGCGCAGAACCTTGACGACGTCGGCGACGTTGAAATGCCCATCAACCCAGAAGGCGTTGAAGAAAATCAGCAGCATCGGGACGGCGACGACGATCACCAGCACGGCGACCGACAGGCCGAAGAGGATTTCGGGCGTACCGAAACGCGAGTCTTTGGCGGTACTCATGCTCTGTCTCCGGCGACGATATTTCCCTCAAACCACTGCACGCTCGCGAGCTCAACGCGGCAGCGGTCGCCCTCGACGAACAGCAGATTGCGCGCCAGGCACTCGTGGCTCGGCAGCGCGGCGCGCACCAGCGTCCCGGCGATGTCGATCAGGTAATCGACCTGCGCGCCGAGGAAACTCGCGCGGCGGATAATCCCGGGAAGTCCGTCCGACCCGCCCTCGTCGCGCGCGAGCAGCACGTCGCTCGGGCGAAAGCCGGCGGTGAGCGTCGCCCCCGGCTTGTCGGGCGGCGGCCCGACCCAGGCCGCCATCGACCCGCCGATATAGAGCGAGTCGCCGTCGCGCCGCACCGGCAGGAAGTTGGCGATTCCCAGGAAGCGGAAAACGAAGTCGTCGACGGGTCTTTCGTAGACTTCCTCGGGCGCGCCGATCTGGCGCAGAACGCCGTTCTCGTCCATCACCGCCAGGCGGTCGGAAATGCCGAGCGCGATTTCCTGGTCGTGCGTCACGTAGAGAATGGTGATTCCGAGCTTTTGCTGCAGCGCCTTGATCTCGAAGCGCATTTCCTCGCGCAGGTTGGCATCCAGATTGTTGAGCGGCTCGTCGAGCAGCAGCAGCCGCGGTTCGGAGACCAGCGCTCGGGCCAGCGCGACGCGCTGCTGCTGGCCGCCCGAGAGCTGCGACGGCAAGCGCGCTTCGAGGCCGGAAAGTCCCACCAGGCCGACCGCGCGCAACGTGCGTTCGCGCAGCGCGACGGCGTCGGTCCCGGCAAGCTTGAGCGGATAGGCGACGTTGTCGAAAACGCTCATGTGCGGCCAGACCGCGTAGTCCTGGAAGACCATTCCCAGGCCGCGCTTGTCGGGCGGCAGCATCTGCCCGCTCGCGGCGTCGGCCACCGGCTCGCCGCCGATCGAAATGACGCCGCAGTCCGGCGTCTCGAAGCCGGCGATCAGCCGCATCAGCACGGTCTTGCCGCAACCGGACGGACCGAGCAGCGTGAAGCACTCGCCGTCGTTAAGCGTCAGCGAAAGATCGGACAAAACCGCCCGCCCGGCGTACTTTTTCCCGACGCCGTCAATCCGAACATCAGCCATGATTCAGATCACTTCTGCATGATGTCGGTGAATTTCTTGATCGTCGCTTCCTTCTCGGCCATGATCTGCTGGTAATCGATCTTCATCGCGCGTTTGACGGCTTCGTCGACCGGCGGCAGTTTATAGCGTTCGGGGATCTTGACGTCGGCGCGAACCGGCAGCGTTCCTTCGTTGGCGATGATCGTCTGACCGTCTTTGGACAGCACGAAGTCGACGAACTTCTTGGCCGCCTCGGCGTTCGGGCTGTTCTTGATAATCGCGATCGGACTCGGGATCACCAGCATTTCGGGCGGATAAACGAGCGCCAGCGTGGCGCCCTTGTCGACCTTGTCGAGCGTGATGTAATCGACCGCCAGGCTGGCCAGCAGATCGCCCGAAGCGGTGTCATCGACGACCTGCCCCGAGCCCTTGCCCATCTTCGCGCCGTTGGCGCGTAGCGCTTCAAAGTAGCTCCAGCCGAAGGTCTTGGAGAGCACCGCGACGCTCATGTAGGCGGTCCCCGAGAGCGCCGGATTGGCGATGCCGTAAGCGCCCTTGAACATCGGCTTCTGCAGATCGGCCCAGGTCTTGGGCGCTTCCTTGATCAGCCGCGTGTTGTAGGCGATTCCCAGCGTGCCGAGGCGAACCGCGGTAAACGAGCCGTCGTAGTCGGGCAAGGGGTTCAAGAGCGACTTGATTTCGGTCGGCACGTATTGCATCAGCAGGTTCTGCGACTTCATCTGGTAGAAGTCGGGAACTTCGCTGGTCCACAATACGTCGGCCAGTATTTTCCCCGACTCGCGTTCGGCGGCGATTTTGGCCATCAGCTTGCCGGCGCCGGCCGACTGGAAATCGAGCTTGATCTCGGGATGCTTCTTGACGAAAGCCGTCTTGAGTTCGCCGATCATCGACTCCTTCATCGACGTATAGACAAACAGCTTCTGCTGCGCACTGGCGCCCAGCGACAAGCCCCCCAGCAGCAGCGAAACGGTCAGCAGCGAAAGCATTTTCATTGAGCGCACGGTAATTCTCCTTGATCGATAAAGATGATGAAAGCCTTACAAGCGAGCAACTGCAATTGATTCGTTGAATTCCAAAGCTCCAGCCACGCCCGCCGCAACACGCGGACAGCACCAGCCACGACGAGAATGTAAGTTTCGCACCAATAGCGGGCAAATCACTATTTTTGATGGTGCCGATAAGCCGGTGGCGTAGTGCGGCAGCGGGTCAGTGTTACAGAACCCTGCTTGTCGGGGCCGGCGAACTGGCGCAGACTGCGCGGCGCCCTCAAAACACTCGCGCCGCGTTCGAACGACCATGGAACACCTCAAATCAAGAACCGAAAAAATCGACATTCGCGGCCTGCGCTACAACGTCCGGCACTGGGGTCCTGACAGCGCGCCGACTGTTTTTTTCCTGCACGGCTGGATGGATTGCTCGCCGACCTTTCAGTTCGTCGTCGACGCGCTGCAACAATCGTGGCACGTGATCGCGCCGGACTGGCGCGGCTACGGCGAATCGGAATGGCTGTCGCGCCCCTACTGGTATCCCGACTACTACGCCGACCTCGACGCCTTGCTCACGCATTATTCGCCCGAGCGGCCGGCGCGGATCGTCGCGCACAGCATGGGCGCCAATATCGCCGGCACCTACGCCGGGATTTTCCCGCAGCGCGTCGCGCAGCTCGTCATGCTCGACTTTCTGGGACTCAAACCGGCGATCGACGACGATTCGCCGACGCTGATCGGCAACTGGCTCAGGAATCTGCAGAAAGGTCCGCCGCTGCGGCTATTTGGCAGTTGCGAAGCGCTCGCCAGCCGACTGCTCGAGCGCAACCCGCGACTGAGCGAAGAACGCGCCGAGTTCCTGTCGTGGAACGTCAGCCGGGTGCGCGCTGACGGCACGCTTGAAATGGCTTGCGACCCCTGGCACCGGATCCCCTCGCCGGCCGTCTATCACATCGACGACACGCTCGCCAACTGGCAGCGGATCAGCGCGCCGGTGCTGCTCCTGATCGCCGACTACGGTCTGGTCAACCGCCGCTTCGGCAACGACCCGGTCGAATTCAAGCGCCGCACCGGCAGTTTTCAACAGCTGCAGACTGAAACCATCCCGGATTGCGCGCACAACCTGCAGCACGACCAGCCCGAGCTCACGGCGGCGGCGATCGAACGCTTCCTGTCGCGCGACTAAAAGCGGCGCCATTACGCCGCACTTTTCGGACGACTAGATGACTTTTCCGCCGCCAGCCGCTTCGTTTGACAATCTGTCGGCGCGTTACGGGTCGCGCTACAAGTGGCTGGTACTGCTGGTGGTCGGCATGGGCTCGGTGGCCGGCGTGCTGTCGACGTCGAGCTTCAACGTCGCCGTACCGACGCTGACGCGCTATTTCGGTCTCGGCCAGGACCAGGTGCAATGGGCGATGACCGGCTTCATGGCGGCGATGACGGTGGCCATGTTACCGGCGTCGTGGCTGCTCGATCGACTCGGTTTCCGGCGGGTCTTCCTGAGCGCGCTCACGGTACTGGCGGTGACCAGCGTCGCCGGCAGCCTGTCGCCGAATTTCGCCTGCGTCGTCGCGGCGCGAATCATCCAGGGCGCCGCCGCCGGAATCCTGCAGCCGATGGGCGTGCTGGTGGTCATGCGCCTATTCCCGATCCCGAGCCAGGGCAAGGCGTCGGGCGTGCTGAGCTTTTCCATCGTGCTGGCGCCGGCGGTCGCCCCGGCGCTCGGCGGCATGCTGCTCGATCTCTTCGGCTGGCAGGCGATCTTCCTGCTCAATCTGCCGTTCTGCCTGCTCGCCGGCGTTTCCGGACTCTATCTGTTGCCGCTGCCGCGCGAGATCGTGCGCAAACGTTTCGACTGGATCGGCGTTGGCCTGCTGACGCTGGCGACGCTGGCGCTGATCGAGAGCGTCGTCAGCCTGCAGCAGCGTGGCCTGTTTTCGCCATGGACCTTGGCGCAGCTGGCGCTGGCGCTGGCCGCGACCGCATTTTTCATCCGCCATGCCGGTCGCAAGAAAGCGGCTATCATCAGCCTCGGCCTGTTCCGCCACCGCGCCTTCGCGATGGGCAGCCTGGTTTCGTTTGCCTACGGCTTCGGCCTCTACGCGTCGACTTACCTGATCCCCGTTTTCCTGCAAAATGCGCTCGATTTTTCGGCAACCGCCGCCGGACTCGCGCTGATCCCCGCCGGCATCGCGCTGGCGCTGACCATCCCGCTCGCCGGTCGGACGGCTGACCGCCACTCGCCGCAATGGATCACCGCCGCCGGACTCACGCTCTTCGGCCTGTCGTTTCTGCTGTTCGCGCTGCTCGGCGGGCTGATCTCTTACCCGCAACTGATCGGCGTCACCGTGCTCGGCCGCGTCGGTCTGGGCTTGATTCTGCCGGCGCTGAGCCTGGCGACGTTGCGCCACCTCGAAGCGCATCACCTGGCGCAGTCGTCGGTGGTGATCAGCTATGTGCGGCAGCTCGGCGGCGTGCTCGGCATCGCGATTGCCGCGGTCTTCGTCGAATGGCGCGAAGCCGTCTATGGCCGAGTCGCGCCCGGCGTCTTTTCGGCGTATTCGCAGGCTTTCCTGTTGCTCACGGCGGTCTTCGTGCTGGCCTTGATCGCCGCGTGTATGATGAAGGCCCCAGCAAAGCAGGCGGCCGACGAGCGTTGAGTCAGGAACACGCTGATCGATTGCCCCGTTCGGGCTGAGCCTGTCGAAGCCCCTGATCACCTGTCAAAACAACGCTGATGAAAACGACTCGCGCCCCCCTTCCCGTGCTACTCGCCACGCTGGCCTGCGCTGCGCTGCTTGCCGCCTGCGCGCCGCTCTCGCAGCGACCACCGAGCGCGACCGGTGCCACGATTGCGTCGATCCGCTGGCAGAGCTCGCCCAACTTCGACCAGCGCCGGCCGAACCTGGTGATCATCCACCACACCAGCAACAGCACGTCGGCGCAGGCGCTGCGCACGCTGACCTCGGCCGAGCGCAAGGTCAGCGCGCATTACCTGATCGACCGCGACGGGTCAATCGTCCAGTTGGTGAGCGAGAGCGAGCGCGCCTGGCACGCCGGAAAATCGTGGTGGGGCGGGATCACCGACGTCAATTCATCGTCGATCGGAATCGAACTCGACAACACCGGCAGCGAGCCTTTTGCCGACGCGCAGATCGACGCGCTGCTCGCGCTGCTCGCCGACATCCGCCAGCGCTACCCGATTCCGGCGGCCAATTTCATCGGCCACGGCGACGTCGCGCCGACGCGCAAGGACGATCCGAGTCCGCTGTTTCCGTGGGCCAGGCTCGCCGCTGCGGGCTTCGGACTGTGGTGCGATTCGCCGCTCGCGCCGGCGCCTGACGGTTTCGACCTGACGCTGGCGCTCGCCGCGCTGGGCTACGACATGGCGACGCCCGACGCCGCGCTGCGCGTCTTCCACCACCACTACTTCGGCGGCGACGAAGCGCCGTCAGCCACGCAGGAAAACGCGATGGCGTACTGCCTGCTGCAGCAAAAGGCCGTCGACTAGGCGTTCGTTTTTTCGCCGCTCGCTTGAGGACCTCTACGCCGGTCTGCCGAAGTCAGTTTCCTCGACCTCGACGCGCTCGGCAAGCGCCAGCGTGGCCTCCAGGCTCGGCGGTGTGGCGCCTGCCGACTGGCACGCCGCCGATCCCGCTGCGACGGCAAAAGCGAGGTGAGACGCCGGGTCGCTGTCGGGCGAGCGAAGCAGGCTGACGATCAGACCGGCAATCGATGCGTCGCCCGCGCCGACCGTGTCGATCAGCGTGATCGGCGGCGGGCTCGCCCGCCATTGGCCTTGCGGCGTGAGCAGCGTCGCGCCCTTGGCGCCCTCGGTGTAGAGCAACCAGGCTTGCGGATTCCATTCGCGCAGCCGCTCAAGCGCCGGCGCCGGATCGATTCCCGGCAGCAGGCCGGCAAGGTCCTCGTCGGACAGTTTGATCACGCGAGCGATGCGGCACATCGATTCGAACGTCGCCGCATAGCGCTCGTCCATCAGATTGCGGAAATTCGCATCGTAGCTGATGTAGACACCGGCCGCCTGCAGGCTGGCGGCCAGCGCCAGCAGCCGATCGGCGAGTGGGGAACGCGCCAGGCTGATGCCGCCGAAGTGCGCCCATTCGGTCTGCTGCTGCCATCCTGACGGCAGCGCCGCGGGGTCGAAGTGGAGGTCGGCACTGTCGTTGCCGATGAAAAAGTAATTCGGCGGCTGGCTTTGCGCAACGATCGCCAGCAGCGGCGCTCGCTCGACTCTTTGCACGAAGCGCAGATCGAGGCCGGCGCAGGCGCTGGCCGCCCACAGATCATCGCCAAAGCAGCAGTTGCTGATCGCACCGGCAAACGCACTGCGCACGCCGAGCGCGGCAACCGCGCGGGCGACGTTCCAGGTCGAGCCGCCGGTCTTGCTGACCCACAGCTCGCCTTCGCTGCGGATCATGTCGGTCAAGGCCTCGCCGGCAGCGACAAAACGCGGAAATTCGGCGCCCATAACTCAATCCTTGAGCGCTGAGATGATTTCGTAGCACGCCCCGGTGGTGTGATAGTCGACCTTGCCCGCCGGGCTTTTCTCGTCGGTCGTATTGACGTTTTCGCGACTCAGCAGGCGAAACCAGGCGCCGTTTTCATGATCGATCCAGTGCTGCCAGCAATAGTCCCACAGCGTGTCGTACCAGCGCCAATAGACCGCATTGCCGGTGCGCCGGCCGAGCACGGCGGCGGTGGCCAGGCTTTCGCATTGCACCCAGTGGTACTTTCGATCGTCGCAGATGCGAAAATCGGGGCCAAAGCCATAGTACAGGCCGCCATATTCGTCGTCCCAGGCACACTTGAAGGCCAGATCGAACAGCGCCTCGGCCTTGGGCAACAGCCAGGGCAGCGGGCGATGGCGCTCAAGGATGAGCAGCAGCCTGGCCCACTCGGTAAAGTGCCCGGGCTGATAGCCCCAGGGGCGGAAAATATTGGTCATGTCGTTCTTGTTGTAGTCCCAATCGACCGACCAGTCGCTTTTGTAATGCTCCCAGATCATCAGCCCGTCGGTGAGCGCGGCCTGGCGCTGGGTGATGTGGCTCGCCACCAGTTGCGCGCGATCGAGAAAACGCTGCTCGCCGGTGGCCTCGTAGGCGGCGAGACAAGCCTCGGTGGCGTGCATGTTGGCGTTCTGGCCGCGGTACGGCGAAAGCACCCAGTCGGCAGTCGCTTCGTCGGCGTACAGACCGAAATCGGCTAGCCAGAAGCGTTGTTCCATCAATTCGAAGGTTTCATCGAGCCAGGCACCGGCCTCGGCAATCCCGGCGCGCAAGGCATGGGCATAGGCGAGCAGGACGAAAGCCAGCCCATAGCAATGGTTGGTCGCGTCGCTCACCGTCGCCCGCCCATCGCGCCAGTCCAGCTGCCAGGCATAGCCGCCGCTGCTCGGGTTGCGGTGCGCAGCGCGCAGGAAATTGACCGCGCGGCGCGCGTTGTCGATGAACTCGGGGCGGTCCGGAAAATGGCGAGCCGCCATCGCCCAGACGAAGACGTAACGCGCGCTGCTAACGAGATGCCGGGTGTGCGAATCGAAAACCGTTCCGTCGTCCTTGAAGAAGTGATAAAAACCGCCGCAGGGATCAATGGCACGCGGATGATAAAAAGCCAGGGTATGCAGGACATGCTCAAGGATCGGCTGTCGCTGGTGAAAATCGGGGGCGGTCGGGATCATTTTATGGTGTCGATGCGTGGTTGAGCCTCCCCCGGTCTTTCGTCTGCCAGGGAGAGGAATTCATGCTAGCAGTTTTTCCTGATGTTGCTTGCCGAGCCAAGCCGCCAAGAACCGTAGCCTTGATCTCGCCGTGCGTAACGTAATTATGCACACTGGCGAATGCAAAGTCCCGCCCCCGCAAAATCAGCGTCGCCGCAAGTCTGCCACGCGCTCGATCCGGCATCTATCGACTTCCGATCAGGCGTTGGCACGCATCACGAACTTCAGGAAATCGTCGAGCGGTAGCGGATGACTGAACAAATAGCCCTGGTAGGTCGGGCAACCGTTGCTCAAAAGAAATTCCCGCTGCTCCTCGGTTTCAACGCCCTCGGCGATTATTTTCAACCCCAGGCTCCCGGCCAGGACGATGATCATTTTTGCGATCGCGGCGTCATTGGGGTCGGAATAGATATCGCGGACGAAGCTCTGATCGATTTTCAGTTGATCCAGTGGCATGCGCTTCAAATACGAGAGCGATGAGTAGCCGGTACCAAAGTCATCCAGCGAAAAACCGACGCCCTTGGTCTTGAGCAAAGTCATCTTGGCAATGATGCCCTCCGCATCGTCCGCCAGCAGACTCTCGGTCAATTCGAGCTTGAGCCGCTGCGGATTGACCTTGCTGCGCTCCAGAACGGCCAGCACTTGATCGACGAAACTCGCCTGGTGCAATTGGCGCACGCTGACATTCACGGCAACCGAAAGCTGTGCCGTTGCGGGGTGAGCTGCCCATGCCGCCAATTGGCTACAAACGGTTTCCAGCACCCATTGGCCGATCGGAAAGATTAGCCCGGTATCCTCAGCCAGGGGAATAAACTCGCCCGGAGACACCAGGCCACGTTCGGGGTGCTGCCAACGCAACAGCGCTTCAGCGCCGAACACGCGCCCGGAAGAATCGACCTGTGGCTGATAGTAAACAAGGAACTGCTCCTGCCGAAGCGCCTCGCGCAAACCTGCTTCCAGCGCCGCGCGCGTGTTGACGACCGCCTGCATTTTCGGGTCGAAGAAACGAAGGGTATTGCGGCCCGCCGCCTTGGCCTGATACATCGCCAGATCGGCGCGCTTGAGCAGATCATCGACGGCGTCCTGATCGTCGGCGAACAGGGTAATGCCAAGGCTGGCCGTGCTCCGATGGGTGTAACTGCCGAGCAGGTAGGGCGCACTGAGATTGGCGAGAATCTTTTCGCCAACGACTTCAACCTGGGTCGCCGCTTCCTGCACATCCTCACTCAGATCCTCCAGCATCACCACGAACTCGTCGCCGCCAATGCGCGCCACCGTGTCGCCCTCGCGCACGCAGCCGGTCAAGCGCTTGGCCACCTGCTGCAACAGGAGGTCGCCGGTGTCATGGCCCAGCGTATCGTTGAGCGTCTTGAAGCTGTCGAGGTCGAGAAACAGCAGCGCCCCTTCCCGCTTATGGCGGGATCTCGAGGCGAGCGATTGCTCAAGCCGATTGAACAGCAGCCGCCGGTTCGGCAATCCGGTCAACTGGTCATAGAAGGCGAGATGCTTGATCTCTTCTTCCGTTGACTTGCGCAGCGTGATGTCCATCACCACGGAGCGGATTCCGGTGATGTTGCCCGCCTTGTCGCGAAGAAGTTTGTCGTCGATGAGCATCGGAATCAACGTTCCGTCTTTGCGTACGAAATTCCGCTCAAAGTTGATCCCGGGGGACGACGCGCCGGCGAGTTTCGCCAATACCGCTTTCTTGGAATAGATGGAATCCTCGACGTATTCCCACGTGTAATGCCCCAGCATCTCTTCCAAAGAGTAGCCCAGGCTTTCAAGCTCGGTCTTATTGACACGAGTAATGCGGCCCTCGGCGTCAAACTCGTGATAGCCGATGGGAACTTCGTCAAAGAGCTCCCTAAGCTGATTCTCGCTCTCTTTTCGGGCCTCTTCCCGGATTTTAAGCATCGCCAGAAAACGGTTGAATCCCCCGATCAACTGACCGATTTCGTCGTTTTTGGCGATCGGCAAGGCCTCGGCAGGCTCGTCGGCAACCGACATCTGCCCCAGCCGTTCCAGCGTCGCCAGCAGCGGCGATAGCTGTCGTTTGAGTAGCCACCAACCCAGCCCGCCAATCACTACGGTAAGCAGGATGGTCGCCAGCAACAATCGCTTTTGCATGGCGCGGATCGGTGAAAAGGCCTCGCTGGTGGGCAGATTGGCTTCCAGATGCCAACCCGCCAAAGGAATGTGCTTGACCGAGGCCAGCACTTCCACGCCACGGGGGTCGGTGTATACGACGGCCCCCTCACGACCTCGATACAAGCGCTCGATCAGCGGGTTGACGGCCTGCGTCGGGCTCTCTCCCATGACGCGGCTTTTGTCGGTGGCGGTCACGATCAACTGCTGTTTCGTGGCCACCAGCAAATAACCGCCGGCATTGCCGTGACTGTTGTCAGTCAGCTCGTCGAGAAAATTGGGCTTTCCCAGATTGGTAATACCCGCCAGAGCACCGATCACCTGGCCCTGATAATCGCGGACCGGTACGGCGATGAGAAAGATGGGCGTCCGCAGCGTCCTGCCGATGATCGGTCGGCCAATTGTCGCTTTCCCGTCCTTGAGGGCGCCGACCAGATAATCCCGATCCAGATAATTGAGACCGATCCGCTCTTTCGCCAACGGCGCTGTGGCAATAGCCGTGCCATCGAGTCCGTAGGCCATGACCCCATCATTGAATAAATGGCTGTAAGGATGTTGTTCGAGAAAGGTCTGCACCGACGGCGCGCTGCTCATCATCACCGGATGAATGCCTTCGGCCAGGTTCTCCAGAACCTTTAGCCGATCATCCACTTCCCGATTGACCTGCGTGGCGAGCAAGGAGACCGTCGAAAACTGCTGCTCGCCCAAAAGGCGTTCCATATCCAAACGCAAGGCATGGCTGGCGTAGTACGACAACGACCAGATGCTCAGAAAGAATAGAACCAGCGTGGTCAGCGTAATTCGGATCTTCAAGGAATGCCGTTGGAACACACTATCCGTCATCGGGGTCAATACCGTAGGAAATACAGTTGATCCAGTCACATATCCGAAGGGGAGCTGCCGCTGAACGAACGGCAATACGTCTTCGTTGTCGGATTCGACAAAGCACACCAGCAGCGTTCGAGCCCATCACGAATGGGCAAGACGATATCCTATAGGTCGGCGTTAAGCAATCCAATTGCTTGGAGCAAATCGGAGATCCCGCCGTTCGCGGAGCTGCGTCGCAACGCAGCTTTTGTCCGGCTTGCCGGTCCGAGCAAGCGATTCGAACTCCGGATAGCCGCCAGCGCTCACGCCACGGATTCTACGAACTGCTCAAGCGCTTGGCGCAACTCGCCGACGACGCTCGACCAGTCCCCCATCGCGCGCTGGCGAAAAAGGCGCATCACCTGCGGATACCAGGGCGAATCGCTGCGTCCGGTCAGCCAGCGCCAGTCGGTCTTGTAGTCGGGCAGCAGAACCCAGCAGCGCTTGCCGAGCGCGCCCGCCAGATGCGCCACCGCGGTGTCCACGCTGATCACCAGGTCGAGGTTTTCGATGACCGCCGCGGTGTCGGAAAAATCAGCGAGCTGCGGCGCCAGGTCGACCAGCGGCAGGCCGGCCGGCAGCTGCGCCGCCTGGTCCTCGCCCACCTGCAGGCTGAAGAAGCGAACGCCGGCGACCTCGCCCAGCGGCGCCAGAACATCGAGCGCCGGCAACGAGCGCTGATCGTCGTTCTCGAACGAGGCACCGCCCTTCCAGCACAGGCCGACGCACAGTTCGCGCGGGGCGCTGTCGCGCTGCAAACGCGCCGACCAATACGCCACCTTGTGCGGATCGGCCGTGAGATACGGCAAGAACGCAGGAATCGAATCGATCCGGGTCTGGCAATGAAAGGGGATGCTGAACGGCGGCGTCCACAAATCCCAGCCGCTCTTCGGCACCGCTTCGTTGAAGGCGATCACCGAATCGACGCCGTCGAGGCTGGCGAACAGCGTCTTGAGCGCCGGATGACAGAGCAGCGTGATCTGCCTCGCGCCGCGCGCCTTCAATACCGCCGCGTAGCGACAAAGCTGGATCATGTCGCCGTGCCCAGCCTCGACGCCGATCAACAACGATTTGCCGTCAAGGCTTTCGCCTCGCCAGCGCGGACAGTCCAGGTAAGCTTCGAGCGGGGCATACCAGTTGCGCGCCTCGAGGCAGCGCCAGCCTTCCTCGTAGCGCCCCTGGCGCAGCAGCAGGTAGCTGAAATTGAAGCGGGCCAGCGCGTAGTCGGCATCGAGGGCGATTGCCGTCAGGTAGCTGCATTCGGCGTCAGCCTCGTGCTTCAGGCAGGCCTGCAGCACTCCGAGGTTCGACCAGGCCACCGCTGATCCGGGCATCAGCCTGATCGCCGCACGGTAGGCGGCTTCGGCTGGCGCGAAACGCTTCTGCCCGGCGAGCATCACGGCCAGGTTGAGATGAACCTGCCCTTCATCGGGATTGATCGCCAGCGAACGCCGATAATGCGCTTCTGCCTCGGCCTTGCGGCCCGACTGATCGAGCAGCAAGGCGAGATTGGCGTGCGCCTCGGCAAAACCGGGCCGCCAGCCGATCGCCTCGCGCAGGCACTGCTCAGCCTGCGGCCACTGACCGTCGGCACGCAGGCGGTTGCCTTCGAAAAAAAGCGCCTCGGCGCGGATCACACTGTCCATCGATGTTGGCGGCAATTCCAAGGCAAGATATCAAAAGGCTGCGCGCAGGATAGCGCGAAAAACCCGGCAGCGGGCCGGCCAGCCCGCTGCTGCAAGGTCAGGCCGAGATCGAAAGCGTGCTCGCCACACTGTTTGAATCCGTACTGTTGGTCAGCGCATAGGCGTTCATCAATTCCATGATCCGCTTCATGATCGCCAGATCGCTGCTGGTCGTGCTGTCGGTCGCCGATGTCGCAGTGGCCTGGCTCGACTTGTCGTAGTCCATCGCCTCCGCGTTGCTGACCTTGCCGTCGGAGTTGCTGTCGGCGGCAGCGAAGTTGGCGACGACATTGCTGATCAGCTCCGAGCGTGTGCTATCGCTGGTGCCGATATCGCGAAGCTGCTGCGTCAGCTCGTCCACCGTGAAGCCGGCGTCGGTCGACGCCGTCGATGACGTGCTTGAACTACTCGACGTGGTCGACTGATCGTAGGCGGTCGCCTCAGCGAAGGTCACCTTGCCGTCGGAATTGGTGTCGGCCGCATCGAAGTTGGCGACGACCTTGGTCAGCAGATCCGAGCGCGCACTGTCGCTGCTGCTACTGCTGCTACTGATATCGCTGAGTTGCTGCGTCAGCTCATCCTTGGTAAAGCCGGAGTCACTGCTCGGTGGCGGAGGCGGCATACCGCCGCTCATGCGCATCTGGTTGAACTGACTGTCGAGTTCTTGCGCCAGCGCATCGAGTCCGGTCGACAGCTCATCTTCGGTGACCTTGCCGTCACTATTGCTGTCGAGCTTGGCAAATACATCGTCCACGCTGGCCGTGCTGGTCGCTGAGGTCGAGGTCGACGACGTGGTTGCTGAGATCTGCGAGAAAGCGGTCGATAAATCGCTCTTTTCCAGATAGCCCTTGCCGGTCGTGTCCAACTGGGCGAACAGTTGCTCGACCGCCGAGGACGAGCTGCCCGTCTTCGCGCTCTTCGAACTGTACAACGACGCCAGGATGCTGCTGCTGATGCTACTGATACTGCTCATGATCGCTTCCTTTCTTGACGAATAAGACCAACGGCGCGACGGTCGAAACCGCATGCCGCCACCTTGACTGCAGGACCTGCCAATGCCATTACCGCTACCCCAGCATTGCAAGATATCGGCCAGGAAGCCCGCATTTAAAGGCTTTGCGGCGTAAAAGGGTGTTAATTGGCGTTAATTCGCGTTGGCATTTTTGAGCGCCAAGGCCGGCGCGCCGTGCGCAAATGTCGATCCCACGCCAAAGCGCCAAAAACGAGTCGAGATACCGGCAAATTTATCCAAACCGCGACGCCTCGCGGCGCACCGCCATCGCCGACCAAACCCTTTGAATAACAGTCACTTGCCATCAGCCGCGTAAAATCGAGCCGAGCAGGCGGCGCCGACGGCGGCAAATCTTGCCGCCGCCCGAAGTCTTTTCGTCGTCGACATGTAAAGCGCGGTAAATCCGGCGGCCAAATTCTGCTTTACGCTGGTGAGCCACCGCCGGCTTGATTAAGATACGCCGCTTGCCAGTCAGGAAAATTACGAACGATGAGCGCCAAAGTATTGCTGGTCGATGACGATGTCGAACTGATCGAGATGTTGCGCGATTATCTGCAACGCGACGGCTTCGCCGTGGACGCCGTGCACGACGGCACGACCGCGGTCACCGCCGCGCTTTGCGGCGACTATGCGATCGCCGTGCTCGACGTGATGATGCCGGGAATGGGCGGCATCGAGGTACTGCGGCAGATTCGTGCCAAGAGCGTGATGCCGGTGTTGATGCTGACCGCGCTGGGCGACGACGCCGAGCGCATCGACGGCCTCGAGCTCGGCGCCGACGACTACGTTCCCAAGCCGTGCACGCCGCGCGAGTTGGCGGCACGAATTCGTGCGATCCTGCGCCGCACGGCCGGTGCCGAGCCGAGCACCGAAGCCGATTCGGCGCCGACGGTGGTCAGCGTCGGCGACCTCGTGCTGTGGCCTGAGCAGCGCCGCGCGGCGTGGGCCGAGCAGCCGCTCGACCTGACCTGCACCGAGTTCAACCTGCTCGAGGTGCTGGCGCGCCATGCCGGTCATGCGGTGAGCAAGGATCAACTGTCGCAGCAGGGGCTCGGGCGAGCGCTGTCGCGCTTTGACCGCAGCATCGACGTCCATGTCAGCAGCATCCGCCACAAGCTCGCGCCGCTGGCCGATGGCCGCTCGCGAATCCAGACGGTGTTCCGCAAAGGCTATCAGCTGGTCCGGGAGTAGCGCGTGGGACGACTGTTCTGGAAATTTTTCGCCTTCTTCTGGCTCGCCCAGCTGACCTCGGTGGTCGGCGCCGGCGTCACCTTCTGGCTGCGCAACGAAATGCAGCAGCGCGTGCCGGACGCGGTCGACGCCAGTCCGCCGGCGGCGTTTCACAGCGCCGCGGCGGCAGCGACGCTGCGCCATGGCGGCATCGATGCCTTGCGCGATCTGCTCGAAGAAACCAGCAGCAAAGAAGGCCGCAACGGCGGCCCGCCGGTTTATGCGATCGACGAGACAGCGCATGAACTGCTCGGGCGAGCGCTGTCGCCGGAAGTCATCGCTGCGCTCGACACGCTTGCGGCCGAACCTGGAAAACACAGCGGCGTCGAATCGGTCGCCGCCGCCGGCCACCGCTATCTGCTCTTCGTACCGCCGCACCGGCGGCCCGACGCGCCACATGCCGACGCACCGGCCGGTGGTCCCGGCCCGCAGTTCGCCACCCAGCCACGGCCGCCGCGCGGCGGCGGCCTGCCGCTGATGCCGCTGGCCGCCGGCGCGCTGGTCAGCCTCGCCTTCGCGGCACTGCTCGCCTGGTACGTCGCGCGGCCGATCCGCAATCTGCGCGCCGCTTTCGAAGCGGCGGCCGATGGCCGGCTCGAACAGCGCCTGGCACCGGCGATGGGGCGACGGCGCGACGAGCTCTCAGACCTCGGCCGCGACTTCGATCGCATGACGGCGCGGCTAAAAAGCCTGATGGACAGCCAACGGCGGCTGCTGCACGACGTCTCGCACGAGTTGCGTTCGCCGCTGGCGCGGCTGCAGGCGGCGATCGGGCTGGTTCGCCAGCAACCCGAAAGGATCGAAGACTTTGTCGCGCGCATCGAGCGCGAGTCGGGACGAATGGACACGCTGGTCAGCGAACTGCTGACGCTGTCACGCCTCGAGGCCGGAATGGCCGGCAAGCTCGACGAACCCGTCGACCTTGGCGAACTGCTCGCCGACGTCGTCGACGACGCGCGCTTCGAGGCGGCAGCCCGCGACTGCCAGGTCGAGTTTTGCGGCAGCGCGTCGGTTCAGGGCAACGCCGAACTGCTGCATCGCGCGATCGAAAACATCGTTCGCAACGCGGTCAAGCACGCGCCGCCGGGCAGCCGCGTCGACATCGACGTCGCGCAAGCTGACGGACAGGTGATCATCCGCGTCGTCGACGCCGGCCCGGGCGTCGACGAGGCCGACCTGCAATCGATCTTCGCGCCCTTCTTTCGCGGTAGCGCCGCCAAGCCAAAGAACTCTCAGGACGGCCACGGCCTCGGGCTGGCCATTTCGCAGCGCGTCGTCGAGGCGCACCGCGGAACGATCGCCGCCGCCAACCGGCCGACCGGCGGCCTCTGCGTCACCGTCTCGCTGCCGAACGCCACCGCGTAACCCGCAGCCAATCAGTCGGCCGAAATGATCGCCAGCAATGGCGCGGCGATGCGCCGGTAGTCGGCTGAATTGAGCAGCATCGAAGTATCGAGCCGGCCGGCGTTGAAAGCGATTTCTTCATTCTCTTCGAGCAGTTTGGGATCGACCACCAACTTGACGTTCGGCCACAAGGAAAACGGCGGCACCGCCCCCATGACGCAGCCGGTGAGTCGGGCGGCCAAATCAGCGCAAACCAGCGACGCCTTCTTGCCCCCCCAGCGCCTGCCCCAATTTCTTGAAATCAAGCTTGCGATTGCCGGATAACACCGCCAGGACAAAGAGTTCGGGCAGCCCCTTGACCTGGCACAGCATCGCCTTGGCGCCCTGCCCCGGCAGCGTGCCGCGAATCGCCGCCACTTTTTCCGAGCTACCCTCGGCCGGGTGATCGATGACGCGAAAACGCGCGTTGTGCTGCAGCAAAAGCATATTGAGCCTGTCGAACACGATGCCGTGGCCCTCCAATTCCTGGTGCACGAGCCTTACGAGTGCAGCAGCGAACAGAACCGGTCGAGATCGACGTTGCCGCCGCTGACCACGACGCCGACCCGCTGGCCCTTAAGCTCGCCGGCCATGGCGCGCGCCGCGGCCAGCCCGAGGCAACCGGTCGGCTCGACCACCAGTTTCATTCGCTCGGCAAAGAAGCGCATGCCATCGACGAGTTGCGCATCGCTGACGGTCAGGATGTCGTCGACGTCGCGCTGGATGATCTCGAAGGTATAGGCCCCCAGATGCTGAGTCTGCGCGCCGTCGGCAATCGTCTGCGGCGTGTCGATATGGACGATGCTGCCGCTGCGCAAGGAACGCTGGCCGTCGTTGCCGGCTTGCGGTTCGACGCCGTATATTTTGCAGTGCGGTGAAAGTGCCCGCGCCGACAAGGCCGACCCCGAAAGCAGACCGCCACCGCCGAGACAGACGAACAAGGCGTCGAGTTCGCCGACTTCTTCAAACAATTCCTTGGCCGCGGTCCCCTGGCCGGCGATCACGTCCGGGTGATCGTAAGGCGGGATCAGCGTCAGCCCGTGCTGTTGCGCGAGTTCATTGCCGATCGTCTCGCGATCCTCGGTGTAGCGGTCGTAGATGACCACCTTGCCGCCGTAGCCGCGAGTCGCCGCCATCTTGGCGGCCGGCGCGTCGCTGGGCATGACAATGGTCGCCGGAATACCGAGCAATGACGATGACAAGGCAATCGCTTGCGCGTGATTGCCCGACGAATAGGTCACCACGCCGGCCTTCTTCTGGCGCTCGTCGAATTGCGACAGCGCGTTGAAAGCGCCGCGAAACTTGAAGGCGCCCATGCGCTGCAGGTTTTCGCATTTGAAAAAGAGCTCAGCGCCTGTTTCATCGTTGATGGTTCGCGAGGTGAGCACCGGCGTGCGGTGCGCGACGCCTTCGATACGCGCCGACGCGGCGATCACGTCTTCGTAAGTCGGGAGTTTCTGCATGATCTCTATCCTTCTGAAAGAGTGGAATTACCACGGCCAGTCGACCCGCGTGCCGACGCCGGTCGCTTGCGCCTGTTGCATCACCAGACGAGCGACCGTCAGGTCCTGCAGCGCAATGCCGGTTAGGTCGAAGACGGTGATGTCTTGCGCCTGCCGGTCGAAACGAGCCTTGCCGGTCAGCAAATCGCCGAGCGTCGTACAGGGCGTCTCTTTCGCCCATTGCGTCTCGCCGATCTCACGCGCTTGCCTGGCGTCGTCGACAAACAGCCGGACCCGCGCGAGCAGGCCTTCCGGAAGCTCGCGCTTGCCGGCGGTGTCGGCGCCGACGCAATTGAGATGCGTGCCCGGCTTAACGGCGTCGAGATCAAAGAGCGCGCCGGCGCCTGGCGTCGCGGTGATGACGATGTCGCTGGCGGCGACCGCCGCGTCGCGATCGGTCACGGGTGAAACCGTACACGCTGCCGCCGCCGTTTGCATCGTCGTTTCGATCGTCGTTTCGATCGCCGCTTTGATCGTCGCCTCGAAGCGAGCGTCGGGCTGGCCGTCGACGCTCGCGTAGCGAATGCTGCGCAGCGTGGGCAGCAGGCGCAGCGCGAAGCGCGTCTGGATCTGCGCCTGAACGCCGGTGCCGAAGACGCACAGCCGGGTGCTGTCGCGCCGCGCCAACTGCAGCAGCCCCAGGCCGCCAGCGGCGCCGGTGCGCAGCGTCGTGACGATATTGCCGTCGATCACGCACAGCGGGCGTCCGGTCTCTTGATCGAACAGCAAAATGGTCGCCTGATGCGGTTCGCCGCCGAGCGCGCGGTTGCCCGCCCAGAATCCGGCCGCCTTGAAGCCGAGCAAGCCCTGGCTGGCGACGTCGCCGGACTTGATGCCGAAAACGCCGCCGGCCGGCAGCTTTTCACGAACGACCGGAAATAGTCGGCCCTCGCCCAGGCTATGGAGCTTGAATGATTCGCTGACCGCAGCCAGCACGTCATCCGGTTTGAGCAATGACTCGACCTGGTTTTTGTCGAGCAACAACAACTTCGTACATTTGCTCATGCGTTTGCCCTTATATGAATCAGAGACCGATTTTCCGGGTGTCGATGTAGAGCGTCGTGCGCGAAACGCCCAGATGCTGCGCCACGGTATCGATCGCGCGCCGCACTTCGAGCAAGCCGCCTTCCTTGAGCTCGCGCAGCAAGGTCCGCCGCTCGTCGGCTTTGAGCGCACGCGGCGTCGTCGACCGATGCGCGGCGAATTCGTCGATATAGCCCCTGAGCGACTGCGATCCGAGCGGCGCCAGCGATTCATCGACGCCTGGTGCGACGCCTGTCGCGCCGAAGCGGGTGAGCACATTCTGAAGGTTTTGAAAGACCGTCAGATCGACGTTGAGGCACAGCGCAGCGACGTAATTCCCCTGGCTATCCCGGATGCCGATCGACGTGCTCTTGGCTTGCCGGCCGTCGGGAAAACGATTCGGATAGTTGGCGACGACCTGCGGGAAATCAACGTCGGCAATCCGTTGCTTGCCCAACTCGGTCATCGGATCGCCGACCTGCCGACCAGACAGGTTGTTGTGAATCGCCAGGATGGCATGGTCGGGTTTGCTCAGGTCATGCACGACGACTTCGCAAAAGGGCGCAAAAGTCTCGCCCAGCCCGCGTGCGATCTGCTGAAGTTGGTCGAGCAGGTATTGATGTTCAGGACGTTTCTTTGGCATGCGTACAGTTTGTTAACTTTTATTCCTTTTGTCAACCAAACCCCAAAAAGCCGACTACTTGCCGCACCGATCGGCGGCGCGAAGGACGATGCGACGACGCCAGCACGGTGCTGCTGCGCATCGAACGCGATCGAAGCCGAGCTTCTTCGGTATACTTCGCCCTTTTGCAGCAGGAAGAAGTCCCGATGAGCAGCCCCGAGAGCAGTCCCTTCCCCCCCGAAATCCTGCGCGACGTCGCCAAGCGCCGCACCTTCGCGATCATCTCGCACCCTGACGCGGGCAAGACGACGCTGACCGAGAAGCTGCTGCTCTTCGGCGGCGCGATCCAGCTCGCGGGAACCGTCAAGAGCCGCAAGAGCGCGCGCCACGCCACCTCCGACTGGATGGAGGTCGAGAAGCAGCGCGGTATCTCGGTGACCAGCTCGGTGATGCAGTTCGAATACCAGGACCACACCGTCAACCTGCTCGACACGCCGGGCCACGAAGACTTCTCGGAAGACACCTACCGCGTGCTCACCGCGGTCGACGCCGCGGTGATGGTGATCGACGCGGCCAAGGGCGTCGAAGCGCAGACGATCAAGCTGATCAACGTCTGCCGCATGCGCAACACGCCGATCATCACCTTCGTCAACAAGTTCGACCGCGAGGTGCGCGAACCCTTCGACCTGCTCGAGGAAATCGAAGCGGTGCTCAACATCGAGTGCGCGCCGATCACCTGGCCGATCGGCATGGGCAAGACCTTCCGCGGCGTCTATCATCTGCAAAATGACAGCCTGCTGCGCTTCGCCCCGGGCGAAGAGCGGCGCGTCGAGTCGGAAAAGCTCGACGGCATCATGAACCCGGTGCTCGACGAACAGTTCCCGCTCGAGGTCGGCAAGCTGCGCGAGGACGTCGATCTGATCCAGAGCGCGAGCAGCCCGTTTTCCCTCGTCGACTTTCTCGCCGGACTGCAGTCGCCGGTCTTCTTCGGCTCGGGGATCAACAACTTCGGCGTCCAGGAAATCCTGCAGGCGCTGATCGACTGGGCGCCGCCGCCGCAGGAACGCGATGGCGGCGCACGCATGGTGCAACCCGCCGAACCGGCGTTCACCGGCTTCGTGTTCAAGATCCAGGCCAATATGGACCCCAAGCACCGCGACCGCATCGCCTTCTTCCGCGTCTGCTCGGGTCGCTATTCATCCGGGATGAAGGTCAAACACGTGCGCATGGACCGCGAAATGAAGCTCGCCAACGCGCTGACCTTCATGGCCAACGAACGCGTGCTGATGGAGGACGCGGTCGCCGGCGACATCATCGGCATCCACAACCACGGCCAGCTGCACATCGGCGACACGCTGACCGAAGGCGAAACGCTGGCCTTCAAGGGAATCCCCTACTTTTCCCCGGAGCTCTTCCGCGTCGCACGCTTGCGCGACCCGCTCAAGAGCAAGCAGTTGCAGAAGGGCTTGCAGGAGCTCGGTGAGGAAGGCGCGATCCAGGTTTTCGAGAACCTGGCGAGCGGCGCGATGCTGCTCGGCGCGGTCGGCACGCTGCAGTTCGAGGTCGTCGCCCAGCGCCTGCAGACCGAATACAAGGTCGATGCGATTTTCGAGCCCGCCGACATCAATACCGCGCGCTGGCTGACCTTCCCCGACGATTTGACTCGCCGCAATTTCGAGCGCGAGCAGCAGCACCGCATGGCCAAGGATGTCGACGGCAACCTGGTTTATCTAGCCAGCACGCGCTACAACCTCGACGTGACTCGCGAAAAATGGACCAAGGTCGGCTTCCACGATTCGCGCGAGCACGGCCAGGTGCTCGGCTAGGCGGTCAGCCACGCGGCGAACGCCAGCGGACGACGCCGGCGTCGCCTATTTGGCCGGCGCGCTGCCGCTCTGGCGGCGAATTTCGGCGGCGATGTCGGCGGCGGCCCGGTCGAGCGCGCGGCGCAAAGCGGCGACCAACGCCGCCGTATCGCCGCCCGCCCCACCAGTCCCGACCAGCGGCTCGCGCAGCGTGCTTCTCCCGACGGTCACCTTGCCTTGCCGCGATTCGATCAGCCACATCAGGTCGAGGTCGGCGCCCTGCCCCTCGACGATTTCGAGCCGCTGGATATCGAGCTGCACGTTGAAGTCGGCAGAAAAGCGCTGGACATCGACCGGCAAGGCCGCGACGCGCGACGAGTCGAGCAATCGCCCGAGGTCGTCGGCGAGCACGCGCGGGATCTCGTAGCGCAGCGGTTCGGCCCAGCGGCGCTGTTCGGAAAGCTGCACGCGATTGGCAGCGCTGCGAATCACCAGTTGCGGGCGGTCGAGCGAGTCGGGAAGCTTGGCCTGAACGATGGCGACGCTCGGCGTCGTTGCGCGCTTCGCGACGCTCATGGCTTGATCGTCGAGCGCGTAGTAAACGGGCGGCGGCGTCGTTCCGCAAGCGCCGAGCAGGACGCTGGCGAGCAGGCCGCAGCACAGGTTTTTTCGCTTCATTTTCGCTCTCATTTCTTGCCACTGATCAAGGATTCGGGCTGCCGTTCAAGCAGATCGGCGAGGTTGCGCACTGCCGTCGCCGCCTTGCCGACCTCGCGCAGCGTCTCGCGCAACTCGGCTTGCAGCGGCGCGTCGCTGTGCAGCGCCTTGTCTGCCGTCGCCAGCATGCGGTCGGCGGAATCCATCGTCTTGCGCGCGTCGCGCAAAGTGGCGGTCACTTCGGGCGCCACCTCCTTGTCGACGCGAAGCACCAGCGCGTCGACGTGCTGCAAGGTCAGGCGCAGCGACTCGACGATCGGCAGCAGCTGATCCTGCAAGGAAACGAGCATCGCGGGCTCGGTCGGCAACTCGGGGATACGACCCGTACGAATGATTTTCGCTGCCTTGGCGCGCGGAAAGAAATCGAGCGCGACATAGAGCTGACCGGTCAGCAGGTTGCCGGTGCGCGCCTGCGCGCGGAAGCCCTTGGCGACCATCCGGTCGAGCGTCTGGCGGATCAACTTGTCCGAGATTTCCCGGTCGACGGGCTGGCCGCTTCGCCGGGCGAAGCGATCCGGATAGAGCGTGACCTCGACGAGGACGGCGAATTCCGCGTCGCCCGAGTCGAAATTGAGATCGATCCGCGAGACTTCGCCGGCGATCAGTCCGCGGTAGTCGACCGGGGCGCCGACCGCCAGGCCGCGCAAGGACTCGTGGAAGGTCAGCACGTACTTCTCGACGCGGCTTTCGGGTTGCGACAAGGCGCTGCGTTGATCCGCATGCAGGGTGTAGCTGGCCGCTGGTTCGGCGCGCGCCGCCGGCGCATCTTCCGTTGACGAAGCGAAGGCCACCCCGCCCAGCGCCAGGCTGAGCAGCGATTGCATGTCGAGCTTGACGCCGTCGGCATTGAGCGAGAGTTCGAGGCCGCTGGCGTGCCAGAAACGCGTCGCCTCGGTCACCAGGCGATCGTAAGGGGCGTCGACGAAGACGCGCACGTCGACGCCGCTGCCGTCCTTCTGCAACGAGTAACCGACGACGCGTCCGACCCGGATCCGGCGAAAATAGACCGGCGAGCCGACATCGAGCGAGCCCAAGTCGTCGGCACTGAGCTTGAATTGCCGTCCCGGCGTATTGGAAGTGACCTGCGGCGGCTCCTCGAGGCCGATGAATTCGTCCCGGCTCTCTTCCGACTTGCCCGGGTCGACCGCGATGTAGACGCCGGAAAGCAGTGTCGCCAGCCCCGAGATATTGCCGGCGGCGATTCGCGGCCGCACCACCCAGAAGCGGCTGTCCTCGACCAACAAGCCCTCGGCCTGCTTGTCCATCTGGACGGTGACGCGCACCGATGCGCGGTCGGGATTGAGCGCGATCGACTTGACCGTTCCGACATCGACGTCCTTGAACTTGACGCGCGTCTTGTTGGCCTCGAGCCCTTCGGCCTGGGCAAACTGCAAAGTCACTTCGGGGCCGCGCGCCAGAATCGTCTTGGCCACCAAACCGAGGCCAACGAGCACGGCCAGCAGGGGAACGATCCAGATCATGTTCAGGCGTCGGCGCGGCGGGCTAACCCGGCCGGTCGGCAAATGTTCAGGCGCAGCAGGCTCAGTTGGATTCACGACGGATTTCCTCATTTTGAACGCGGTCCCAGATCAGGCGCGGGTCGAACGCCATGGTCGCCAGCATGCTGAGCACGACGACCGCGGCAAAAGCCAACACCCCCGGTCCCGGCGCCATCGTCGCCAAGGACTGCGCCTGGACCAGCGCGACCAGGATCGCGACGACATAGACATCAAGCATCGACCAGCGACCGATCAGTTCGAGCAGACGATAGAGGCGCGCGCGCGGCAGCCTGGGCCCGGGCCGGCGGCGCTGCACCGAGATCAGCAGGACGGTGAGCGACAGCAGTTTGAGCAGCGGAACGACGATGCTCGCCGAAAAGACGATCAGCGCCAGCACCCACGAGCCGGAATGCCACAAAAAAGCCACACCGCTCATGATGGTGTCGCTCTGGACACCGAACAATGACTGCGTCTCCATGACCGGCAGCAGATTGGCGGGAAGATAGAGCGCATAGGCGGCGATCAGCAGCGCCCAGCTGCGCTCCAGGCTGGACGGGCGGCGATAGTGCAGACGCGCCCCGCAGCGCAGACAGCGCTCGCTTTCGGCCACTTTGCCGAGGCGACCGCAGACCTCGCACAAGGCGAAGCCCTGCTCGCGCGCGCTCATCGCGCTCATTCTTGCGCCGCCTCCCACGCCTGCCACAAGGCGCGATGATCCAAGAGCGAGCTGAGCACGGTGAGCACCAGCATCAGCGCGCCGAAGCACCAGATCGCGGGCCCCGGCAGCACATCGGCGAGGTGCGACAGTTTGACCAGCGAGACCAGCACGCCGAGGATGAAAACCTCGACCATCGCCCACGGATGCGCCAGTTGCAGCGCCCGGAAGATGATCACGAACCCCGGAGGTCGCCGGCCGCTGCGCAGCGGCAGCAACAGCCAGGCCAGCGCGCAGAGTTCGATGAGCGGCATCAGCACCGTCGTCGCCAGCAGCACCAGGGCGACCAGCGGCATGTCGTCACGCCAGAGCTGCCTGGCGGCGCCGAGCACGGTCGTTTCAACATGATGGCCCTGAATGTTCAAACCGACGATCGGAAACAGATTGCCGACCAGCAGCAGCACCAGCGCGGCGCAAGTCAGCGCCAGCGTTCGTTCGAGCGCGTCATGACTGACCCGGTAAAGCACGGCGCCGCAGCGCGGACAACTCACGGCGCCGGCGGTGATCGGCAGCGTCAGCTCGCGCAGCAAAAGATCGCACTCATGGCACGCCGTCACGCTCAAGCCATCGATATCAGACACGTCTCTTCAATCGGCGCCGACGCGACGCAATCGCTCCATATTGGGTACCGGCAGCGTCCGCCGCAGCACTGTTTCACCGAGCCAGTCGGCCGCCCGCCGCGCCCGGGCGGCGATCGATTCGGCCGGCATCTGCAGATAGTCGCTGTTGTAGACGTCGAAACTGTAGTCGCCGAAATAACCGATCTCTTCGAGCTTGACGATGAATTTGGCGAGTTCTTCGCTGTGCGCGCCCTCGCCCGGAAAAACGCGGAAATGCGAAGCCATCGCCGCCTGCTCCTCGGTCGATCGGATTTCCTGCAGCATGAAGTCGGACAGTTGAACCAGGAAAATCTGCTGCGGCAGGATCAGATCGAGATCGTCGAGCGGAACCCCGGCGGCGATCACGTCGAAGGCATCGATGGCGAGCCCGAGGTTCGGACAGTTGGCCAACGAGACGATTTCCGCAGCCGCCGAAAAATTATTGACCGTACGGCTCCACGAGAAGCTCTTGAAGGCGATTCGGATTCCCATCGGCAGCGCCAGGAAAGACAGCTTGCGCAGATCACGCGCGATCTTCTCCGGATCGACGTCGGCATGGGTCGAAGCCGACGCCTCGGTGAGCAGCAGGCGGCCACCGATGCGATGGCACAGCACGAGCATCGACTTGGCGACGTCGAGCTTGTAATCGTGCATCTTGCCGGTCAGCCCCTCGAAATCGCGTAGCGCCTCGAGCCCGGTCACGCGCAGGCCGCTGTCACGGATCGCGCGTACCGCCGCATCGGTACTCGACGGATGACCGACGATATCGGTCGCCGAAATCATCATCTGCGAAAAACCGGCCTGCCTAGCCGCCGCCAGGCGGGTTTCGAGCGACCCCGCCATCGACGCGCTGTCAATCCCGAAGTCGTTGAAATTCATGACAACGACTTCGCTTCGCCGGCTTCGGCATGGACCAGCTCGAACATCACGCCGCCAAGAACCGCCTTGGTCAGCGCGCCGCGTTCGCTGGTATGCACCTTGTCGGTGGTGAGAAACTCGATGCCGCGTTTCTCGAGTTCGCTGGCCGCGGCGATCACGTCGGGCGTTCCCAGGCCGATGCGCTGGAGCTGCTCTTCAATCGGTGCATACTGCGCGGCGCCATCGGGCTCGATCAACTGCAGATAGAACTTTTTGCACGGGCTTTGCAGCAGCAAGCCGCGCGGCATGATGCCAAAGCGCACGGTATCGGGGATCGCGACGAAGCCGAAGATCTGCGAATAGAATTCGGTCCAGTCGTTGGTGCGGTCGATCCCGACGTACTGGACGATGCCGAAGAAATCGAGCCCGGCGATCGCCGGCGGATTGGGGTCGACACCGGGAATCGCCCGAAAGTCGATGTCGTAGATCGAAAACTCATCGTAGCGATCGACAAAATAGATCAGGCTTTCGCCGACGCCGTGGATACCGGGAATATTGAGTTCAAGCGCGCGCGCGCGCACCGGGATTTCCCAGGCGCCCAGATCGAGCGCCTTGCGGTAGGCGGCATCGGCGTCGCGAACGCGAATCGCCAGTGCGCTGATGATCGGCCGTTCGATCGGCTCGACGGTGCGCGGGATATCGGTGGCCTGGGAGTTGATGATGATGTTCATCGTCCCCTGTCGGTAGAGCTCGACCTCGCGTGAACGGTGCCTCGCGATCGGGCGAAATCCCATTCGCTCGAGAACGCCACCGAGCGCCTGCGGCCTGGAGGTCGTGAATTCGATGAATTCGATGCCGTCCATTCCAATGGGATTCGGGGGTTCTGGAACTGACTCGCGATCCGTGGCGTTGGTCATCTTGGCTCCTGTGCGTGGGCGGGATTTGCTGCGTTCATCCCTTGGGGTTATCAGCGCAGAGTATATCCCCTGCGCTTGCACGGGTCACCAGCGACGCAGCAAAAAGGCGCTGCGCAGCGGCCCAGACGCCAACCCAAGCCGGCGCTCAAAACGTCGAGAGCAGGGCATACTCGGCCTCGCGCAGCAGCGGCAGGGCGCGCGCCACGGCGTGCTCCGGAGTCTCAGTCCCCATATGCAGGCTGACGCTGATGGCGCCGAGAATCTTGCCCTCGCGATTGCGGATCGGTACGGCGATGCCGCGCACCGACATCGCCAGCTGCTGCTCGAGCAGCGCGTAGCCCAGATGGCGCGCCTTCCTGATGCATTCGAGGACGCCCTCGACGGTGGTCGTCGTATAAGGCGAGTACTGGATGAAGCGACGTCCGGCGATCCAGCGATCGACCTCGTCGTCACTCAGGCACGCCAGCATGGCGATCCCGGCAGCCGAGAGATTGGCTGAAATGCGCGCACCGAGAACGTAGCCGACGTTCTGCACCAGGCTCGAACCGTCGCGCGCGACGAACATCACCTCATCCTCGTCGAGCACTGCGAAAAAAGTGGCGCCGCCCAGCGCCACGCTGATTCGCTGCAGGTGAGGCTGGACCGCGCGCGGCAGCTTGGCCGAGTCGAAATACGACCAGCCCAGCCGCAGCACGCGCGGCGTCAGCCAGAACAGGCGCCCATCGCTCTCGACATAGCCGAGGTGCTGCAGCGTCAACAGGTAGCGGCGCGCCGCCGTGCGCGTGATCCCGGTGCGCCGCGCGGCGGTCGACGGCGTCAGTCGCGGATGGGCATCGTTGAACGCTTCGATGATGCGGATGCCTTTTTCAAGGCCGGCAATCCAGTCGCTTCGATCAAGGTCGGGTTTGTTTGTTGTCATGAGAACTCCTGCGGAACCTCTGCAGCGCGCGATTATCGATCATAACCTCGCAAGCAGCAAAAAAATCTGTCGACCAGCGTCGTCACGACCGCATCGTTGACACCCGCAGCGACTCGGCGCAAGGTCCTGCCTCGCTGCTTCAACAGCGGTCACCGAGTTGAAGCCGTAGCGACCCAGTCCGGCAACGATGGCCGGTATTTCTTTAAACAGGGGAAAAGGACTCATGAAGAAGACGTTTAAGACGGTATGTGCAGCAATCGCGGCTTGTGGCCTGGTTTTATCGGCTACGTCGGCCAGCGCGGCGGACATCAAGGAACACGTTCTCAGATTCGCGACGAGCAATGTCGAAGGCAATCCGCAGGTCGATGGCTTGATGAAGTTTGCCGAACTGGTGAAAGAAAAGAGCGGCGGCAAGATCGTCATCAAGGTATTCACCGCCGCCAGTCTCGGCAAGGACATCCAGGTGCTCTCGTCGATGCAGGGCGGCACCGTCGACGGCGCAACGATGAACACCAACCTGTTGGTCGGCATCATCAAGGACGCCGGACTCGTCGACCTGCCGTATCTTTTCGACAGCGAACAGGAAGCTTACGCCGTGCTCGACGGCCCGTTCGGCAAGAAGCTGCACGCCCAGCTCGAACCCAAGGGGCTGGTCGGCCTGTCTTATTTCGACATGGGCTATTACAGCCTGCACAACAGCAAGCACCCGATCACCAAGGTCGAGGATGTCGCCGGTCTCAAGATGCGCGTCACCGAAACGCCGGTGACGATCGACACCTTCAAGGCCTTTGGCTCGTCGGCGGTGCCGCTGCCCTATGCTGAGTTGTTCACCGCGCTCGAGGCGAAAATCGTCGATGGCGGCGGGCAGCCCCCGCTCAACATGATCTACGGCAAGATCGGCGAAGTCTCGAAGTTCTATTCGGTCAATCGCTATTCCTATACGCCGCAGTCGCTGCTGATGGGCAAGAAGAGCCTGGACAAGCTCACCGCCGACGAGAAGAAGATCATCATGGAAGCCGCCAAGGAATCGAGCGTCTACGAGCGTCAGGTGTCGCTCAAGAAGTCGATCGACTGCCTCGAAGAGCTCAAGAAGAGCAAGACGACGGTCGTCAATGAAATCTCGCCGGCCGAAATGGTACGCTTCCGCGAAGCGACCAAGCCGGTAGTCGAGAAGTACCTCAAGGTCTATGACGAGGCGCTGGGCAAGGAACTCTATGCCGAGATCGCCAAGTATCGCGCTACGAAGAAGTAATTTTTGCGGGCGGCGGTCACGCCGTCGCGCAGGCCATCGGCGCCACCCCGGTTTTTTTCCGACGTGGCGCCTTTTTTGGATATATCGAGCGAGAATCAGCTCGCCGCCCGAACTTGAAAATCGATTTGCTTGCCAAGACCGGCGAATGGTTTTAACTTGGCGCTCCGTGCGGCTTGACGCCAATTTTCCCCAAAAAAGCCGGCCCATCAAAAGGAGAGTCGAACCCATGCTGCCCATCAAGAAGACGAGTTGCCTGACCCTGGCGCTGGTTGTTGCCGGGATGCTGTTGACTGCCTGTGAAAGGGAAAAGCCCTACCCTTCGCAAACCATCAATGGCTTGATCGCCTGGGGAGCGGGCGGCGGCACCGACACCGTTTCACGGAAATTGACGCTGCTTGCCGAAAAAGCGCTCGGCGGCCCGATCGCGCTGAGCAACAAGACCGGCGGCACGGGATCGGTTGCGACACAGGCGGTCTTCGAGCAGAAAGCAGACGGCTATACGCTGCTGTTCAACGCCGAGAACCCCCAACTCTATCAGACCCTCGGACTCTCCAAGCTCAGCTATGACGACTTCGAACCGATCCTGCTTTCGGTTCAGGGCGCGACCGTCATTGTCGTGGCCAACGATTCGCCGTATCAAAGCTATGCCGATCTGATCGCTGCGGCCAAGGTCAACCCGGGAAAAATAAGCATCGGCATCAGCGGCATCGGTGGCCAGCCCTACGTCACCGCAGCGATCGTCAAAAAGGTTGAGGGGGTAAGCTTCAACCAGGTCGCCTTTGACGGCGACGGTCCGCTGGCCAGCGCGCTGCTTGGCAAGCAACTGGGCGTCAGCGGCCTGGCGGTCGGCGCCGCCGTTCCGCACATCAAGAAGGGTGACCTGCGTGCGCTGGCGATCATGACCAACTCGCCGAATCCGGCATTGCCCGACGTTCCGCCGATTACCGCGCTCAATCCGGCGTATGTCCCGATCATGAAAGCATCGGGATTCTTCTACGGGGTATGGGTCAAGAAAGGAACGCCGCAGCCGATTATCGACAAGCTGACGGGGGCTTTCAAAACCGCCTTCGCCGACCCGAATTTCCAGGAATACGCGACCAGCAACGGCTTTACCCTGATGGGAATTTCGGGCAAGGAAGCCAAGGATTTTGCCAAAGCCTGGCAATCGCAGATGGCGTGGCTGATCTTTGAGTCGGGAGGCGCCAAGGAATCTCCCGATCAATTCGGAATCCCCAAGCCGACGGCGAATTGATCGCCGGGACGGTTAAGTCTGACCAGCCCCCGCCAATCGATAACGGCGGGGAAAACCCGGCCGCCGTCGTTGCCTGACGGCGACGGCGTGTTTGGCCCGAGCCAGCGTACCGGTTTGGCGATAAAAATCGCTTGCCAAGCGCCCTCCGCTTGGCTGACGATCGCTGGCCGATCGGCGCCGACCAATTGCGCAGCGCCCTGCTAAGCGCCTGGACTTGCTTCCAAAACGGAACAAGCTAGTGCCCATCGATCATTTGCGATCGACCCAAAACCTGGTGAAAATGATCCGTTAACCGCCGAGCAGCAAGCGGCGTCGCTTAACCGTTCTTCCAACCCGCCTAGACGGATATGAAAGCAAGGAAAATGTCGAATTTTGAAATCGTGACCCGAGAGAATTTTTCGGACCTGACCTATCTGCTTGAGGTTCATCACCCATTGATGGCCAAAGCGGCGAAGCCGGGTCAGTTTGTCATTGTCATGCTCAGCGAGCATGGGGAGCGGATTCCGCTGACGATCGCCGATTTCGACCGAGAAAAAGGAACGATCACGCTGGTGATCCAGGCAATCGGCAAGACCACGCGGCAGATGCAACAGGAATGCCAGGTCGGCACTTCGCTCTACGCGCTGGTCGGCCCGATGGGAATCCCCAGCCCGATCAGCCACGCTAAAAAAGTGATCTGCGTCGGCGGCGGCCTCGGCGTCGCGCCGATCTTTCCGCAGGCGCGCGGCTTCAAGGAAGCCGGCGCCTACGTCATCGGCGTCGTCGGCTTCCGCAACAAGGACCTGGTCTTCTGGGAAGACAAATTCAGAGCCGTTTGTGACGAATTCATCATCTGCACCGACGACGGCTCGGCCGGAATCAAGGGGATGGTCACCGCCGGAATCCTGCAGGCGATCGACAAGCATCCGGACATCGACGAAGTGGTCGCCATCGGACCACCGATCATGATGAAGGGCTGTGCCGAAGCGACGCGCCCGTTCAAGATCAAGACCATGGTCAGCCTCAACCCGGTGATGGTCGACGGCACCGGAATGTGCGGCGGCTGCCGCGTCAAGATCGGCGATACGGTCAAGTTCGCCTGCGTCGACGGACCCGACTTCGACGGCCACCTGGTCGACTTCGACGACCTGATGACTCGCCTCAAACGTTACACCAAGGAAGAACGCATGGCGCTCGACCACTGGGAAAAGGAAAAAGGCTGCCGCTTGCAGAAGGCCGTCGACAAGACGATCGCGGCGACCGATTTGCGCTAGGCGATCGGCGGCGAACCTCTCAGGCAGACATGACTAACGCTCCAGTTAAACGGTAAACATCAATGGCCAAGAAAAAAACGATTCGGACTATCCCCCAAGAGCGCACGCCGATGCGCGAGCAGGACCCGGCAGTACGCGCCAAGAATTTCGAAGAAGTCGCTTGCGGTTATCACCCCGACGACGCCATGCGCGAAGCCGAACGCTGCCTGATCTGCCCGGACCAGCCCTGCGTTTCAGGTTGCCCGGTGGGAATCAACATCCCCGGCTTCATCCAGAAGATCAGCGAGAAGGATCTGCGCGGTGCCTACGACATCCTGACCGAGACCAGCCTGCTGCCGGCGATCTGCGGCCGCGTCTGCCCGCAGGAGAACCAGTGCGAAGGCGTGTGCACGGTCGGCCAGTCGCTCGAAGCGGTAGCCATCGGCCGGCTCGAACGCTTCGTCGGCGACACCGCGATCCGCGAGGGTTGGGCCAACATTCCCTATATCGAGCCCAACGACTTCAAGGTCGGCATCGTCGGCTCGGGTCCGGCCGGAATGGCCTGCGCCGCCGATATGGCCAAGGCCGGTTGCGACGTCACCGTATTCGAAGCCTTCCACCAACCCGGCGGCGTGCTCAAATACGGCATCCCCGACTTCCGCCTGCCCAACGCGGTGATCGACGCCGAGATCGGCAATCTCAGAAAGCTCGGCGTCAAGTTCGAGTGCAACACGCTGGTCGGCCGCCTGTTCACCATCGAGCAGATGGTCACCGAGATGGGCTTTCACGCGGTCTTCGTCGGCGTCGGCGCCGGCTATCCGACGATGCTCGGCATTCCCGGCGACTCGCTCAACGGCGTGCTCTCGGCCAACGAACTGCTGACCCGCTGCAATCTGATGCGCGCCAAGGAATTCCCGAGCTTCGACACGCCGCAGCCGATCGGCAAGCGCGTCGTCGTCGTCGGCGCCGGCAACACGGCGATGGACGCGATGCGCGTCTCAGTTCGCCTCGGCGCCGAAAAGGTCTATTGCATCTACCGCCGTTCGCGCAAGGAAGCGCCGGCACGCGCCGAAGAAGTCCATCACGCCGAGCAGGAAGGCGTCGAGTTCAACTGGCTGACGCATCCGGTCGCCGTGCTCGACGACGGCAAGGGCAACGTTCGCGGCCTGCGCTGCGTGCGCATGGAACTGGGCGAACCCGACGCTTCCGGCCGGCGTCGCCCGGTGCCGGTCGAAGGCAGCGAATTCGACTTCGAATGCGACCTGATCGTCTATGCGATCGGTACCAACGCCAATCCGATCATGGGTCAAACCTCGCAGCTCAAGCTCAACAAATGGGGTTACATCGATACCGATGAAGGACTCGCGACGTCGATCGCCGGCGTCTTCGCCGGTGGCGACATCGTCACCGGCGCGGCGACGGTGATCGAGGCGATGGGTGCCGGACGCACTGCGGCGGCCAGCATGAAGGCCTACCTCGGCATCCGCGACAGCGCGCTGCCCTATACCAGCGGGAGCGAAAAACTGTTCGGCATCGATCTGCGCGAACGCAATTTCACGCGCGTGCGAGTGGCCTGATCAGCCGGATTTCCCCAGACACCCACGCATCACAGCGACTATGGAAAAAACGATATGGCATCCAACAAACCCATGAAAAAAGCCGAACCCGGCAAGCGTGCAGGCAGTAGCAAGAGCGCGCCGGTCACCTTGAGCGAACACATCGTCGAGATCATCAGCGATTCCGGCGAAGGCGCCCAGCGCTGCGGACAATCGCTCGGATCGATCGCGGCGCGGATGGGCAACGGCATCTGGACCACCGAGATCATCCCCGCCGAAATCCGCCCGCCGGCGCGCAGCGTCGCCGGCGCCAGCGGCAACCGCATCCGCATCGGCTCCAAGTACATCACCAACGGCGGCGACCAGACCGACCTCGTCGTCGCGTTCAACGAGCAGGTGCTGCTCGGCCGCGTGCGCGATCGCGAGCTCAAGCCCGGCTGCATCATCTTCCTCGAAAGCATGTGGCGCAAGCATTCGAACATCAACATCTCGATGGCTTATATCGAGACGCACGACCGCCTGGTCGCCGCCGGCTACGACGTTCGCGAAACGCCGATGGAGCAGGAGTGCCAGCGGCTCAACGCCGACCCCAAGCGCGGCAAGAACATGTTCGCGCTGGGCATGCTGTGCTACATCTACAGCTTCGATTTGCAGGCGGCACGCGACCAGGTTGCACTGACCTTCGGCAAGAAGGGCAAGAGCGTCATCGACGCCAACGTCAAACTGCTCGAAGCCGGCCATCAATGGGCAAGTGCCAATCTCGACTTCCGCTTCTCGATTCCGGCGACGCCGGCCAAACACCCGCAGATCGTCACCAACGGCAACACCGCGCTGGCGCTCGGCGTCATGGCGTCGGGCATCGAGCTGTGCGCGATGTACCCGATCACCCCGGCCACCTCGGCGTCGCATTATCTTTCCGACGTCTTCGAGAAAGTCGGCGGCATGGTGCATCAGGCCGAGGACGAAATCGCCGCCTGCGCCTTCGCGATCGGCGCGTCGTACGCCAGCAAATGCACCGTCACCATCACCTCGGGGCCGGGCTATTCGCTCAAGCAGGAAGCGATCGGACTGGCGGTGATGGCCGAAATCCCGCTGGTGGTGGTCAATGTCCAGCGCGGCGGACCGAGCACCGGCCAGCCGACCAAAGTCGAACAGGGCGACCTGATGTGCGCGATCTTCGGCAGCCACGGCGACGCGCCCAAGGTGGTGATGGCGCCGGCGACGATCGAGGACTGCTTCTACTCGATCATCACCGCGCGCAAGATCGCCGAAGCCTTCAATATGGTCGTTGTGGTCTTGACCGACGCCAGCCTGTCGTCGTCGCAGCAACCCTTCAACCGGCCGACGTTCAATGAATCGTGGCTGGCGCCACCGATCGACCAGAGCCCGATTCCGGAAGGCGCCCGGCCCTACGACTGGGACGCCACCACCGGCATCGCGCGCCGTTTCATCCCCGGTCAGCCGGGCGGCATGCATACGGTGACCGGACTCGCGCACGACCGCGACAGCCATGTCGCCTACGACCCGGACATCAACCAGGAGAGCCTGCGCGCGCGCAGCCTCAAGCTCGCGGCGCTGCAAAAGACGCTGACGCCGCCGGAAGTCCATGGCGATGCCAAGGGCGATCTGCTGCTGATCGGCTGGGGCAGCACCAAGGGCGCGATCGAGGAAACCGTCGATATCCTGCGCGCCGAGGGCAAGAAGGTCGCTTCGATCAATCTGCGTTTCCTGCAGCCGATGCAGCCCGGGATCAAGGAAATCATGCAGCGCTTCAAGAAGGTGATGACCATCGAGGTCAACTGGAGCGACAGCCCCGACGAGGAGATCATCGACGAGTCGAACCGTCGTTATTCGTCGCTGGCGATCCTGCTGCGTTCGCGTTATCTGGTCGATGTCGATTGCTGGAGCGAGGTCAGGGGCCAGCCGGTCAAGCCGAGCACCATCCGCCGCGTCGCACTCGCCAAGCTAAAGAAGTAAGGGAAAGGAAATCATGAAATCTTCTGCCACCGACTGCCTGCTCGATCTCTACGACGAGCAACATGAACTGGAAGACTATCAGAGCGGCGTTCCGCGCTGGTGTACCGGTTGCGGCGACAACGCCATCCTCACCGCCGTCCAGCGCCTGTGTCGCGACGAGGCACTGCGCCCCGAAAAAACCGTTTTCGTTTCGGGGATCGGCTGTTCGAGCCGTTTCCCGCACTACATGAAGACCTACGGCTTCCACGGCATCCACGGCCGCGCCTTCCCGGTCGCCGAAGGCGTCAAGATGGCGCGTCCCGACCTCACCGTGTTCGTCAACACCGGCGACGGCGACTGCTGCAGCATCGGCGCGGCGCACTGGATCCACGCCATTCGCTACAACATGAACCTGACCGTTTTCCTGCACGACAACCGGATCTACGGCCTGACCAAGAAACAGGCGTCGCCGACTTCGCCGATCGGCACCAAGAGCAATACCACGCCGCGCGGCAGCTATCTGGACGCCTTGAATCCCTTGAGCGTGACGCTCGGCGTCGCCAACGCGTCGTTCGTCGCGCAAGCCGTCGACTGGATTCCGGAAAGCCTGTTCGAGATCGTCAAGGCGGCGTATCACCATAAGGGAATGTCCTTCGTCCGCGTCCTGCAGCGCTGCCCGGAATGGCTGCCCAACTCGTTCGAGCCGTGGATGCAGGACCCCGACCGGATCCAGTTGCTGCACCACGAGAATTCGCTGCAGCTCTCCGCAGGCCTGTCCAAGGTCTACAAAAATCAGCTACAGCACGACCCGCTCGACATGAACCGGGCGCGCGAAATCGCCTCGAGCGAAGACGTCATTCCGGTCGGCATTCTCTATCAGAACCGCGACATCCCGCGTTACGAGGAAACGCGGCAGACCGGTGTGCTGCGCACGACCGAGACGATCAGAAAAGGTTTTGACGCCGAACTCGACAAGTACACGGTCTGATCTGCGGCGCCCGATGAAACGCAGCCCCGCGCAATCGCGGGGCAGGTATTTAAACGACTTATACGAGATGGCTAGACTCCTATGGATGCTGATCTGCAAGCGCATATTGCTTTTTATTTGACCGGAAAGAGGCACAGCCCCAATCTGCTGGCGATCGACGGTCTCAAGCTGCAACCCGCCCTGTTCGCGGGCTATCGCGACCTCACCCGGTTGCGCTATGACTTCCCGCTGGTGCTGGTCAAGGAAGGACCGGCGGCGGTCGAACCGCTGTCCGGCCTGATCGACGCCATCCTCGACAAGGTGGCGCGCGGCGACGACGGCGAGCGAATCCGCAAGCACGTGCTGCGCCTCGAACAGGAGATTCGCACGCGGGTGGCCAAGGGCACCAGCGGAACGTTCTCGACGCTCTGGGATGCGGCCGCACCGGCGCTCGCCAAAGACAACAAACTGATGGCCGAGAGCCTCTCTCGCGCGCGCGCCAACCTCAAGGTCGACGGCGACGTGATCGACTGCGACGCATCGCTGCCCTACCACCTGCTCGGCCACGCCTGGGCAATCACCCAGACACAACGGGCGAAAAAATTCGCCAAGGACATCAATCGACTGGTGCAGAAGCTCTCTGACATCATCAAGGCCGACTTCGTCAATTCGGATGCCGGCAAGAGCGCCGAAAACCTCAGGGCGTCGTTCGGCAACGGTCCGATGGACAGCTTCGATTTCGCAGCGATGTCGCGCATCCTGGTCAAAGCGTCGGCCAAGAAAAAACCCGCCAAGAGCCGGCAAAAACGCGTGCAAAACCTGCTCGCCGTGCTGCAATCGCAGCGCTTTTTCCCGACCTCGAGCGCGACGGCCGAGGCGCCCTATTCCTTCGCCTTCGATTCGTGCAACGACGCGCTCAAGGCCTATCGCGAACGTCTGCCCAAGGCCATCGAGCTGGCGCGTGCAATCGCCATGGCCGAACTCGAGGTCCGCGGCGAATACAGCGAAGTCAAGCACGACGCGCTGTTCGAGTCGTTCGGTCAGAACGGGCTCGACGAAGCAGAACTCGCGCTGCTGCCCGACTATCTGGTGCGCATCAACGCCACCAGCCTGAGCGGCGCCGAGCAGAGCAAGCTCAACGAAATCCTGGCGATCGACCTGCCGATCAAGGTCGTGGTGCAGACCGACGACGTCATCGAGGAATCGCCGGTCGGCCACCTGGCGTTTGCGCTGCGCAGCCGCCAACTGGCGAGCATGGCGATGGGAATCAACGACGTATTCGTGCTGCAATCGCCCGCCGCCAGCCTCTACCAGCTGCGCGAGCAGATCCAGCGCGGGCTCGATTACACCGGCCCGGCGCTGTTCAGCGTCTTCTCCGGAGCGACCAAGACCAGCGGCGGCCTGCCGCCCTACCTGATCGGCGCGGCAGCGCTCGAATCGCGCGTCTTCCCGGCATTCACCTTCGATCCATCGGCGGGTCGCGACTGGGCGTCGCGCTTCTGCCTGGCGACCAACCCGCAGGCCGAAGAAGACTGGCCGCTGCGCGAGTTCGCCTATGAGGACGAAAAGAATCAGGCGGTTGCGCAGCAGCTGCCCTTCACGCTGATCGATTTCGTCGCCTGCGACACCCGCTACAGCAAGCATTTTTCGTTGATCCCGAGAACGCACTGGAACGACACGCTGGTCCCCGTCGAAACGGCGCTGGCACAACCAGGCCGCGGGTCGCTCGACAGCGTTCCGTGCCTGACGATGGTCGACGGCGAAGACCGGCTGCAGAAGGTGATCGTCGACGAAAAGTTAATCCGCGAGGCGCGCCGTTGCCGCTCGATGTGGAACAGCCTGCAGGAACTCGGCGGAATCCACAACTCGCACGCCGAAAAGCTGCTGGCGAGCGAACGCCTGCGGTGGGAAGAAAAGCTGGCCGCGGCATCGGCGAGCGCGGCCAAGCCTGCCGCCGAGCCCGTCGCCAGCGTCGCGGCGCCGGTCGCCGCGGCAGAGGCTGCGCCGGTCGAGCCTGAAGCCGAAAGGTCGCCCGACGAGGCTTACATCGAAACGGCGCGCTGCTCGACCTGCAACGAGTGCGTCCAGTTCAACAACAAGATGTTCGCCTACGACGGCAACCAGCAGGCCTACATCGCCGACGTCAATGCCGGAACCTACGCGCAACTCGTCGAAGCCGCCGAGAATTGCCAGGTTTCGATCATCCACCCGGGCAAGCCGCGCAACCCCAATGAACCGGGGCTCGAAGAACTGATCAAGCGCGCCGAGCTGTTCGCGTAATTACCGTCAGGCGCAAGCCTGAAACACAGACAGGGCGCCCGTTGCGGCGCCCTTTTTTATGCCGAGAAAACCGCCGACGCGCTCTTCAAACGAGCTTTTCGCCGCCGAACTCCTCGTAGGCGAGCATCGCTTCAGCAGCGGTCATCAGCGACGGACCGCCGCCCATGTACGCGGCAACCTGCAGCATTTCCTCGAACTCGGCGCGTGTCACGCCAAGCCTGACGCAGGCCTGCGCGTGAAAGGCCAGACAGCCCTGGCAGCGCGCGGCGATCCCGATCGCCATGGCGATCAGCTCCTTGGTCTTGGCATCGAGCGCACCATCGGCATGCGTCGCCTTGCCCATCTGGTTGAACCCCTGCATCGTCTCCGGAATCCTTTTGCCGAATTCCTTGAGCTTCGCGCCGATCAGCTGCGCGGTGTTCTTGTAACTTTCAGTCATTTTGCTTTCCTTTCGTATCAGAATCACGTTATCGACGGGACGTCAGCCAGCGTTGGCTCGCTTCAAAGAGCGCCATCCCGGCGAGCAGCGCCAGGACAAATACGACGCCCTTGACCGCACCCGCGCCGAGCAACACCAACGCCGGCCCGGGGCAGATTCCGGCCAGCCCCCAACCGACGCCAAAGATCGCGCTGCCAACGACGAGCCGTTGGTCGATCTGTTTGGCGGTCGGCATTTGCATCGGCTGGCCCAGCAAGGACGCGCTCCGCCGCCCGCCAAAGCGGAAGGCGACGACGCCCAACGCAATGGCGCCGCCCATGACGAAGATCAGCGAAGGGTCCCAGTTGCCGGCGAGGTCGAGGAAGCCGAGCACCTTGGCCGGATTGGCCATGCCTGAAATGATCAGCCCGAGACCAAAAATCAACCCGCTTAGCAATGCAATCAGAATATTCATTTTCACCCCCCAAGAAGATGGCGAACGATGTACACCGCGATGAAACCGGTGCTCATGAACGTTGCCGTCGCCACCAGCGAACGAGGCGACAGGCGGGATATCCCGCAGACGCCGTGGCCGCTGGTGCAACCCGAACCGAGGCGGGATCCGAAGCCGACCAATACGCCGGCGACGACGAGTGTCGCCCAGTGGGCATCGATCCGACTCTGCGGCAGTTCGCCAAAGACACGATAGAGCACGGGGGCGAGAATCAGGCCCGACACGAAGGCTGCACGCCAGCCGAAATCGCCCGCCTTGGAGCGCTGCAGCAAGCCGCCGACGATGCCGCTGATGCCGGCAATACGCCCGTTGCAGAGCAGCAGAACGGCCGCCGAAAGACCGATGAGCAAGCCGCCGCACAACGCCGTGAGCGGGGTGAAATGTGACCAGTCGATCGTCATGATTTCTCACACTCCTCTTTGGGACAAAAAAGTTCATACATCGTACCCAGCAAAACGAGCACCCGCTCGTCGGCCACCGAGTAATAAATCCGCTTGCCGTCGCGGCGTGTATTGACCAAACCTTCCGAGCGCAATACGCCGAGTTGTTGCGACAGCGTCGGCTGGTGAATATCGAGCAACTCCTCCAGTTCGCTCACCGACTTTTCACCCTTGGTGAGTTGGCAAAGCAGCAGCAGTCGATTCTCGTTGGCCAGCGCGAACAACAGCGCCGTGGCCTCGCCGGCGGCGGCGCGCATGGCATCGATGTGCTGTACAGCGTCGCTGTTTTCCATGCATCCTCCTAAATTCATTTGTTACTAATATATTGACAAACATTATGTTCGTCAATATATTGTTTGCATCGCCCGCGATCGGGAATCCCAACCAAGCCATTTCAGGAGTTAAGCCATGGAACATATCAACATCATCGTCATTGGCGGCGTCGCCGCGGGCGCATCGTTTGCCGCCCGCGCGCGGCGGCTCGACGAATCGGCGCGCATCACGATCCTCGAACGCGGGCCCGACGTTTCGTTCGCCAATTGCGGTCTGCCCTACCACATCGGCGGCGAGATCCCGACCCGCAACGCGCTGGCGGTGCACACGCCGGAGTCGCTCAAGGGCCTGCTCAATCTCGATGTGCTCACCCAAAGCGAAGTGACGCGAATCGATCGCGCCAACAAGCGGGTCGATGTACGCGACCTCAGAACCGGCCAGACCCAATCGCTGACCTACGACAAGCTGATGCTGGCCCCGGGTGCTTCGCCGATCCGCCCGAACTTGCCGGGAATCGACGATGCGCGCATCCACACGCTGCGCAACCTCCAGGACATGGACCGTATCGTCGCCGCCAGCGAAACGGGAATGCGCGCCGTCGTCATCGGCGCCGGCTTCATTGGCCTTGAAATGACCGAGCAACTGCAGCGCAAGGGGCTGTCAGTGCAACTCGTCGAATTGCAGCAACAGGTCATCCCGCCGCTCGATGCGCCGATGGCCGCGCTGCTCGAAAGCGAACTGCGCCAACACGATGTCGCTCTCCATCTGGGCGACGGCGTGGCGCGCTTTGCCGGTAACGAAAACCACGTGCTTTGCCATTTGAATTCGGGGAAAGTGCTCGAAGTCGACCTCGTCATCCTCTCGATCGGCGTCAAGCCGGACAGCGAACTGGCCAGCAACGCCGGCTTGCAGCTCGGTGCGCGCGGCCATATCGTCGTCGACGAATTCCAGCGCACGTCAGACCCGCACATCTACGCGGCGGGCGACGCCGTCGAGACGAGCGATCGCGTTCTCGGCGGCAAGACCGTCGTCGCCATGGGCGGCCCGGCCAACCGTCAGGGGCGCGTCGCCGCCGACCATATCTTCATGGGCGACAAGGCCCGCCCCTATCCCGGATCGGTCGGCACCGGAATCGTTCGCGCCTTCGCTGCGGTCGCCGGAATCACCGGTTGGAGCGAGAAACGCTTGCAGGCTGCGGCAATCCCCTATCAGACCGTGACGGTCAACGACAACCATCACGCCTCGTATTACCCCGGCGCCAAGCCGATCACGCTGAAGATCATCTGGTCACCTGAAGACGGCCGCCTGCTCGGCGCCCAGGCGAGCGGCTGGGAAGGCATCGACAAGCGTATCGACGTGCTGTCGACGGCCATCGTCGCCGGAATGAGCATCGACGACCTGTGCCATCTCGAACTCGCCTATGCGCCGCCGTTCGGTTCGGCCAAGGACGTCATCAACCTGGCCGGCTTTGCCGCCTGCAACCGACGCGACGGCCTGGTCAAGCATACCAGCGTGCTGCCCGACGATCCTTTGGTGCAGGTCGTCGATGTGCGCGGCAAGCCGCTCGCCGACGCTTTCCCGGCCCCCGGAAAGACCATCAACATTCCTTTTCCGACGCTACGCGCGAGGCTCGACGAGCTCGACCGCAGCCGTCCGGTGGTGACGCTCTGCGCCTTCGGCAAGATGAGCTACTTCGCCGCCCGGGTACTGACGCAGAACGGCTTTTCGGTGAGCAGCTTCAGCGGCGGCCTGAAAGCCAACATCGACCCGCGCACGCCGGCCAAACTGCCGAATTCCTGAGCGACCTGCCCCGACCAAGGAGCCTGCCATGAGCGACACACGCCAGATCGTCTGCCCCCATTGCGCCACGACGAACCGCGTCGCCATCGACCGCATCGCCGACCGGCCGCTGTGCGGCAGGTGCAAGCAGCGCCTGTTCGTCGGCGCGCCGCTGACGCTGACCGCCGGCAATTTCGACCGTCAGGTCAACAATTCCGACCTGCCCGTGCTGGTCGATTTCTGGGCACCCTGGTGTGCGCCGTGCAAAGCCATGGCCCCGGTGATCGACGCGGCGGCCAAGGCGCTGGCAACGATGGTCCGGGTCGCCAAGCTCAATACCGAGGACGAAGGCGAAATCGCCGCGCGCTTTGGCATCCGCAGCATTCCCACGCTGATCATCTTGCGGCGCGGACGAATCATCGAGCGGCACTCGGGCGCGATCGATCTTGACCGCCTGATCGGCTGGGTGCAGTCCGCCATCGCTGGCGCGCAGCCGCCGCGCGGCCGAACGAAGCCGTAACGCTTGCGGCTGGCCACTGGCCGGCCACGCTGGCGCGCGCCGCACTCGCCCGAAGCGACCTGAACGGCGATTGGAGTACCATCTATGCTTTTTTCCCGTTCAGGCGCCACATACGCCGCCGGGCGCCCCCGCTCATGTTCACCCCCATCCTGCTGAAACGAATCTTTCTCCTGATCGCCGGCCTGTTCGTCATGGCCTTCGGCGTTGCGCTGTCGGTCAAGGCCAACCTCGGCACCTCGCCGATCTCCAGCCTGCCTTATGTGCTGAGCCTGATCTTCCCCTGGTCGATGGGCGTCTTCACGATGCTCATGAACTCGCTGCTGGTGCTCTCCCAGGTCTTCGTGCTCAAGCGCGACTTCCGCCTGACGCACGCGCTCCAGATTCCCATCGTGCTGATCTTCAGCCTGTTCACCGACTGGACGCTGGCAATGGTCTCGGCGCGCTCTTACGTGACCGGCTATCCGCAGCAAATGACCTTATGCCTCATCAGTGTCCTCGTCGTCGCCTTCGGCGTATTTCTGGAAGTCAAAGCCAAGCTCCTGTACATGGCCGGCGAAGGCGTCGTCATCGCCATCGTTCGCGTCTTCAAGCGCGAATTCGGCAAGGTCAAGATCGGCTTCGACTGCACCCTGGTGACACTCGCGCTGATCTGTTCGCTGACCATGTTGCACGAGCTGCGCGGCATCCGCGAAGGAACGGTGCTGGCGGCGCTGCTGGTCGGCTTCGTGATCCGGCTTCTCAACCGCCACCTCAAATTCGTCGATCGCTGGGTCGGCAACAGCGAAGCCCCCGCCGTCGCCGCACCGACCGAGCCCGCCGCGGCGACCAAGTTCGTCGTCACCATCGCGCGCGAATACGGCAGCGGCGGCCACGCGATCGGAGCGATCGTCGCCCGGCGGCTGGGCATCCCGTTCTACGACAAGAACCTGATCGCTTTGTCCGCCGCCGAGGCAAGGCTCTCCCCCGACTACGTCGAAGCGCACGAGCAGAAGCTCGCGAGCGCGCTGCTCTACGAGCTGTACAGCCAGAACTACGCCTACGTCGACGGCGAAACGCCGCCGCTCGACGCGCTGTTCCTGGCGCAGACGAAGATCGTGCACGATCTATCGGAAAAAGAGTCGTGCGTCATCGTCGGACGCAACGCCGACTTCATCCTGCGCGGGCGGCCCGACTGCCTGCGCGTTTTCGTGCACGCCGACCGATCGTCACGGATTGGGCGCATCATCGGCGAATACGGCATCGACCGCGCGCAGGCGGCGCGGGTGCTGGAGACGCGCGACCGCGAGCGCGCCAACTACTGCGAACACTACACCCACCAGAAGTGGGGAATGCTCGGCAATTACGACCTCACCATCGACAGCTCGCGCTTCGGCATTGAACGCACCGCCGAGCTCATCGTCGCTGCGCTGCTGGCGCGCACGGCGGCCAGCCCCAATACCGCTCAGGCTTCGCGCTGATCGGCCAGACCGGCCGGCGCCAATGCGGCGACCGCGCGCTGCTCGCGCTCGATACGCTTCCTGCGCTTGAACAAGGTGGTGTAACCGGCGCCGATGCCGATCATCAGCAGGCTCAACGTGAAATTGAACGACGAGGCCGTCCCCACCATCTTTTCGACCGCCGCGATGAGCGCCGAGATCGTCATCATCACGCCCCAGAAAAGCGAAATATGCAGCCCGCCGCTAACCAGATGCGGATCGTCCCATTGTTCACGCGGCACCTCCTGGCGGGCGTATTGCAGCGCGAAAGGACAACCGATCAGGATCGAAACCCAGACGATCGCGGCGAACACGCCGTTGGCCAGCGCCGCCATGTTTTCCGCCACCCAGACGATGTTGAAGACATTGACCAGCAGAATACAGGCGATGAAAAAGAGCAGCGTCCCCCAGGCCAGTATCATGCCTTTTTTGAGGTCGCCAAAACCGATGACCAGCGACGCGGCAAAGCAGACGGCAATCGAAAACTTGAGCTCGCCCAGGGAATCGGCGGGGAGGACCATGAACAAAAGCCAGGGAATGAAGCTCAGCATGAAAAGGAGCAGTTCTTTGAGGTCGCGCATTGGCAGTTATCCTTTTTCGAAGGCGATTGGCCGGCAGGTCGGCTGATATTCCACGCGATTTTACCGCCGCCCACCTGCGGCGACCAGCAAATAGGCACGATGGGCGACAGACCACGGTTTTTCATACTTCGCCCCAGCCGATGCCGCTTCTGGTGTGGCATTGACGTTTGGAGTAGGCTGCACGAGTCTTCTTAAACCCGTGACTGAAAGGGACTTGTTATGCCGACCACCCAGGAAAATCTAAAGGAAGCCTTCGCCGGCGAGAGCCAGGCCAACCAGAAGTACCGCGCCTTTGCCAAGAAGGCCGAGCAGGATGGCTTTGGCGCCATTGCCAAGCTGTTTCGACTCACCGCTGAGGCCGAGCGAATCCATGCCGAAGGCCACTTGAAGTCGCTCGACGGCGTTGGCTCGACGGCGGACAATTTGCAGGCCGCGATCAGCGGAGAGACGTTCGAATTCAGCGACATGTATCCGCCGATGCTCAAGCAGGCTCAAGCGGAAGGCCACAAGGCAAAACGGATGTTCGAGTACGCCGTCGCCGCCGAAGAGGTTCACGCCAAGCTCTACCAATTGGCTCTCGACGCGGTCAAGCAGGGAAAGGACCTGGTCGCCGACTTCTACCTCTGTCCGGTCTGCGGCTACATCGAAATGGGGAAACCTGAGGTAGCTTGTCCCGTTTGTGGCACAAAGCCGGAACGCTTTATCCTCGCCGAGTAAGACCGCTCAACGAAAACCGTCGACCGCCACAGGCCAAGCCGGTGGCGGTCGACGATCAAGCCAGAGTCGCTGGCAGACGAGCCGCCAATTCCTGGCTTCGTCCCGTCGCTTTTCCCAGTAGAGCGAAGCCGAGCAAGGCGCCTGTCGGACTCTGAAAGAGCGCTTCCAAGCCCCCGTCGACCGCCTGGCATTGCCAGCTGCCCTCTGCGCCCGGCGCGGGCGGACAGACCACCGTCGGACAGGCCGGCGTTTTGACCATCACCGGCATCGCCGGATAGCACAGTTGAGTCGGCGTCCCGGCCAGCGTCTTGGCCAGCGCCGCGGCCTGGTGCATGATCGGCAGGACGAACGGGAGGTTCAGACCGGCGATTTCGGCGCAATCGCCCATGGCGTAAATTCCCGCGCTATCGGTTTCGAGAAATCGGTCGGTGACGATGCCGCGCTGACACGAAATCCCTGCCGCTTGCGCGACGGCAGTCCGTGGCCGCAAGCCGATCGCTGACAGGATCTGGTCGGCGCAGAGCTGGCGACCATCGGCGAGCTCGACGCGGTAAGCGGAAGCGGCCTGCCAGATGCCTTTGACCGAGGTAGCGAAAAAGAACTCGACGCCTTTGGCTTGCAATCCGGCGGTGAAATATCGCCCGGCTTCTTCCGGCAGCAGCCGCGAAAGCGGCCAGGCCGAAGGATCGACGAGACTGGCGGTGATCTGGCGGCTGGCCAGATCATTGGCAAATTCGCAGCCGATCAGCCCGGCGCCGATGACGACCACCGACCGCGCCTTCTCGAGTCCCGCATGAAAGCGGCGGTAGTCGTCCAGATCATTGACCGATTGGACATCATCGGCGCCGTCGCCGGCGAAGGGCAGACGAATCGGGTCGGCGCCCCAGGCGATGACCAGCCGGCCATAGGCGAGCTGGCTGCCATCACGCAAACGCAGCTGCCGGGTTTGCGCATCGATAGCAATCACTTCGCTGCGCACCCGGATATCGGCATTGAGCTCGCCAGCCATCTGTTCGGCCGTCCTGGTCTGCAACGCTGCCGGCGTTTTGTGATTGGCCAGCGCGTTCGAGAGTGAAGGTTTGGCATAAAAGCCGCCGCCGTCGCGCGTCACCAACACGAGCGAGGAGGCGCTGTCGATCTTGCGAAACTCACGGGCCAGCGTGTAAGCGGCAAGACCGCTGCCGATGATCACCAGCGAAGCGGCTTGGCCTTCTGCAAGCGTCGCCGCAGGATGCGCGACGGCCGCTTCGACGGCGACCATGTCGAACTCGCCCTTGCTGGCGCCGCAAGCGGGGCAGCACCAGTCGTCAGGAACATCCTGCCAGCGGGTTCCGGCGGGGATTCCCTCTTCGGGACAGCCTTTGGCCTCGTCGTAAATCCAACCGCAAACCATGCACTCATACGTTTTCATTATTCCCCCTTGTCATTCTTATCGATTCCCGGGCGGGCAGCGGCGCCGTTTGCCAAGCACCTGCTGCGCCGGTCCTTGCTGGCCATGATACAAGACCACGGCATTGACGTGGCCAGGCGTTTGCTGGCGCCGAGGTAAGATTGCTCGACGGCGGCAAAGAAAATGGACGAAAAATCGGGCCACGGCATGGATTTCCTCACGACACCTCGCACCCAGAAATCCTGACTCTCCCTGCCTCGGAAAAATCGGACCGGTCCCCGCTTCTCTCTTGCGAACGGGAGCCCAAATTATTCCGATAGTCGCCCCTTCGCCGCGGCCATCGCACCAGGAAGGTCGGCGAGCGCGACGGCGACGATCGCAGCGTCGACATCGCCGCGACCGGCGAGCTCGCGCATGAAGTCGCGCACCGCGTCGGCCGACAGGCCGGCGCGATAGGGGCGATCCTGAACCATCGCCTGGAAAATGTCGGCGACGCGCAGGATGCGCGCCTCGAGCGCCAGCGCCTTGCCCGGCAGATGGAAGGGATAGCCGTCGCCGTCCGGCTGTTCGTGGTGACAGGCGGCCCAGCGCGCGATCTCCGCGAAGCCGGGAATCAGGCGCAGGATCAGGAAGGTTTCGAAGCTGTGCGCGTTCATCAGCGCGCGCTCGCGCTCGTCGAGCCGCGCCGGCTTGTCGAGGATCTCATCGGCGACGCGCAGCTTGCCGATGTCGTGCAGCAGGCCAGCGATCTCGATCTTGTCGCAGTTGTCCGCGCCGACCCCCAGGCGCTGGGCGAGAAAACGCGCGAGGCGTGCGACGCCGAGCGAGTGCTGCGCGGTGAACGGGCTTTTGGCGTCGACGATGCGCGAGAAGATCGTCGCCAGCTGCCGAAGTTCGTGCATCGTCGCAGCGTAGGGCTCGCCCTGCGCCAGCATGTCGGCGAGGTAGGCCTGAATGCCGCGCGCTTCGAGGTTGAGCCAGAAGGCTTCGGCGCGCGACGCGACGAGAAAAGCGTCGACCAGTTCGGGCAAAAAGTAGCTGTTGGCGTGCGCCGCGAGCTGCGCACGGATACGCGGCACGTGCAGCAGCAGACTGCCGTCGGCGTAGTGCGGCGCGGCCATCGCGTCGACGCGGTCGACCAGGTAGATCAGGTTGGCACGCCGTGCGACCTCGCGCTCGACGCCTTGCTCGAGCAGCGTCGGCCAACGCGTGTGGTGGTACTTGACCGGCAGCGCCAGCGCCGCCAGCGGCGCGAAGTCGCGCAGCAGCGCGTGGCCGACTTCGCAGTGCCCCTGCGAGCTCTCCCAATCGAATTCGGCGACCAAGTGGTAATGCGTCACCGTCGACGAAACGCCGATGTCGTGCAGCAGTCCGAGGTCGAAGAGCAGCGCCGTCTCGCCCGCCGTCAGCCCCATCTGCTGCGCGCACTGCGCGGCCATGATGCCGACGCGCTTGCCGTGTGCGATGTCGTCGATGCCGACCAGGTCGAGCGCGTCGGACAGCGCGTAGATGACCCGGCGAAGGTCGGCGCGCAAGGCGTGGTCAGAGGTGGACAGGTCCATGCGGTGCTCCGTACGCGAACGAAAAGACTAGCTGGACAAGGCGCTATGCCGCGACGCGAAAGCCGCCGCCCTTTTTTCCTGCAGATTACCACATTCGTATTGGCGGCTCGCGAGGCTCGCAGCAGCGCCGCAGGTGATCGCCGCGCCGACGATAGACCGTGCCACAGAGAGGGCGATCACTCCAGGCCGAACGCTCTCATCGTTCGCTGGAAACACTGATCCGCGATCTCATTCGCTGCTCTGCCCACTGCCGCGTAGCGATCGGATTGCCATGCCTCAAGCGGCATCTTCTCCGGAGCAACTCCCTGGCAGCGAACGCTCTTGAGCGTTTTCGGCTTGTCCGCATCCCGACCAACGGCACGCACCTCGAATTCGTAGCCCAGCGAATAATCGCTGCTTCCCAGGAAAGACTCGTAGCCAAGTTCCCAGTGGATCGTCGAAACGGTCAACTCGACAGGGGGCGTGGTCGGCAGATCTGGAGCGACCGAAAACCGCTCGCTCAGCCGGCTCGCCAGAAGCGTATCGGCACTGCCTCCGCCTTCTGCTTCGGAGCCAGTCGGCAGCGCTGTATTCAATTGCTGGCCGAAGGTCTGGCCGATTTCCGTATTGGCCTGAAACTCGCTCGTTGACCGGGCGCCCGTGCCGCTCATCGCGACGCTGGAAACGATGCTGGCGAACAGAAAATTGCCGACGGACTGCCCCTTGGTGCGCTCCACCAGCTTCGCCGGCGACGTTACCGGGCGAATGCTCACGGCGCTATGCTGCAATCTGTCCTTCAGTTCTTGCCCGATCAATTCGGAAACCTGAGGGCTTGTCGTGGCGCACCCGGCAAGCGCCAGGAGACAAAGGATTGACGAATTTTTCATCAGTGTTTCCTTTCGTGTTGTCGTAAGGTCGTTCCAAATCGCCAATATGCATTTAGCATTTGTCAACATCAAAGCGGCCGAGTTCAGATTTCCGCTACGCACGACAAGAAGCCTTGGCCCAGAGGAACCGAGGGATTTTTGGAAAAGAGGGGATCCCCATTTCTGAAACGCGCCGAGTTGTTGGCGTAATTGCGCTCAGGTCAGCGCCTGAGCGCAGACAGGAAAAACAGGCGTGCGCGGGGGCGCCCCGGTTTCTTGGCAAGCCGCCGGCGTGATGGGGCTAACCTTCAGTGCTCGGCTCCTTATAATGAACCATCCATCTGCGGAGCCGGTGCCCCATGAAACCTTATATTGTCTGCCACATGATGTCCTCCATCGACGGACATGCGCTCACTGACGGCTGGGATCGACCGTTCAAGAAAAACGCCGGCGAGCTGTACGAATCGCTGGCCCAGGAATTCAAGTTCGATGCGTGGGTCTGCGGCCGAGTCACCATGCAGGAAATTTCGCATGGCGATGATTACCCGAGAGGCTTGGCCGAGGCCCCCATTCCCCGTGCCCACCATTTCGCCCAGCGCGATGCGGCGACCTATGCGGTGTCGATCGACCCGCATGGCAAGGTCGCCTGGAAGAGCAATGAAGCGCTCGCTTCGCACCTCGTCGAAGTCGTCACGGAAACCGTTTCGGACGACTATCTGGCGTATCTGCAGTCGATCGGCGTTTCCTACATTTTTGGCGGCAAGACGCGAATCGATCTCGCACAAGTCGTTGCCATCCTGGCCAGCGAGCTTGGCGTCAAGCGCCTCATCGTCGAAGGTGGCCCCACGCTCAGCGGCTCGTTCGTCAATGCCGGCCTGGTCGATGAAGTCAGCGTGCTGATCTTGCCGCTCGTCGACGGCCGTGGCGAGCATCCCGCCTCGTTCGAGATTCCCATGAACGACTGGAAGACGCCGACGTATCTTTCGCTGAGCTCGGCGAAAGTGCAGGAGGGCGGCGCGATCTGGCTCCGCTACAAGACAAACGCATAGACACAAAGTGCAATTGCAGAAGCATCGTCCGCTACAATGCCGGACATGTGCTGAGGGCGAAATCATGGCTATGCAAAAAACCCGCGTCGACCATCTGCAACCCGGGGTCTTCATATCCCTTCCCAACATCGGTTGGTTGAATCATCCTTTTTTGCTCAACGAGTTCCGCATTTCCAGTGCGAAGCAGATTCGCGTCCTGCAAGAGATGGGGCTCGAGGAAATTTCCTGGGATCCGGCGCGCAGCAGCGCGACGCCATTATCCCTATCGCCACTTGCCGTTGAAGAAGACTTCGGCGCCATGGCGCTCGCCGGCATGCTTGACGAGAAACGTTCGCGCATCGAACGGGTCCGTGTGTGCCGCGAACAATTCGCTCGCCGCGAGCGCGAGTATGAAAAGGACACTGAGGCCGCCAGCGATATTTTGAAGTCCTTTGCTGGCCGGCCGACGGCGGCCCATGCGCAGAGCCAGGCGCTGGTCTCGAACGTCCTGAGTGGCCTGCTCAACGCCGAGAGCGAAGTCATCCATCTCGTCAGCAGCAAAGCCAAGGATGCCGGGCAAGCCTCCCATTCGGTCAACGTCATGGTGCTTTCGCTGCTGCTTGGCAAAGCCATGCGCTTGTCGGAAGAGGAAATGAAGTGGCTGGGGATGGGCGCGCTACTCCACGACGTTGGCAAGTCGGAGGTGCCATTGCGCATCGTCCGCTCCAGCAACCGCACCAAACCCGAAGAGGATTTCTATCGCGCGCACGTGGCCTATGGCATCAAGGTCGTTGCGGGCGTTCGCGATCTCGGCGCGCCGGTCAGAAACATCATCGCCTGCCACCATGAATACTGGGACGGTAGCGGCTACCCGAACCGGCTGACTGCCGACAAGATTCCGAAGCTGGCCAGGCTGGTATCTCTGGCCAACCGTTACGACAATCTGTGCAACCCCTTTGATATCCAGCAGGCCAAGACGCCGGCAGGAACCCTCTCGCATCTCTTCAAGAATGAAACGGCGCGTTTCCAAAGCGAACTGCTGCAAACCTTCGTCAAGGTGCTCGGCGCCTATCCGCCCGGCAGTTTTGTCGCGCTGTCGAACGGCGCCGTTGGACTGGTGATCGAGTCGAACTCGGCCGATATCCTGCACCCCTTGCTGATGCTGCACGACCCCGAGATTCCGCGCACCGAAGCCATCCTGATCGATCTACGGGGTACCGATCTGAACATCGTGAGCGCAGTCAATCCGGCGACGCTTCCCCTCGAAGTCGTCGAATATCTGGCACCGCGCGGTCGCGTGGATTACTACATCGAGGGCGCCGGTTGAACACCGGCCAGCGCAAAATTCGCAAAATTCGAACCTGGCCCCTTTTACTGCCCTTATTTCATTCTTTTATATGCGGATACTCAACGTTGAATTTCGAATCGCACAAGCTGATAAGTAAACTCCCCAAATTTCGACTTTTCGTCCAAATGGACGATTATGCCGAGGTCTTCTATAAATACTTTTTTATTAATGACGTCGTTATTATCAGAAGTGCACGACAGTCCAAAAGCTCGGCCTGTTAGCGTTGAGAATACTGTTTCGGCACCTACTTCATCGACAACATCACAAAGAATAGATACCCGCATTTCCTTATCATTCACTTTAGGTGGCTGCGCTCTCATGACCTCAATTGCACTCAGCTTTGCACCTTTGTTAAGGATGGCAGGCAGAGATATGTTGAGATCGGTTGTAAGGACAACACGACCATCCCCCACGCCATTCATGTGCGCTTTCAGTTGAACTAACCCAGCAAGCATCAGCCGTTGTACATTGAAGTTTGGGCTATAAATCTCCTTTACACGCACCAGCCCATCCTGAACCTCCATTTCGATTGTCGCTGAGCTTTCTCTAGGCGGATTAGCTGTCTTTGCGATGTATGTGTAGCTCAACTTTTTGAACTTAGGGATCCAATTCGTGCTATGGGCGACCTTGGCTACACTCTCGGGGATTTGTACGTCATCAAACAGTGTTGTTGAAAGCTGTTTCGGATAATCTTTGGGGATAATGTCTGGCCGTATTTCTTGGAGAATATCTGCAGTTACTCCTCCTTGTAATGAACAGCTTACGCGAACAACATCTTTCCGAGTTTCATGCGGTTCGATCAGAAATACGCGTTCAATTTTGTGGAGGCCTACAGCAGTGTTCGAGCTCGTAGCCAATGGAATCCAACGCGATCCGAGGACTTTGATTTCCGTACGGGCATAGCTCCCATCATCACGCCGTAGTCGTTCACCACTGTGAATTAGAGGTTTGAGCTTCTGGACGACATCCTCCACATTACCTGAAACCAGGAAGCCCCAATATAAGTAGAGCCCCATACTATTCAAGTCGGAAATTTCGTCGAAATAGGAAAGTAGCTTCAAACCGCCTACTGTTGGGAAATTTGAGAAATCGATATTGTTGTCACGTTGTTCATAACGATTTTTGACTTTTATCCAACTGTATTTCCCGATATTTTCTAATGGCGCTACCAATTTCCAAGCTGCTGTTTCTCGATTTAGCGTACGAAAGATACCTGCATCGCAATACGAAAAATCGCGGAAAGTGTCTTCAAAAACGTCAGCATGTGCACTCGTCAGAACTGAAATCAGCAACCCGAAAACACAACAAATTCTCTTTATTTTATTGCTCATTAATTGTTTTATCCATAAATATGTTCAACTAACAACACATCACCTTTGAATAACCGCTAAGGCAGAACTGCGGCCCAATTGGGTTGCGCAATAGCGGTCAGAGTGATTTGGTGTTCTGCAGCCAACGAATACGAAACCAGTTTGCCCGGAAGGACGGAAATGACTTTGACCCCAATGGCTCTCGTGATCAGCGTGTTGTCCCAGACCGTTTTCTTGCCGTCGGCCTTGCCCTGCGACCGGCTCGCGTTGAGCTGGAACGAGAGCCTGTTCTTTCATAGCAAGGCAGCGTATTGTTCAAAACCGTGGTATTCCCGATTTTTCGAATCAGAGAATCCCTGCTTTTCGGAAATATTTTGGAAGAACAAAAACGCAAAAAGGAATGAATCCGACAAAAATCGGCAATGCTATCCATAGAAGCGCCGTTTCTTCTTCCAACCCAAGCAACCACCTGCCGAGCCCCGCCCCCAGCATCCCCCAGACAATTCCCGCTCCTGTTGATCCGACAATGATCATCCAATAGCGAATTGTGTAGCGAATTCTTGGCCAGTTCATTCCCCTCTCCGCATTCTCTCAGCATCCGTACAAGGCGCCGAACAGCAGCAGCGCCGCCAGACCGAACCCGTTTCGGCGGAACGCCCAGGCCATCGACCATGCGAAAAGACAACCGACATCGCCGGTATTGGTGCGCAGAACATGCGGGCAGGATGAGGCTTGCCCCCCCACGTCAGGCATCGAACCGAAGTTCTCGGAATTGCTGATAAAGCACCGCCACGCACAAAAAAGCCCTCGGTCCAGATGGAGCGAGGGCTTTATGGAAATCATCTTCAACAAACGCATCATGCGTTTGGCGGCCCCGCTGTCATAGAATTCTCCTTAGACTGGAAGCTTTGCGTCGCCAACTTTCGTTGGCTTTGCCCTCTGTGGCCGGCATTATATCCGATTCAGGTAATAAAAATCCTGCCGCATCTTGCCACAGGCATTCACGGACCGACGATTTTTATGCCCTTTCACTGCTGGCCGATCGCGCGACGGCGCTGCCGCTCACTTTCGACGCGCTGTCTCGGCCAGCGCCACGAGCCACGGTTCCAGCCGTCTTCCGAAAGCGACGGTGGCCGAAAACGAGCCTGTTTTGGCCGCCGCTGCAGGCGGCTTAAGTGCCGGCTGAAATTGAAGCGGCACGTTGATTGGCGCGATGCTGAGCGCGGCGATATGGCCGCGCAGGCTATCCTGCCGATCGCGCGTGGCCCGCTGCGGACGGACCTGGCCGCGCACGATCAGGGTGTGCGTCGGGTCGGGATACTGCGCGCGCAAGGCTGCCGCGTCGAGGCCGGCATCGACGACGAAGAGGCGGCTGCTGTCACTCGCCTCGCGCTTGGCATTGTCCCTGGCCCGCTTGGCGCGTCGTTCGAATTCCTGGTTGCCGGGGTTGGCCAGCTGCAGTTTCTCTTCGTCGTCGGCGCTCTGCTGCGCGCGCGCCAGCGCTTGCCGATACGCCGGACCATCGAATTCGAGCACCAGCAGCACTTCCTTGCTGCGCCACGGCTTGAATTTCCGGCGCGCGGTGTCCGAGCCGACGTCGAAACCCAGCGCGGCCAGCTTGGCCTGGTCGAGCCAGTCGGCAGCGCCGCCGTAGGCGCCGTAATCGGCGCCGTCGGCGTCATTGCCGCGGCGAACCCGCCAGACGAGGCTCAAGGAAACGCCGCTGTTTTCCTTGCTGCTGACCCGGCCATAGGGCAGTTGCAGTTCGCGCTCGCTCAAATGCAGGATGCTGGTCGGCTCGCCGCTGCGGTTGTAAGCGACGCCGGCCAGCGCGAAGACATTGACCGCGATGATCAACAGGGCGCCGGCGATCAGCGTGCGCCGCCTGCTCCAGGCGATCATCGCGCGCCTCCCGAACTCAGGCTGGCCGTTCGCAGGCGTTTCAGGATGAGCAGGATCAGCACGGCAAGCAGGCCGACGACCAGGAAGAAGAGATACTTCGGCATGATCTCCCAGCACCAGTCATAAAGTTTTGTGTAGAGAAAGATCACGAAGAAGGTGATGCCGGTGTTGATCACCTCCGGCCAGCCGCGCCGCGCGCCGAGCCAGATGGCGCTGGCGCTGAGCGCGAAGCCGAAGAGCTGGTAGCCGCCTTCGATCACGCTGTTGTCGAGATCGAGGTAACTGGCGCCACCCCAATGCGAGAGCACCAGCACCGGCAGCAGCGCGGTGAGCAGGCCGAACACCCGGTAGATCGGCAGAAATTCGGCAAAGCGCCGGCGATGAAGCAGCGACGGAACGATAAAGAGCAGCAGCGCCGCCGGCAAGAAGTTCTCCGGACGCTCGCCGAAAGACAACCAGTACATTCCGCTCCAGGTCCCGGTGCGCGCCGAGATATAGGCGATGACGCAAAGGATTCCGGCCGCCAGCAACAGCCGCAGATCGCAGCTGTAGGCGAGCAGCAAGGCATAGGCGGCCCAGGCAAGCAGCGCCTGGTCGGACGGGGTGATGTTGAAGATCTGTCCGAGCATGACGACGTTGAGCACAAAACAGACGAAGGCCAGCAGCGCGGCGAGCTTGGTGAAATAGCCCGAATGGTCGCGCCCCTGCAGCCACAGCGTCGCGATGAACGAGCCCAGCGCCGCGCAGACCAGCAGCCCGACCTGGACCGCCGTCGGCAAGCCGCCCCAGAACTGGTAGAAAAGAAAGAGCACGCTGGCCGCCAGCGCCAGTGCGCCGAGCAAGGACGCCACGCGCATGCCGAGCGAGAGCTGCCCGGCCTTGACGTCCTGATCGATGTCGAAGCGCTGCGCATAGCCGGCCAGCAAGGCCCGGTGATATTCGGCGACGGCGGCGGCCTGCGCTGCGGAAAGCTCGAGAACGCCTGCGCGCTGCAGGCGATCGGCCTCGCGCCGGAAGACGCGGATTTCGTCGGCGCGTTGCTGAGCCTCGCTGCGAGTAGCCTGGGTCATCGAGGATTCCCGGTCGTTGTGATGGTCAATGGCAGTTGCATTGTCGCACCCATCGAACAGAATTTCCGGAAAATGTATGATCAGCCGCGTGAACTCGTGAGGCGAGCCCACGCGGCGTCGATCAGAAGTGCAGCGCGCGCTTGTCGCAGGCCAGCGCCGCTTCGTGCACCACTTCGGAGAGCGTCGGGTGGGCGTGGCAGATGCGCGCCAGGTCCTCGCTCGCAGCGCCGAATTCCATCGCCACCACGGCTTCCGAAATCAGTTCGGAAGCGTTGGCGCCGATGATGTGCACGCCGAGGATGCGGTCGCTCGCGGCATCGGCGAGCATCTTGACGAAGCCGGTCGTCTCGCCCATTCCCAACGCGCGGCCGTTGGCGGCGAACGGAATCTTGCCGACCTTGTAGGCGACGCCGTCGGCCTTGAGCTGCTGTTCGGTCTTGCCGACCCAGGCGATTTCAGGACTGGTGTAGAGCACCCAGGGAATGGTGTCGAAATTGCAATGTCCCGATTGGCCAGCCATCAACTCGGCGACCATCACGCCCTCTTCCATCGCCTTGTGCGCCAGCATCGGCCCGGAGACGACGTCGCCGACCGCCCACACGCCGGTCAGGTTGGTGCGGCACTGCGCGTCGACGTCGATGCGGCCGCGCGGGTCGAGCTTGAGGCCGACGACTTCGGCGTTGAGACCGTCGGTATTGGGGATGCGACCAACCGAGACGATCAGCCGGTCGGCGTCGAGCTTCTGCTCGTTGCCATCCTTGTCCGTATAGGCAATCGAGACGCCCTTCTTGAGCGCCTTGACTTCGCCGAGCGCAACGCCGAGCTCGATCTTCAAACCTTGCTTGGCGAAAACCTTGGCCGCCTCCTTGGCGACATCGACGTCGGCGACCGAGAGGAATTCGGGCAGCGCTTCGAGCAGGGTGACGTCGGCACCGAGGCGGCGCCAGACGCTGCCCATTTCCAGGCCGATCACGCCGGCGCCGATGATCGCCAGCTTCTTGGGAACGGCATCGATGTCGAGCGCGCCGACGTTGTCGCAGATGAGCTTGTTATCGACGGCGATTCCGGGCAGGTGGCGCGCGCTCGAACCGGTGGCGATGATCACCTGCTTGGCATCGACGATCTCGTCGCCGACCTTGACCTGCCAACCGCCTTCGGTGTGCGCGACGAAAGCGCCGAGGCCACCCAGCAGCGTGACCTTGTTCTTCTTGAACAGCCCCTTGATGCCGCTGGTGAGCTGATTGACGATGGTGTTCTTGCGCCCGACCATGGTCTTGACGTGGATCTTCGGCGTACCGACCGAAATGCCCTGCGCGGCAAAGCTGTGCGCGGCTTCTTCAAACAGGTGCGAAGTGTGCAGCAGCGCTTTCGACGGAATGCAGCCGACGTTCAGACACGTGCCGCCGAGGCGCGGCTCGCCCTTGGGGTCGGCGTAGGGACTGGCTTCGCAGCAGGCGACCGAAAAACCGAGCTGGGCGGCGCGGATCGCCGCGACGTAGCCGCCGGGACCGCCACCGATGACGAGCACATCGAATTGCTTTGACATTTACGAACCTCTCTATGCAGGCAGAGCGCGGAAAAACAAAGAGCACGAGAATAAATGAACTCCGTGCTCTGTGTATCCCGGTGATCTGCGTATTGAACGCGGTTAGTTGTAAATCAAACCCCGAGCAGCAGGCGCGACGGATCTTCCAGCGCCTCCTTCATCATCACCAGGCCGAGCACCGCTTCGCGGCCGTCGATGATGCGGTGGTCGTAGGACATCGCCAGATAGTTCATCGGACGGACGACGACCTGCCCGTTCTCGACGACCGCGCGGTCCTTGGTCGCGTGGATGCCGAGGATCGCCGACTGCGGCGGATTGATGATCGGCGTCGACAACATCGAGCCGAAAACGCCGCCGTTGGAAATCGAGAAGGTGCCGCCGGTCAGGTCTTCCATCGACAGCTTGCCGTCCTTGGCTTTCTGGCCGAATTCACCGATCTTCTTCTCGATGTCGGCGATGCTCATCTGGTCGGCGTCGCGCAGGATCGGAACGACCAGGCCGCGCGGGCTGCCGACGGCGATACCGATGTCGATGTAGCCGTGGTAGACGATGTCGTTGCCATCGACCGAGGCGTTGATGATCGGGAATTTCTGCAAGGCGGCGACGGCGGCCTTGACGAAGAAGCCCATGAAACCCAGACGAACGCCGTGCGCCTTTTCGAACTTCTCGCCGTATTGCTTGCGTAGCGCCATCACCGGCGCCATGTTGACTTCGTTGAAGGTGGTCAGGATGGCGTTGGTCGCTTGCGACTGCAGCAGACGCTCGGCGACGCGCGCGCGCAGCCGCGACATCGGCACGCGCTGCTCGGGCCGATCGCCGAGCGACAGCGTCACGCTCGGCGCCGGCGCCAGCGCGTAGGGCGCCGCCTTGGCCGGCGCCGCGGCAGCGGGCGGCATCGGGGCTGGCGCGGCAACCGCTTTGGCCTGCGCCGCCAGCGCGTCTTCCTTGCTGATGCGTCCGCCGCGACCGGTGCCGGTCACCTCGCTGGCATCGATTCCCTTCTCGTCGAGGATCTTGCGCGCGGCGGGCATGGCCACGCCGGCGGCCGACTTGGCCGGCGCGACGGCGACCGGCGCCAGCGGCGCGACGGGCACCGCCTTGGCGGCCGGTGCCGAGGCGGCAACGGTGGCCGTCGCCTCGGTGTCGATACGCGCGATCACTTCTCCGGCGACGACGGTATCGCCATTGCGTTTGATGATTTCTACCAGCACACCGCTCGCTGACGCAGGAAGCTCGAGAACGACCTTGTCGGTCTCGATGTCGATCAGGTTCTCGTCTCTCGATACGGCCTCGCCGGCCTTCTTGTGCCAGGTCACGAGGGTCGCTTCAGCGACGGATTCTGATAGCTGCGGAACTTTGACGTCGATGATCATTTTGACTCCGAATTAAGCGGGTTTGTACGGTCCGATTTCGCCCAGGGCGGACTCGATCAGCGCTTTTTGTTGTGCGTTGTGCTTGCTGTAATAGCCCGCTGCTGGCGATGGCGACGCCGGACGCGAAACCAGCAGCAGGTGCTGTTTGCTGTTGAACGAGCGGTCCAGGTGCTGACGCGAAGCGATCCAGTACCAGGCGCCCTGGTTGCGCGGCTCTTCCTGGCACCAGACGATCTCGGTGGCCTTGGAATATTTGGCCAGTTCGGCGGCAAACGCCTCGCGCGGGAACGGGTAGAGCTGTTCGAGGCGGGCGATGGCGATCGTCGTGATGTTCTGCGCGCGGCGCGCCGCCATCAGCTCGTAGTAAATCTTGCCGGAACAGAAGATGACGCGAGTCACTTTCTTGGCGTCGATCGGATCGACTTCGCCGATCACCAGCTGGAACTCGCCCTTGGCGATTTCGTCGATGGTCGATACCGCCTCCTTGTGGCGCAGCAACGATTTGGGCGTGAACACGATCAGCGGCTTGCGCTGCTTGCGGATCGCCTGACGCCGCAACATGTGGAAAACCTGCGCCGGCGTCGATGGCTGGCAAACTTCCATGTTCATCTCGGCGCACAGCGTCATGAAGCGCTCGATGCGCGCCGACGAGTGCTCGGGCCCCTGCCCTTCGTAACCGTGTGGCAACAGCAGCACCAGGCCGCAGGCGCGGCCCCACTTGGTTTCGCCCGAAGCGATGAACTGGTCGATGACGACCTGGGCGCAGTTGGCAAAGTCGCCGAACTGCGCTTCCCAGATCACCAGCTCGTACGGATTCGACGTGGCATAGCCGTATTCGAAGGCGACCACGGCCTGCTCCGACAGCACCGAGTCGACGCACTGGATATTCGCCTGCTTGGCCTGCAGATTGGCGAGCGGACAATAGGCGCCCTCGTCCCAGTTCTCGCGGTTCTGATCGTGCAGAACGGCGTGACGATGGAAGAAGGTGCTGCGGCTGACGTCCTCGCCGGAAAGCCGAATGCCATAGCCCGAGACGAGCAGCGACGCGTAGGCCAGGTTTTCGGCCATCCCCCAGTCGAAGGGAATGCTGCCCAGCCCCATCAGGCGCCGGTCATCGATGATCTTCTTGACCCGGCTGTGCAGCACGAAGCCGTCGGGAACCGACGACAGGCGGTCGGAGAGCCGCTTGATTTCCTTGACCGGAACGGTGGTGTCGCAGTTCTCGATGTACTTCTTGGGCAGGAAAGGCGTCCAGTCGATCACGATCGGGTTGGTGTAGCCGGCGATCACCGGGTTGTAAAGCAACTCGCCGCGATCGAGGTGATCGCGGTAACTCTGGATCATGTCGTCGGGTCCGTCGCCCGGCAGCACGCCTTCGGCGACCAGTTTGTCGGCGTAGAGCCGGCGCGTTCCCGGATGCATCGCGATGCGCTTGTACATCAACGGCTGCGTCACCAGCGGCTCGTCCTGCTCGTTGTGGCCGAGCTTGCGGAAGCAGACGATATCGACGACCACGTCCTTCTTGAATTCCTGCCTGAACTCGATCGCCAGACGCGTGACCAGCGCGACCGCTTCGGGGTCGTCGCCATTGACGTGGAAGATCGGCGCATCAGCCATCTTGAAGATATCGGTGCAGTACAGCGACGAACGAATGTCGCGCGGATCGGAGGTGGTAAAGCCGATCTGGTTGTTGACCACCAGGTGCACCGTGCCGCCGGTACCGTAGCCGCGCGTCTGCGCGAAGTTGAGCATTTCCTGGTTGACGCCCTGACCGGCGACCGCGGCGTCGCCGTGGATCAGGATCGGCATCACCTTGTCGTGGCCTTCTTCGCCACGGCGAAGCTGGCGCGCATAGACGGCGCCGGCGACCACCGGATTGACGATCTCCAGGTGCGACGGGTTGAACGCCAGCGTCAGGTGACAGGGGCCGCCAGGCGTCGTGACGTCGGACGAATAACCCAGGTGGTACTTGACGTCGCCAGAGGTCAGCGTCGTCGACTTCTTGCCTTCGAACTCGTCGAACAGCATCGACGGCGCTTTGCCCAGGGTATTGACCAGCACATTGAGCCGGCCGCGGTGCGCCATGCCGACGACGATGTCATCGATTCCCAGGCCACCGGCGACGCGAATCGATTCGTCGAGCGAAACGATCAGCGCTTCGCCGCCCTCGAGCGAAAAGCGTTTCTGGCCGACGTAGCGCGTATGCAGGTAGCGTTCGAGCGTTTCCGCCGCCGTCAGGCGCTCGAGAAAACGCAGCTTCTGCGCCGCGGTGTAGGTCCCCTTGGCGCGGATCGGCTCGAAGCGCGACTGGATCCAGCGGCGCTCCTCGATGTTGTTGATGTACATGTACTCGACACCGATCGAACCGCAATACGTCTCCTTGAGCGTATCGAGAATTTGACCGAACGAGGCATGTTCGGCAACGCCCTTGAACGAGCCGGCATTGAACATCGTATTGACGTCACCGTCGTCAAGCCCGTAGAAAGAAGGATCGAGCTGCTCGATCTTCTGGCGCACCTGGCGCTTGAGCGGATCGAGGTTGGCGCGGCGCGCGCCCAAGGTGCGGTAGGCGCTGATCATCTGCAGGACGCTGACCTGTTTCTTGTCATCGACCGGCCGCGACGCGACGGCGCGATAACCGCCCTTCCTGGCCTGTTCGGCGAAGGCGTGAACGATCGGCAGATGCGGCACGTCGCGCGCCACCGCACCGGGCAGTTGCCCCAGCTTGTCGAAGTAATCGCGCCACTCGCCGGGAACAGACGAGGGATCGTCGAGATAGTTTTCGTAGATCTCCTCGACAAACGGGGCATTGCCACCGAAGAGGAGAGAGGTTCCGGACAGCTGATTCATCATCGCTTTACCTGTGGTCAGGGGTTCTGGGAATTCTTCAGGAGAGTTGGCCGGCAAGCGTTCTGCCGGCCAGCAGACGAAGGCGGCAGCCGCCGCCTCGCCTGGTCGGCGTTTCAGTCTTCACGCTGGTGGATCGGGGGGACGTCGCGGAACGGCGCGCCGGTATAAAGCTGGCGCGGACGACCGATCTTGTATTCCGGATCAGCGATCATTTCCTCCCACTGCACCATCCAGCCGACGGTACGCGCCAGCGCGAAGATGCAGGTGAACATCGAGGTCGGAATACCCATCGCCTTCTGCACGATGCCGGAGTAGAAATCGACGTTGGGATAGAGCTTCTTCTCGATGAAGTAGTCGTCCTCGAGCGCGATTTTTTCGAGCTCCATCGCCAGCTTGAACAGACGGTCGTTCTCCAGCCCCTGCTCCTTGAGCACGTCGGCGCAGATGCCGCGCATCAGCTTGGCGCGCGGGTCGAAGTTCTTGTAGACGCGGTGCCCGAAGCCCATCAGCTTGAACGGGTCGTTCTTGTCCTTGGCGCGCGCGATGTACTCGGGAACGCGCGAGACGTCGCCGATCTCTTCGAGCATGTTGAGGCAGGCCTCATTGGCGCCACCGTGCGCCGGCCCCCACAAACAGCCGATCCCGGCCGAGATGCAGGCATACGGATTGGCGCCCGACGAGCCGGCCAGGCGGACGGTCGAGGTCGAGGCGTTCTGCTCATGATCAGCGTGCAGCGTGAAAATGGTATCGAGCGCGTGCACCAGCACCGGATTGGGTTCGTAGCGTTCGCACGGCGTGCCAAACATCATGTGCATGAAGTTGGCCGTATAGCCCAGATCGTTGCGCGGGTACATGAAAGGCTCGCCCATCGTGTACTTGTAGGCCATCGCGACGATCGTCGGCAACTTGGCGACGATGCGGTTGAAACTGATATTGCGGTGCGTCGCGTCGGAGAAGTCCTCGGCTTCGTGGTAGAAGGCGGAGAGCGCGCCGACGACGCCGACCATCACCGCCATCGGGTGTGCGTCACGGCGGAAGCCCTGATAGAACTTGGCCATCTGCTCGTGCACCATGGTGTGTTTCTTGATGATCGAGACGAACTCCAGTTTCTGCTTGGCATCGGGCAGGTCACCGTGTTTGAGCAGATAGGCCACATCGAGAAAGTTGCAGTGCTTGGCCAACTGTTCGATCGGATAACCGCGGTAGAGCAGTTCGCCCTTGTCGCCGTCGATGAAGGTAATTTTCGACTGACACGCGGCCGTCGACAAAAAACCGGAATCGTAGGTAAACATCCCGGTTTTGGCGGCCAGCGATCGGATATCGATACAGTCGTTACCGTGAACCGGAGTCATGATGGTAAATTCGACGGGATCCTGCCCTTCGATGATCAGTGTGGCCTTGCGTTCAGTCGTCATTAACAAATCTCCAGTTCAGGTTTTTTTTGATCCAAAAAATCGACGAGAAGCCGTGCTACTGCGGCGGCCCGCTTACTTTATTCTTACGTCGCGCAGCATCGCCACGACCTGCGCCTGGAGCGGATTGTCACACTCGCGCTTGCCGGTGATCAGCGGCCACAGTTCGAGATCCTCCATGTCGGCCAGAACGACGAAAGCGTCTGCCTGCTCGGGCGTCAAGCTGGCGTAACGCCTCTCGAGAAAGCCGCCAAGCAGGATATCCATCTCCAGCATGGCGCGGCGCGTGCAGCGCCAGCGCAAACGGTTGAGTTGTTCGGCTGCGTCCATCAAATAGCTCTCCTCAGCATCATTTCTTTAATTTTCCCGATGGCTTTGGTCGGGTTGAGTCCCTTGGGACAGACCTCGACGCAATTCATGATCGTGTGACAACGGAACAGTCGATAAGGATCCTCAAGATCGTCGAGCCGCGCGTTGGTCGCCTCATCGCGGGTATCGGCGATGAAGCGGTAGGCGTTGAGCAGGCCGGCCGGACCGACGAACTTGTCGGGATTCCACCAGAACGACGGACACGAAGTCGAACAGCAGGCGCACAGAATACACTCGTAGAGGCCGTTGAGCTCTTCACGGTCCTCGGGCGACTGCAATCGCTCACGCTCGGGCGGCGGCGTGTCGTTGATCAGATAAGGCTTGATCGAGTGGTATTGCTTGAAAAACTGCGTCATATCGACGATCAGGTCGCGAATCACCGGCAGGCCAGGCAGCGGGCGCAGCACGACCGGTTCCTTGAGCTCGCTGATCTCGGTGAGACAGGCGAGTCCGTTCTTGCCGTTGATGTTCATCGCGTCCGAGCCGCAAATGCCCTCGCGGCACGAGCGGCGGTAGGACAGCGAATCGTCCTTGGCCTTGATCTTGGTGAGCACGTCGAGCAGCTTGCGGTCGATCGCGGTATCGATCTCGACCGAGATGTCCTGCATGTACGGCGCGCTATCCTTGTCCGGATCGTAGCGGTAGATCTTGAACTGCATGGTATGGGCCGGCATGGTCATGGTCTCCTGCGCGCGGTCAGTAGGCGCGCGTCTTGAGCGCGATGGTTTCGACGGAAAGCGGCGTGAGCACCACCGGCTTGTAGGAGAGCGTGCTGCCCTCGCGGTGCCACAGCGAATGCTTGAGCCAGGCCTCGTCGTCGCGGCCGTTGGGATGGGCGGGCGTGTCGGGCGCGTCGTCGCGCACATGCGCGCCGCGCGATTCGCGGCGCGCCTCGGCCGAGACCATCGTCGACTTGGCGACCTCGATCAGGTTGTCGAGCTCGAGCGCCTCGACGCGCGCCGTGTTCCAGGTCTGCGACTTGTCGCCGATCTCGGTCGCGTGCACTGCCTGCTCGATTTCGCAGATCTTGGCGACGCCTTCGACCAGCATGTCCTTGAAGCGGAAAACGCCGCAATGCTTCTGCATCGTTCGCTGCATTGCGAGCCGCGTTTCATCGACGCTGGCGCCCCCCTTCTGCGTATTGAGCCGATCGAGGCGTGAGAGCGTGCGCTCGGCGAAGTCGGCGGGAAGGTCCTGGTGCGCGGCGCCATTCTTCTTGACCGCATCGACCACCGAGTCGCCCGAGGCCTTGCCAAAGACCAGCAGATCGAGCAGCGAGTTGGTCCCCAGCCGGTTGGCGCCGTGCACCGAGGCGCAGGCCGCTTCGCCGGCGGCGTAGAAGCCGGCAACGACGCTGCCGTCGGCATTGACCACCTGGCCATGATAATTGGTCGGAATGCCGCCCATCATGTAATGGCAGGTCGGCACCACCGGGATCGGCGCCTTGATCGGATCGATTCCGGCGAACTGGATCGAAATGTCGCGGATCCCGGGCAGACGCTTCATGATCGTCGCCGGGTCGAGGTGGGTGATGTCGAGCAGAACGAAATCCTTGTGCGGACCGCAGCCGCGCCCTTCGTTGATTTCGGTGACCATGGCGCGCGAGACCACGTCGCGCGACGCGAGATCCTTGGCGTTCGGCGCGTAACGCTCCATGAAGCGCTCGTTGTCCGAGTTGCGCAGGATGCCGCCCTCGCCGCGAACGCCTTCGGTGATCAACACGCCAGCGCCGGCGACGCCGGTCGGATGGAACTGCCAGAATTCCATGTCTTCGAGCGCGATTCCGGCGCGCGCCGCCATGCCGAGTCCGTCGCCGGTGTTGATGAAGGCGTTGGTCGACGAATGGTAGATGCGGCCGGCGCCGCCGGTGGCGATGATGGTCGCTTTGGCGTGAAAGGCGACGACCTGACCGGTTTCCATTTCGAGCGCAATGACGCCGAGGATCTGGCCTTGCGCGTTGCGGATCAGGTCGAGCGCCATCCATTCGACGAAGAACTGGGTGTTGGCGCGAACGTTGCGCTGATAGAGCGCGTGCAGCATCGCGTGACCGGTGCGGTCGGCCGCCGCGCAGGCGCGCCGCACCGGCTTCTCGCCGAAATTGGACATGTGGCCGCCGAACGGGCGCTGATAGATCTTGCCCTCGTCGGTGCGATCGAACGGCATGCCGAAGTGCTCGAGCTCGACCACCGCTTCGGGCGCCTTGCGGCACATGTATTCGATCGCGTCCTGGTCGCCGAGCCAGTCGGAGCCCTTGACGGTATCGTACATATGCCAGTGCCAGTGGTCTTCCTCGGAGTTGCCGAGCGACGCCGAGACGCCGCCCTGCGCCGCGACCGTATGCGAGCGCGTCGGAAACACCTTGGACAACACCGCGGTCTTGAGCCCGGCTTCGGACAGCTGGATGGCGGCACGCAGCCCGGCGCCGCCGGCGCCGACGATCACTGCGTCGAACTTGCGAATGGGGATGGTTAGCGCGCTCATTTAAATCCTCCCCAGGATCTGCATCACCCAGCCGGTGTAACCGACCAGCGCCGCAGCGGTGGCAATCATCAGCAGCAGGCGCAGACCATCCGGCTTGACGTAGTCCATCCAGATGTCGCGAATGCCGATCCAGGCATGGTAGAAAAGGCTGACGAAGAACAGAAAGGTCGCGAACTTCATCAAGCCGTTGGCGAAAATTCCGCGCCAGGCAGCGAAGGAATCCGGCCTGACGACGGCAATCGCGGCGAACAAGACGACCGTGTAGATGGCCATGATGATCGCCGTGGCGCGCTGGATGACCCAGTCCTTGAGCCCGTAGTGGGCGCCGACAAGCACTCGATTTACCATAGCAGCGCCCCTCCGATGAAGAACGTCAGCGCGATGCTCACGGCAAAGACGATCTTGCTCGAGCGGCGCGCCGATTCGAGCTCGACGCCAAGGTGCAGGTCGAGCAGCAGATAGCGGATTCCCGCGCAGAAGTGATGCAGATAGAGCCAGATCAAACCGAACAGCACGAGCTTGACCAAGGGATGGGTCAGCAGCCCCTTGGCCACGGCAAAAGTCTCGGCCGAACCCAGACTGCTCTGGAACAGCCAGAGCAAGACCGGCAACAGCAGGAAGATCCCGGCGCCACTGACGCGATGAATGATCGAAAGAATCCCCGGTAACGGCAATCTGATGGTCATCAAATCAAGGTTTTTCGGGCGCATCTTCTTGATCGTTATTTCTGCCATGAACATTCCCCCCTTTTATTTGTTTGAGCGGTTGGTAAAAGCCCCGCTCCGACCGATAAAGCTCGCGAAAAGTTCAAATCATCGAAAAAACTGTTCTGCCCCTCCTAAAACCTAGCCCAATTCGTTGTGATAATAATAACTGTGGGTCGAATAAAAACCCCGGCGCCATTCAACCGGCTTGTTGCCATAGGTATAGGTGACGCGCTCGACGAGCAGCAGCGGGCTACCCTCGGCGACCTGCAACAGCTCGGCACTGACGCGGTCGGCGGCAATGGCGCGCAACCGCTCATTGGCGCGGATCATGCGAACCGCGTAGCGGCTTTCAAAAAGACTGTAGAGCGACATCTCGTTGGCCTGCAGAACGTCCATCGAGAGGTCGGCGAATAGCTCGCCCGGCAGGTAGATTTCGTCGAAGACCGCCGGCTCGTCGCCGCTTTTGAGCAGCCGGCGCAGGATGATGATAGCCGCACCGGGCTCGAGCGCCAGGACGCGAGCGACGTCGGCGCCGGCCTTGGCGCGCCAGCACTCGAGCGGAACGCTCTTGAGCGCGAGCGGCTTGCCGTCATTGGCGGCCAGACGCAAAAAGCGCACGAAGGAACGCGGATCGTCGTGCGTCGCGACAAAAGTCCCCTTGCCCTGACGGCGCACCAGCAGATTCTCTGCCGCCATTTCGTCGATCGCCTTGCGCACCGTTCCCTGGCTCACGCCGAAGCGCTCGGCGAGTTCGGATTCGCTGGGAATGATGCCGCCAGGGCCCCATTCGCCGGACTCGAGGCTTTTGGTGATCAACTCCCGGATCTGTCGATAGAGCGGACTGAAGGTGGGCGACTGAGTGTGTGTTGAGCGGGCCATAGGTTTGGATTTCAGCACAAAATATTCATTTAGTCCATTTTAATATAAATATCTTATATAAGACATAAGACAACGAGGCGGCAATTGACAGCATGGCGCGTTCGCTCTTATCATGCCGAGTTGTTTCTACTCGCCTCGACTAGGCCAGTCATCGACCGCAGTACGGCCGTTTTCTGGTCCTTCCAGTTCATAGTTATTCACAGGAGCCGCACCATGTCCAAAGCCCCCGTTCGCGTCGCCGTCACCGGCGCCGCTGGCCAAATCGGTTACAGCCTGCTTTTCCGCATCGCCTCGGGCGAAATGCTCGGCAAAGACCAGCCGGTCATCCTCCAACTGCTCGACCTGCCGCAAGCCCAGAAGGCCTGCCAGGGCGTGATGATGGAACTCGACGACTGCGCCTTCCCGCTGCTCGCCGGAATGATCGCCACCGACCAACCCGACGTCGCCTTCAAGGACGCCGACATCTGCCTGCTGGTCGGTGCCCGTCCGCGCGGCCCCGGCATGGAGCGTGCTGACCTGCTGACCGCCAACGGCGCGATCTTCACCGTTCAGGGCAAGGCCATCGCCGAGAACGCCAAGGAAACCGTCAAGGTTCTGGTCGTCGGCAACCCGGCCAACACCAACGCCTACATCGCGCGCTCCGCGGCGATCAAGGTCGGCCGCACCAACCCGGCCAACTACCACGGCATGCTGCGCCTCGACCACAACCGCGCCGCCTCGCAACTGGCCGCCAAAGCCGGCCGTCCGGTCGCCTCGATCAAGAAGCTCACCGTCTGGGGCAACCACAGCCCGACGATGTACGCCGACTACCGCAACTGCACGTCGAACGGCGACAGCGTCAAGACGCTGATCAACGACGCGGCCTGGAACAACGACGTTTTCCTGCCGACCGTCGGCAAGCGCGGCGCCGCGATCATCGAAGCGCGCGGCCTGTCCTCGGCCGCCTCGGCCGCCAACGCTGCGATCGACCACGTGCGTGACTGGGTGCTCGGTTCCGACGACTGGGTCACCATGGGCGTGCCCAGCGACGGCTCGTACGGCATCCCCAAGGGCATCGTTTTCGGCTTCCCGTGCGAGTGCAAGGGCGGTTCGTACAAGATCATCCAGGGCCTCGAAATCGACGCTTACTCGCAAGAGAAGATCGCCAAGACGCTCAAGGAACTGACCGACGAAGCCGACGCCGTCAAGTCGATGCTCTAAGCAACTTCGTTTCAGCAAAAAGCCGCAGCGCGTCTGCGGCTTTTTTTCGCCTGCGCATCGCGGCCGCCCAGCCCACATTGCCGGTAAAATGGCCGCATTGCCACCTCAACGGACACCGCTCATGAAACACCCCGGCGACATTCTCTTTCCCGGCGAGAAGCCCTTTCCCAGCCTGCCCGCCGTCGACCACTACGCCGGCTCGGAGAAGCTGATGAAAAAGGCGCTGCAGTTGCAGAACGAACTCGGCCCGGTATTCGACATCACCTGCGACTGCGAGGACGGCGCGCACGCCGGCGCCGAACGCGAACACGCGCAGATGGCCACCGCCATCATCATGAGCGACGACAACCGCCACGGCCGCGTCGCCGCGCGCATCCACGACATCACGCACGCACACTGGCAAGCCGACCTCGACATTCTCGTATCGCTGGCCGGAAGCCGCCTGCCTTTCATCACGCTGCCCAAGCCGCGCGGCATCGATGACGTACGCGTCCAGATCGCCGCGCTGCGCCGCGCCGAAGTTGCCGCCGGCCTGCAGCGACAGATCCCGGTGCATGTGTTGATCGAGACGCTCGGCGCCTTGCACGACGCCTGGGAGATCGCCGCGCTGCCCGGCGTCGAATCGCTCGACTTCGGGCTGATGGATTTCGTTTCGGGGCACCACGGCGCGATCCCCGGTTCGGCAATGAAGAGCCCGGGGCAATTCGAGCACCCGCTGGTCGCCCGCGCCAAGTGCGAGATCACCACGGCGGCACTGGCCAACGGCGTCGTACCGACGCACAACGTCACCACCGAACTCAAGGATCTCGACGTGATCCGCAACGACGCGCGCCGCGCACGCAACGAATTCGGCTACCTGCGCATGTGGAGCATCCACCCCAATCAGATCATGCCGATCGTCGAAGCGATGCGCCCCGACTTCTCCGAGGTCGAAACCGCGAGCGCCATCCTGATCGCCGCGCAGGACAAGGACTGGGGTCCGATCGCGCACGACGGCAAACTGCACGACCGCGCCTCGTACCGCTATTACTGGGAGCTGCTCGCGCGTGCCCAGGCCATGGCGATGGCGCTGCCGGCCGAGGCGCAGCAGCGCTTCTTCGCATGAACCTCGCGGCCTTGACCGACGACCTGCGCAAGTTTCGCGACGAGCGCGACTGGGCGCAGTTCCACACGCTGCGCAACCTGATCGTCTCGCTCAATCTCGAAGCGGCCGAGCTGCTCGAACTCACGCAGTGGAAAAGCGACGAGGAAATGGCCGCGCTGGCGGCGTCCCCGCAAGCGCACGAAGCGCTGCGCGACGAGTGCGCCGACGTGCTGCTCTACCTGCTGCTGATCGCCGACCATGCGGGAATCGATTTGGAGGACGCGGCGCGCCGCAAGCTCGAAAAGAACGCCGAGAAATACCCGATCGCCAAGAGCTACGGTTCGAGCAAGAAGTACACGCAGCTCAAAGATTGAAAAAAGCAGCGGACCACAACGGGCACGACGAACACGACGAGAACCAGGAGACTAGGAGATAACTTCCGAGCTCCCGAGCGACTCTCTAAATCCAGATCGCCAAAGCCCGACAACAAAGCGATTTCGTTGTGCCCGTTGTGCCCGTTGTGCTCGTTGTGCTCGTTGTGCTCGTTGTGGTTAATAAGAAACTCAGCTCTCCGACTGCTCGAGCGTATAGCCCGCGCCGGAATCGACGCCGAGCGCGTCGACCAGGAAAGGCATCACTTCGGCGAGCGTCGCGTGCAGCGTAAACGGCGGATTGAGAATGAACATGCCGCTGCCGTGCATGCCGAAGCTGTCCTTGGCCGGCTCCTTGACGCGCAACGCGACGTTGATCCAGCCCTTGGCCGGCAGGCGCTTCAAGCGCTGCGGCAATTCGTGCGCGTCGAGCCGGGTGAGCTGCGGGTACCACAGCGCGTAGGTGCCGCCAGCAAAGCGCGCCAGCGAGTCCTTGAGTTCGTGAAAGACGCGCTCGTAATCGTGCTTGTCTTCGTACGACGGATCGATCAGCACCAGCGCGCGGCGCGGCGGCGGCGGCAACAGCGCCTTGAGTCCGGCGAAGCCGTCGCTCGGCTCGACGATCACCTGTCTTCCGGCGCCGGCGAAGTTCTCCTGCAGCAGCCGTGCATCCTTGCTGTGCAGTTCGAAGAGGCGCAGGCGGTCCTGCTCGCGCAGCGTCCACAGCGCGAAATAAGGCGATCCGGGGTAAGCGACCAGGCGGCGGTCGGGGTTGATCCGGCGCACCAGGTCGACGTAATCGGCGAGCGGCTCAGGAAGATCGTTGCGCCCCCACAGGCGGCCGATACCGTCCTTGTACTCGGCGAGTTTCTGCGCATAGCCGGCGTCGAGCGCATAAAGCCCGGCGCCGGAATGGGTGTCGATATACCAGAACGGCTTGTCCTTCTGCGCGAGATAACGCGTCAGCTGGACCAGCACCAGATGTTTGAGGACGTCGGCGTGATTGCCGGCGTGAAAGGCGTGACGATAACTGAGCATGGGCGAAGACTGTCTGCAATTTAGCCGGCGAATTCGCCGCAGGCGGAATTCGACGAAAGAGGTGAAGCGTGCCGCACGGCGAGGACAGCCCCGTCAGCGAGAAACCACAGGGAACCCCGGCGCCCGCAGCGATTGAATGCTACCGGGCGGGCTGCGGCTCAGTTCCCGGCGCTGGCCGGATCGACAGCAGCCGGCGCATCTCCTTCAGGCGAAGCAGCGTCGCCCTCGGCAGGCTTCTTCTCAGCCAGCTTGCGCAAGCGCTTTTCTTCCTGCTTGCGCTTCTTTTCCAGATCTCTCTGACGCTTTTCGAACGAGTAATTTGGTTTTGCCAAAACAATATCCCAACCCGGCACAAGTGCCGAATGAAGCACAACAAAAAAACACCAGGCCAGATGAGGCCGGTGACGTCAATCGCCGCACCGGACCCCGGTGCTGGCGCAATAAATCAGTAGCGGTTGGCGCCGCCGGAACCACTACGGCCCGAGCCATAGGGGCCGCGCGCGCCGCCACCGCCGCCAGGACCACGGCGCGGACCACCAGCGCCACCCGCACCACCGCTGCGCGGTTCCTGCGGACGCGCTTCATTGACGGTCAACGCGCGACCGTCGATGCTCTTGCCGTTGAGCGCAGCGATCGCCGCCTGCGCTTCTTGATCGGTCCCCATCTCGACGAAGCCGAAACCCTTCGAGCGCTGTGTTTCGCGATCGGTAATCACTTGCGCCGACGCCACCGTACCGTGCGCGGCGAACATCTGCTCCAGATCAGTCTTGCTGATGTCGTAGCTCAGGTTGCCTACGTATAGCTTTGTTCCCAATTGACACGCTCCCAGGTTAGGACGACGTTGTAATGACAGCTTCAGAACAATAGCAAGGCCGGACGCCAGAGTCTAACTAAATAATCCGCAGAAAACGGGAATTCCCCCCGGAATTACCCAGCAACGGGCTCGGGCAAGGCGATCTGGTGATCGGTGCTGAACTGATAATCGTGGAAAATATGCTCGGCAGTTAACATCTGGTAGCTGCCGTCGGCGAGTTGATGCGAGGTATCCTTGAGACGATAGGTGTAGTGACCGCAGGTCCACAGATCGAAGTTGCGCATCTGCGTACATAGACAGGTCTTGTCCATCACCGACAGGCGTTTGACGCCCGGATGCGCCGCCACTTCGCGGTTGTAGGCTTCGATGTACGAACAGTGGCCGCTGGCGTCAAGCAGATAACCGTAAGCCTCGCAGTTGGGACGAATGCCGTCGCCGATCGCCGGACTGTTGGCCAGCATGCGCATCGGATAACCGGTCGGCGAGATATTGTTGACCACGATCTGTTCTTCGCTGGCCTTGAAATACTCCTGCTGCACGTCCTCCGGCAGCCCGCACTCCTTGGCCACGGTAAAGCGCGTCGCCACCTGAACCGCCGCCGCGCCATTTTCGAGGAAAGAGACCGCGTCGCTGCCGGTAAACACGCCGCCCGCCGGAATCAGCGGAATATCGAGCTGCTCGGCGCGCAGGAACTGCTGGATGTCGGCAACGATGGTCGCCAGATCGAACGCCGCCCAGTCCATGCCGAAGCCCAGGTGGCCGCCGGCCAGCGGCCCTTCGACGACGACGTAGTCGGGCAGCCGATTGGTTCGCGCCGTTTTGCGCAGAAAGAGCTGCAAGGCACGCAGGGAGGACACGATGATTCCCAGCTTGGCATCGCGAAAACGCGGGTGATCCTCGATCAGCGCGAACGACCCGAGGTGTAGCCCGGCGGCCAGCGTGATGCCGTCGATGCCGGCGTCGAGCGCCGCGCGCATGCGCACGCGCAAGGTTTCCTTGGGCGCGTTCATGGTCAGTTTCTCCATGCAATTGACCAGGATCAGGCCCTCGCCGCGCTTGGCTTCCATCGTTTTTCCGATGTGCATGGTCGTCGCTTCGGCGAGCGCGCCGAGATCGAACTGCACCACCGACTTGTCGGTGTTGGCGACGTTGAATTTGTACTGCTTGAGTTTTTCCTTGACGAACTTGGCGTTGAATCGCCGATCCGCCACGGTATTGACCATGGCGTCGGAGATGTGCCCGACGCCACCCAGCCGCGCCGCTTCAAGCGCCAGCTCGGCGGTCGAGATATCGACGCCCATACCACCGATGACGATTGGCACATACTCCTTCTTGCCGAACCTCAGACGGAAATCATCAACACGCTTCATCTATGTCCTTCCAGAACCCAAACCGGCCCGATGCAACGCGACCACAGGCCTTCCCAACCGCACAAGGCGCACATTATCGCTCATCCTGCGTCGCAATGGCTGGTCGGTCAAATCAAAAAGGCGCGTGCTCGCAGCAAATGCACAGCGGACCCGAGGCGCCCGGCTTCCGGGCGTGTATTATCGCCCCCATCAACCTTTCGCACCGGGAGCTGACGATGTCCGACCCAGCAGAGCACGAGCACCCCGCCTCATCCGGCATCGGCATCGCGCGCCGCAACGCATTCAACGCCCTGGCCTTCGAACAGGCGATCAGCGACCTGCTCGCCGCCTGCGGCATCGCACCGGACGTCGAACACATGGGACGAACCGCGCAGCGCGTTCGCGAACTCTGGCAAAAGCGCTTGCTCGGCGGTTACGACCTCGACCCGGCGAGCGTGCTCGGCGACGGTTTCGACGACCAGCGCAGCGACATGGTGATCGTTCGCGGCATCGCCGTTCATGGCGTCTGCCCGCACCACCTGGTGCCGTTTCGCGGCGTCGCCCACGTCGCCTACCTGCCGGGCGGCCGGCTGCACGGCTTTGGACGGATCGCGCGACTGGTCGACGCCATCGGCCACCGCTTCACCTACCAGGAATGGATGACGCGCGACATCGCCGAGGCCTTGATGGTGCATGGCAAGGCGCGTGGCGCCGCGTGCCTGATCGAAGCCGAACAGCTGTGCCTGCTGCTCGGCGAAGACCGGCGCGGCGACGAGCGCGTCATCACCCAGTCGTTCACCGGCGAGTTCGAAAGTTCGCCGCAGTACCGCAGCGAGTTCCTGCGCGCCATCGGCAACGGCCGCCGCAACGATTGATTCAAGGTCTTACGATGGAAATAATCCAAAGCGTTCTATCTATTCTGCTGATGATCGGAATAGGCGTTTTTGTTGCATGGAAGATGGGGTTTGACGAACAGAATTCAGCCGGCCTGTCGAAACTCGTGATCGGCGTGACGCTGCCGGCGTTCATGATCAGCAATATTTCGGTGAACTACAGCAGTGACTCGCTCATCTCGATGGCGCCAGGGCTCGCCGTACCTTTCGCCTCGATGGGAATCTGTTACGTACTGGGCTTTCTTGCCGCCAAGTTGATTCGCTTGCCGGAAAACCAGACCGGAACGTACACCTCGATGTTCGCGCTATCGAACACGATCTTCATCGGTCTGCCGGTCAACCTGATGCTCTTTGGCGCCAAGAGCATTCCCTATGTATTGCTCTTTTATATCGCCAACACCGTGCTCTTCTGGACGATTGGTGTTTATGGCATCAGTGGGGACGGAAATAGAAGCTCGACCAGGATATTCTCGCGGGACAATCTCAAGCGGGTGTTTTCGCCGCCGCTCAGCTCGTTCCTCTTCGCGGTGCTTTGCGTCTTGGCGGGAATCAAGCTGCCGGAGCTGATGCTCAGTGTCTGCAATACGGTCGGAAGCTCGACGACACCGCTGTCGATGATCTTTATCGGCATCGTGCTCTATGCCGTCGACTGGAAATCGATTCGCTTCGACAAATCGCTCGTCACGCTCATCGGGGCGAGATTCGTGCTGGCGCCGGTCGTTCTCATCGTAATTTGCCGATTTGTCCCGTTACCGTTATTGATGAAGCAGGTTTTCGTCATTCAGGCATCGATGCCGATCATGACGCAAACGGCGATCATCGCCCGAACCTACGACGCCGACTACCAATACGCCGCGGTGATGACCTCGGTGACCACGCTGATCAGCCTGGTGACGATACCGATGTACATGGTCATCATGAATCATTTCAACATTTTTGGCTGAACCGCGCTGACCGCGCGCTCAGTTGCGCAGCGATTGACGCGATCAAGCGCCCATCAACGACAGCACGAACGGCGTCGTGATCGCCGCCAGCACCGTCGACAGCACCAGGGTGCTGGCCGTTGGACCTTCAAGCGCCTTGAACTGTCGCGACATGATATAGACGTTGGCGCCGACGGCCATCGACGAGAGCAGTACGACGACGCGGGTCTCCATCGGCGGCAGGCCGAGCAGCCGGGACAGGCCCCAGACGATCATCGGCAGCACCACCAGCTTGACGGCGCAGACGGTCACGCTGACTCTCCAGCCGTCGCGCACGCCGTACTCGGCGAGCCCCATGCCGAGCGCGATCAAGGCCATCGGCGCGGCCGACTGGCCGATCATGTTGAGCGGGGCATCGATGGCGTCGGGCAAGGGCAACCCGGTCCTGCCGAACAATGTTCCGGCGAGAATGCCGACGACCACCGGATTGGTCAGCACGCCGCGCGCCGTTCTGGCGAAGCCGTTCATCGAGAAATTGCCGTGCTTGGCCCACTCGACCGAGACGGTGATCAGCGTCCACAGGATCAGTGCGTTGAACACCAGCACCAGCGCCACCGACGGCACCGCTGCATCGCCGAGTGAGACCTTGGCGAGCGGCAGACCCAGCATGACGTTGTTCGAAAAAACGCAGCCCAGGGCAAAAACCGACTGCGACACGCCGTCGAGCCGAAACAGCTTCCACGAAATCAAGCGGCCGAGCACAAAGACGATCAGGCAGCCACCGAAGAAGGCAATCAACAGCCGCGTATCGACCGCCGGCAGGTTTGACGAATCGCTCATCAGGCGGAACAGCATCGCCGGCATCGCCAGGTTGAAAACAAAAAGCGTCAGTCCGTCCGAAACACTCGTCGGCCATCCTGAAATCCGCATCGCGGCATAACCGATAAAGACAAGAGAAAACAGCGGCAAAGCCAGCAACACGTGGTGCAGGAAGATATCCATCGGGATCAGGTCGTTGAATTGGCAAGATGAGGCAGAGCGGATCGCGGGTCAGCCCAAGAAGCCGGCCCAAGCGCCCCAATGACCTATAATCGCGCCATTGAACACGCCACACCGCCAGCGATCATTATCCATGACCACGCCCTGCTTTTCCCCAACGCCTGAAAAAGATTTCTCGCTGAATTTTTCGCTGCTCCACGCCGATCACTGCCTGCTCATCGTCAACAAGCCGAGCCGGCTGCTGTCGGTTCCCGGGCGCGGCGAAGACAAGCAGGACTGCCTGATCAGGCGCGTGCAGGCCGATTACCCGGATGCGCTGATCGTCCATCGCCTCGATTTCGACACCTCGGGCCTGCTCGTCCTGGCGCGCGGCAAGGAAATGCATCGCCGGCTGAGCATCCTGTTTCAGGACCGCAAGGTCGACAAACGCTACGTCGCGGTGGTCGCCGGCGAGCTCGCGCCAGAATGCGGCGAGGTCTGCCTGCCGCTGATCGTCGACTGGCCCAACCGGCCGCGGCACATCGTCGATTTCGCGACCGGCAAGCCGTCGCTGACGCGCTACCGCGTGCACAGCTACGATTCTCAAAGACAGTGTTCGCGCGTCGAGCTGACGCCGGAAACCGGTCGCACGCATCAGCTTCGCGTGCACATGCAGGCGCTCGGCCACCCGATCCTCGGCGACTCGCTCTACGCCGACGCGGCGAGCCTGGCCAAGGCCGACCGGCTGCTGCTGCACGCCGAATATCTGGCCTTCGCGCACCCCGAAACCGACGAGCGATTGAACTTCGACTGCCCTGCCCCGTTCTGACCCTGTTTCCAGACAGTTCAGGACGACCATGAAAATCTCGAATCACCCGCTGTGGCGGGTCGGCTTCCGGCCGTTCTTCGCGCTCGCCTGCCTCGCCGGGCTGAGTCTGCCGATCGTCTGGGCGATGATCTTTGCCGGCCGTCTGGCCGGGCCATCGACCACTTTTTCGTCGCTGCAGTGGCACGCCCACGAGATGTTCTTCGGTTTCGGCTGGGCGGTGCTCGGCGGCTTCCTGCTGACCTCGACCAAGAACTGGGTGCACCAGCGCGGCTACCATGGTCAAGCGCTGATCTTTCTGGTCGTCGCCTGGCTCGTCGAGCGCGCCGCAATGTGGTTCGCAGCCAGCCTGCCGCCGTTGCTCTTCCTGCTCGCCAACAACCTCTTCCTCGGCGCGATGGTGCTGATGCTCGGCTGGACGCTGATCAGATACCGCGACGACGACACGTTCCCCGACAACTATTTTTTCCTGATCATCCTGCCGCTCTTTCTCGTCGCCAAGAACCTGATGCTCAGCAGCGATCATTTCGAAGCCGGCTGGACGATGGCGCTCGGCCTGTTTCGCGTCGCCTTCCTGGTGATGTTCGAGCGCACGCTGACGCAGTTCATGAAAAACGTCTTCCAGGTTTCAATCCTGCGCCACCCGCTGCTCGACCGCTCGATCAAGCTGCTCGCGGTGACGCTGGTTTTCGTCAGTGCCATGCCGCCGCTGCTCGCCGCGGTGATCTCGCTGGCGCTCGCTGCTCTGCTGCTCGGCCGCTTCGTTTTCTGGAAGCCACAGCTCGCGATGCGCCGCATCGAGCTGGCCATCATGTACCTGGGCTACCTAGCAATCGTCGCCCAGTTGCTGCTCAATGCCACCGACAGCATCGCGCCGATCGCCTGGGTCGGCACCGTCGCCGTCCATGTGTTCACCTTCGGCGCCATGGGCCTGGTGATCCCGGCGATGCTGATCCGCATCGCCAAGGGACATACCGGCCGCAAAGTGGTTTTCGATTCGATCGACAAGGCCGTGCTGTGGATCATGATTCTCGGCTTCGTCGCGCGCATCGTCCTGCCGCAGTTCTCCCCCGCCGCCTACCTGCGCTGGCTCGACCTGGCGGCGACCTGCTGGCTGCTCGCCTTTGCCATCCTGGGCTGGCGCTACATCCCCTACCTGCTGCGCGAGCGCGTTGACGGCAAGGAACACTGAGCGTAAAAGCCGCAATTCGAACCACAACGACACAACGGGCACAACGAAGAGAATCGGTTCTGGAAAATATTACGCCTCACCGCAGGGTGACTCAAAAAAACGATTTAGCCTATTGTTTTCCGTCGCCCCACAGGGATTGGCTTTGCGGCATGTTCGTTGTGTTCGCCGTGGTTAACTGCTTTTTTCAGGCAGAACGTTCGCGGCGCGTCTCAACGAGCCGGCTTGAGCGACTTTTTCGGATAGATGTCGAAGCGGCTCGACTTGCCTTCAAGCGCGGAACCGGGAAGCTGCCCGGCGATCGCCGGCGCCTTGCGCGGACGCTTGACGACGACGCGGTGCGTCGCCAGCGCCAGCGCCGCGGCGAGCAGCTGCGGCGCGTCGTCGTCGTCGCCGGCCAAGGGGCGAAAATGCCGCATGTCCTGCTTGACCTGCGCGCTCTTGTCGCGGTGCGGGAACATCGGATCGAGATAGATCCCC
>JAGTRW010000049.1 GCA_018262095.1 Pseudomonadota bacterium
CATCGACGAGGTCTTCGGCGGCTGGGACAAGGCGCAGAAGGCGCACTTCGCCGACGGCGGCTCGTTCGACCAGATCTACGAACCGGGCAAGAAGTAGCGAAGACCCCAAAACGGCGACGTAGGCGATACGTCGCCGTTGTTTATTACTAATTTGCATAACTATTGAATATTTAAGTATTTCTGAAACTATCGATGTCGCCATAAACTTGCGCCATCGCACTTTTTACGAAGGCGGCATGTCATGACTGCTTTGCCCTTGGCGCCGCCGCGACGCGCCTTCTTCTTCCGCCAGCACAGCGTGCTGCCGGGCTTTTCGCTGGCGCTCGGTTACTCGGTGCTCTACCTTGCGCTGATCGTGCTGATTCCGCTGGCTGCCGTCTTCCTCAAATCGACCGAGCTCGGTTGGGCCGGCTTCTGGCACGCGACGACGCAGCCGCGCGTGCTCGCCTCTTTCAAATTGAGTTTCGGCGCCTCGTTGATCGCCGCGGCGATCAACGTCGTGTTCGGGCTGATCTTCGCCTGGGTGCTGGTGCGCTACCGCTTTCCGGGACGACGCATCATGGACGCGCTGATCGACCTGCCGTTCGCGTTGCCGACGGCGGTCGCCGGCATCGCGCTGGCGACGCTCTACGCCAACAACGGCTGGATCGGCAGCATTCTCGCGCCGCTCGGCATCGAGGTCGCCTATACGCCGGTCGGCGTGCTCGTCGCGCTGATTTTCATCGGTCTGCCCTTCGTCGTGCGCACCGTGCAACCGGTGCTCGAAGACCTCGAGGCCGAGGTCGAGGAAGCCGCCGCATGCCTGGGCGCCAATCGCTGGCAGACCTTCCGCAAGGTGATCGTGCCTTACCTGACACCGGCGCTGCTCACTGGTTTTGCGATGGCTTTTGCGCGTGCCGTCGGCGAATACGGTTCGGTGATCTTCATCGCCGGCAACATGCCGATGGTCTCCGAAATCATGCCCTTGATGATCATCACCAAGCTCGAACAGTACGACTACGCTGGCGCGACGGCGATCGCCGTAGTCATGCTGGTCGTCGCCTTCGTCTTGCTGTTGCTGGTCAACCTGCTGCAGGCATGGACCCAGCGCGCTCATCAAAGGAACTGAACATGGCCGCAACGATTGCTCACGGCTGGTTTTCGGCAACCGATACGAACCGCCGGAAAATCGCCACCAGCGAACCGTTCTGGGTTCGCGCACTGCTGATTGCGCTGGCGGTCTCCTTCTTCGGGCTCTTTTTACTGCTGCCGCTCGGCGTCGTTTTCGCCGAGGCGTTCAAGAAGGGCTGGGCCGGTTACGCCGCCGGCGTGCTCAATGATGACGCGTTGTCGGCGATCAAGCTCACGCTGCTCGTTGCGGCGATCGCCGTGCCGCTCCATCTGGTCTTTGGCGTCGCCGCCGCGTGGGCTATCGCCAAATTCGATTTTCGCGGCAAGCAACTCTTGCTGTCGCTGATCGACCTGCCTTTCTCGGTCTCGCCGGTTGTCTCGGGGCTGATCTACGTGCTGCTTTTCGGCACCCAGGGTTGGTTCGGGCCGCTGCTCGCCGACTCGAATATCAAGATCCTGTTCGCCGTTCCGGGAATCGTTCTGGCGACGATTTTCGTGACCTTTCCGTTCGTCGCGCGCGAGCTGATCCCACTGATGCAGGCGCAGGGCTGCGACGAGGAAGAGGCTGCCGTGGTGCTTGGCGCCAGCGGATGGACGATCTTCCGCCAGGTTACGCTGCCCAACATCAAGTGGGGCCTGCTCTACGGCGTGATCCTGTGCAATGCGCGAGCGATGGGCGAGTTCGGCGCGGTGTCGGTGGTCTCCGGCCATATCCGCGGTCGAACCAACACCATGCCGCTGCAAGTCGAGATCCTCTACAACGAGTACAACTTTGCCGCCGCTTTCGCGGTCGCCTCTTTGCTCGCGCTGCTGGCGCTGGTGACGCTCGGTATCAAGCGTTTCGTCGAATGGCGGCTGGCGGCAAGCGGAAAACAGCAGGCATTCATCGAAAGAGGTCAGTCATGAGCATCACTGTGAGCCAGATCAACAAGCGCTTCGGCAGTTTTGCCGCGCTCGACGACGTCAGCCTCGAATTCCCGTCGGGTGAGCTCGTCGCACTGCTCGGGCCGTCGGGTTGCGGCAAGACGACGCTGCTGCGCATCATCGCCGGGCTCGAACAGGCCGACAGCGGCGATGTTTCGCTAGATGGCGTCGATGCTGCGGGAATGCACGTTCGCGAGCGCGCTGTCGGTTTCGTCTTCCAGCACTACGCGCTGTTCCGCCACATGAGCGTGTTCGACAACGTCGCTTTCGGGCTGCGCGTCAAGAACCGCGACCAGCGGCCGAGCGAGACCGAGATCCGGCGCAAGGTGACCGACCTCTTGACGCTCGTTCAGCTTGACTGGCTCGCCGATCGCTATCCGTCGCAACTCTCGGGCGGTCAGCGTCAGCGCATCGCGCTGGCCCGTGCGCTCGCCGTCGAACCCAAGGTGCTGCTGCTCGACGAGCCGTTCGGCGCGCTCGATGCCAAGGTGCGCAAGGAGTTGCGCCGCTGGCTGCGTCAGTTGCACGATGAGCTGCACATCACCAGCATCTTCGTCACGCACGATCAGGAGGAAGCGCTCGAGGTCGCCGACCGCGTGGTGCTGATGGACCACGGCAGAATCGAGCAGATCGGCACGCCCGACGAGGTCTATGACCACCCGGCGTCGCCCTTCGTCTACGGTTTTTTGGGTTCGGTCAATCTCTTCCACGGCCGCGTCGATGGGCAGTCGCTGCGCGTCGGCGAGCACGCCATCGATCTGCCGTCGCACGATCTGGCCAACGACGCTGCAGCGGTCGGCTACGTGCGTCCGCACGAGCTGCAACTGCTGCCCGACGACGGCAAGACGCAGGGCGGCCTGCCGGCGCGGGTGCTGCGCATCACGAGTTCAGGCGCGCTGGCGAGCGTTGAACTGAGCCGCGGCGAAGGCGAGGGCGAGCATCTTGAAGTTACCGTATTTCGCGACACGCTGCGCCAGCTCGGCGTCAAGGAAGGTGACCGGGTTCGCCTCAAACCGCAACGCGTGCAGGTTTTTTCTGCAGAATCGGCAGCACCGCTGCTCGCCGCCTAGGTCCATACCCCAGGGAGAATGAAAAATGAATTTCCAGCAACTGCGCATCCTGCGCGAGACGGTTCGCCAGGACTTCAATCTGACGACCGTCGCCAATACGCTATTCACCTCGCAGCCTGGGGTTTCCAAACACATCAAGGACCTCGAGGACGAACTCGGCATCGAGATCTTCGTTCGTCGCGGCAAGCGCCTGCTCGGGCTCACCGAGCCGGGCCGCGAACTGCTGACGGTGGTCGAGCGCATCCTGCTCGACGCGCAGAACGCGCGCAGCATCGCCGACCATTTTTCGAGCCGTGAAACCGGCAACCTGACCATCGCCACGACGCACACGCAGGCGCGCTACGCGCTGCCCGAGGTGATCAAGCACTTCAAGGCCGAGTATCCGAAAGTCCACCTGGTGCTGCACCAGGGCAGCCCGCGCGAGATCGCCGAACTCTTGACCGCCGGCGAGGCCGACATCGCGATCGCCACCGAAGGTCTGGCGACGATTCCCGATGTCGTGAGCTTTCCCTATTACACCTGGCATCACGCATTGGTTGTTCCGCTCGGCCATCCCTTGACCTTGTTGCCGGCGATCACGCTGGCTGATCTCGCCGACTACCCGATCGTCACCTATCACGAGGGCTTTACCGGGCGAACCAACATCGACCGCAGCTTTACCGATGCGGGTTTTGTTCCCGACATCGTTCTTTCGGCGATCGACGCCGACGTGATCAAGACCTACGTCGACGTTGGCCTGGGCATCGGCATCATCGCTTCGATGGCCTACAACCCGCAGCGCGACGACAACCTGGTGCGCATCGAGTTGCCCGGGCTGTTTCCCGCCAACACGACGCGCCTGGCGCTGCGCCGTGGCGTCTACCTGCGCAGCTACGCCTACGACTTCATCCAGCAACTGGTGCCGGGGCTGACCGAGGAGAGGATCGGCGAAACGATCCGCCAGGAAGCTGTGGCGCGCGAGGATTTCGTGATTTGACGAACGTGCTTTGGTGATGATCGACACGGTCTCCGAGGCATTCTTTGCTGAGTGCCTCGATCTGCCTGGGACGGTAAAAAGATGATTCGCACACTCCCGGTTTTGGATGCGGGATTCGACGGGTACCTCTGAAGCCCGCGGCCACGTTGGGGGGTATCGACTGCAAAAGCGTGGCGATCCTTGCTTGCGGGCCTGGGGCGTATGTTCCTCGTGATTATCGCCCTTGCCTTTTGAGTAACGTTTCCATATTATTGGAAATATGAAAAACACAAACGCAGTTGCGGCGCTCGCCGCACTGGCTCAAGAGAGCCGCCTTGCCGTCTTTCGTCTGCTGGTGCGTAACGCCCCCGAAGGGCTGACTCCTGGCGTCATCGGCGAGCAGCTTGAACTGCCTGCGCCAACGCTTTCATTTCATCTTAAGGCGTTGGCGCAGGCCGGTCTCGTGACCACCGTTCAGGAAGGGCGCTATGTGCGTTACCGCGCCGAAATAGCAACCATCAATGCCTTGATCGCTTTTCTAACCGAAGACTGTTGCGGCGGCGATCCTGCTCGCTGCGCCCCGAAAGGAAAAAACTCGTGAGTCGCGCAAACCCCATCAACGTGCTGATCTTGTGCACCGGCAATTCGGCGCGGTCCATCCTCGGCGAGGCCTTGTTCAACCACCTTGGCGAAGGCCGTGTTCGCGCCTTCTCGGCGGGTAGCCGGCCATCCGGCCAGGTCAATCCGCAGGCGCTCGAAACGCTCGAAAAGCACGGTGTGCCGCCGCCGAGCGACGCGCGCAGCAAGTCGTGGGACGAGTTCGCCGCACCCGGAGCGCCCAAGATCGAGTACATCTTCACCGTCTGCGCCAGCGCGGCGGCAGAGACCTGCCCGATCTGGCCGGGGCATCCGACGACCGCGCATTGGGCAATCGACGATCCGGCGCACGTCGAGCCGATAGCTGCGCGGCGCGCGGCTTTCGAAGTCGCCTACGCGGCGCTCGAAAAGCGCATCAAGGCCTTTCTGGCGCTCGACCTCGAAGCGATGTCGCGTGCCGACATCGTCGCCGCCGCACGACTGATTCACGAGGCCTGCCGATGAGCGCCATCAGCCAAAAGCTTTCGTTTCTCGACCGCTATCTGACGGTCTGGATCTTTGCCGCGATGGCGCTTGGCGTCGGCCTCGGTTTTTTCGTCCCGGGCGTCGAGGATTTCATCAACGGCTTCCAGGTCGGGACGACCAATCTGCCGATTGCTGCGGGACTGATCCTGATGATGTACCCGCCTTTTGCCAAGGTGCGTTACGAGGAATTGCCCGACGTCTTCCGCGACAAGAAGGTGCTCGGGCTCTCGCTGGTGCAGAACTGGATCGTCGGGCCGGTCTTGATGTTTGCGCTGGCGCTGATTTTTCTGCAGGACAAGCCCGACTACATGGTCGGCCTGATCATGATCGGCCTGGCGCGCTGCATCGCCATGGTGATCGTCTGGAACGAGCTGGCCAAGGGCTCGACCGAGTACGCCGCCGGCCTGGTCGCGTTCAACTCGATCTTCCAGGTGCTGTTCTTCAGCGTTTATGCCTGGCTGTTCATCACCGTGCTGCCGCCGTTCTTCGGGCTTTCGGGGGCTATCGTCGACATCTCTATCGGGCAGATTGCGCAGAGCGTCTTCATCTATCTGGGAATCCCCTGCATCGCCGGCGTGCTGACCCGCGTGATCATGCTGCGCTTCGTCTCGAAGGACTGGTATCACAGCCGTTTCGTCCCGAAGATCGGGCCGCTGACCTTGATCGCATTGCTGTTTACCATCGTCGTCATGTTCAGCCTCAAGGGCAAGCTGATCGTCAACATCCCGATGGACGTCGTGCGCATCGCGATCCCGCTGCTGATCTACTTCGTCGTGATGTTCATCTTCGCTTTCTTCATGACCAGGCGACTCGGGGCGAGCTACGAGAAGTGCGCGACGCTCTCGTTCACCGCCGCCAGCAACAACTTCGAACTGGCCATCGCCGTCGCCGTCGCCGTTTATGGCATCGATTCGGGCGTCGCCTTTGCCGCGGTGATCGGGCCGTTGGTCGAGGTGCCGGTGATGATTGCGCTGGTCAATGTGGCGCTGTGGTTGCAGCGCCGGTACTTCGTCCCGGCCAGGACCTTGCCATGAGCGCGACTAACTGTGAATTTCGTGCGCTGCGCGCCGAGGATCTGCCCGGCGTCATTTCCTTGCTCAAGGCCTGCGGCTTGCCGACCGACGACCTCGTTGCGGTCAATCTCGAAGACTTCGAATTGGCCGAAGACGCGGGAGGCCACATCGTCGGACTCGCCGGCTTCGATCGCGCCGGCAGCGACGCGCTGCTGCGTTCGCTCGCCGTCGCGCCCGACTGGCGCGGACGCGGGCTTGGCGAAGCGCTGGTAGCACGGCGCGCGGCGGCGGCCAGGCTCGCTGGTGTAAGCGCCTTCTATCTGCTGACGACGAGCGCCGCCGACTACTTTCGCCGCCTGGGCTACAGAGACGTCACGCGCGTCGATGTCCCTTCCGCCATCGCCGCGCACGCCCAGTTCCGCAGCCTGTGCCCGGCCAGCGCGACCTGCCTGGCCAAGCGCCTGTAATGGACCGCGAGCAGTTGCTGCGCGGCTATCCGGCTGAACGCAGCCGCCTGCGCGCCAGCCTCGAGCGACTGGTCGGCCCGGCCGATGCCGAGGATCTGGCCAACGAAACCCTGCTGCGCGCGCTGTCGGCGGTTGATTCGTTTCGCGGCGAGGCGTCCTTGGGGACGTGGTTGCACCGCATCGGCGTCAACCTGGCCTACGACCTGCTGCGGTCGCGAAGCCGCAATCCGGTACTCGCTGCGGAGCACGGCAACGATTTGCCGGAGACGGCTGATGAAGCCATCAATGGCGAACAGCTCGAACGGCGACAGATGAGCCTATGCGTTCAGAATCTGCTTGCAGAATTGCCGCCCCAGCAGCGGCAGATCTTGGCGCAGGCCGACATGCTCGACCAGACCGTTGCGCAGATCGCTCGCGATGCCGGGATCACGACCGGCAACGCCAAAATCCGTCTGCATCGTGCACGCCGGGCCGTCAAGGCAGTTCTGGAGAGCCATTGCGACCTCGAACATCAGGGCTCCGGCGTGTTGTGCTGCGAGCCGAAGACAGCGTCGGCGCAAGGCGCTGTATCCTTTGTCGCCGCAGTTTCGTCAAAGGGATGTGCCAACCCGGTACATCACACGGAGAAACATGATGCTCGATGAAAAAACCCGCGAACTCGTTGCCATCGGCGCGGCGATCACCGCCAATTGCCAACCCTGCCTTGAATACCATACCGCCAAGGCACGCGAAGTGGGCGTCGGCGACGACGACATTCGCGAAGCGGTCAAGGTCGGCCAGCAGGTCAGACGCGGCGCCAGCGCCAAAATGGACCGCTTTGCCGCAGAGCAGGTCGGCGGTCAGAGCGAGCCGCTGCCAGCGGCCGGTTGCGAGTGTCGATGAGCGCTCATCCAGTTGCGCCATCCCAATCCATTTCTCCTATAGACGGAAGGAAACATCATGAAGAAACTCGAAATCTTTGATCCCGCGATGTGTTGCTCGACCGGCGTCTGCGGTGTCGACGTCGATCCGGCGCTGGTTCAGTTCGCGGCCGACCTGCAGTGGGTCGCCGAGCAGGGCGTCGAGGTCAAGCGCTACAACCTCGGCCAGGAGCCGCAGGCGTTCGCCGAAAATCCGGCGGTGGTCAAGGAAATGGAGGCCGGCATCGATCGTCTGCCGGTCATTGCGATTGACGGCCACATCGTCGCCACCGGCGCCTACCCGTCGCGAATCCAGTTGGCGCAGAAGCTTGGCCTCAAACTGGCGAGTGCCGACAAACCGCACATCAAGATCGGTGGCGGCTGCTGCAACCCGAAATCCGGGTGCTGCTGATGCCGCTGCCGGAGAACGCCACCCGTTACCTGTTCTTCACCGGCAAGGGGGGCGTCGGCAAGACGTCATTGTCGTGCGCGACGGGACAGGCCTTGGCCGAGTCGGGAAAGCGCGTGCTGATCGTCAGCACCGACCCGGCGTCGAACCTCGACGAAGTGCTCGAAACCGCGCTGGGCAGTCGCCCGCTGCCGGTGACTGCCATCCCCGGCCTGTTCGCGCTCAACATCGACCCCGAGGCCTCGGCGCGCGCTTACCGCGAGCGCATGGTCGCGCCGTATCGCGGCATCCTGCCACCATCGGCAATCGCCAGCATGGAAGAACAGTTTTCCGGCGCGTGCACGGTCGAGATCGCCGCCTTTGACGAATTCGCCAGGCTGCTCGGCGACCCGGCGAGCACCGCCGACTTCGATCACGTGATCTTCGACACCGCGCCGACCGGACACACCCTGCGCCTGCTGACGCTGCCGTCGGCGTGGAGCGGCTTCATCGCTTCGTCCACAGGCGGGGCGTCGTGCCTCGGGCCACTCGCCGGACTCGAACAACAGAAGACTTTGTACGCCGCTACCGTCGAACGTCTGGCCGACCCGCAGCAGACTCGCGTGGTGCTGGTTGCCCGCGCCGACGCCGCATCGCTGCGTGAGGCCGAGCGCACGCGTGGCGAACTCGCCGAGCTGGGCGTGAGCAATCTGCAACTGGTGGTCAACGGACTGTTTGCCAGCGCGTCAAGCGACGACCGCATCGCCGCAGCGCTGTCCAAACGCAGCGCCGACGCACTGCAGGACATGCCGGCCGGAATCGCCGGATTGCCGCGCCAGGCCGTTGCCTTCCTGCCGCGCGGAACGGTCGGCCTGGCGGCGTTGCGCAGCGTCTTTACGCCGTCGCTGGCCGAGCAGCCTCTGACGCCGAGTAAGGCGACGACGGCCTTGCCGCCCGGCCTGCCGGCGCTGATCGACGAGCTCGCGGCCGCCGGCCGTGGCGTGATCATGACCATGGGCAAGGGCGGTGTCGGCAAAACGACGATTGCTGCGGCGATCGCCGTCGCCTTGGCCGGTCGTGGCTTCAAGGTCCGGTTGTCGACCACTGATCCGGCGGCGCATGTCGCCTCTGCCGTTGAAAGGGGCCTTCCTGGCCAGTCGATCAGTCGCATCGACCCCGCAGCGGAAGTGACGGCCTATACGCAGGAAGTTCTGGCACGCGCCGGCAAGAATCTCGATCCTTCGGCTCGCGCCCTGCTCGAAGAAGACCTGCGTTCGCCATGCACCGAGGAGATCGCCGTCTTCCGTGCCTTCGCGCGCGAAGTCGATGGCGGCGAGCAAGGCTTTGTCGTCCTCGATACCGCGCCGACCGGGCACACCATCCTGCTGCTCGACGCGGCGCAGGCGTATCACCGCGAAGTGTTGCGCACGCGCGGCGAGATGCCCGAAGCGGTCACTCAGTTGCTGCCGCGCCTGCGCGACCCGGCCTTCACCCGCGTCATCGTCGTGACGCTGGCCGAAGCCACGCCGGTGCATGAAGCCGAGCGACTCCAGGACGATCTGGCGCGCGCCGGAATCAAACCTTTCGCCTGGGTGATCGAACAAAGTCTGCTCGCCAGCGGAACTCGCGATCCTTTGCTGTCCTTGCGTGGCGACTATGAGCTTCCCTTCATTCGCCGCGTCGCCGATGAGCTCGCGCCGCGTTGTGCGCTGGTTCCCTGGTTGGCGGTGGCACCGGTCGGGATCGCTGGCCTCAAACAACTGGCAGCCTAGGCGATGAGCAAAGCGGCCAGTCGGAATTGCCACGACCGGGCGTGGCAACAGCACCAGCGTGAAATCCAGGGTTTTTGCGAGCACCGCGCCGGCAGCGTCGCCGAGGCCGACGACCTGTTGCAGGAGGTCTTTGTCAAGGTTCTGCTGCAGGGCAGGGCGTTCTGCGAACTCGACAATCCGCGCGCCTGGTTGTTTCGCGTGGCGCGCAACCTGATCATCGACCGCCGGCGGCTGACCAAAACGCGGGAACCGCTGCAGCCGTTGCCCGACGAGCTGTCGGCGCCACCCGCAGCCGAAATCGAGCCGGTCGATCTGCTGACGCATTGCCTGCCGAGCGTCCTGTCCAATCTTTCGGCCAAGGACCGCGAAGCCATCGTGCTCTGCGAACTGCAGGGCGTGACGATGAACGACTACGCGAGACAACTCGGGCTCTCGCTGCCGGCGGCCAAGTCGCGTCTGCAGCGCGCACGTCTTCGTTTGCGTTCGCGCCTGGTCAAGAACTGCAAAGTGTCGTACGACGGCGCGGGAAAGCTCTGTTGTTTCGTCGCCGCTTCGGCAGCGGATTCCTCGTTGAAAACCGCCTGAGAGAAATGCTGCATCCGATTTGACCAGCCTGCGTCAACACCTCCGAACGCACATTATTTTCGGAGGTTTCAATGTCTGCCGCTGCAACCCAATCTAGACGCCTGACCTACTGGCTCGTCGGCCTGCCGATCGCGGCGCTGGTCTGGTTTTTCCTGTTCACCCATATGGCCGATTTCGCCGATGGCGTCGTCGCGCTGCTGCACTTGAGCCGTGCGACCAGCCTCGGCGAGGCCGTGCACTTCTTTTTCTTCGATACGCCGCACGTCCTGCTGCTGCTGGTCGGCGTCGTTTTCGTGATGGGCCTCGTGCAGACCTTTTTCACGCCGGAGCGAACGCGCGCCTTGCTGCACGGCAAGCGTCTGGGCGTCGGCAACGTGCTGGCGGCGAGTCTGGGAATCGTCACGCCGTTCTGCTCGTGCTCGGCGGTGCCGCTGTTCATCGGCTTCCTTTCGGCCGGCGTGCCGCTGGGAGTGACCTTCTCCTTCCTGATTTCGGCGCCGATGGTCAACGAGGTCGCGCTGGTTCTGCTCTTCGGGATGTTCGGCTGGCAGGTCGCAGCGCTCTATCTGGTTATGGGACTGCTCGTTGCCATCGTTTCCGGGCTGGTCATCGGCCGCCTGCGAATGGAGCGCCATCTCGAGGACTGGGTGCAGAAGATCCTGGTGGTCCAGGCAACAAGCCAGGACGTTGTCGCGATGCGCTGGGTCGAGCGCTTCGAATTCGCCTGGGGTCACATCGGACAGATTTTCGGCCGGGTCTGGCCTTACGTGGTGCTCGGCATCGCGCTGGGCGCGGTAATCCACGGCTATGTCCCCGAGGATTTCATGGTCTCGATCATGGGCAAAGAAGCCTGGTGGTCGGTGCCGCTCGCCGTGTTGCTGGGCGTGCCGATGTACACCAACGCCGCAGGAATCATCCCGGTGGTCCAGGCCTTGATCGGCAAGGGCGCGGCGCTGGGTACCGTGCTCGCTTTCATGATGGCGGTGATCGGCCTCTCGGCGCCGGAGATCGTCATCCTGCGCAAGGTGCTCAAACCGGCGTTGATTGCGACTTTTGTCGGCGTGGTCTCGGTCGGCATCCTGATCGTCGGCTACGTGTTCAACGCCGTGCTTTGAGTCAATCAGAAAGGAAGGTGAATTTCGCTGTTTCAACCGCTGCTGTTCGATAGATAGCAAGTCTCCAAAAACCGTACGTCATCCCCTGAGAGGAAGAGAAATGAAAAAGCTGGAAATCTATGATCCGTCTGCCTGCTGTTCGAACCAGATCGATCCGGTAGCCGAGCAAATCGCCGACGATTTGCGTTGGCTCGCCGAACAAGGCGTCGAAGTCAAGCGCTACAACTTCGCGCGCGAGCCGCAGGCGTTTGCCGCCAACGCCGAGGTGCTCAAGGAAATGGGCGCGGTGATGGACCGTCTGCCGATCACCGTCATCGATGAAAAAATCGTCGCCGTCGGGGCCTACCTTTCGCGCGATCAACTGGCGCAGAAGCTCGGCCTTGCCGACCAACGAACAGCAGGCTGCTGCGCGCCGAAGACCTGCTGCGGCTGATGGCGCTTGCCGGAAGGTGCGCCTGTTGCCTGGATGCGTAGGCCACCATCTCGCGGTGGTGGCTGCGCAGAAATCAGGGCAGGCGGTAGGCGACCAGGTTCGATTTGTCGGAAAACATTTTTTCGGCAATCCGCCTGGTTCTCAGCAGCGGTGCGGTGCTCCTGAGTTCGGGAAACTCCTGAAACAAGGCTTCCTCGTCAGCGTCTTCTGAGACGATCACCCGCGGATTGCCTGAATCAGAGAGCTGCTGCCTGGTCTCGACGATGGCGATGGCTTCTTTCGGGTTGAGATAGAACACCAAGGTCGTGTTGGGATGTTTGTAAAACGCCACTTTTTCATTCGTTTGCAGCTGCTGGTTGAGCGAAACTGCGAACGGCCTGATTTGGCGATAGCTGTCGATCCCCGGTAAAACCAGGCCAAAAACGACGGCCATTTCGAGCGCCGAGACGAGCAGCAGGATCGACAGGAACTGACCGGACGGCGTGTCGTCCAGTCCGGTGAGCCGTTGCAGGATGGTCGTGCGCTTGCCAAGCGCCGCGGCGGCAAGCAGCGCGGCGGCCAACAACGTGACCGCCGAGCCCATCCAGAATTCGGTCGGCAACGACGTACTCTTGACGTAAGTGCGAACGACGATCGGCATCGAGATCAACAGCACGGCGCCGACGCTCAGTACGGCCAGCGTCGCAAAGATGGCCGGGCGTCGCCATCGATGTGCTTCGGCATTGGCCAGGTAAGCCCCGATCAACATCATGCAGAACGGCATGATCGGCAAGATGTAATACCAACGCCTCGATCCCGACAAGGTGAAGAACAGAAAAACAAGCGCCAGAGCGTCGAGCAACCACCGTTCAGATTGACTTGCCTTGGCGTACCTCGGTACGTAATAGAGCAGGGCGGCAACGAGCAGAAAAGCCCAGGGCAAGACGATGCGGGGGACCTCGTACAAGTAGCTGTAGAAAGGATCGACATGGTCGAAAGGGTTGAAGAAGCGAACGATGTTTTCGCGAATCAACAGATCGAGCCCGGACAACTGGTTGTGTTGCGCTTCGACGCCAGGCGGCAAGGGCTGCAACGATGCGCCCAGGTACGGCAGAAAAAAGAACAGCAGGGCAACCAGCAGCGCAGCAAGATGGTAGAAATTTAGGTGTTTCTTCCATCGTCGCTGGCGCAACAACCACGGGGCGATGATCAGTAGCGGGACGACAAAGGCGGTCAGACCTTTGAGCTGGGATCCGACGGCACAGATCACGTAGAAAACCAGGTAGGACGCGAAATCGGTTCGCTCGCGCCGCTGGACAAACCAGGCCACTGCCGCCGTGATCAGCGCCATGTTCGATATTTCCGCCGACGCCGTGTGCGTCCAGAACAGAAAGCCGTAGCTGGTAATGATCAGACAGGCGCACAGCCACGCCGTACGACGGTCAAACAAGTCCTGGGCGATCTTGTACGAACAGAACAAGGCCAGTAACCCGGCCACTGCGCCTGGCAACCTGACAGTGAATTCGTTCAATGCCTGCGTGACAATGGCGAAGAATCCGATGAGCCAGTAGGACAACAGCGGCTTGTCAAAGTAGATCTCGCCGTTGATGGTCGGATGAAACCAGTCGTTGTGCGACAACATGTTCCTGGCGATCTCTGCCCAACGATCTTCGGACCCGCTCAGCGATTTCTGTCCGAGCCCGAAAAATAGAAGAAAAAAGACGACGGCAAGGTAGAACAAACCAATCATTGCCGACGGACACGACGGCCGTTGGCAGGCGTTACGGTTGAACGTCAAAGTACACCTCCTCGATTGGTCGGTTTTTTGGACCGTGGCGGTCCACAAGCATCTGGCGCCGGATTTTATACGAACCGACTCGGCAGATCCTCGGCGTCTGAAATCAGGCTTTGGATCGCTGCCAACGAATTTTTAGGTCCGGTGCGTCACCACCGCCACCGCGGGAATCGGCGAACTCGGCAAGAATGGTGCGCTGCTCGGTTCGCGCATTTTACCTTTTTATCCTGCTGAGCCGATCCGTTTGCCCGACAGGTAGCGATAGCGGGTCCTGCCGTAACGCACCTGTCCCTCGTCCTTGAATTGATCAAGGTCGAGTTGGCCAGAAGACTCATCGGCCAGCACCACGGTATCCGGTTGGCGGGCCAAGGTTTCATGCAATTGCGCTATCGTTGCTATCGTCGGCACCCGGTGTTGCAGGTAAAAGGAAGCCGCGCCGCGCATGCGCTCGCTCGGCTGGTAGAGCGCGACCGGGCGGCCGGCGCCGGAAAAGAGCGCCAGGGGGTCCATCACCCGCTTGGCCGACTGCAATTGGCCATCGTGCGGAGTCACCAGGCCGTAGTACGCCACGGAAGTGACCAGCAGAACGCCCACCGCACCGGCCAGCAAGTGAAAGACGCGCAGTTGGGGGACCGATCGCCACATGAAATAGAGCGGCAGCCCGGCCAGCAGCAAAGAGACACCGGCGACACCGGGAAGGCCAATCTGCACCAGACGGAAGACGACATAAAACAGCGCGCCTGAAAAAATGCTCGCTTGCATGGCGGCGAGCCACTTGGCGACCTTCGCGGCTTTGGCCGTGGTTTCTGAGCTCGTCTGGATAAACGAAACGAGATAGTCGGCCAGGAAGGCCGCCGCCGCGGGATAGATCATCAGCAGATACGAAGGCCGTTTGCCTGCCGAGAGCGAAAGCAGGACGAGGGGCGCGACCAGCCAGCAGAGCAAGAAGACTCTGCGGCGATCGATCTTGAGCACCTTGAGCGACTGCCAGATCGCGATATACAAGAGGAACGACCACGGCTGAAAGCTTTGCGGGAGGTTCTTCAGGTAGAAATAGAAGGGTTCGGCGTGCGCCCCGCCTGAATAATCGCCCTGAAATCGCCCAACGCTGTTGGCCCAGACGACTTCCCTGACCGGTTCGATGCCCTGGGTCGCGAAGATCAGTGCCAGCCAGGCGAGAATCGGCAGCAGTCCGAGCAACGAGAAAAGCGCGGGCCTGACCCACTTTGAAAGCGTAAAGCGCTGGTCGAAATGAAACGACTCGATCAGCAGATAGCTCAGCACCACGATGCCGGGAACCGCCAGTCCGACTACCCCCTTGGCCAGGGTGGCGACGGCGATACCCGCCGAAAAGCCGAGCCACAGCGCCTTCGAACCGTCTTCACGGGTGAAATAGAAAGACAGCACCGCCAGGCTGACGCCGAAAGCCAGCAACATGTCCTGTCCGGCGGTCTGCGCGTATTCCAGAAAAGCGCCCATGGTGATCAGCAGCGTTCCGCTGAGCAAGATGTGCCAATCCTTCTGATTCGACTTGCGATAGAAAAACGCGAAGAGCAGCACGGTGGCGATTGCGGCGAGCGCCGAAGGCAGTCGCGGCGCAAACGCCTGATAACCGAAAGAACCGATCGAAGCGGCTTGCAGCCAATAGCTCAGCGGCGGTTTTTCGAGAAACGGCTCGCCATTGAGCGACGGCAGCAGGAAATTGTGGCTCTGCAGCATTTCAGCGGCGACGCCAGCCTCTCTTGGCTCGGTCGAGCCGCTCAGATCGGCACGGTTGAGCGTAATGAACACCAGCAGGCATGCGACCACGGCGAGCATCAGCCCGGGCTTGAGCCAGGGGGGCAAACGAAAATCCATCAGACGTCCTCTTCTTTTAGTTCGCGGATTCGAATTCGGGAAGCCTGTGCATCAAGGGCGAGCCGAACCCACTGCGCCGTTCAGATTAACATCTTTGGCTTTTGATTTTCGCGACCGTGTTGGTTGGGCGACGCCTTGTCGCACCTGAAAAACGCTTTAGAGCGGCTTGGCACGAGATTCGCGGTCAACACGCCAGCGCTTTGCCGTGCTAATTTTGCTCTCTGCGGTCAGTCTTCGTGAGCGGGAGTAAAAATGGAATCAGGGGTTCCGTCATCGTCAAGTTATACGTGTCACCACAAGGCGTGGCGGCAACACCAGGCCGAGATCCGCGGTTTTCTCGTCAATCGCGCCGGCAGTGCTTTCGACGCCGACGATCTGCTGCAGGAGATTTTTCTCAAGGCGCTGCTGCTGGGCAAGGACTTCTGCGTCATCGACAACCCGCGCGCCTGGCTGTTTCACGTCGCGCGCAACCTGTTGGTCGATCGCCTGCGTCTGACCCGCGAACAGGTGCCGCTGCCCGACGATTTATGCGCCGAATCGGCGCCGGCGTTCGCCGCGGTCGATCTGCTGAGCCACTGTCTGCCGCGAGTGCTGTCCGAACTCTCGCCCGAAGATCGTGAAGCGGTCACGCTCTGCGACATGCAGGGGGTGACTCAGAAGGACTATGCGCAACGTTTCGGCCTTTCTCTACCGGGCGCCAAGTCGCGCTTGCAGCGCGCTCGCCTTCGTCTGCGCTCGCAACTGGCCGACGCTTGCCAGGTGCGCTTTGATGAAGCGGGGAAGGTCTGTTGTTTCGTTCCCCGTCCGCCGCTCGATCCGGCCGCTTAAGCGGGCACTGCAGTATCGCCGGTAAGACGCCTCAGCCGGACTTGAGCCAGCCGGCGATTTCATCCTTGCTCGGCATGCGTCCGGAAACCTTGACCTTCTCGTCGATCACCAGCGCCGGCGTCGTCATGATCGGGTAGGCCATGATCTTGTCGAGCTCGCGAACGTGCTCGAACTGCGCGTCGATACCGAGTTCGGCCGCCGCTTCGCGGGTCAGTTGTTCGAGTCGCTGGCACTTGGCGCAGCCGCTGCCGAGGATCTTGATCAGCATGGGGTGTCTCCTGTCAGGTCAAATAAGCGCTTAGCCGACGGCGAGGCGTTGCGCGCGCTCGATGAGGTGCACGGCAACGGCCAAGGCCAGGATGAAGCCGCCGACGATCAGCGCCAGCGTCGTCAGCGGCGTGCCGTCGACCCAGGCGCCGTAGGTCAGTCCGGCGGCGGTCGAAAACAGCGCGACCAGACCGACGTAGGTCCAGGCCTTGAGCTTGCCGATGATCGCCGAGGTGATCAGGATGCTTTGCAGTGACAGTTCCGGGTCGGCCATCAGATAGGCGATCAGCGGCCCCGGATGCATGCCGAGCGAAAGGAACATCTTGGCGATCGGCACCTCGACCAGCGTCGGGAAGTACATGAAGACGCCGAACACGACGCCAGCGAGATTGGCCAGCACGGTGTTGCTGCCGGCGATGAACTCGACCCACTCGGGCTCGATGAAATTGCGGATCACGCCGACCAGAAAAACACCGACGACCAGCAGCGGAAAAATCATCTTGATGAAACGCCAGGTCTCCCATAGCCACTGCTGCATGTCCCAGAGTTCGAAGCGGCGCGCCAGCGGAATCAGCGACGCGCACAACAGCGCGACCGCGACGCTGCGCCCGGTGAGCGTGAGTGCCAGTCCGGCCCCGTCGGCGCGAACGATGAGCGCAGCGAAGACGAGGGTGATCGATGTCAGGCCGAGCGTGAGGTGAGTCAGCCGGTTAACGCCGCGATCGACCTGTCCCAGTCCGCGCCAAGCCGCCAAGCCGATCGCCAAGAGCAGCATGATCAGCGCCAGCCCTTGCAGGCTCAGTCCTTCCTCGCCCTTGAGCGCATTGATCGGCAGCCAGCGATCGAGCAGCGCCTGCGCCGAGCTGGCGCCATCCCAGGGCACGATGGCGCTGAGCAGCGGCGCGCTCAGCCAGTCGACCTTGAGCGTCCCGACGATCAACAGCGCGACGAGCACGGCGAGAAAGACCAGCGTCTGGCGCGCAATGGTGACAGAACCGTGGCCGCGGTCAGCGAATGCAGCGTTGTTCGCCGTCCGTGCCGCGTCTTCGCGACGATAGATCAGCGCCATCAGCAGGCCGATGCCGACGCCGAAGCACAGCGCCAGAACGATTCGCGCAATCGCGAAGTCGGCGCCGAGCGCCACCCCGGTGTACGAGAGCGCGAGAATGTTGGCGGCTGGAGCGAAAAAGAGAAAGGTGATCGCCGGCCCGAGGCCGGCGCCCTTGCTGTAAATGCCCGCGAACAGCGGCTGGATGGTGCACGAACAGACCGCCAGCAGGCTGCCGGCACCGGCCGCCGCCGGGTAGGAAAGGGTCTTTGGCGCGTCGGGGCCGAGAAAGCGGATGATCGATTGTTGGGGCACCAGCGCAGCCAGCGCGCCGGCGATAAAGAAGGCGGGAACCAGGCAGAGCAGGACATGGGCCGCGAGATATGAGGCCAGGCTGGCCGCTCCGCTCTGCAAGGTGCTGACGAGAATGTCCATGGGGTCAATATAGAGCCGGGGTCGTGGCAATGCCACGCCGAATGATCGACCTCAAAAAATAGGCGTGAATTCTCTGACGATCGGTGCATCCTTTTCGTCCCTCGTTCGTCTCCTTGGGCATGACCATCGTGTTTCTATGACTGGAGCCCAATTTTGTACGCACGTTCTGATGACATTTCCGCTACCGCGCTCACCCCTTGGCTGGTCGGCATCCCTCTTGCGGCGATCGCCTGGCTGTTCGCCTACAGCTATCTCGCGGAGTTCGCCGATGCCGTGGTTGCGGCGCTGCAGCTGAGTCGCGCTACCCCTTTCGGCGAGGCGCTGCACTTCTTCTTCTTCGATACGCCGAAGGTTCTGCTGTTGCTCGTCGCCATCGTCTTCGTGATGGGTATCGTGCAGACCTTTTTCGCACCCGAGCGCACGCGTGCCTTGCTCTCGGGCAAGCGCGTCGGCGTTGGCAACGTGCTGGCGGCGAGCCTGGGAATCGTCACGCCGTTCTGTTCGTGCTCGGCGGTGCCGCTGTTCATCGGTTTTCTCTCGGCCGGCGTGCCGCTGGGCGTCACCTTTTCCTTCCTGATTTCGGCGCCGATGGTCAACGAAGTCGCGCTGGTGCTGCTCTTCAGCATGTTCGGCTGGAAGATCGCAGCGCTCTATCTGGTCATGGGACTGCTGGTCGCCATCGTCGCCGGCTTCGTGATCGGCAAGCTCAAGATGGAGCGTTTTCTTGAAGACTGGGTGCAGAAAATCCAGGCCGGGCAGGGCGTGGTGCACACCGATCAGGCGATCGACTGGGTCGAACGTTTCGAGGCCGGCGGGGCGCACGTCAAAGGGATCGTCGGCAAGGTCTGGCCCTATATCCTGCTCGGCATCGGGCTGGGGGCGGCGATCCACGGTTTCGTTCCCGAGGACTTCATGGCCTCGTTCATGGGCCGCGACGTGTGGTGGGCAGTTCCCGCTGCGGTCGTCCTCGGCGTGCCGATGTACACTAATGCTGCGGGCATAATACCGATCGTCGAGGCGCTGATCGGCAAGGGCGCGGCGCTGGGAACGGTGCTCGCCTTCATGATGGCCGTCATCGCGCTTTCGGCGCCGGAAATGATCATCCTGCGCAAGGCGCTGAAGCCAACGCTGATCGCCACCTTCGCCGGCGTCGTGGCGACGGGGATCATGCTCGTCGGTTACGTGTTCAACTCTGTGCTGTAAGAAAGAGTCGCTCTGTTTCTCGTCGCCAATTTTTATGGAAAGGAAACCGTCATGTTCAATACTGTGGGTTTTATCGGTTCAGGACGCATCGCGCGGATCATGTTGGGCGGCTGGGCCAAGGCCGGCGCGCTGCCGGTCAACATCGTCGCGTACGACACCAACCCGGCGGCAGTTGCCGCGCTGCAAGCCGATTTTCAGTCGGTCAAAGCGGCGACCCTGGACGAAGCGGCTGGCGCCGATCTCGTCTTCGCTGCGCTGCATCCGCCGGTCATGCCCGAGATGCTGGCCGCTATCGCCGGGAAGCTCAAGCCGCAGGCGGTTTTCTGTTCGCTCGCACCGAAGGTCAAACTGGCTGCGCTCAAGGAAAATCTGGGTGGTTTCAATCGCTTGGCGCGAATGAACCCCAACTCGCCGAGCATCATCGGCGAAGGATATAACCCGATCGTCTTTGCCGACGAGCTGCCGGCGACGGCGCGCGATCAAGTGCTGGCGGTGTTGAAACCGCTCGGGCAGAGCCCGCAAGTTGCCGAGAATCTGCTCGAGAGCTACGCCGTCATCAGCGCCATGGGGCCGACCTATTTCGGCTTTCAGTTTGCCGAGCTCGAGACCTTGGCCAATTCCTTCGGTCTCGACCGGCAGGCCGCTCGCCAAGCCCTCCAGGCGATGCTAGTCGGCACCGCCGACATGCTCTTCGCCAGCGACCTGCCGACCGCCAAAGTCCTCGACCTGGTTCCGGTTCGCCCGATGGCTGAATACGAGGCCGAAATCACCCAGATGTTGAAAAAGCAAGTCGGCGGGATTTTCGCCAAGCTGACCAGTTGATCAACGCTCCCCTCGATTGAAAAAGGAAATCACCATGAAAGACGTCAAAATTCTCGGCACCGGCTGTGCCAATTGCAAGAACACGCTGGCGCTGGTCGAGGCCGTCGCCCGCGAAAGAAACGTCCCGATCGCCCTCGAGAAAGTCGAGGAGCTGCCGATGATCATGGGCTACGGCGTAATGTCCACGCCCGGCGTGGTGATCGACGGCGTGGTCGTGCACGCCGGCGGCGTCCCCGCCAGAAGCAAGGTCGAGAGCTGGTTCTAAATCCTGGCGGCGCCGCTTTCATCTCGGGCATTGCAGGCAATGCTTTCGAGATTTCTGCGGCGCGTCTGTCACGCCCCCTCGGTACTCATGTCGAGGTTCTGCAAGAGCGTCGCCGCGTGGGTCGGCGACAGCGTGCCGCTGATGATTCGCTCTTCGATCAGCGGCAGATTCATTCGCACATAGGGGTGGTTGTAGAAATCCCGCTTGAGTTGTTCGGCGATGAGGTTGTGCATCCAGTCGAGGTTCTGCCGCTGCCGCCGCTTTTCGAAAACACCCGAAGCGCGCGTGTTGTCGCAGAAGGCCTCGACGGCAACCCATAGCTGGTCGATACCGTCGCCAGTGGTCGCCGAGCAGGCCAGAGCCTGCGTCTGCCAGCCCTCGGTCGACGGCTGCAGGTAGTGCACGATGCGTTGATAGCCGGCGCGTGCCGTCTCGGCGCGCTGCTTGTTGCCACCGTCGGCCTTGTTCACGACGATCAGGTCGCAGCGCTCCATCACGCCCTTCTTGATCCCCTGTAGTTCGTCGCCGGCGCCAGCGATCTGCAGCAACAGGAAGATGTCGACCATCGAGCGCACGGTGATTTCGCTTTGCCCGACGCCGACCGTCTCGACGATGATCACGTCGAAGCCGGCCGCCTCGCAGACGATCATCGTCTCGCGGCTTTTGCGCGCGACGCCACCGAGTGCGCCACTCGACGGCGACGGGCGGATGAAGGCGTTGGCATGGTGTGACAGCAATTCCATTCGTGTCTTGTCGCCGAGGATGCTGCCGCCCGAGAGGCTGCTGCTCGGATCAATGGCGAGCACCGCGAGCTGGTGCCCGGCGGCGCAGAGTTTGCAACCGAGCGTTTCGATCAGCGAACTCTTGCCGGCGCCGGGAACGCCGGTGATGCCGACGCGGATCGCTTTGCCCGAGTGTGGCAGCAGGCGGGCGATCATCTGCTGCGCCATCGCCTGGTGCTGCTCGGCGTTGCTCTCGACCAGCGTGATCGCTCGCGCCAGGATCGTTCGATCGCCCGACAGCACGCCGTCGACGTAATCGTCGACCGAAAGATCGCGGCGGCGTGTCGTTGAGCATTGGACTATGCTGCTGGCCGGTCCGCCGCCGGTGTTTTCGGAAACCCATTCCGGGCTGTGGTGCGTATCTTGGCTCATTCGTTTAAGCCTTTATGGTCATCGAAAAAACGTTGGCGCCGAGCTGCATGCGTTGTTCCGGGTTTTCGGCGATGCGTTTGTTGACGGCAAAAATGCCGTAGGCGACGAAGGGCGCCGAAGCGAGCGTCCAGCCGACGACGTGTTCGATAGGCAGGAAGCCTTCCATGATGTGCATTTTTTTCTCCTCTGCGACGATGGACAGGCCATTCGAGGGGATCGGTTGCAGGACGGAAGAAGAGCCGCTGGAGCGAGTTGAGGACAGTACTGAAACAAGCACAGGTCAACGGCAAATCAACTGAACCTATCCCTTTTCCCCGGGGATGGCACGACGTTTGATTTAGGCCGGTCTTCTGGCTCGCCTTCGTCCTTGTTTACCGACCTTCCCGTGCGAACACAGTGGCGTAGGGTAAATTCGTCAGGCTTACAGCAGCGGGGGCTGCGCCGGAATGTCTGATGGTCAGAGTCACCGGCTTCCCGTTTCACCCGCCCCACGGAAGTGGAGCTGGGCACCTAAAACAGCGGCCATTCTACGACGGCTTTTGGCCGGGGCCAACAATTTCTCGCTCGGTTTGTGTTGGCGCAGCGCAATGTTGGCCTGCGTCAATGGTGGAAAAATTCTTTTCTTAAACGCAACTGTGTTGCATATGAAGTTGCGTTGTGTTCAAATCTAACGTCTTGCCAATCGACTCAATTTTCAATCCCGGGAGACGGCCGTGCGCCTGATTCGAACTGCCTGCTGCATTGCCCTGACACTGCCTTTGTTCGCTCATTCCGCGCCGGCGCACGTGCACGGCGTCGCCAAGATGGATCTGGCGGTCGACGGCAACAAACTGACGCTGTCGATGGAGATGCCGCTCGACAACCTCGTCGGCTTCGAGCATCTGCCCAAGACCGACAAGCAGAAGGCGGCGCTTGCCGAGGCCATGGCATCGTTGAAGAACGCCGCCGATCTCTTCGTCCCGACCGTAGCGGCAGGCTGCAAAGTGGACACGGTCGATGTCGGCGACCCTTTCCCGGGCGGCAAGGCCAAGGCCGACGGACACGCCGACGTCGATGCGGACTATGTTTTTCGCTGCGCCCAGCCGGCCGCGCTCAAAGGGCTTGAAACGAAGCTCTTCAAGCGCTTCGGCCGGCTGCACCGGGTCGACGTGCAGCGCGCGACCGCGGCCGGGCAGGGGGCAGCGACGCTGACCCCGGAGCAGCCGGGAATGAACTGGTGAGCGTGGTGAACGTTGTGAGCGATGAGGGTTGGCGGTGAGCCTGATCGGCACGGCGATAGAACTCGATCAGGTGCTCTACCGCTGGCCCGGGCAAGCCGAGGCCTGCCTGGACATCCCGGCGCTTTCCGTCGCCGCTGGCGAGCGAGTCTTTCTCTACGGTCCGAGCGGCAGCGGCAAGAGCACGCTGCTCGGGCTGCTCGGCGGCGTCAATGTCGCCCAGCGCGGTCGCGTCAGCGTCCTCGGCCGGGAGATGAGGGCGATCGGCGCGCGCCAGCGCGACCGCTTGCGCGCGGCGCATATCGGTTTCCTGTTTCAGCAGTTCAATTTATTTCCCTGGTTGTCGGCGATCGACAACGTGCTGTTGCCGGCAAGCTTTTCGGCCGAGCGCAAGGTCCGCGCGACGAGCGAGCGTCCTTTGCGCGACGAGGCGGCTCGCCTGCTGACCCAGCTCGATCTGGCGCCGTCGCTGTGGGGCAAGAGCGCGGCCGAATTGAGCGTCGGCCAGCAACAACGCGTCGCCGCGGCGCGCGCCTTGATCGGGCGTCCGCAAATCGTGATTGCCGACGAGCCGACCTCGGCGCTCGACGCGGCGCGTCAGCTCGCTTTCGTCGATCTGCTGCGGCGTGAGTGCGCCGCCGCGCAGGCGACGCTGATCTTTGTGAGCCATGACGAGCGGCTGGCGGTGCACTTCGATCGGCAGATCTCGCTCGTCGACGTCAATCGCGCAGCGAACCGGGCCGAACTGCAGGGGAGCGCGTCATGATGGCGATGCTCAAGCTGGCAGCGCACAGCGCCTGGGCGCGTCGTTTGACGCTGGGCGTCACGCTTTTTTCCATCGCCATCAGTACCGCGATGCTGCTTTCAGTCGAGCGGATCCGTTTGAACGCACGCCAAAGCTTCACGCAATCGGTGAGCGGCGTCGATCTGGTCGTCGGCGCGCGAACCGGCGGCGTGCAATTGATGCTCTACTCGGTCTTTCATGTCGGTCAGGCGACCAACAACATCGAGTGGACGAGCTTTGCCGCGCTGGCCGGCCATCCCGCCGTCGCTTGGGCGATCCCGCTGTCGCTCGGCGATTCGCACCGCGGCTTTGCGGTGCTCGGCACGTCGGCTGAGTATTTCCCGCGTTTCCGCTACGGCGACGGCCGGTGGCTCAAGTTTAGCGACGGCAAGGCGTTTTCCCGGGTCTTCGAAGCCGTGATCGGCAGCGAGGTCGCGGCCCGCCTCAACTACCGGGTCGGCGACTCGATCACCTTGACCCATGGCTTCGGCAACCAGGCGCTGACCGAGCACGCCGACAAGCCGTTTGCCATCGTCGGCATCCTCGAAGCGACCGGGACCGCCGTCGACCGGACCGTGCATATCAGCCTCGAGGCGATGACCGCACTGCATCTTGACTGGGTCGCCGGAGCGCCGGTTCCTGGCCTTTCCATCCCGCAGAATTACGTTGAGAAGTTCGATCTGCGACCCAAGGAGATCACTGCGGCGCTGATCGGACTCAAGAGCCGCGCCGACGTCTTCCGCATGCAGCGTTTCGTCAACGAGTTTCGCGGCGAGCCGCTGCTGGCGGTGATGCCGGGGGTGGCGCTCGACGAGCTGTGGCAGACTATCGGCATGGTCGAGCGCGCGCTTTTTGCTGTCTCCGCGCTGGTGATCGTCGTCGGGCTGTGTGGCCTGGTGTCGACCTTGCTCGCGGGACTCAATGAACGCCGCCGCGAGCTGGCCATCTTGCGTGCGCTGGGCGCCGGGCCTGGCGACGTGTTCATGATGCTGGCCATCGAGGGCGTGCTGGTGACGACGGCGGGGGCCATGCTCGGCGTCGCCGTCCTGTATGCCGCAACGCATCTGGCGGCAGGCTGGTTGCTCGCGCAGCTTGGCGTCGTGATTGCTGCGCAGTGGCTGTCGCCGGCGGAATTCGGGCTGCTGTCGCTGGTCGTCCTGACCGGCCTGCTGGCCAGTCTGGTTCCCGGCTGGCGCGCCTGGCGGATGTCATTGGCCGACGGCCTGACGCCGCGCGTCTAGGCATCGATAGATGGCGAGGAGAAACTGGTGGCGAGAGTTTTCAAAATGCTGATGCGCCAAGGCCTGCTTGTGCTGCTCGCCTCGCTGCTGGCCATAGGCACGGCCGATGCGGCAAGCGATGGTATTTACAAAGAGCTGCAATGGGAGGCCTTGATTCCGAAGGGCTGGGATCCGGCCAAACAGTTCAAGTCGCTCGATCTATCGACGCTCAAGGACGCCGATCCGCGGGCCATGGACGCCTTGCGGGCGATGCGCAATGCCTGGGACAACGCGCCCGCCGAAGCATCGATGAACGGTCGCAACGTCCGCCTTCCCGGCTTCATGATTCCGCTCGACAAGACCGGCGAGTCGGTGCGAACCTTCCTGCTGGTGCCTTATTTTGGCGCCTGCATCCATTCGCCGCCGCCGCCGGCCAACCAGATGGTCCTGGTCGTCGTCGCCAAGCCGGTGCGCGGCTATCAGACGATGGACCCGGTATGGGTTAACGGCACGATGGAAGTGCAGCGCTCGGATTCGCCCTGGGGGAAAACCGCCTACGTGCTCAAGGCGCTCAAGGTCGAGGCTTACCAGCGCTAGGCCGCGGCGCGGATCGCGCCTAACAGTCAGTCAACAGAACGTGGTGGACAAGACCGTCATTCCGGCGGAAGCCGGAATCCAGTAACTGCGTCTCCGGCCCCTGGCTCTGCATTCCCTGTGGTCAGATTCCGGGTCCAGCCCGGAGTGACACCGCGTTCATATCGCTGCGATTCTGTATGGCTGACTACTGGCGTTGGCGAGGATCGGAACGATGCTTCATATAGAAATCGAAGAAGCCCTCATCGAGTTTTTTCAGGAGTCTACGATCTTCATAGACGGCGGGGCACAGGCCGTCGTGTTCGCGTCTGGACAAACGGACGACCAGGCGATAAGCCTGCGGGCCATCGCCGGGTGGCAGGTTGTCGGCGATCGTCGCGCCGCTTTTCTTCTCGTTCGCCAACCAGGCGGGGAACCAGGTCGCGTTGAGCTCATCGAGGTCCGCCTCGAAACTGCGCCAGTTGCGCGCGAGCTCACGATCGTCCACCTCCTCGACCAGGGCGTTGAAGCGTTGCGGCGCGAGCCAGGCGTAGCGCAAGGCTGAATTCAGGCTGGCTTCCTTTTCCCCGCAACGGTAATTCCCCAGCGCCAGCCAGCGTTGCACCGCCGCGCGCCGGTCTGCGCCGGGAAGGTCGCGGGCGGTGCGCACGGCATCGCGCGGCTGTCCTGCCCGCAAATGGAGTTCGGCGGCGAATGAGTCCGGGTGCTGCGGCCCGACGCCGGCCACTTCCGAGCGCTTGGCCAGCTCGGACCAGCAGCGGCGCAGCAGAACCGTTGCGGCGCGGCCCATCGCCTCGGTCGCGGGGACGATCCGCTCGCTGATCAAGCGCTCGGCGTCGGCAACGGCGGCTGCGCTGTCCGGCGTCCCCGGGTCATCACCAGCGGCCGGCCAGTTGGTCACGAACTCGCAGAGTAGGCGCAATTGCGCCAGCCCGGCATGGTCCGGGGCGACGTCTGCCAGCGCTTCCAGGGCTGGCCAGCAAGCCGCCCGATCGAAGCGCGCCAGCGCGGCGATCAGCGAGTTGGCGTGCTGAACCGGCAGAGAATCGGCAAAAATGTCGAGTTGTTGCATCAACGGCGATCCCTGAGCAGAAGTAGCCCGTTTGAGGAAGTTGGCATTCAACGTTCGTCGGTTATGGCGTTGTTCGGCTCTTTCATGCGTACGGGTCGATCCATCCGTATTCTTTCACGTGGTGCGCTATTTCTCCCGCGTACCATGAGCCTTCCGATTCAAGTGCCGAAAGATCGGCCAGTGCGCTTAAGGCGTCTTGCATTGCGAGGATAAGTGCCGCGAATTCTCGGATTGAAATGTCGACTTCGTGTGACCGAATGATTTCACGCAGCATTGCTACCACGTTTGGAAGCGACGACACGATTGCTTCAACAGACTGCCCCAATGTTCCACGGCCAATCTGTTCCTCTGGATCAATAAAGGAAAGCAGCTTAATAACCTGCTCCACACCGAATCGTGCAAATAGACCGCGCGCGTATGCCCGCGTTGTCTCTGACGGGCTTTTTCCATGGTAGAAAATGTCGCCGTGCCCAGGAATATGCGCGAGCCAATACAGGAGAACAGGCGGGATTTCGGCTGTCGGTCTTTCGATAAATGTGCGAACGAGTTCATCCCAAACCGCTGTCTTATTAGGGAAGCGCCGGAACAAGACTAGCAGACCAAGATAGATCTCCGACGGCTCCGTTGAATGGGCCAGCGTAAGCGCTTCCTCGAAACCCAACACGGGTGTTCTTCCAACCACCGCCGGCACGAATAAGTTGTTGAATGTGGCCGCGTTGAACTTGTTTGCTTCTGTGACCGGAAACCGAATGACTGTCGCCGTAGGGTTTGCTTCCAAATAGAGCTTGATGTTGAGCCAATAGGCTGTTTGTAACGTAGGCACATAGACTAGCCCGAAAACAGGCAACAGGTATCGGCTCCAATAAGTTCGGTGGCTTCCGATTGGGAATGCACATTCTTTGGCTTCGTGCGTGTAGTACGATGCCCCGGATTTGATTTGTACTGCGATTTGCTTGTTCAAGGGATGCTCATCCTCAATGAACTCAAGAATTGCATCTATTCCGAGATCGTTCTCCTGTTCTATTTTGAGGAACAGTGATCCACCGCTCTCAACTACGCCACGAACGAAGTTAATTCCTTCCTTTGCCGTAACGGCAGATTGTTTGTAGGTACTCATATGCTCTCAATAAAGCCGAACGTAGAAGTCGCCGGCGCTGAGCAGCTTTATCGCGAAGCGTCCGGAGGAAGGATGGGTTAAAGATGGCTTGCGGGAGTGAATACCTGCACAACTGACACTGCCCCAAATATTATTGTGAGAATAACGCCAATTACTGAAACCCATGTTGAAAAACGATTCTTTCGTTCTTGATTTTCGATTGTTGACTCAAGGAATTTAATATCTTTCGCAAGCTGTTTTAAACTATTAACACCTAGGTTGATATCATTTGAATCGTAAGCAAGCTTCAGTATGTCAAGTTGATTCCCGTACTTTGGAGATAGTGAGATAAACGGCATATCATTTTCTATTGATTTAATTATGTCTACCAGCCTTCCAATTTATTCATCGGTGAAGCTTATGGAATAATGAAGTTTAAACAGCCATGGCGTATAGCCAGTGACGCGAGCTAATAGATCCTCGCAGATGTCTACAGGAGTCCTATATCTCTTTGCGAACGCACTATTGTTTTCGGAGACTTTTCTATGGACAGATGGAAATCTGTTCATTTACTCTTAAGTTTCTGAGTTCTCGCCCAAGGATGTTTTTAATAGATCGGTAAAAATGCCTTCTTCCGCTCTTGGCTCCAAGAGGTGGGGCCGAGAAACTGGTCAACGGGTTAGGTGATATTTCTGCTTCAATGGGCGGCGCGAGTTGCCCGCAGACAGGAGCAGAAAGAGATGAGAAG
>JAGTRW010000008.1 GCA_018262095.1 Pseudomonadota bacterium
GGGGCTGGAGATTTACGAGAAACTCGCGCGCGCCAAGCCCGAGCGCTTTGAGCCGGAATGGGCGAGGTCCCTCGGCAATTACGCCCACTACTTGAACGACTTGGACCGCAGCGACGAGGCTGAGGTCAAAGCCAGGCAGGCGCTGGAGATTTACGAGAAACTCGCGCACGCCAAGCCCGCTCGGTTTGAATACTATTTCATATCCTCGGAGATTTTTGCCGACCAGTGCGGATGGTTGGCGGGAAAACAGCCCTTGGCGCCGGAGTATCCAATTGCCTGCCATTCAACACCACGCCAGCAGCGCGCGCTGGATTGCAGGGAGGGCTTCTTGACGGCTTTTTCCGCCAATGAGCCAAGCCGAATTCGTGAAGCTATCGGCAAAGTCGAAGCATGCTGGGCAGTTATGGATACCTCGCAAAAACGATCCGAGGAAGATTACAGAATCTTGCTTGCCGGGCTGGCAGAGTCCCGGCAAATTGTAAGCACCCTTACTTGCAACTGGCGTGAAGACTTGGCGCGATTCCGTGCCCAAAGAAAAGGACGGTTGCCATTGTGGATGCAAAAAATTGCCCTCCGTGCTGGCTTCAGCCTCTGTTGACCGATCCAAGCGAAAAGGGGGTTACCTTACCATTTGGCTATTGCTCTCTCGATTAATGCTTCATAAGCGCTGCTAGTCGAGTAACTGCAAAATAATATCCATAGACCTTCGTGCAACAACTTCTCAACTTTTATGGTCTCAGGCTCGTAACAAGCCGCATTGAAATTGAAGAGAGCTTTGCGAACGTATCTTTCTGACCGTCCGTGCATATTCGAGCTGTCGATTTTTGGCGCCATATGACATGGCTCCAATGGTTATTGCCGTGGCTGCGTGCAACGCGATAAAGTGCGTCTGCCTGCTTTATTGTGGCACTGCGCTTTATTTTTCGCGCAGCCTGTTTGAATTTTCGACCAGTGCATCTGTCGTCGGGATATAGCGTATGAAAATCTCCTGTATTTGCGAAAGTTGGAGGCGTGCTGTCCGGGTTACCCACCGCGCCGCTCGCCTCTTGCCGGACATAGTCGGCGGGCGGCGGCGCCGTGGATAACCCTACGCTGCGGGGGTGGCTCTGACGTTTGGTGCGGGCCGCTGCGCATCTTGGGGATTCCCTGTAGCCAACGGGCGGGCCTCCGTTTTGCGCGGGCGGATGTCTACGATGATTTGCTGGACGTTGTTGCCGTTGGTCACGGTGTCCCACTCGATTTCAAATTCGGCAGGCAGCGCAGCGTCTTTTAGCCGGTCGAAGACATCCGAAACACCGGCATTGAAATCCATCGTGCAATGCCCGCGCCGATTGCCGTTGCGGTCATCCATTCGCGTTTCAACGAAGACGGTTGTCGAGTCGAAGGCCTTGCCTTCGATGTCGCCCTTGAACTTCTTCATTCCTGTGACGCGTTCGATACTCTTATGCATTTGTATTCTCCTTGAAGATAGGATGTGAAACCTTGGGCCGGCGTCCATCCCGAAACGCCGAGGCGATTTAGTCTTGCTCTGGTTTCATGACCTTCTGGTAGATCAGGTCGAAGCTGCCGCGACCGCAGCCACCGCAGTGGTAATTCCAGGCTGGCGCCGTCTCGATCACGTTCTCGTTGGTGTCCACGCGCTCCCACACGACGTTTTTGTGCTTGCAGAAAATGGCGCGGCACAGGTAAACGGATTTTCGGTAATAGCCGGTCATATGCCGGTCCCTGTGCGGTCCCAATACCAGTCGGGGGCGACCATCGGCATGACGGTGATTTCGCGAACCTTGATGCGTGTCGCCAGTTCGACAACGCGGCAGGGTTGCGATATGTCGATGCCGAACTCGCGCAGCAGGCGACGCCGGTGGCGGTAGTAGGTCGCGCGTGGCATCAGGCGCGGCAGGTCCTTGCCCATCTTCCAGGCCAATGCGGTGCCGAGCAGCTCGGCAGGGAGTTGCTCGAACATCTGGTCGAGAGATTCATACGCGGCTTTTTCACGGCGGATGACCTCGGCCTTCTCGTTGAAAACCTGCTGTAGTTTGGTCATGTCGATGGCTCCCCAGTAGCGCAGGCCGTTTTGCATGAGAAATCGGGATTTCAGGGTCGCCTCGAAGCGCACCATGCCGACGCGCTCGACGAAGTCGAGGATTTCGGGCAGTGGTGGCCGTTTCTTCTGTTGGCGGGAGACGAGCTGGTGAAACTTGGCGTAGGCTTTTGCGTACCAGTATTTCGAGCCACGGCCATAATCGACGGTGAAGCCGTCAGGGAAGGCGCCGGTGCGCATGCGGCTGATGGATTGAGCCGCCAGATGTTGCATGAAGGGGGCGACGTTTTCGGCGCAGCCAACGGCGTAGTTCGCGGTCAGGTCCAGACGCGTGAAGAAGGCGCCGGTGAATTTCGAGAATGCCGAGCCGTATTCGAGGAACGATTCGCCCTTGGCGAACGGCGGCAGGTCAAACATCGCGAGGATGCGGTTTGCCTTGCCCATGACTTCATCGAGCGCGAAGCCGAAGATGTTGTCGCGGCGGTGGAATCGTCCGACGTTGCCGGAGAGTCGGACGGTCCAGCCGTCCGACTGAATCTTGACCCGGCTATCGTGCGAGCCCTCGCATTCAAAGGCTCGATCTACCTGCCATTCGATCATGCCGTCTTCGTCGATGGCGAGGACGCGACCATCGTTGACGGCCTTGATGCCGCCCTCCGGGTGTAGCTGCTGGACGGTAACCCAGTCGATAAAGAGCGGGGAAAGTGGCCGGGCGATCATGGCCGACTATCCCGATTAGTCTCATACGTGAGACTTCCTTTACGTGTTACTAGCACGTAATGCGCTTTGCATGCGCCGGGGCTCGGTGCGGCGGGCGCCGCTTCGCGCGCGTCCGGCGCTCCAATCCCCGGCGCGGAGCAGTACCTATTCGGGGCTCGCTCACGCAAATGAGCGTCGCATCCAAGAAGTGATCGGGATCGCATGGCGAACCCTCACCCTTGAACGGTCGAGACGCGTCTACGCGACTCGATGAAAGCGTTTAGGTCGCTGAGACGATAGCGGACGGCGCGACTGCCGACGCGGATGAACGGCACCTGGGCGCCAGCCCAACGATCCCGTTCGAGGAAGGCGACGCTAACGCCAAGAAGGGGCGCAGCGTCCTTGGTGGTAAGAAGTTTGTCTTGCATGACTGCCTCCGTTTGAAGATGACGGAGGCAGTCTGCGCACGTAGATGCACCACAAAAACCCGGTATCGGCGATAGCAGGGATTAAATAATGGCGGGTCTAGTAAGACCGGTATATCTTTCCCATACAAATCAATCGTGTATATTTTTTCGGAAAGCCTGATGCATGTATTTCAGGGAGAGCTTTGGCAGTGCTAGAAGGGGAGTTTTAGGTCGATTTTGTAGTTCGGTTCTGGAGGGCGACCTGCCTTTCGTGAACCTCTGATTGGATCAACCTCGGCGATCCAGTTTTTTACGGTGTCCTCGTCCTTGTAATTGTCACCGTTGCCAAACTTTCTTATGGCGTAGCTTCTTGCCATATGGGCAGGATGAATTTTCGGTTCCAGGTCCCACAATGTCATGGCGATGGCTTGACAGCGGTTTTTGTCGAGATCCTCGTCGTAGTGTCGACCGTTAGGTTTTTTATTTGAGGTATCGGTAGTGACCACTTCCTTTTGCCACATAGGTGGTGGTTCGAGATACTCCGCATGGCACCACTTTAAGATGTCGGCTCGCATTACATAGATGCCGTCATATAGCGCTTTGTCGAATTTACTGCTCTGGATAGAACGAAGCAGTTTTACGCGAGTTCTATTGATGTTCATGAAAATGACAAAAAGATACAGGTCCTCGTCAGGGATACGCCAGCTTCGTCCTCTCTTCGCCTCTCGAAGTGAAACCAGCTTTCTCAGGTATGCCCATACCATTTTTAGGATGTGCTCCCTGACGTCTTCGGATAGCGATTCTCCTGACGAACAACTTGGGTCTTGTCCACTCCAGTTGTGAGCAACTTCCCAGATGCTCCGAAATTCGGAACGAGGAAACATCACAGCCGCCTCTTGAGGTGTGTCTTCTTTTACGTTTCGGAACTTGAAAAAGTGCACAGAACTCATTCCTTGTGTAAGGGGGCAATCACCGATTCGATACCTTTAACTGAATCGGTAGCAATTTTATGCGGCCTTCTTGATCTTGATTGGCGGCGCGAGGCCGGCGACTGCTGCCGTGTCGATTAAGGCATCGAGCGAGAAGAGATCGACCATGCCACGCGTCAGGTCGGATATGCGCGGTTGCGTGACTGCGAACTTCGGTCTGGGTCATCCCGCATTCTGAGCGTGCACGCATGCTCGCCGCTTGTTGTGGCGTGTACTCGATGGCATCCCATACACTCGAAAATTGCATAGCGTTTATTTCTTTTGACGAGCCGCCTTGCTGACTCGCTCCAGGAGCGCAGGAGTGACTTCGAAATTCCGTCCCTCGATTTTGCTGACATAGCCTTGGGTGACATCAAGACGCTTGGCAAGCTCCTGCTGCGTCAGTCCGGCCTCAACGCGTGCAACGCGGATCGGGTTTTTTATGTAGTCACCAAGCACAAAGGGGACGAGTTCATCCTCCTTCGACTTTGGCTTCTTGGCCTTGTTGATGGTTAGCGCCAAGTATTCGTCATACGGTATGACGGCAAAGGCGGGCTTGCCTTCGTCGAAAATGATCTGTGTTCTGGCGGTCATCGGTAAACATCCTTTCTATGCCCAACCCTAACGACCTCAATAATTTGAATGCCGTCGTCGCGGTTGTACTTCACGCGGTAATTGCCGACCCGCAACCGGTATTGAGCTTCGGGATCATTCGTCAGCGCTTTGACATTCAGGGTCGGGTCATGCGGATTGTTCCCGAGCATGCCGATTGCTTCGGCAATCCGTTCCTGAATAGTCACCGGCAGACTTAGCAACTGCTTTCTGGCGCGATTGGTTACGAGTACATTGTAGCGCATAGGTAATATTATTACTAATAGTTGGTAATATTCAAACTGTGGCGAAATTCGACAAGCTGATCACCTCGGCGCTTTCTCTCAGCCCCGCCGTTCTAAGCATGTAGTCCGTAATCCGCTGCATCGGCACGCGCAAGCGTTCCACATCGGCAATGATGTAGCCCGCCGTGACGTCGTTAGTCATCTTGTGATTGAGCAACCGCTTGAGGGCGTAGGCGGGGATATCGAGACTTTCGGCAACTGTAATGAAGGTGCGCCGCAGATCGTGCAGGGTGAAGGTGATTTCCGTCGCTTCGGTGATGGTGTCCATGTACTTGCGCGGTTCGTAGATATGGCCCGTGCGACCACTGCCGGGGAACACGAAATCATTGATGGCTTCGGCCTTGCGCCGGCTCAGCAAGTCGAAGAGGAAGTCGGAAAGCGGCAGCGTGTGGTCTTCGTGGTTCTTGGTATCGAGTATGGTCAGCGTTCGGCCAACAAGGTCGACGTTTTCCCAGCGGAGCCCGGCGCCTTCGCTGCGACGAAGGCCGGTGAGGATCAGCAGCAGCAGATAATCGCGCAAGGTCGGGCTGATACATTTTTCCAGGTCTAGCACGGCAGTGAACCACGCTCCGAGTTCATGGGCCTTGATCACCGTCTGTCGGCGCGGAACCCGATACCAGGCGCGAGTCTGTGAAAGACGAACGACCGGATTCGTGACCAGGATTGAATTGCCTTTCGCGTCCTCGTAGCGCCCCATCGCGAAATTGAAAAGGCTGCGCAAAAAGCGCATCGACTGATTTGCTTGCACCGGGGTTTTGACGCCCATCAAGCCATGACGGCGCTCGATCATGTCTTTGGTGATGTCGGTCAGCAGCTTGCGTTTCCAGTCGCCGAAGTGCTTTTCGAAAGCGCGCTTGTAGCCATAGACGGTGGCCGGCGCGAGGTTCTTGCGCGCAATCAGGAAATCGTCGAAAGCATCTTGAAGCGTGATGCGCTTGATGCGTTCATCGCGTGAGACTTCATTGGGGTTGGCGCCCTTGGCGATCTGGCCGAGGATGATACGCGCTTGATTGCGCGCCTGCTCGGAGGTGAATACGCCATGCTTGCCGATCGTCACGCGCACGGTGCGATTGTTGATCTTTCCTTCGGCGAAATAGACCTTGCTCGCGGATCCCACGCGCAAGCCGAAACCCTTCAAGTCGTCGTCGCGATAATACGTTTGGCCGCTGGCCGGAAAAGGGATGCTGTCGACGATGCTTTTTGTGAGTCGGATACCCATACGGCGACCTCTGTAAATGACAAACGCAACAAGCGCCAATGACAAAAGCAAAAATTAGTAGCCGTATAGTAGCCTAGATATTTCAAATAGTCGACTATTGTGTAAGGTTATGTAATACAAGTGCATCTTTAGATGTGGCGATAAGATGCTGAATATGAACGTATATTAGTAGTTTGTCGAATATAGTCAAAAAACGTCAAACAGCTTCAAACAGGCCTGTGTCCACACTCATAATCCTTTGGTCCAGAGTTCAAGTCTCTGCGGGCCCACCATAAAATCAACGGCTTACGAGGAATCGTAAGCCGTTTTTACTTTTTGGAGACTGACTGGTTGGCGATCGGTGCTCCGGATAGCCGTACCAGTCATTCGGTGGGAGGTTTGGCTCGGTTGCTCAGGCCAAGAAAAGCCCGCTGGACATCGGCGGGCAAAGGCTGCAACAGCAGCAACAGGGAGGAGACAACTGCATCGTCTCACTCTTTGGGGGCGCTGTGCATCCGTACTAACCGCCAAATCTCGGCGGGAATTACGGAGGGATTTTGTTGCGCCCGACGCGACGATGAGCTGGCCGATTGGCCGCGCTATGAGGGATGACGCGAAGGGCCTGCCTTCGGTCATCCACCGCTGCCCGGCGGCTACGCCAAACCGGTTCCCGAAAACACGTTGCGCAAAAACACGCGCATGTCGTCGGCGCTGACCGGCGCCGGGTTGACCCGCGTCGATCCCTTGAGCGAGTTTTCCACGAGCATTTCGAAGTCTTGTTCGAAGGCTTCCTGTGGGACACCGATTGCAGCGAAGGATCCCGGAATGCCGAGCGATTGCGTGAGCGAGAAAACGGCCGTTGCCAAATCGCTGGCGCCGATACGCCGCGCCAGGTAGTCATAGCGTTGGCGGGCCCACGGGTCGCGGCTGTTGAAGCGAATGACGTGAGGCAGCGCCACCGCGTTGAGCAGGCCGTGGCCGAGGCCGAAGCGTCCGCCAAAGGCGTGGGCGACGCCGTGGTCCAAACCGGTTCCGGCGTTCGAGAAGGCGCAGCCGGCCATGCACTGGAAGTGGTGCACTTTTTCCCGCGAGTCGATATCGCCATTGAGCACCGAGGATTCTAGATGGGCGAACAGCCCTTCGACGGCGCCGGCGGCAAGGCAGCTGGCGAATTCCTCGACTGCCGGGTTGGTGAAGCATTCAATGGCGTGGGTCAGCGCGTCGACGCCGGTCTCCGCGGCGACGTGCGATGGCATGGATAGCGTGATCTCAGCGTCGAGGATCGCCAGATCGGCAACCAGCGAGGGCGCGCGGGCGCCGATCTTGAGCTGGTCGGCGGCAAAAGTGAGTACGGCAAACGGTGTCACCTCGGAGGCGGTGCCCGAGGTGCCGGGGATGCAGATCAGCTGAATTTTCTGCCGCTCCTGCGGCAGACCGGTTCTGAACGCGGTTTCGATGTCGAGGTCGGCGTGCTCATAAAACAGTGCCATCAGCTTGGCTGCGTCCATTGCGGCGCCGCCGCCGACGCCGATCACCGTGTCTGGCGCGAACTGACGCATTGCCTTGATTCCGTCGCTGACGGCTGAAACCGGCGGGTTGGCAGGTACGCCGGAGTGCACCAGGACTTCGATGTCGCGCGCCCGAAAAATCGCTTCGATCTTGGCAATGGTTCCGTTGGCGAACATTGACTGTCCGCCGGTGACGACAAAGACGCGTTTGCTGACCACCGTCTGCAGCCTCGCCAGCGAGCCGCGTCCGGTGATGATTGATCGGCCGTGAAATCGTAGTTCTTTCAAAATGGATTACCTTTCAGAGAGAAAAAAGGGCTATTTTGCCAGCTTTGCGCCGCTGACCAGGATCTTGCGCAGGCTGTAGATCACCATGAAGACTCCGGAAACAGGCATGCTGGCGTAGAGCAGTTTCTTTGGCATATTGATGATCGGCGTCCAGTCGCTAACCCGTAGCGTCAGGTTGAGCGAATAGTAAGTGAACACCCCGATGAAGGCCAGTCCGACGAGGTTGGTCAGAATATCGAGAGCGAAGCCGGTCTTCTTGTCTTTGAACAGGTCCGGGAAAAAGGTGATGGTGAAGTGCTCGTTTTCGCGCCAAAGCGCTGCCGTTCCCAGAAATACCATCCAGGCAATCAGCATTTCGATGACCTCGTCGAACCACTCGAATGAGACGATCGGGAAGAAGCGGACAAAAACATTGACCGCCAGCAGGACGAAAACGACGCCCAGAATGCTCACGCTTCCCCAGCGCAGGACTCTTCCGATGGCGCAATCCGTAGCTTCTAAGATGTTCATGGTGTGTTCCTCGCCCTAACTGAACATGCGCGGAACCCATAGCACCAGGCCTGGGCAATACGCGCAAATAAGAGTGACCAGGGTGATGCCGATGATGTACGGCATCAGTTCCCTGCTGAGTTCGCCGATCGGCACGCCGCTGATGCTCGACATGGTGTACAGGCACATCCCGACGGGTGGGGTGAGCAGGCCGATCATCGAGCAGAGAATCATGACGACGCCAAACTGCACCGGGTCGATTCCGTACTGCGCAACGATCGGCATGAAGACGGGGACGGTGATCACGATCACGGCGATCCCTTCCATGAAGCAACCGAGAATGAGCAGGATGAAAATGAAGATGGCCATCACCACGTTGGCGTTCGTTCCCAGTGCGGTGAGCTCGGCGATGACCTGTTGCGGAATGGTCTGGAAAATCAGCAGCCAGCCGAAGAATCCGGCAACGGAAATGATGAACATGATGCGGATGGTAAACAGCATGGTTTCCCAGCCAATGCGCGGCAGGTCAGACCATTTGATCTCCTTGTACACCAGCAGGCCAAGCACCATGGCGTAGACGCACGCGGCGACGGAAGCCTCGGTCGGCGTGAAAAAGCCGCTGACGATGCCGCCGATGATGATTACCGGTGCCATTAATGGCAGGAATGCCTGCTTGAAGCTGGCCCACACTTCTTTCAAGGGCGCTCGCTGCTGGCGCGGATAAGCGCGTGTTTTAGAAATGAAATAGACCGAAACGGCCATTACCAGCGCCATCATGAAGCCGGGCAGGAAGCCCGCCATGAACAGTTGACCGATCGAGACACCGGCCAGGCTGCCGTAAATGACGAAGGGAATGCTCGGCGGGATGACCGGCCCGATGGTCGCTGCGGCGCCGGTGATGGCGGCGGTGAATTTCTTGTCGAAACCGCGTTCTGGCATCGCTTTCATCGCCAGCATGCCAAGGCCGGCAGCCTCTGCGACGGCGGCGCCGCACATCCCTGACATAATCAGCGCGGCAACGATAACGACTTGGGCGAGTCCGCCCCAAGTATGCCCGACCAACGTCGACGCAAAACGGAAAATTCGGGTGGTGACGCCGCCCATATTCATCAGGTTGCCGGCCATGATGAAGAACGGGATGGCCAGTAGCGTGAATCCGGTGGTCGACGAATACATGCGCTGGGCGACCATCGTCAGGTTTTGAAATTCATCGAGACCGATGAAGAAGAGCATGGCGGTGATTCCCATGCTGGCGGCCACATTAACCCCCAGGGCCATGAACAGAATCAGCACGCCAAAAATGGTGAGCGCTAACATGATTGAACTCCCTCGCTTATTGATCTAAAGGCGTTGAGACTGGAGAAAGCCCGGCGGCCTGTTTCGGTCGCGCCGGGCTCCTCGCGGATTCGCTCCGTCTACTTCGTCTCTTCAGCCATCTTCACGAAGGCGTCGACATTTTCCTTGCCGGCATACTCGCCGATTCGGTCGTAGGCCGGTTTCATCTTGGCCTTGAAATCGGCCTGTTTGGGCGTCGTCACCTGCATTCCCTTGTCTTTCAGCTGCTTGACCAGGTTAGCTTCGTCCTTTTGGATCTGGGCGCGCATCCAATTTCCCGCTGCTTTGCTTTCTTCCTTGACGATTTTCTGCTGCTCCGGGCTGAGTTTCTCCCAAGTCTTCTTGCTCATGACGTGCACCCATGAGTTGTAGACGTGATTGGTCAGCGCCAGATGCTTCTGCGCTTCATAGAACTTGTTGTAGAAGATGACCGATAACGGATTTTCCTCGGCGTCGACGACGCCTTGTTTGAGTGCCATGAAGAGTTCGGGGAATGAGATCTTGGTTACGGTGCCGCCCAATGCTTCCATTGCCGCCTGCAGCTGGACTTCCGGCGGCGTCCTGATCTTCAGGCCTTTGACGTCGTCAGGCGTGTTGATCGGGCGTGCATTGTTGGTGAGATTTCGGAATCCCCATTCCCAGTTGGCCAGGAAAATCAGCCCTTGCTTGTCGAGGTCGGGAGCCGCCCATTGCATGAACGGGCCGTCCAGGACCTTGTAGGCGTGATCGGCATCCCTGAAGATGAAGGGCAGCATGACTACCGCAAACTTCTTGGAATACTTGTCCAGCGCGCCCTGCGTTGGCAGACTCATGTCGATGGCGCCCATGATGTTCTGCTCCAGCTGCTCGGGAGGGGAGCCCAGTTGGTTGTCCGGAAACACTGAGATTTTGATGGCGCCATTGGTGCGCTTTTCGACCGCTTCGGCAAACATTTTTGACGCCTGATTGCCTGGATGCGATACCGGCGCGTAGTGACCGAGTTTCATCTTGATTACCGTCGGTGCATCCGCCGCCAAGGCGGCGCCGTTCATCAAAAAGGCAATGAGCAGCGTGAGACAGTGAGATCTTTTCATGTAGCGACCCTCCCGAGTTATTTTGCTTGAATTGCTTTACTTCACTTGGCCGTGTTTCCTCATCAGTTCCACGTGCTCGACGCGCGGCGGCGAGAAAATATCAATGCCCTTGAATCCCGTCAGCGTATGCCCGCCGTGCAGCATGTTGGCTGGGTGGACGCAGACATCCCCGGCTTCCATGTGGATGGTCTTGCCGTCGATGAAGTGCTCTTCTGTTCCTTCGAGAATGATGAGGATCTGCTCGCAGTCGTGCGAGTGAATTGGAAATTCAGCCCCGGCTTCCTGTTCGATAAAGCTCACCAGGGTTTTTTCGCCCAGGATGAACCGGGTCTTGGCCTTCTCGTTGAAGGCGATATAGGGAATGTCCTTGATCGAATGGATGTACTTCTTCTCTTCTGACACGGTCTTGACTCCTTGTAAGTGGTTCGTGAATTGACAGCGGCTTGGTTCTTTCTGCTCTCGAAGGTATCTGGTTTCAATCAGGCAAAGGCTTGTCGCCTTGGTCCTGCTTTTTACCGATGGCCTCCTGCGTAAGGCATGTGCAATTTATCCGTGTTTTTTGTGCTTGTAAAGAAAAATGAATTTATGTGGCTTATGTTTTCGGGAGAAAATAACATAACTTGTTGAATATTATCGGTTATTAAATTCTTGTCGTTTAAAAATTGGTCAGGCCACTTTTATTTTGTTTTCTGTATGAGTTGTAAGTTTTGCGACTTTGTTAGGAACTAATGCGTTTTGTGTGCGATTTTGGTCTTGCCAATCTGTGGTTTTGTCTCTGCTGTCTGTCCGGTTCGGCAGTCCAGAGGCGAGTATTCGCCGCGTTCCTGTCGGGGGCGTTGTCGCTGTCAGGAAAGCAACGGGTTTTTCTGGTCAGATATCTGCCGAAGTCTTGCTGCTTGACAGAAAAAATAGAGCGTGCAACCCTGCGTTGCTTGCCAACGATGGTATTGCTGCGTTGGGAAAACCATTTTCAGGATCTTGTATGCCCATCGAATCCGTCGAGAGCCGACGTCTGTATCGCCAGATCGCCGATCAGATCAACCGCCTGATCGACTCGGGCGAATACCCGGCAGGTGGCCGTTTGCCTTCGGAGCGCCTGTTGGCGACGCAGTTGAGCGTCAGTCGTCCGACTTTGCGCGAAGCCCTGATCGCGCTGGAAGTGGAAGGGAGGGTCGAAATTCGCGGTGGTGCCGGGGTGTTTGTCCTGGAGCGGCAGGATGCGTCGAGCTTTGAGGCCCAGCCCCTGGCGTTCTCGATGAAAGTCAGTGCCTTGCCGCCGCCAGGGCCATTTGAAGTGCTCTACGCGCGCGATCTGGTCGAGCCAGAAGTGGCGGCGCTGGCCGCCAAGCATGCCACTCCCGAGCTGATCGCCGACTTGGCGCGCACGCTGGGCGAGATGGTATGCTGTTCAGCCGACGATCCGAAGCATCTGGAATACGATCACCAGTTTCACTTCAGCCTGGCCGAAGCCACCGGTAATGGGGCGTTGGTCAAGACCATGCAAACGCTTTGGAGCATGCGTCTGGCGCCGCTCTATATCCGTATGGAAGATCACTTTCATACCGAGGCGATCTGGCAGCGCTTGATCATCGAGCACCGTGAGATATTGGAGGCAGTCAAACGCGGCGACGCCAAGGCGGCGCGTACCGCCATGCATCGTCATTTGAAAAATGCCCGCGCACGCTTCGTTTCGACTTGGCAGGAAAACTGAACAGCGCTCGCCTCCGCTGCGGAAATGCGCTTACAGCGCGAGATACAGGGCGAAAGGCACGAAGATCAGCGAGGCGATGGTTCCGCCGACGACGATTGCCGAAACCAGGCCAGGATCCTGTTTGTATTGTTCGGCGAGGATGTAGTTCATCACCGCTGGCGGCAAGGCGGCATAAAGTATCAGCAGGCCTTGCATCGGGACCGTTAGCGGCAATAGCTTGATCAGCGGCCAGGCGATCAGCAGGCCGGAAATCGGGCACAGAAAGGCGCCGACGATGCCGACGCTCCAGCGTTCGACGCGAAAACCGGCGAAGCCGACGCCGAGTGTAAACAGACCCAGCGGAATCGCCGTCTCGCCGAGCATCCGGCCGCTCGTCGCCAGCCAGTCGGGTAGCGAAAGGCCGCACAGGCTCATCAGTACGCCGCCGATCATTGCCCACAACATCGGGCCTTTGAGAATTCCGCGCAGGCTGGCGTGCGGTGCCAGAATGCGAATGCCGATCGTGAAGTTGACGAGGCTGAAGATCATGAACAGCGCGACCGCTGCCGGCAGCATTTCCGGGCCGAAGGCGAACAGCGTCAGCGGGAAGCCCATGTTGGCGACGTTGGTGAATACCATCGGCGGAATGAAGGCTTGTGGGCTGTAGCCCAGCAGTTTGGCGGCGCCCCAGGCGATCAGTCCCGATCCGAGCATGACGGCGATGCCGCCGCCGATCAGCGGCAGGTAGTCGAGGATGTAGAAATCCTTGGCCGCCATCGAAGTGAAAATCAGCAGGGGATAGAGCAGGTCGGTGGACAGACGGTTGATCCACGTCATGTCCGGTCGGCGAATGCGGCCGTAAGCGTACCCGATTGCCGAAATGATCAGCACCGGGGTGATGATGCCGATGATGCGAAGAACGAGTTCCATGGTTTTTCTGCCGGGACGGTGGTCAAAGAGCGAAACCCGGCCTGCCGGTGTGCGCTGCGGATCGCAAGTTTACCGGATCGACGTTGCATCGGGGAGAATGCCGGACAAATGATCCGCTTTATTGCCAATGGCCGGCGTGGCCACTAAGATGCGGACTCGCTTGGCGTGCCGGCCAGGGAAATAAAGAAGGCGGCAAAGATGACAGATAATTCAAGTGAAATCGGTTTCGGACTGGTCGGCGTCGGCATGATCGCCAATTACCATGCGCTGGCGATCAAGGCGCTCGCTGGTCAGCACAATATCCGGCTGGTCGGCGTCCTCGGTCGCCTGATCGACAAGACCAGGGATTTCGCGCGGAAACACGATGTGCCTTTTTATACCGACGATGCCGCGGCCTTCTTTGCGCGTCCCGATATCCAGGTCGTCTGCATCGTGACGCCCAGCGGCTTGCACCTCGAACCGGCGCTGCGGGCGATTGCCGCCGGCAAGCACCTGATCGTCGAAAAGCCGCTTGAAATCTCGGTCGAGCGCGTCGATGCCCTGCTCGATGCGGCGCGCGCTGCCGGCGTCAAGGTCGCGGCGATCTTTCAGGCGCGCTTCTCGGTCGGTGCCCGAGCGCTCAAGGAAGCGCTCGCTGCGGGGCGTTTCGGCCGCCTCTGCCTGTGCAGCGCCTACGTCAAATGGCGGCGCACTGCCGAGTATTACAGCGGCTGGAAAGGCACGCTGGCGATCGACGGCGGCGGCGCGGTGATCAACCAGTCGATCCACGCCGTCGACCTGCTGCAATGGCTGGTCGGGATGCCGGCCGAAGTCTTCGCCTGGAAAACCCGCCGCGTGCACCTTTCGATCGAAGCCGAGGACACCGCCTGCGCGACTTTCCGTTTCGCCGACGGCGCGCTCGGCTCGCTCGAAGCGACCACTGCCGCCTATCCTGGCTGGGAGCGGCGGATCGAAATCTGCGGCGAATTCGGTTCGGTGGCGATCGAGGATGACCGCATCGTGCGCTGGGATTTTCGCGACACGCGGCCGGAAGACGAAAAGTGGCTGGCGCTCGGCGCCGGCGACGGTGCCGCCTCGGGCGCCGGGTCGCCCGATCAGATCAGCATCGCCGGCCATCAGCGGCAGATCGAGGACATGGTGCTGGCGCTGCGCGGCGATAAGCCGCTGTTGATCGACGGCGATCAGGCGCGCAACGCGGTGGCGCTGGTTCGCGCCATCTACGAGTCGGCCGAACGCGGCGTGCCGGTCAGGCCGGCAGCAGGGAGATAGGGTGGAAAAGGTCATCCACCCCAAAACTAGCGATAGCGGTTGATCGTGTCGCGCGTTTCCTGCGCGACGCGCCGCGCGGTCGCCGCGTAGTTCTCGTCCTTGCCGGCGTAGAGAATGGCGCGCGACGAGTTGATCATCAGTCCGGTGCCGTTCGCGGTGCGGCCTGCATCCATTGTGGCCTGCACGTCGCCGCCCTGGGCGCCGATGCCGGGGACCAGCAGCGGCATCTCGCCGACGATTTCGCGAACGCGCGCGATCTCGGCCGGGAAGGTGGCGCCGACGACCAGCGCGCACTGGCCGCTGCTGTTCCAGTCGTTGGCGACCAGACGCGCGACGCGTTCGTAGAGTTTTTCCGGCTGACCGTCGCGGCCGATGTCGAGAAATTGCAGGTCGCTGCCGCCCGGGTTGGAGGTGCGGCAGAGCAGGATCACGCCCTTGTCGGCGTAAGCCAGGTAGGGGGCGATCGAATCGCGTCCCATATAGGGGTTGACGGTGATCGCGTCGGCGCCATAGCGCTCGAAGATCTCGACCGCGTATTGCTCGGCGGTGCTGCCGATGTCGCCGCGCTTGGCGTCGAGGATCACCGGTATCCCGGGGTGCTTGGCGTGGATGTGCGCGATCAGCGCTTCGAGCTGGTCTTCGGCGCGGCGCGCGGCAAAGTAGGCGATCTGCGGCTTGAAGCAGCAGACGAGGTCGGCGGTGGCGTCGGCGATGTTGCTGCAGAATTCGAAAATGGCGTCGGGTCGGCCCTTGAGGTGTGCCGGGAATTTCGCCGGGTCGGGGTCAAGGCCGACGCACAGCAATGAGTTGTTCTTGGCCCAGGCGGCGCCCAGCGATTCAATGAAGGTCATTTGTTTTCCTCAGTTTGTTGGTCAGTAGCAAAGGATGTTGGCGGGGCGGCTACCGTCTTCTTGAGACGCTATTTTAAGCGCGCCGAGCGATGCGGGGCACTGGCGAGCCGATTTTTCATCTTGGGTGTGTAGCACGAGTGTGCTACATTGGCGTGACTGACTCACGCCAATGGAGAATGCCGTGTCCACCACCACCATCCGCTTGCCAGAAGACCTCAAGGCTCGAGTGGTCGAAGCAGCGAAACGTACAGGAACGACCGCGCATGGCTTTATCCTCGAGGCCATTGCGCAGAAGGCTGAACGCGATGAACGGCGCGCCGATTTCGAAGCGCTCGCCGAGCAGCGCATGGCGCGCCTCGCCGCCTCGGGAAAAGCGGTGGCTTGGCAGGAAATGCGCCGCTATCTCGAAGATCGCGCTGCCGGGAAGGCGGCCAAGCGCCCGCTGGCGCGTGATCTGGCGCGCTGAGCTTGTCGCGTATCGAGCTGGCGCCCGAGGTCGGCGACGATTTTGACCGTATCGTTGACCACCTCGCCGAGCATCGTGTTGAAAATCCGGAGTTGCGAATCCGCGAAATCATCGAGGCGATCAACGTGCTGGAGTTCAATCCGCTGATCGGTCGCCCCGTGCTCAACGACAAGCGGGAACTGGTGATCGGGCGTCGGTCACACGGCTATCTGGCGCTCTACCGCTACGTGCTCGAGGTCGACACGGTATTCATCCTGGCCATTCGCAGCCAGCGGGAAGCTGGCCATCCCGAGTCCTAAGGCGATGTCGCCCCGGCGTGCTTTCGTGAGCCTCGATGTGCGCAGAGATTTCTCCCGTCGGTCGAAATGACACCGCCTGTTGCTCAGCTCTGCCGCGCTAACTCGCTGTTTTGGTCGGCGAATCCTTGAGCGTCACGGTGCGGTTGAAGACCGGCGCGCCGTCCTGCGAGTCGATGCGGTCGGCGACGAAGTAGCCGTGACGTTCGAACTGGAAGCGCTCTTCGGGCTTGGCCTGCTTGAGCGCCGGTTCGAGCCAGGCGGTGATGAGCTTGACGCTGTTCGGGTTGATGTCGTCGATGAAGTTGCGCTCGAGTTCGGGCGCATCGCCTTCGCGCCTTGATCCTGGCGCGGGATAGGCGAACAGCTTGTCGTAGAGCCGAACTTCGGCGGCGTAGCCGGCGGCGACCGAAACCCAGTGCAGGTTGCCCTTGACCTTGACGCTGTCCGATCCCGGGGTGCCGCTCTTGGTCTCGGGCAGGTAGTCGCAATGCACGGCGGTGATCCGGCCGGCCTCGTCCTTTTCGCAGCCGGTGCATTTGACCACGTAGCCGTGACGCAGCCGCGCCATATTGCCCGGGAACAGGCGGCGGTAGCCTTTGCTCGGCACCTCCATGAAGTCCTCGCGCTCGATCCACAACTCGCGCGAAAAAGGCATGGTGCGCGTGCCGAATTCGGGCTTGAACGGGTGGTTATGAACGACGCAGTCTTCGCTCTGGCCGGCCGGGTAGTTGTCGATGACGAGCTTCAACGGGTCGAGAACGGCGAAGCGGCGTTCGGTCGATTCGTTCATCACTTCGCGCATCGCTTCTTCGAGCAGCGTGTATTCGATCAGCGAGTCCGACTTGGAGACGCCGACGCGTTCGGCGAACAGGCGGAAGCCCTCGGGCGTATAGCCGCGGCGGCGCGCGCCGACCAGCGTCGGCAAGCGCGGGTCGTCCCAGCCGGTCACGTGTTTTTCCTCGACGAGCTGGATCAGCTTGCGCTTGGAGAGGATCACGTAGGTCAGGTTGAGGCGAGAGAACTCGATCTGTTGCGGCACCGGGCGTTGCAGCAGACCGCCGGCGGCGAGGTGGTCGAGCAGCCAGTCGTAGAACGGGCGCTGGTCCTCGAACTCGAGCGTGCAGATCGAGTGCGTGATGTTTTCGAGCGCGTCCTCGATCGGGTGGGCGAAGGTGTACATCGGGTAGACGCACCATTTGTCGCCGGTGTTGTGATGCGTCGCGTGGCGGATGCGGTAGATCGCCGGGTCGCGCAGGTTGATGTTGGGCGATGCCATGTCGATCCTGGCGCGCAGGATCTGCGTGCCGTCGGCGAATTCGCCGGCCTGCATGCGTTTGAATAGGTCCATGTTCTCCGCGACGCTGCGGCCCCGGTACGGCGAGTCCTTGCCCGCTTGCGTCAGCGTGCCGCGGTTGGCGCGCATCTCGTCGGCGTTCTGGCTGTCGACGTAGGCGTTGCCCGATTCGATCAGGTATTCGGCGCAGGCGACCATCCAGTCGAAATAGTTGGAAGCGAAGTAGAGGTTGTCCTCCTGCTCGTCCTGCCACGAAAAACCGAGCCAGCGCACGGCGTCGATGATCGACTCGACGTATTCCTTCTCTTCCTTTTCCGGATTGGTGTCGTCGAAGCGCAGGTGGCAGCGGCCGCCGTAGTCGCGCGCCAGACCGAAGTTGAGGCAGATCGACTTGGCATGGCCGAAGTGCAGATAGCCGTTGGGCTCCGGCGGGAAGCGCGTACGAATCTTTGCCGTATCAGGCGCGCCGCAGAGCTGCTGCGGTCCGAGGCCGGGCTGCCCCGACCAGCGCCGGGGGGCAAACTTGTCGGCGGCCAGTTCGGCATCGATGATGTTGCGGATGAAATTGGTCGCCGGGGCGACGGTAGGGGCATCTTTTGGGGCGTTGCTCACGGCGCAGTCCTTGATTCCAGAAGACCGCTATTTTAACCGGTGGCCGCGCCAAAACGCTTAATTGGGCGACGAAAACCAGTCGCCCGCGGCGCTGTCGTTCGGATACGCCATGAGGTGGGCCGTTCATGGTTCGCCAGGCTCACCACGAACGGCTTAACTCAACGATGTCGTACAGAGCGGGGCTTTTCCCGCTTGACGGGCTATTTCTGCTCTGCGGCAGCGGCCTTTTTCGCGGCTTTGTGAGCCACCGGTGTCATCTTGTAACGGTAAACCTCGGAGATCTCGCGGTCGTAGCCAGGATAAAAGCCCTTGACCATTCCCAATACGATGCGGCTGCCGCGATTGAACAGCACCAGCAGTTCGCCGGTCTTCGGGTCGACGCCGCCGGCCTCGATCTCGCCCTGGCGCTTGACGTCGAGGAAAGTCTTTTCACGAACGACGGGGGCGTAGGATTTATCGCTCACGTCGACGCGGTAGAGATTGTCGGGTTCGTCGAGATCGGCGGTGCCGTCGTCGGCGGTGACGAACAGCTTACCTTTCCAGTAGTGGATCCCCTGGATCCATTGCGGCACCGGCTGCAGGTGAACCTTGCGCAGGAACTTGCCGGTATCGAGGCTGTATTCGTAGATGTAGCGGCCGCTTTCCTCGCCGACCCAGGAGACCATCCAGACCGTCCGCTTGTCGGTATCGACGCAGATTCCGGAGACTTCCTGCTGGCCGCTCGACGGTTCGAAACTGAACGTCCGCTTGAGCTTCAAGGTGTCGGCATCGTGGATCGCGATCTGAATGTCCTTGCCGACGCCGTCCATGAAGTTTTCGGCACTGACGAAGACCTCGCCGTTGAACACGTCGATTCCGCCAATGTGATTGGAGGCGATCGGGTAGCCTTCAAACGGCGTTTCGTTGGCCAGCAGCAGCTTGCCGTTCTTGTCGTGCTTGTAGAGCGCCTTGCTGCCGCTCACATAATAATAATTGCCATCGCTGGCGACGCCCTGGCGGCCCTTGACTTCAAACGAGTCGATCCGGGTGTATTCGTATTTGGCTTGTTGATTCGGCTGCTTGGGTCCGGCTTGCGCCGGAGCGGCGCAAGACAAGGCGCCGAGCAACAGCGGTAGGGCAATGAGACGACAGCGTTTAAGCATGACAGACCTCCTTGAATACATCTTGTTTGACTTGGGTTTTATAAGAAATCGAAAAATTACGTTTTCGTAAACAAACATAATTTTCCAAATCGGACATTATTTCAAGGGCATGCCGTTGTCAATAGAATTGCTTGCCGGGTCAGCGAGGGATCCATTCGCATGCTGGCACCGCAGTCCTGTCTGCAGGAGCGCTTCAAGGTCTATTGCCGCCAACGAGCTCTCTAGCGATTGACTATATCCGCGCGCCATTGCAAAACGATTACCGGGCGCTTGGGCGGTTCAGCCAGTAGCGCATCAATTGCATCCTCCGCGTGGTCGATTCGACAAACTGTTAAAATCGCGCTCGTTCATCCGCTCAAGAAACGCCATCAAATTGCCCCTATCTATCTCTTTCCCGCGCCCTACTTGCCGTTTTCTCGTCCATTGAAGCGTAATTCCGAGTTCGCCGACTGCCTTGCCGTCGACCAGCGCCGTCTGCGTTCGCTGGCGCGCGACTTGCGCCACCTGTTTGGCGCCAAGCGCGATGCGGTGCTCGCCGACTACGAGCGGCTGCTCGAAAGGTCGCGTGCCGCCGTTGCCGTGCGCCGCGAACGGCTGCCCAAGCCCGAGTTTGCCGATGATCTGCCGGTCAATTCGCGGCGCGCCGAGATCGGCGAACTGATCGAAAAGCACCAGGTGGTGATCGTCTGCGGCGAAACGGGTTCGGGCAAGACGACGCAGATTCCCAAGATCTGCCTTGAGCTCGGTCGCGGCACCACCGGGCTGATCGGCCACACGCAGCCGCGCCGCATCGCCGCGCGCGCAACCGCGTCGCGCATCGCGCAGGAGCTGCAAAGCGAGCTCGGCACCCACGTCGGCTACAAGATCCGCTTTGCCGACCGAACGTCGCCACAGTCGTACATCAAGCTGATGACCGACGGCATCCTGCTCGCCGAGACGCAGGGCGACCCCTGGCTCTTGCAGTACGACACGCTGATCCTCGATGAGGCGCACGAGCGCAGCCTCAACATCGATTTTCTGCTCGGCTACCTCAAGCAGATCCTGGGGAAGCGTCCCGACCTCAAGCTGATCATCACTTCGGCGACGATCGACGCCGAGCGCTTTGCGCAGCACTTCGCAGTGGACGGAAAAGCGGCGCCGGTGATCGAGGTTTCCGGTCGCATGTATCCGGTCGAGGTGCGTTACCGCCCGGTGCAGGACGAGGAGGCCGAAAAAGACGACGAGCGCGATCTCTACGACGCGATCGTCGACGCCTGCGACGAACTTTCTCGTTGCGGACCCGGCGACGTGCTGGTCTTCCTGCCCGGTGAGCGCGAGATCCGCGAAGCCGCCGAGGCGCTGCGCAAGCACGCGTTTACGCGTGGCGGCCAGCACCCGGAAATCCTGCCGCTGTTCGCACGCCTGTCGGCCGAGGAGCAGTCGCGCATTTTCCGCGCGCACAACGGCAGAAGAATCGTTCTGGCGACCAACGTCGCCGAAACCTCGCTGACCGTTCCGGGAATCCGCTACGTCGTCGATTCGGGTCTGGCGCGCGTAAAACGCGGCCGGGTCGCCGCCGGCGTGTGCATCCGCCTCTACGACGAGCAGGCGTTCGCGCTACGCCCGCCTTACGCCGATCCCGAAATCCTGCGCTCGTCGCTGGCCGGCGTGATCCTGCGAATGAAAGCGCTGCGCATCGGCGACGTCGAGGACTTTCCGTTCATCGAAGCGCCGCCGCCCAAGGCGATCAGCGACGGCTACCAGCTGCTGCTCGAGCTCGGCGCGGTGAGCGAAGACCATGCGCTGACCAAGATTGGCCAGGAGCTCGCGGCGATGCCGCTCGACCCGCGCGTCGCGCGAATGATCGTCGCCGCGCGCGACGAAGGCTGTCTTGCGGAAATGCTGGTGATCGCCGCCGCGCTGACCGTCCAGGACCCGCGCGAGCGCCCGCAGGAGCGCCAGGGCAGCGCCGATACGGCGCACCAGAAGTTCGCCGACGAGAAGTCCGAGTTCCTCTCGTGGCTCAAGCTCTGGAACTGGTACGAGGCCGAAGTCGAGCACAAGAAGTCGCAGCGCAAGCTGGTCGAGGCGTGCCATGAAAACTATCTGTCGGCGCTGCGCATGCGCGAGTGGCGCGACATTCACAGCCAACTGCACAGCCTGGCTGCTGAAAATCAATGGAAGGAAAATCAGATTCCGGCCACCTACGACGCGATCCACCGCGCGTTGCTCGCCGGCCTCTTGGGCAATATCGGCTGCAAGTCGGAGGACTCCGGCTACTACCTCGGCGCGCGCGGGATGAAGTTCCTGATCCATCCTGGCTCGGCACTCAACAAAAAGGCCGGGAAATGGATCGCCGCGGCCGAGATTACCGAGACGTCGAAGCTCTTCGCGCGCTGCGTCGCGCGAATCGAGCCGGACTGGCTCGAGAGAGTGGGCGCACATCTCATCAAGCGCAGCTGGTTCGATCCGCACTGGGAAAAGAAGGCGATGCAGGTCGTCGCCTTCGAGCGATCGACGCTCTACGGAATCGTCGTGCACCCCAACAAGCGCGTTAATTTCGGTCCGATGAATCCGGCCGAGGCGCGCGAGATCTTCATCCGCCAGGCGCTGGTCGGCGGCGAAGTGAGCGAGGAATTCGCGCGACGCTGGGCATTCTTCAACCACAACCACCAACTGATGCTCGACATCGAGACGCTAGAGCACAAGTCGCGGCGTCCCGACGTGCTGGTCGACGACGAACTGATCTACGCCTTTTACGATCAGATTATCCCCGAGGGGCTCGCCAACGGCGCCGAGTTCGACAAGTGGCGGCGCGACGCCGAGCGCGACGACAAGGAACTGCTCTACCTCAAGCGCGAAGACCTGATGCGCCACGAGGCGGCGGGGGTGACCACCGAAGCCTTTCCGCACGAGATCAAATTGGGCGGCGTCGAGTTTGCGCTCGCCTACCATTTTGAGCCTGGTTCGCCCAAGGACGGCGTCACCTTGACCGTGCCGCTGGCGCAACTCAACCAGATCCCGGCAGCGCGCTGCGAGTGGCTGGTTCCCGGGCTGCTCAAGGAAAAAGTGATCGGCCTCGTCAAGACGCTGCCGCAGAAGATCCGCTCGAAGCTGGTTCCGGTTCCCGATTTCGCTGCCGAGTTCGTCGCCGCGACTCCGCCTTCGGACAAGCCGCTGGTCGGGGCGCTGATCGCCTACATCCTGGGTTCGCGCGGGCTCAATGCGCGCGGCTGGGAGATCACTCCCGACGCTTTCCGCCCCGACGCGCTGCCGGCGCACCTTTCGTTCAACTTCAAGCTGGTCGACGAGAACGATCGGCAGCTCGGCCTGTCGCGCAGCCTCACCGAGCTGCGCGGCGAGTGGGGCGGCCAGGCCAAGCAGGAGTTTTCCGAACTGCACGAGACGCCGTCCGAATACTCGGGGATGACCGACTGGACCTTCGGCGAATTGCCCGAACTGATGGAAGTTGACGTCGGCGGCGGCCAGATGGTCGTCGGCTACCCGGGGCTCGCCGACGACGGCGAGTCGGTCTCGCTGTGCGTCTTCGATACCGCCGAGGAGGCCCGAGAGTCGCACGCGGGCGGGTTGCTGCGCCTCTACATGCTGCAGTTTCGTGAGCAGCTCAAGTACTTCGAGAAGAACCTGCCGGGGCTGACCCAAATGGCGATGGCTTTCATGCCGCTCGGTTCGCGCGACGATCTGCGCCGCCAGTTGATCGACTTGACTTTCGCTCGCGCCTGCCTCGTCGAGCCCTGGCCGACCGACGCGGCGAGCTTCAAGCTGCGCTGCGCAGAAGCCAAGTCGCGGCTCGGCCTGCTGGCGCAGGAGATTTGCCGCTTGGTCGGGCAGATTCTGACCGACTGGCAAGCGCTGCAAAAGAAGTTGCCCGCGTTCAAGGTCCATGCGGCGGCGTTGCAGGACGTCGACAAACAGCTGGCGCGGCTGATCGGCAAGCGCTTCATCGCCGACACGCCGTTCGAGCGTTTGCAGCACTATCCGCGCTACCTCAAGGCGATCGCGCTACGCCTCGACAAGCTCAAGGCTGGCGGCAGCGATGGTGCGGCGCGCGACGCACGATTGCTCGCCGAGTTTGCACCGCTATGGACCAATTATGAGCGACGCGCGATCGTTCTCGCCAAGCAGGGCGTCACGGATCCCCAAGTCGAGCAGTTCCGCTGGCTGCTCGAAGAACTTCGCGTGCAGCTCTTCGCGCAGGAGTTGCGCACTCCAGCGCCGGTGTCGACCAAGCGGCTGCAGAAGATGTGGGACGCGATTTAAATGGCTGAAGTCATGCTGGCGCTGCGGCGCAGCCTGACGACGCTCGGCCGCGGCCGCGTCTGGCTGTCTATGCTGGCGCCGGCGATCGTCGCGGTGATCGCCATGCTCGGCCTGTCGGTCTTGCTGCTCGAACGCTTGATCGCCGCTTTTGTCGAGCAGCCGCCGATGAGCTGGATCGCCGCCTGGGGCGCTTTCTGGCTCGCCAAGCTGCTGGCGGCGTTGGGCGGCTGGCTGTTGATCCTCTCGGCGAGCTATCTTCTGGCCATGCTGCTCACGGCGATCATCGTTCTGCCGCTGTTGCTGGGCCATCTGGCATCAGTCGACTATCCCGATCTCGCCGCTTTGGGGCGCGACAGCGTCGTCGCGTCGACCTGGAACAGCATCTCGGCCGCGCTGCTGTTCATCGTCGGCTGGTTGCTCACCATGCCGCTGTGGCTGATCCCCGGGCTCGGTCTGCTGTTGCCGCTGTTCTGGATGGCTTGGCTCAACCGCCGTACCTTCGCCTTCGACGCGCTGGCGGCGCACGCGACCGATGGCGAGTGGCGCGAACTGCGCCGCGCGCAGGCGCTGCCGCTACTGGTGCTGGGCCTCGCCATGGCGCTGCTCGCGCACGTTCCTTTGCTCGGGCTGCTGGCGCCTTCGCTGGCCGCGCTGGCGTATATTCATTTTTGTCTTGAGGCGTTGCGCCGCTTGCGGCAGGGCGCGGTCGTCGCGGTTATTGAAAATTCGGAGGGCAGGCAATGAACTTTGGTGCGATCATCATCGGCGACGAAATCCTTTCGGGAAAACGCGTCGACCGGCATTTTTCAAAAATGACCGAACTGCTCGGTGCGCGCGGCTTGCGGCTGTCGTGGGCAGAGTACCTCGGCGACGAGCGCGAGCGCATCGCCGCGACGCTCAAACGTACTTTCGCTGCGGGCGACGCGGTGTTCTGCTTTGGCGGTATCGGCAACACGCCTGACGACCACACGCGGCAGGCCGCCGCACTGGCCCTGGGCGTCGATCTGGCCTTGCATCCGGACGCCGAGCGCGAGATCCGCGCGCGCTTTGGTGAGCAGACCAACGAAACCCGTTTGTCGCTCGGCCGATTTCCGCTCGGCGTCGACATCGTTCCCAATCCGTTCAACCGCATCGCCGGATTCTGCGTCCGCGATCACTACTTCCTGCCGGGCTTCCCGCAAATGGCGCACCCGATGGCCGAGTGGGCGCTCGACACCTTTTACCGTCCTCTCTTCAACCTCAACCCGGTCGTCGATAAGGCTTTTTTGCTGACCGGGCCGAATGCCTACGAAAGCGCGCTGCTCGACCTGATGGAGCGCATCGTCGCCGATTACCCGACGCTGCGCCTCTTCAGCCTGCCGTCGATCGGTGACGACGGGCAACGGCGCCATCTGGAACTCGGCGTCGAAGGTGAAAAGGCGCTCGTCGACCAGGCGCTCGAAGAGATCAGGCTGGAAATCGAGCGGCGCGGCATCGCCTGGTGCTGGCGCGAATAGCCTTCTGGCGGGCTGCCAAACGAAGAAACCCCGTTTCCGGGGTTATCCTGCATTGCGACTGGCGCTTTGGCGCGCGTGCGATCAGGCTGTTTTCTTCTTGCCCGGCGCCGCTGAACTGACCGCATTGACCGTGGCATTGCTCGCCGTCGCGATATTGGCTTCGGCGATTTCGGCGGCCTGCTTGACGACGTTCTTCATGTTGTCGAAGGCGGAACTTGCGGCTTCGAGCGCCGACTTGACCGCGGCGACGGCGACATCGGAACCCGCCGGGGCGTTTTTGGCGGCTTTGTCCATCAAGTTCGAGACCTGTTTCTGGAAGTCGCCGAACTGGCTTTCAAGCTGCTTGGACACTTCGTCTTTCGACTGCGCCGAAATCTCATAGAGGCTGCGGCTATAGGCGACGACCTGTTCGACGGCAGGCTGGATCTGGGCGGCGGTGATCGTCGCGGCTTCCTTCGGGTCCTTGGCGCCGAGCAGCGCCTTGGTGTTGGCCATGCCGTCTTCGAGCATCGAGCGCGCGGTGTTGAGGTTGAGCGCGGCGATTCGCTCGGCGCTGGCCAGTGCAGTATTCGCCAGCGACAGCATGGCGTCGACGGAAGCCTTGTTGGCTGCGGCAAATTGTTCGGGGGTCGTAAACATGGTCAATCTCCTTGGAAAATAACGAGGACATGTGCAATGTTTAGAAAGGCAATCGTCTTGCTGCACTGCACCATGAAAACGATTATAGGCCCGGAAACTCCGTTGTCAAGTCTTTTATGTTGCGACGCAGCAAAAAAGTTTCGGATTGATTTTCAAAGGATCGTCGGCACAATTCATGACGATAACAAGCGATTGTGGTGCGCTGGTTGAGCCTGCGGCGACGCCGCTCGGGCGCCGCTCAGCGATCGTTGTCCGGGGGCGACGCCGCCTAGCGCGGCGTAACGGCCTGCGCTGGCTTGAGCGTCAGCGGGTCGCTTTTCTTTTCTTCAGCCGGAGCGTTCTTGCCCTTGGGCTGGATGATTGCGCGCACCCGTGCTTGCGCCGCGCCAGTTGCGGTCTTCTGGCCGCCGCTGCCGTTGGTGACGAGGTACTTCTCGGTGAGCGCGTCGTACGAGATGTAAGGCCCCTTGACCTCGTCGAGACCGTTCTTGACCCAGCCGCGAATGAAAAATTCTGTTTTTTCTTCACGCGCATCGTGGTCGATGCGTTCGGCTTCGCCCTCGATATATTCGTCCTTGCCTTCGAGTTTCTGCTTGAAGCGCGCCAGACCGTCGGCGCCGCCGGTGGCGACGCCTTTCTGGAAACCGTCGGCATCCTGCGTGATGACCAGCCGGCTGGTGCGAAGTTGCAGCGTTCCTTGAGTGACGACGACGTTGCCATCGAACACCTGGATCTTCTTGACGTCGTCCATGCTCATGCGGTCGGCTTCGATATTCATCGGCTTCTCGCTGTCAGCTTTTTCCGCGTTCGCCGGCAGGGCGAGGGCGGTCAGCAACAGAGCGGCAAGGGCGTAGGGGATTTTTGGCATCATGGCTTCTTCTTGGCGGATTTGCTTTCCAGGACGGCGAAGGCTTGAGACTCGAGGACGTAGGTTTGCGCGCGGCTGTCGATCTGCATGCCGACGCCCTTGAGCCAGGATTTGCCCTTGGTGATCAGCACGGGGCTTTTGGTGAACGCCTTTTCGTCGTCGGGAAATACCGTGAGTTCAGGGGTGTAACCGTTCATCTCTTCGTCTTTGGCCGACGCGGCGCGGGTGATCTGGACGTCGCCGTACAAATCGACCTGTTGGCCTTCCTTGTTCGAGTGTCCGCGCTCGGAACGTATCGTCACGCTGGGACGCGTCGGGTACAGATAGACTAGGTGAGGCTTGATCATGTCGCTGCTGTCGTCATCCGGATAGTGACGGATTTCGACCGAATTGAGCGTGTATTGCAGTTGCCCGCTCGCATCGAGTTTGCGCAGCACGCTGTCGGAAACGATGAAGTCGGGGTCGTGCCGGTTCTTGCCGTCACGGCGTTCCTCGGGCAGTTCGGTCGCGTAGCGCAACCAGAAGGTCAGCACGGCCAGCGCCAGCAGCAGGCTCAGCGGAAACAGAGCGCTGCCCCATTGCTTCATTTTGCGCGCGCCGGCAGATAGGGGGCGAGCGCTTCGTCGAGCTTACCTTGGGCGTCGAGGATGAATTCGCAGACTTCGCGCACCGCGCCGCGCCCGCCGATCTTGGTCGACACCATGCCGACGTACGACTTGACCATCTCGTGGCAGTCGGCCCCAGGTTCTTCATGCGGTGCTCGACGCACGTGGCCTTGCGCCCGGTGATGATCGCGACGGTGATTCCGGCGCGCTGCAGCATGTGCATTCCCAGGCCGTCAAGGCTGTTGAAGACCTTGAGTTCGACGCCGTCGTCGGTGTAATAGAGCGAGCCTTCGGACAGCACGCCGTCGACGTCGAAGGCCATCAGCTTGAGGCGGCGGGCGCGGTTGCGCGTATCGGCAAGAGAGATCATCAGATGGCTTTCGCTTGGAAGAGGTCGTGCATATTGAGGGCGCCGATCAGGCGACCGTTTTCGTCGGCGACCGGCAACTGGTTGATCTTGTGTTTGTCCATCATCTCGACCGCTTCGGCGGTGAGCTTGTCGGGGTCGATGCGGCGCGGATTGACGCTCATCACGTCGCTCACCGTCAAGCGCTGCAGGTCGAGATTGCTGACGATTGCGCGGCGCAGGTCGCCGTCGGTGAAAATCCCGAGAATCGTCCGGTCGGGCGCGATGACGACGGTCATCCCGATGCCGCCGCGCGAGATCTCGCGCGTCGCCGCGGTGACGCTGGCGTCGGCGAGCACCGTTGGCACCGCGTCGGCCGTGCGCATCACGTCGCGAATTCGCGTCAGTAACTGGCGGCCGAGCGAGCCGCCGGGGTGCGAGCGCGCAAAATCGTCGGCGCCGAAGCCGCGCGCGTCGAGCAGCGCCACCGCCAGCGCGTCGCCAAGCGCCAGCGCCGCGGTGGTGCTGGCGGTCGGCGCCAGATTGAGCGGGCAGGCCTCCTGTGCGACACCTGAGTCGAGGTGGGCGTCGGCGTCGCGCGCCAGCGACGATTGCGGATTGCCGGTGACGGCGATCAGCTTGGCGCCCTGGCGCTTGATCGACGGCAGAATGTTGAGCAGTTCGTCGCTCTCGCCCGAATTGGAGAAGGCAATCAGCACGTCGTCGCTGGTGATCATGCCGAGGTCGCCGTGGCTGGCTTCGGCGGGATGGACGAAATATGCCGGCGTGCCGGTGCTGGCCAGGGTCGAGGCGATCTTGCGCGCAATATGTCCGGACTTGCCGATGCCGCTGACGATGACGCGGCCGCGGCAATTGAGAATCAGCGACAGCGCCTGCAGAAAGGCGCCATCAACTCGTTCGATCAAGGCCAGGACGGCGTCGCCTTCGATGCGCAACACCTGGCGCGCGAGATCAAGGGCCTTGGCTGAGGGCAAAATCGTGTTCATGGCAGGGCGGTGGTTAGGATCGCGCCAGTATAACAGAAGCCCCCGCTACGCCCGCCGGCATAGCGTCCTTGCCCGACCGCGCCGCTCGATCGGCCGGCAAGTTAGGCGCGGTGGCGTCGCTGGCGCGGGTTAGCGTGCCGAGCAATGGCCGTGCCGACGGGCAGGCCAGCCTGGATGCGCCTTTTGACGGGCTTGCAGAGTAGCTGCGAGCCGCCGCTGCCGGTGGTTGAGGCGAGCCCGGTCAGAAACTCATGCACACCGTGAACAGCACGGCGTCGTTGGCGGCGGTGACGTTGATCGCTTCGGCCATATTGGCGGCATTATCGGTAATCACCCGAACCGTCCCGGTTTGCGTATTTCCGTCGTCCAGGGTGGTGTCGATTTGCCGCGCAAAGCGCCCCTGGATTCCCTGCGAGCAGACGTAAAAGCTCGCTGGATAGGGCGTCGCTGGGTTGGTCAGCACCGGCTCACTGGTGACGCCGATGACGCCACCTTCAGCGTTGCGCGGCAGGTAGTCGGCGGCAGCGGTGTTGGTCGTTCCCGTCGCCAATCCGGCGAGGCGAACGTGTTGCCAGAATAGATAGCTTTCGTCGCTTGCCGTGGTCGAGTTCCACGCGCCGTTGATGCGCGCGTTGCCAAGATTGGCTGCCGCCGCGTTGGTGCCGCCGTTGAGGTGGGTCGTCGCCGCGCGGTCATCGCCGGGCAAGGCTCGGAAGCGATCCTGGTAGGCATAGACGAAGGTTGAAATGCCGCGGAAATCGTTGGCCAGATTCTTCACCTTCGCGTTGTTGACCAGTTCCTGACCTTTGAGGACCCCGCCGAGCAGCAGGCCGATAATGACGAGCACAATGGCGATCTCGACCAGCGTGAAGCCTGATTGTTGTTTTCTCATCTGATTCCCCTGGCGATGGCGACTATGACAAATAGATTAGAGCAGGTTTCGCAATATAAGCCAATCCTCTTTTCTTGCCGGCGCTTGTGCGTCGATTCGGCAGCCTGTTGGCTACGCCGGCTTGCGGCCGATCGCGCGGTGCACGACCATCTTGCCCTTGCCCTTGAGGTAAAGCGTTTGCGGCTCGCCAAAGTCGAAGCGATCCTCCAGCCGCCGGTAGGTCGCCTGGTCGACCTGGACCATGCCGGGAACGCCTTCGCTGGTGATGCGGTTGGCCATATTGACGGTGTCGCCCCACAGGTCGTAAATGAACTTCTTCTTGCCGACGACGCCGGCGACCACCGGGCCGCTGCCGATGCCGATGCGCACTTCGAGTCGCAAGGGGTTGACGTCGAAGTCGCGCTGCAGCAGGTCGCGCATCTCGAGCGCCATGTCGACCAGTGCTGCCGAATAGTCGTCAGGGTCGTCGGTCAGGCCGCCGGCGACCATATAGGCGTCGCCGATGGTCTTGATCTTCTCCAAATGGTATTTTTCGGCGAGTTCGTCGAACGACGAGAAGATCTTGTTGAGCATCGAAAAGACCTGTTGCGCGCTTAAGCCTTCGGCGATGCGCGTGAAGTTGACGATGTCGACGAACATCACCGAGACGTCGGCAAAGCCGTCGGCAATCGTCTGCTCGCTGTTCTTCAGGCGCTCGGCAATCGGGCCGGGCAGGATGTTGAGCAGCAGTCGCTCGGAACGCCGCTGTTCCAGTTGCAATTGCCGGTGCGCCTTCTGCTTCTCGCTTGCCGAGTAGCGCAGTAGCAGAAAGACGATGGTCGACACGGCGGCGAAATTGAGTGCGAAAAAGAACACCGTGATCCGCGTCGGCACCTTGATCTGCGCGGTCGGCAGCGTATCGGCGAGATAGTAGTCGAAGCCACCCGAGAGCGCGGTCAGGCAAAGGTAGGCGAAAAACCAGGCCGCCGCCTCGCGCGGCCCGATGCACAGCACCGCGCCGATCGGCGCCAGCAGCGCCCACAGGCTGACGCCGCTGGCGCTAATGAAGTTGCCCATGCTCCACTGCGCGACAAAGGGCATGAACAGAAAGAGCGAGATCTGAACGATGCGAAAACTGTCGAAATCCTGCGTCTTGAGGTAGATGAGCAGGTTACCGACCAGCAGCAACTGGAATGCGAAGGGAACGGTCGACGAAAATTGCGGGCCGAGTCGCCAGTAAATCAACAGCCACAGCATCGAGGCGAAGCTGATCAGGCCGGTGGCGAAAACCAGCAGTGATTTTTGCAGGCGCACCTCCTCTGAGTCTCCTGGCAGAATGCCGGCATGGCGAACTTCGTCGAGAAAGCGGCGTTGATTGCTCATTGAGTGCCTGGCGCGTTGAGCGGATTGGCAGGTGTTGATTTGACTGCAAACGCCAGGTGGGGTCAAGCGATTGGCATAATAAGCGCGTCGTTCACGGAAGCTTGCCGGCGCAGATCATTCGGTTGAACAGGATGTTGGGCGAGAGCCAGGCGACGATATCGTCAAACTCGCCTCCGCTGGCCACCGTCGACGGGGCTCTGGCGAAAAAGACCGCCACCGCGCTGGCGTTGGCGTCCTCGTCGGCGTTGCTCGATGACTCGTCGGCGATGACGTTGCCGTCCTCGGTGACGCCCCAGTTGTTCTTTCCCGCCGAGTAGATCACCGCCGGCGCGCAAGGCGACTCCAGGCTGCAGGTGGCGGCGCCGATCAGGTAGCTGATCGCGCCGGCGCTGTCACGCGTCTGGACCTTCTTGCTGCCGACGGTGGTCAGCGCGAACGCCGAATTGGCATAGGCCGGGGTCGCGCTGTAGCGGATCATCTTGTTCCAGGCATCGGTTTTCTTCAGGCCCAGCGTCGTCCATGGCAGGTAACCGGTGCACGCCGCGTCGTCGGCGCAGAGCGCCGGATTTTCCGCGCCGTCGGCCAACGACGTCGCCGGGCGCGGGAGCCTGCCGTTGGCGACGGCAAAGCCGAGCAAGGCATCCTTGATTTCCGAAAACTGGCGCTGCGTCTCGCTGGTGTTCTGGAGATCTCTTTGCGCCGACAAGGGGACGAGAATCCCGCCGATGAGCAGCGCGACGATGACCAGCACGATGGTCAGTTCGACCAGCGTGAAGCCCTTCGTTCGACAGACCGGGCGACGTGTGCTCATGGTTGGCTGCGCAGTTGGTCGTTGCTCGCCGGCGACGGCTTGGCGAAGGTCGCCGACCCGCTCGACGGCGAGGCCCACGCGTCGTTGTTCGCGGCGTCTTCAAGATAGTCGACGAGCGCTGACGAGGGACGCAACTGGCCGCTTCTGGCCGAACCGGGCGCCAGCAGCACATAGCTCTTGGGCGCGCCGTCGACATTGAGTGCCGTCGAGCAGTCGACGCCGCCGGGATCGACCACGCTATTCTTGTCGACCGCATAAATCAGCACGCGGCCCCAGCCGTTTCGCAAGAACCATGGCGCTAGCGTGCCCAGTGCGTCTTCAGGCAATCGCCCGAAGCAGGCGTCGCTGCCGAAGTTGGCGCAGGTATTGTTCGACGTGATGTTGCTGATGGTGCTCAGGCAGATCGCGTCGTTGGATCGGGCCGGGTTCGGGTATTTTGTGGCGTGCGCCAGGGCGAACGCGGCAAGTGCGTTCTGGGCCTCGCTGAGCGCGCGTTTTTCGACGGCGCCGATCAATTCGCGGGTGCTCAGGGCCAGCACCCGGTCATTGATGGCGATATCGCCTTGCGCGTTCCTGAGCGGACCCGAGATGAAAGGGCCTGGCGCGCTGGCATTGTTCCAGGGGGGGCTCGCGTCGAGATAGTTTGTCGCAGCGTTGGATCCGGCGACCCGGTCCTGCCCGGCAAGCGGTGGACCGGCAGCGAAGACGATCGCTGCCAGCTCCTCGCCGGCCGGCGTCAGCAGTATCGTTCCGTCGCCGGCGTAAAGCTGAATCTGGCCTCGTGTATCGCTGTTGATCGCGGCGCTGTTCGACACCCGAAAGCTGTTGCTGAGCGCATACCACAGGCGTTCGCCGTCGGCGTCGCGCAGGTCATCGATTCCCAGTGTCTTCCACGGCAGGCGTCCGAGGCTCTTTCCCGTCGCCGTGCTGCACGCACCGGGCGCAGTTCCCGTATCGCCCAGGTCGGGGCAAGGCAGACTTCCCGGCCGGTCATGGATTTCGTCGCCCAGATCGCCCTGCACCATCGACCAGGCGATCAAGGCCGCCTTGGCCTGCGCCATCGCCTGTTCCGTGGCGCGCTCGCGAGCGAGCCGGGCGGCTGCCGTGCTGCTCGTCTTGAAGAACAAAGCCAGGCTCAGCGTCAGCGCGACAAGCAGCGTCAGCAAGAGCGCCGCGCCGCGCTGAGCGCGAATTCCGAGATAGGGTCGCCCGGGCATGTCGGTCTTACTTCGGGCCGGCCGCCAGCGGCCGGCCCGGCTTGATCGAGCCGCCGCCCAGCAGCCCGGTCGCCTCGCCGCTGTTGCGGTTAATCGTGTCGCCGACGCGGGCCTTGACCGCCGGGGCGCCGGCCGACTCGATGAGAACTTGGCCCGGGTCGCGGCGGTCAGCGGTGATGACGGTCGCTCCGCTTGGTACTTCGCTCTGCGCGACGCCGTTGATCCATACCGTGCGCTTGCCGCTGCTGCGCGTCACGACGCCGTTGATGGTCAGCGTCGGGTCTTCGACGTCCTGTCTTTCCTGAATGTTGAGTTGCCGCCGGCGATCGAGCGCTTGCCGCTGTTCGGGGGTGAAGAACAAGCGGCCGAGTTCCTGCGCGCAGGCCGGCGCGCCGAGCGCGCCGATCAGCGCCATGCCGGCGCACAGCGCTCGCCGCTTCATCGCTTGGCTCCGGCGCTGGCGCGCACAGTGATCCAGTCGATCAGGCAGTCGGCCTGCAATTGGGCGGTGCGATCGTCGCGCGGCAGCCGCCAGACCTTGCAGCTTCTGACCTGAATCAGCGCCCTGGCGTACTGACGCAGGTCGTCGAGCAATCGCGTCAGGTCCTCCTCGTGCAGCAGCCCGAGCTGCACTTTCATGGTGCTGGCGTAGAAAGCGTAGGCACTGCCCGGGGCGGTGTCGAGCGCGCGTTGCGGGGCGATTTCGTAGTGCAGGTCGAGCAGACGATGGCGCTCGCCAATCGCCTTGAGCAGTTCGACCCATTCGAGCCGCTGCTCTTCGCCGACCACGCCGCGCGCCTGGAGATTGGCAAATTCCGCCGATTTCTGCTTGATCTCGGCCTCCTCGCTGCGCACCCGCCTGAGCTTGCCGTCGATCTCGTCTCTTTCCTTCTGCGCCGCCGTTTGCGCAGTTTTGGCCGCGCGCGTCGAGCTGAGCGACAGGTGGACGCTGACGGCGCCCAGCGCGACCATCAGCAACGTCGCAGCGAGGCTCAACTGCAGCTGAGGGACGTCGGCGGTGGTGAGCTTCATGAGCCGATTCTCCTCACTATCTGCAGCATAAACGACCGCGGTTTGTCGTCTTCAACCGTGATATCGCTGCCCTTGAGCGACTTGGCCGACTCGATGTCGAAAGGTCGTTGCAGTACGGCTACCTGCAGCTTGGGGTTGGCCTTGAGCGAGTCGACCAGCAGATTGAAGGCGGCGAGCAGCTGGCGTGCGCTGGCGTTGGCGCCAAGCCTGAGCGTGCCGCGAACGATCGCCGTCTCGCTGTCGCTGGGGACGTCGGCCGCCGCTGATGCGCTGCCGGCATCACCGTCGATTTGCCAGTCGATGCCGTCGAGTTCGACCGCCGGGGCGTCGTGCAGCGCGCGGCTGATCTCGCGATAGAGGCCGACGGGCGTCGCGCTCATCTTTTCCAGAGCGAGATAACGATCGATGATTCGGCGTAGCGTCTCGTGGTCGGTCGGGATCGGCGCAAAGGTCTCGACGATTTCGCCGTAGCGCGCCCGTGCCAGCGTCGCTTCGCTGTCGAGCGTCGCGGTCTGCTGGTTGACCGCGTGAGCGTCGAACAGCAGCTTGCCCGAGAACAGCAGGCAGACGAGCAGCGATGCCGCGCCAGCGCCGTAGAGGGCCGCCCGGATCTGCCGCAGATGGTGGCTGTGCAGCTGCGCATCGTCGGCGAACTGGTTGCGCGGCGGCGCGCGAACCAGCAGGTTGAGGAACAGCTGTTCGCAATGGCTATCGGGCGGGGCGATCTTAAGTCCCGTTCGCTTGACGCAGTCCGCGATGTCAAGGAGGTGGTAGCGAATCGTCGCACTGTCGCTGCAGCTTTGCTCGATCGCCTTGAAAACGTTGGCATGTGCCAGCAGATGTACGTCGATCGCTTGGTGGCGCGCGATCAGCCGCTGGCTGACCAGGTACTGCTGGAGCTTCTGCGCTTCGGCGGAAAAACTGCGGGCGATGCTGTTGCCCTGCAATGGCGTGAGCCGGCTGAAAAAGAGTTGGCCCTGCTCGAGATAGCTCTGCCGGATGCTTTGATCCTGGACCGTCAGCAGCAGGCACGGGTCGCCGCCGATGCCGAGCTGGCGCAGCAGCGCTGGCGCCAGCAGCGGCAGCGAGTAGATTCCCGAGAGCGCGACGCGGGCGTTGGCGATGGCGTCGAGCCAGGGCGCGAAAAACGCCTTGTCGGTCAGCGCGGCGAGCAGCACGCGTTCGTCGCGGCGCTGGGTCTTTGCGTAACCGAGCGACAGCGAGCTAGTCAAGGCGGCGTTGAAAAAGAGCTGACCGAGCTTGCGTTTGATGATCGCCTGGCGATCCGACCCGCGCAGAAAGGGGATCGTCTCGATCTGGAAACCCTCTTCGGCGACGTTGGCGAGGATCGCAAAAACGCTGCGTCGATGCTGCACCAGGTAGTCGACAAACTGTTGCTGGCCGTCAACCGTCGCTGCGAACTCGCCTTCGCCGGTCAACTCGCCCGACCTCCAGCGGTAGGCGCTCATCTGGTGGGCGCAGAGGTAAAGCAGGCGGCTGTTTTTCATCGGCGCGGCCACGGCTAGGTCCTTATCCTGCTGATCACATCGTAGACCGGCCCGAGCACCGAGAGCATGATCCAGCCGAGCAGGCAGCCGAGCAGGACGGTGAGCAGCGGTTCGATCAACTGCTGCACGCGTTCGATCGACTCCTTGACATCGCGGTTGTAGAAGTAGCTGACGTTGGCGAGCGCGGTGTCGAGCGCACCGGTGCTTTCACCGACGCGCAGCATGCGGATCACCAGTGGCGGGAAAAAGCCGACGCGGTGGAAGGCGGCGGTGACGTTCTGGCCCTCGCTGATCAGTTGCTCGATGCGTTCGAGGCCCTGCCTGACGATCAGGTTGCCGACCACGTCTTGCGTCGTGCGGATCGATTCGAGGATCGGAATCCCAGATGCGTAGAGTAGCGCGAAGGTATTGGCGAAGCGCGACAGGATGATCTTGTGCAGAATCTCGCCAGCGAATGGAAGCTGCAGTTTGGCTGCGTCGAAACGCACGCGCGCCAGTGGATTGCGCTGCAGCAGCAGCCTGAGTCCGGCCCACAGCAGCAGCGGCAGCAGCAGCGCGACATACCAATAGGTGACCAGCAGGTCGGAGACGAAAAACAGCAATTGGGTCTGCAGCGGCAGCGCCTGCCCCATGTTCTTGATGAACTGCTTGAGCTGCGGAACCATGTAGATCATCAGAAAGAACGTCGCGCCGAGAACGATGCTGCCGACGAAGGCCGGATAGATCGTGAGCTTTTTCGTTTGCGACGCGAGTTCGTCTTCCCATTTGAGGGAGGCACAGAGGCTTTGCAGCACCTCGGGCAGTCGGCCGGTCGTCTCGCCGGCGCGGATCAGGCTGACGAACACCTGGTCGAAAACCTTGCTCTGGCTCTCCATCGCCTGCGACAGCTTGCGGCCGCCATCGATCGCTTCGACCAGGCTGGCGACCACTTCGCGAAAGCGCGGGTGTTCGAGGCTGTCGCGCAGATCCGACAATCCTTCGAGGATCGGCACGCCGGCGCGCACCAGCAGTTCGAGATGAAAGCAGAAGTGGATGAGTTCGCGGCGCGGCACGCCGCCGGCGCGGAACAGGCGGCGATTGCTGATCAGCTCGCCGCTGATCAGGTCAAGCTCGATTCGCTTCAAGCGCATTTCGAGGTCGATGAGGTTGAGTGCGTCGATGCGGCCCTGCACCTTGCGTCCGTCGGCGGCGACCGCCTTGTAGGTATAGAGCGACATTACATGCGGTCGGTCAGGTCGACGACGCGGCCGAGTTCATCGAGTGAGGTCGAACCGTCGAGAACGCGCCGCAGACCGTCGTCGGCGAGCGCGACGAAGCCCTGGCGGTCGGCCATCTGGCGGATTTCGCGAGCGGTGCAGCGGCGCGCGATCAACTCGTCGAGGTCAGCGTTGAGGCGCAGGATTTCCATGATCGCCAGGCGGCCACGATAGCCCTGGAACTCGCAGCGCTCGCAGCCGCCGGGTTTGAAGATCAGCGGCCGCGGGCTCTGCTCGGTGCCGCCGAGCAGACGCGCTTCGAGCGCATCGGCCTGGTACGGTGTCTTGCAGTGTACGCACAGGCGGCGTACCAGGCGCTGGGCGACGATGCCGATGATGTTGCCGGCCATGATGTCGGGCAGGATGCCGATGTCGAGCAGGCGAGGGATGGCGCCGATCGACGAGTTGGTGTGCAGCGTCGAATACACTTGGTGGCCGGTCATCGCCGCGCGCAGTGCCATCTCGGCGGTCTCTGCGTCGCGGATTTCGCCGACCAGGATGATGTCCGGATCCTGGCGCATCATCGAGCGGATGCCGTTGGCGAAATCGAGTTTCGACGCCTCGGCGACCGACGTCTGCCGCACCAGCGTCATCGGGTACTCGACCGGATCTTCGAGCGTCATGATGTTCACACCCTCGGAATTGATGTGGTTGAGCACCGAATAGAGCGTTGTCGTCTTGCCGCTGCCGGTCGGGCCGGTGACCAGGATGATTCCTTCGGGCCGTGCGATCATGCGTTTGAGTTCGCCAAGCTGGCGGTCGGTGAGCCCCAGCCCGGCGAGCGGGACCAGGCCCTTCTGGCGGTCGAGAATGCGCAGCACGATGTTCTCGCCGTGGATCGTCGGTTGCGCCGAGACGCGAAAATCGATCGGTCGGCCGCGCATCGTCAGTGAGATGCGGCCGTCCTGCGGCGCGCGCGTCTCGGCGATGTTCATTCCGGAGAGCACCTTGATGCGCACCGCCATCGCCGGCCAATACGACTGGTGCAGCGAACGCACCTGCCTGAGCATGCCGTCGATGCGGTAACGGATGCGCAGGAAGCCGGTTTCCGGCTCGAAGTGGATGTCGGACGATTCGCGCTTGACGGCGTCGGTCAGGATCGCGTCGATCAGCCTGACGACCGGTTGGCGGTATTGGTCGGCCGATGACTGCAGACCACGGAAGTCGATTTCGCCGGTTTCGATTTCGTGCAGGATGCCGTCGATCGACAGTTCGTAGCCATAGGCCTGGTCGATCGCGCGGTCGATTTCGGTTTCGCCGGCGAGCAGCGTGTCGATCTCGATCGTTTCGCTGGCCAGGCCGCGAATCTTGTCGAGCGCGACGATGTCATTGACGTCGGAAAGCGCGATCGTCAGCCGGCGAAGTTCGGCGTCGTAGCCGAGCGGCAGCAGGTGGTGGCGTTTGGCCAGTTGGTGCGGCACCAGGCTTAGCGCCGACGGGTCGATGATGGCGTTGGCGAGATCGATGCTCTGCTTGCCGAGGCTTTCGGAAAGCGCGTCGCGCAGCGTCGCTTCGGAGACGAAGCCGAGCGAAACGAGCAGCTTGCCGACCGGCTGGTTGGACTTTTGCTGTTCGAGCAGCGCGATGCGCAGTTGGTCTTCGCTGAGAATTCCCTTGGCGATCAGAATCTGGCCCAACTGTCGCGGCTGCGGCGTGGGAATCGGCTGGCCTGGCTCGAGCGCGAATGAATTCATGGTGAGCGGGCACAAATCAAGGCTGCAGTTCGGCGATGCGCTGCTTGACCTGGTTCTTGTCAAACGAGCCGCGCTGGACTCCGGGACTGCCTAACGCCATCCGGTAGTACTGGGCGGCGAGCTTGTTCTGGTGCAGGTGGTCGAGGCTGACCGCCAGGTTGAAAACGATGTCGGCGTTGTCGGGCTCGGCCGCGTAGGCGTGGAAGTAGGCCTGCTGCGCCTCGCTCCAGCGGGACTGGCGGGCGTAGAGGTTGCCCAGCGCGAAATGCAGCGCCGCCGACTCCGGCTGTGCATCGAGAGCAGTCTTGAGGCGGCTTTCGGAGAGCATCGGGTCGGCTGGTCCGCGCGTATTGATCAATCCGGCCTGCGCCGTCGCGTCGTTGGGGTCTGACTCAAGCGCGCGCAGGTAATAGCTCTGCGCCAGTTCGGTTTGTCCCTGGCGGGCGGCAATCGTCGCCAGGCCGAGCAGCGCGTCGGTGTTCTTGGCGTCGCTGCGCAGCACCTGCTGATAGTCGCGTTGCGCCTCGTCGAGCCGGCCCGCCTGCAGTCCGTCGTAAGCGCGCTCGAGCGCCGGAGCTGAACTGGGCGCGCTGCGGGCGAGGCGCAGCGCGCTGGCTGGCGCAGCCGATGCGGCCGTCGCAGCTGGCTTGGACGGCCGCACCCGCGGCGTGAGCCGCGCGTTGTCAGCGGTGGCGCTCGGCGCTGCCGTCGGTGCGCTCGTCGGTACGGCGGGCGCGGCGGCCGGGGAAGGTGGTGGCGTCGGCGGGACAAGGGCTGATGCGGGGGGCGCCGCCGCCGAGGACTGGGCCGGCACGGGGCGCAATCCGCCGGAGGCGGCTGGCAGCTGCCACCACCAATACGCGCCAAGTCCCAGTCCGAGCGCGCTGGTGATGAGCGCCAAAGCCAGCCACCGCGTGCGCTGCGACTTGGGCAACACCCTGGTGGCAAAGGGGCTGCGTTCGGCGAACCCACGCTGCGGGCTCGCTCGGGCGGTGGCCGAGCGCTCGCCATCGGGCGGCGCGATCTGTGCTGACAATTCCGGCGGCGGCAGGGAGTGCGTGCTCATCGGCGCCAGCGTGAGCTCGCTGGCGGCGGTGGCAAATTGGGGCTGGTCGGCGTGCCGCTTGGCTTCCTCGGCTTTTCTGAGCGCGTCCATCAGCAGGCTCATTGCGGCGACTCTCGCTCGGGAACGGCAAAGGGCTGGAAAACCGGCGCCGGGGCGAAGAAGTCCTGGCCCGCCAGGGTGTCCTTGAAGGCGCTGTAGTCGCCGCGCAGCGAAGCGTCCTTGATCACCGTCGGGCGCAGCAGAATGACCAGTTCCGACTTTGACGATGAATTGGATCGAGTGTTGAACAGTTCGCCGAAGAAAGGAATGTCGCCGAACCCGGGAACGCGCCCGGTCTTGTAATCCGAACGGTCTTCCATCAGGCCGCCAAGTACCGCAATGTCGCCGCTTTCGACGCGCATCAGCGATTCGATTTCGCGCGTACGGATTTGCGGAACGTAATTGGGGATGCTCGATGGAATGATCGGGTTGGGATCGCGCTTGAGTTCTGAAATGCTTGAAATGGAAGGCCGTACATTGAGTGTCACCGTATCACCTTCGCTGATCTGCGCCGTCAGACTCATGAAGAAACCGACCGAAACGGACTGCGGCGTCGTCGTGACGCCGACGGTGGTGCCGACATTGGCGGTGGTGGTGGTGTCGGACTTGACGTTGAAATAGACGTAGTCTTCCGAGACCTTGAGCGTTGCGGTCTGGTTGTTGAGTACCGAGAGCTTGGGGCTGGAAAGGACCTTGACGGTGCCAAAGGAACGCAGCAGCTCGACCGTCGCCAGCAGATTGATCGGATTGAGCGTCGAATACTTGATGACGTACGGCGAAACGGCGTTCGGAACGTTGGTCGTCAGCGTCGGCCGGGTGATGCTGTAGTCGCTGCCGCTGGTGATGCGACTCCATTCGATGCCCTGCTGATAGCCGTCGCTGAGCGTCACTTCGACGATCGTCGCCTCGATCAGCACCTGGCGCCGCGCACTCGCCATCACCCGGTCGATGAATTCCTGTACCTTTTCGTGCTGTCGCGAAGTCGCGCGAACGGTGATGACGCCCGACTCCGGGTTCGAAATCACCGACGCCGCTTCGCGAAAGGTCATGCGCTTGACCACTGTCGCGCCGCTGTTCTGCAGCGCCGCCGGGTTTGGACTGCCGGCCAGCGTCGGCGCGACCTGCCTTGCCCGCGCGGTGGATCCCGTCGGTGGCGGCGTCGGCGCTCCGGTGCCGGTCGTCGTCTGTGAACTGCTCTGCTCCGTTACGGTCTCGGTCGATCCTTCGGGGAAGATCTTGTCGGTTTCATGCAGCAGATCCTTGAGATTCTTCTCGAGCGATTCCCAGAAGCGGTTTCTCGACTTGTTTTCGATCTGGATGCGCGAGGTATTGCCGCCGCCGACGGCGCCGCTTCCGACGCCGCTCGCTGCCAGCGCGCTGGTCGAGATCTGGGTGTTGGTCGAGACGGTGCCGCTGACGTCGCGCGCCAGGTTGACGTAGTCGATCGGGTAGTTCTTGAGGTAGGGGGCGTCGGGCATCACCGCAAGATTGGGTCCGTCGAGCACGAAGCGCATGTCGACCTGCTTGGAAATTCGCGTGAGCAATTGAGGCAGCGTCTGGTCGATGGCGTTGAGACTGACCTGGCCGGTGATTCCGGGGTGGATGTCGACGTTGAGCTTGGCGTCGCGCGCGAGCGCAAAGAGAAGGTCATTGACCTTGACGTCATTGACCACCACGCTATAGGTTTCCGACTTTCCTGTGGCTCTGGGCCTCGGAAGCGAAGCGATCTGCTGCACCGGTTGTGGAATTGCACCGGGCGTTTGGGCGAGGCTGTCTGCGCGCAAATGCCCGGCCGCAGGACCCCCGTTCAACGTGGTCGGGGCGCACGCCGCGAGCAGCAGCGCAGCCAGGGTGGCGCCAAAAATTTTCAGCATGCTCGGCCTCGTTCGATGATCATCGGACGAGGTTATATTACGCCAAATGCATTATCCGGGTGGCGTATTCGTGGTGCTTTAACTGCCGTTCGGATGCGACCTCTCGGGGGTCAGCGCAGCTTGCTGACCGAGCGGATATAGGGCCTGCTGACGCGGCTGATTCTGGCGACCCGCGCCAGGTCGGCGTTGGCGGCGTCTGGCGAGGGGTAGTCGCCGTAAATTACGCCAAAGCGGTCGCGTCCGCTGAGCGCCGAGCGATAGACACGCAGCTCGCCCGCGTCAAGCGCGCTGCTTTCGAGAAAGTTCTCGACTTCGCGCGCCCGGTTCGCGTCGGCGTTGAACAACTGGATGAAGTAGTGCGTGTCCGGCACGGTTTTGAGCCAGTCTTGGCTGGCCGTCAGGCGCTCGGCCAGCAGATCTGGCGAGCTCGGGGCAGCGGCTGTCGCTGCCGAGCTGGTGGGGGCGGGCGGCGGCGACGCGGCAGTGGGCTCGGCAGGCGGCGACGAGTCGGCCGGGTCGGCCGGGTCGGTTGGCGGCGTTTCGGCGGTGGGTGGCGCTATCTCGGCGCGGATCGCCGGTGGGTCCGTTGCGGCAACCGCTACGCCGGGCGTGCTACGGTTTGCCGCGAGGTAGGCCAGTCCGGCGATCAGCACCAAGAGGGCTGCGCCAACGATCCAGCGCGCTGGCCGGGTCGGGTGGTCTGCGATCGGGTTGAACTGGGCGTCGTTGATCGCTGCCTGGACCTGCCGGTCGTCGATCAGCTGCCGATTTTCCGAGAACGCCGAAAGCAGAGCCTTGTCGGCGAGGATGTTGATGCGCCGCGTCAGACCTTCGGACGCCCGGCTGATGCGCTCAATCGCGCTCGGCGTGAACAGACTGGGGCCGTGATAGCCGGCGGCACGCAGGCGGAACGACAGGTAATTGGCGATATCGCTGCTGCGCAGCGGCTCGAGCGCGAAGTTGTGGGTGATCCGCTCCTTGAGCGGACGCATGTTCGTCTGGCGCAGGTGCTCATCGAGTTCGCGCTGACCGAAGAGCACAATGTGCACCAATTTGTGGCGGCTCGTTTCAAGGTTGGAAAGCAGGCGGATTTCTTCGAGCGTCTCCGCGGGCATGGCATGGGCTTCGTCGACCATCACCACCACCTGCCGGCCGCTCGTGTGGATCTCGATCAGCCGCTGCTGCAAAGCGCGCAACGAGTAGTGTGAGCGGCCTTCCGGCAAGGGGGCGTGCAGCTCTTCGGCGATTGCCTGGAAAATTTCGTCGCACGACAACGACGGGTTGGCAAGGTAGACGGTTTCGACGTTGGCCGGAAGCCTTTCGAGCAACATCCGGCACAGCATGGTCTTGCCGCTGCCCACTTCACCGCTGACTTTGACGATGCCCTCGTCGTGCGTGATGGCGTAGATCAGCGCTTCGAGCGTGGCGCCGCGGTTGGCGCCGGAAAAAAAGAACTCGGTGTGCGGGGTGATGCGAAACGGCGCTTCGCGCAGCCCGAAGTGTTCAAGGTACATTACTGCTCCTTGGCAGAGGATTCCATGCGCTTGTGGCGCGTGGTGCGTTTTATTCTGAGCCGGCGTGCCGTCTGGTTGGCCATGCCCTGAGCCAGTCGCCGAGCAGCTTCAATGTCGTTATGTTCGATTTCAACGCGCGAGCGAAAACTCAGCGCGCGCCGCATTTTATTGGTGATTCGGGGGGGCGGCAGCGCTTGAGCAGCTGCGGCTTTTCCGGTGCGGTGGCTGGTGGGCTGGCGGTCATGGTCGCGCGTCCTCGGTCCGGAAAAATATGGTCAATTATCCCACAATGGTATGACTGCGTTTGATTTGTCAATGAGCAAATCGGGCGCGTTGCGAACTATTTTTTTGCTGGCTGGTCTGCCTCGTCGGGGTTGGTGACCCGACGTTCAGTTATAATTGTGCTCAATTTTTCGTACGGGATATCGTTGTGTCAGCCGATAGTTTGGTCAAAATTACCGACATCAATTTCGCTTACGACGACCGGGCTATCCTCAAGGGCATCACGATGGAGATCCCGCGTGGTCAGTTGGTCGCCATTATGGGCAACTCGGGTTGCGGCAAGACGACGCTGCTGCGCCTGATCGGCGGTCAGCTCAAACCGACCGGCGGCAGCTTGCTGGTCGATGGGCAGTCGGTGCCGGGAATGAGCCACGACGAGCTCTACGCGATGCGTCGGCGGATGGGGATGCTGTTCCAGTTCGGCGCGCTGTTTACGGATATTTCTGTTTTCGACAACGTCGCCTATCTGATGCGCGAGCACACCGATCTGCCCGAAGAGATGATTCGCGACATGGTGTTGATGAAGCTCAACGCGGTCGGGCTGCGTGGCGCGCACACGCTGATGCCTTCCGAACTGTCGGGCGGCATGGCGCGGCGTGTTGCGCTGGCGCGCGCGATCGCGCTCGACCCGATGTTGATCATGTACGATGAGCCGTTTGCCGGGCTCGATCCAATCTCGATGGGCGTCATCGGCCAGCTGATCCGCAAGCTCAACGACGCGCTCGGCGCGACGACGATTCTGGTGACTCATGATGTTCAGGAGGCGCTGCAGATCGTCGATTACGTCTACTTTGTTTCCGACGGCCTGATTGTCGCGCAGGGAACTCCCGACGAAATTCGCGCCTCGTCCGACCCCTTCGTCCATCAGTTCGTCTATGGCGAAGCCGACGGCCCGGTGCATTTCCATTATCCGGCGCCGCCTTTCGAGCAGGACTTGATGCGGAGTGGCGCCCATGGTTGAGAAGAGTGTCTCCGTGCTGATCGAGTTGATTCGCGGGATCGGTCATCACGTCAACGACGGCTTGCAGCGCCTGGGTTTCGCCGCACGCTTCTTTGCCATGGTGCTGGTCTATTCGGGCCAGTCGTTCCGTCGTCTGCATCTGACGATCCGCGAAATCTACTTCTGTGGCTTTCAGTCGCTGCTGATCATCCTGGTCTCCGGTTTGTTCATCGGTATGGTGCTCGGCATGCAGGGTTACGAGACGCTGCAGCGCTACGGTTCGTCCGAGGCGCTGGGGGTGCTGGTGGCGCTGTCGCTGACGCGCGAACTGGGGCCGGTGGTCGCTGCGCTGCTCTTCGCCTCGCGCGCCGGTTCGGCGATTACCGCCGAAATCGGTTTGATGAAGGCGACCGAGCAACTCACTGCGATGGACATGATGGCGGTCAATCCGATCGCCCGCGTCGTCGCGCCGAGGTTCTGGGGGGGCGTCATTTCGATGCCGCTGCTCGCTGCGCTGTTCTCGGCGGTCGGCGTCTTCGGCGGCTACCTGATCGGCGTCGTATTCATCGGTGTCGATGAGGGGGCTTTTTGGTCGCAGATGCAGGGGTCGGTGGATTTTCGCTTTGACGTCTGGAATGGCGTGGTGAAGAGTTTTGTCTTTGGGGTGGCCGTTTCCTTGATTGCCGTTTTTGAAGGCTACGATGCGATTCCGACCGCCGAAGGCGTTTCGGGGTCAATCAAAAGAACGGTGGTTAATTCGGCGCTGGCCATTCTGGCGCTGGATTTCGTGTTGACCTCATTCATGTTCCGGGGGCTTTGATGAGTCGCAAGTTGCTTGATCTGTGGGTGGGTTTTTTCGTTGTTCTAGGTTTCGCCGCACTGTTGTTTTTGGCACTAAGGGTTGGCAACGTTTCGTCGGCCAATTTTGCCGAGACTTACCAGCTGACTGCCAAGTTTGATAACATCGGAGGTCTCAAGGTGCGCGGTCCGGTCAAGAGCGCTGGCGTGGTGGTCGGTCGGGTGAGCGAAATTCGCTTCGATACCGAGACCTACGAAGCCGTGGCGACACTGACCATCGATAGCCGCTATCGTTTTCCGAAGGATACCTTCGCGTCGATTCTGACTGCGGGGCTGCTCGGCGAGCAGTACATCGGGCTTGACGCCGGTGGTGACGAAAAGATGTTGAAGGCTGGCGACGTGTTCGCCAAAACGCAGTCCGCTGTCGTGCTTGAAAAACTGATCAGTCAGTTCATGTTCTCCAAGGCGTCCGAAGGTCCGGACAAGAAATAACGGGAAGGTTCGTTCGTGAAAACTCTAATGGCAAAGCGCGTATTTTCTGTGGCATTTGCCGCTGCGGTTCTGAGCGGTTGCGCGACCACGGCAAACAATCCCAAGGACCCTTTCGAGGGTTTCAACCGCGCCATGTTTTCGGTCAACGAAGGCATCGACGTGGTGATCAAGCCGGTCGCCCAAGGCTACGACGCGGTGATGCCGTCGCCGATCAAGACCGGCATCGGCAATTTCTTCGGCAATGTCTACGACGTGTGGACGATGCTCAACAACTTCCTGCAAGGCAAACCGAGCGAGGGCTTTTCCGACTTTGGCCGGATCGCGCTCAATACCACCTTCGGGATTGCCGGCCTCTTTGATGTGGCCAGTGCGGTGGGGATCGAGAAGCATGCCGAGGATTTCGGCCAGACGCTGGGCAAATGGGGCGTCGGTGACGGCCCGTATTTCTACTGGCCGATTATCGGGCCGCGCACGACGCGCGATACCTTCGGCTGGGCGGTCGATACCTCGGCCGACCTGGTCTGGCACGTCGACGATGTCGCCGTCCGCAATACCTTGGTCGGTGTTCGTTACATCGATCTGCGCGCCAGTCTGCTGCCGACCGACAAGGTCGTCGAGCAGGCGGCTTTCGACAAGTACAACTATATCCGCGATGCCTATTTGCAGAACCGTCGTAGCGAAATCAACGATGGCAAAGCCATTCCTGAAGGTCGTGACGACGCTGATTGCAAGCAAAGCCGGTGTTACTGAGCTCGTGTTCCTATAGAAAGAGATCGATGAAATCGTTGTTTTCGCTGTTGCTTGGCGTGTTCGTGCTGTGTGCCCCGGCCTTCGCCCAGGAAGATTCCCCTGACGCGCTGATCAAGAAGGTCACCGATGACGTGCTGACCATCGTTCGCCAGGACAAGGATATCCAGAGCGGCAATACCAAAAAGGCCATCGCCCTGGTCGAGGCCAAGGTGCTGCCGCATTTCAATTTCCTGCACATGACCGCGCTGGCGGTCGGCCGCGACTGGCGCGAGGCGACGCCCGAGCAGAAGAAGCAGCTGTCCGAAGAGTTTAAGACGCTGCTGGTGCGCACCTACTCGAATGCGCTGACCGGCTACAAGGACCAGACCATTCGCTACAAGCCGACCAAGATGCAGAACGGCGACACCGACGTGCTGGTCCGCACCGAGATCGTGCAGTCGGGCAGCAAGCCGATCGCGCTCGATTATTCGGTCGAAAAGCTTCCTGACGGCTGGAAAGTCTACGACGTCGTGGTCGCCGGCGTCAGTCTGGTGAGCAACTATCGCGACACCTTCGCCCAGGAGATTCGTGCCAACAAGATCGATGGTTTGATCAAGATGCTCGCGGCCAAGAACAAGCAGAACGAAGCCAGCAAGTCATGATCGAGAAAAAAGGTGATGGGCTCTGCGTCATAGGGCCCATGTTGATCGCCAACGCCAGCGCCCTGCTCAAAGCAGGGCGAGGTTTTTTGCGCGAGGCAGCGACCGTCGGGGACGTCGTTTTCGATCTTTCGGCGGTTGCCGAAACCGACTCTTCGGCGCTCAGCGTCATTTTCGGTTTGCTGCGCACCGCGCGTGACTGCGGCGTCACGTTGCGGGTGACCAACCCGCCGGCGAGCATGATCAGCCAGGCAGCGCTCTACGGCGTTTCCGAATCCCTCTCGTTCGCCTGATTGGCGCGCGTGTCTTTTGAGTTCTGATGCCATGGGCGTCGCCGTTTCTATCGAGCAGGTCGTCAAGTGTTTCGGTAGCCTGCGCGCGCTCGATGGCGTTTCGCTCGAAATTGCCGAGGGCGAGTTTTTTGGCCTGCTCGGTCCCAACGGCGCCGGCAAGACGACGCTGATATCATGCCTCGCCGGTCTGGTCCGCCCGGATCAGGGCAAGCTCTCGGTGATGGGCTGCGATGTGCGTGGCGATTACCGCGCGGCGCGCCGTCAGCTCGGTGTCGTGCCACAGGAACTTGTTTTCGACCCCTTTTTCTCGGTGCGCGAGACGCTGCGCATCCAGTCAGGCTACTTCGGCATCCGCCATAACGACGATTGGATCGACGAGATTCTGCACAACCTCGACCTGACGTCGAAAGCCAACGTCAATATGCGGCGTCTTTCGGGCGGCATGAAGCGGCGCGTGCTGGTCGCCCAGGCGCTGGTGCATAAGCCGCCGGTGATCGTCCTCGACGAACCGACCGCCGGCGTCGACGTCGAGTTGCGCCAGGGCTTGTGGCAGTTCGTCCAGCGCCTTAACCGCGAGGGACATACGGTAATCCTGACCACCCACTATCTCGAGGAAGCCGAAACACTGTGCGGACGCATCGCGATGCTCAAGCAGGGACGCGTCGTCGCGCTCGATACGACGAGCAATCTGCTGGCGCGCTTTGCCGGGCACACGCTCAACGTGCGCCTGGCCAATGACGCCTGCCTGCCGCCGGCGTTGCGCGCACGCGCGACGCAAAGCGACGGCTACTCCATTTTCCGCCTCGCCGGTTTCGACGAGATCGAGCCGCTGCTCGCGGCGATCCGCGTCGCGGGCTGTACGATCGACGATCTGCGCCTGACCCAGGCCGACCTCGAAGACGTCTTCGTCGGCGTGATGCAGGGCGTCAAGGTCAGCGAGGTCGTGCAATGAGCGGCTTGCGCACGCTGCTCTACAAGGAAGTGCTGCGCTTCTGGAAGGTCGGCTTCCAGACCGTTGCCGCGCCGGTGATGACCGCGCTGCTCTACCTGCTGATCTTCTCGCACGTGCTTGACGGCGAGGTGCAGGTCAATAGCGTGCGCTACGCCGCCTTCCTGATTCCCGGTTTGGTGATGATGTCGGTGCTGCAGAATGCCTTTGCCAACACCTCGTCGAGCCTGATCCAGTCCAAGGTGATGGGCAGCGTCGTTTTCATCCTGCTGCCGCCGATTACTTACGTCGAGTTTTATTTCGCCTATGTCGGCGCCGCGATGCTGCGTGGATTGATGGTCGGCGCCGGCGTGCTTGCCGCGACCGCCTGGTTCGCGCCGCTGACCTTCGTCGCGCCGGTCTGGATTCTTGTCTTCGCCATCATCGGTGGCGGTATCATGGGGTCGCTCGGAATGATCGCCGGGATCTGGGCCGACAAGTTCGACCAGCTCTCGGGTTTCCAGAACTTTCTGATCATGCCGCTGACCATGCTCTCCGGAGTCTTCTATTCGATTCATTCGCTGCCGCCGTTCTGGCAGAGACTGTCGCATTTCAACCCCGTTTTCTACATGATCGACGGCTTCCGTTACGGCTTTTTTGGCGTCTCCGACGCAGCTCCCGCAGTGAGTCTGGCCGTCGTCGCCGCAAGTTTTATCGTTGTCGCGTTGACCACGCTGGCCATGTTGCGCAGCGGTTACAAATTGAGGTATTGAACCATAATGGACCCCGAACGAATCAAACAGATCATCGCCGCATCGCTGCCCTGTGAAGGGCTGCACGTCGAGGGCGACGGCGAGCACTTTGAAGCGATCCTGGTCAGCTCCGAATTCGCCGGCAAGAGCCGGGTGGCTCGCCAGCAACTGGTCAACGCCATTCTGAAGCCGTACTTCGACAGCGGCGAGCTGCACGCGCTGTCGATGAAGACGCTGACTCCCGAAGAGCGGAGCGCGATCTGTGGATAAGCTCTTGATCGAGGGCGGTGCGCGGCTGTCCGGCGAGGTCGCGATGTCCGGCGCCAAGAACGCCGCGTTGCCGATCCTCTGTGCCAGCCTGCTGTGCGCAGAGCCCATGCGTTTTTCCAACGTGCCGCAACTCAACGACGTGTCGACGATGCTGCGCCTGATCGCGCAGATGGGCGTTACGGTCACGCCGGGCGGAGAAGACGGACTGATCCTCGACAGCCAGGGCCTTGACAACCCGACTGCACCGTATGACCTGGTCAAGACCATGCGCGCGTCGATTCTGGTGCTCGGCCCGCTGCTCGCGCGTTGCGGCGAAGCCAAGGTGTCGCTGCCCGGCGGCTGTGCCATCGGCGCGCGGCCGGTCGACCAGCACATCAAGGGCCTGCAGGCGATGGGCGCGCAAATTCGCGTCGAGAACGGCTATATCCACGCCACCGCGGCTCGCCTCAAAGGCGCGCGCATCGTCACCGACATGGTGACGGTGACCGGTACCGAGAATCTGATGATGGCGGCAGTGCTCGCCGACGGTGAAACGGTCATCGAGAACGCCGCGCGCGAGCCCGAGGTCGTCGATCTGGCCAATTGCCTGATCGCGATGGGCGCGCGCATCAAAGGCGCCGGCAGCGACAACATCATGATTCAGGGAGTCGAGCGCTTGCACGGCGCCAGCCATTCGATCATGCCCGACCGCATCGAGACCGGCACCTATCTGTGCGCTGCGGCGGTGACCGGCGGCCAGGTGCGATTGACCAATACCTCGGCGCTCTACGTCGATTCGGTGCTGCAGAAACTGCGCGAAGCCGGCTGCCAGGTCAGCGCCGAGCGCGATGCGATCGAGCTGGTCGCACCGGCGCGACTCAAGGCGGTGAGCATTCGCACCTCGCCGTATCCGGCGTTCCCGACCGACATGCAGGCGCAGTTCATGGCCATCAACTGCGTTGCCGAGGGCACGGCAGTGATTCGCGAAACGATTTTCGAAAACCGCTTCATGCACGCCGTCGAGTTGATCCGGCTCGGCGCCGACATCAAGATCGAGGCCAATAACGCACTGGTCACCGGCGTGGCGCACCTCGACGGCGCGACGGTGATGGCCACCGACCTGCGCGCCTCGGCAAGCCTGGTGATCGCCGGCCTCATTGCGCAGGGTGAAACGCTGATCGAGCGCATCTACCATCTCGACCGCGGCTACGAGCGCATCGAGCAGAAGCTGACCAGTTTGGGCGCCAAAGTCAGCAGAGTGCGCTAGCCGAGAGTTTTTCGGACACCGCGTGCCCGACCTGGCAAGGCGCCATTGCGGTAAAATCGCGCTTTTACCAAGCAGGAACGCGCCGTGGATGGCATCACCATCGCCCTTTCGAAGGGCCGAATTTTTGAAGAAACCTTGCCACTGCTCGCGGCGGCAGGGATCGAGCCGCTCGAAAACCCCGAGACCTCGCGCAAGCTGATCATCCCGACGACGCGCGACGACGTTCGCGTCGTCATCGTTCGCGCCACCGATGCGCCGACCTACGTGCAGTACGGCGCGGCCGACATCGGCGTGGCCGGCAAGGACGTGCTGATCGAACACGGCGGCGAAGGCCTCTACCAGCCGCTCGACCTCAATATCGCCAAGTGCCGCATGATGGTCGCGATTCCCGCCGGCTTCGATTACGAGCATGCCGTTCGCCAGGGCGCGCGGCTCAAGATCGCGACCAAGTACATCAACATCGCGCGCGAGCATTTTGCCGCCAAGGGGGTGCACGTCGACCTGATCAAGCTCTACGGCTCGATGGAACTCGCGCCACTCGCCGGACTCGCCGACGCCATCGTCGATCTGGTCTCTTCCGGCGCGACGCTCAAGGCCAACAATCTGATTGCCGTCGAGCACGTCATCGACATCTCGTCGCGCCTGATCGTCAACCAGGCGGCGCTCAAGCTCAAGCGCGAGAAAATCGTCGCTATCCTCGACGCCATCGCCGGCGTCGTCAATGCCAACGCGGCGAAGTCGGCCGCCGTTAAATCGTGCGCAGTTAGCTCGTGATCTCGATCAAGCGCCTTTCCAGTCGCGACGCGGATTTCAAGCCGCGGTTGGGCGACTTGCTGGCCTTCGAGAGCGCGCAGGACGAAGCGGTCGACCGCAGCGTCGCGGCCATCCTGGCTGACGTCAAGGCGCGCGGCGATGCCGCCGTCCTCGAGTACACCAATCGTTTCGACCGCCTCGCCGCCACCTCATTGGCCGAACTCGAACTGTCGCGCGACGCCATGCAGTGCGCGCTCGCAGGCCTGCCCGGCGATCAGCGCGCGGCGCTCGAAGCGGCGGCGAGCCGCGTGCGCAGTTATCATCAGCGCCAGGTCCTGCAGAGCTGGCAGTTCGAGGAAGACAGCGATGAAATGCGCGGCACGCTGCTCGGCCAGAAGGTGACGCCGCTTAACCGCGTCGGCCTCTACGTTCCGGGCGGCAAGGCCTCGTACCCGTCGTCGGTGCTGATGAACGCGATTCCAGCCAAGGTCGCTGGCGTTGCCGAGCTGATCATGGTCGTTCCGACGCCGGGCGGCGAGCGCAATCCGCTGGTGTTGGCGGCGGCCGCGCTGGCCGGCGTCGACCGCGTGTTCTGCATCGGCGGCGCGCAGGCGATCGGCGCGTTGGCCTACGGCACGCCAAGCGTTCCGGCGGTCGACAAGATCGTCGGTCCCGGCAACGCCTACGTCGCCGCTGCCAAGCGCCGCGTCTTCGGCGTCGTCGGCATCGACATGGTCGCCGGGCCGTCGGAAATCCTGGTGATCTGTGACGGCCAGACCGACCCCGAATGGGTGGCGATGGACCTTTTCTCGCAGGCCGAGCACGACGAACTCGCGCAGTCGATTCTGCTTTGCCCCGATCGCGCTTATATCGAGCGCGTCGCGCAGGCCATCGAAAAGCTGCTGCCGACGATGCCGCGTCAAGCGGTAATTCGCGCGTCGCTCGAAAACCGCGGCGCGCTGATCGAAGTGCGCGACCTCGACGAAGCCTGCGCGATCGCCAACCGCATCGCCCCCGAGCACCTCGAACTGTCGCTCGCCGACGCTGATGCCTGGGTAGACAAAATTCAGAATGCCGGCGCGATCTTCATCGGTCCCTATACCTCCGAGTCGCTCGGCGACTACTGTGCCGGACCCAACCACGTGCTGCCGACGTCTGGCAGCGCGCGCTTCTCGTCGCCGCTCGGCGTCTACGATTTTCAGAAGCGCAGCAGCCTGATCCGCGTCTCAAAGGCGGCGTCGAAGACGCTCGGGCGGATCGCCTCGACGCTGGCGCAGGGCGAAGGGCTGCCGGCGCACGCGCGCTCGGCGCAATACCGCGTCGAAGACTGAGTCTGCCAGCGCGCTAGCTGCGCCGATTTGAAATGGCGTCTCCGGCGTTGTGGTCGAGCCGCAACGAGCCCGCCGCAGCGAGTGCCATCAAACCGGCGATGGCGAACCAGGCGTAGCGGAAGTCGGAAAGTTCGAGCGTCGGCGCGCCGCGCAGCGTTTGCGAGACATTGAGCGCGAAGGCCGCGAAGGCGACGCCCATGCTCATCGCCAGTTGCTGCAGCATGGTCGTCAGCGCGCTGGCGCCCGAGCGCTGCTCGGCGCTGATGTCGGCGAAGGCCAGCGTGGTGATGGTGGTGAAGTTCATCGAGCGCGCCATTCCGGCGATGAACAGCACGCCATAGATCAACCACTGCGGGTAGTCCTGTTGCAGCAGTCCGCAAGCGGCCAGCGTGACGACGCAGAGTGCGCCATTGACGGTCAGCACACGGCGGAAACCGAAGCAGCGCAGGATAGTCGTGGTCGCGCTTTTCATCGCCAGATTTCCCGCCATATAGACGAGTACCATCACCCCCGCATATTGCGGCGAGAAGCCGAAGCCGATCTGGAACATCAGCGGCAACAGGAAAGGCGAGGCGTTGATCGCCACCCGCGAAATGAATCCGGCGGTCACCACGGCGAGCGCGAAGCTCGGTACGGCGACCGCGCGCAGGTCGAGCATCGGCCACGCCGTGCGGCGCGCGTGCCAGACTGCCGCCGCTGCCGCGAGCAGGCCAAAGCCGATCAGCGCCAGCGGCAGCAGCGACGATTGGTCGAGCCCGCCCAGGCGCGCCAGCCCCTCGACCAAGCTGGCCAGCGCCAGCGCGGTGAGTGCGAAGCCGAGTACATCGAAAGGCGCTTTGGCGGCTGGCGCGCGCTCGGGAATATGGCGCAGCACCAGCCACACGCCGAGCAGGCCGAGCGGCACGTTGAGCAGGAAAATCCAGCGCCACGAGACGTGGGTGACGATCATCCCGCCGAGCACTGGGCCGATCACCGGTGCGATCAGCCCCGGCCAGGTGATCGTGGCGATCGCTTCGATGATGCGCTCCTTGGGCGTCTCGCGCAGCACCACGAAGCGGCCGACCGGCGACATGAACGCCGCGGCCGCGCCCTGCAGGATGCGCGCCGCGACCAGCGCCGTCAGCGTCGGCGCCAGGCCGCAGAGCAGCGAGGCGAGCGTGAATAGCGCGACCGCGCTGGCGAAGACGCGGCGTGCGCCGAAACGGTCGCCGCACCAGCCGGCTGCCGGAACGAATACCGCCATGGCGATCAGGTATGAGGTGACGCTGACGCTGACGCCCAGCGCGCTGCTGCCAAAACCGGCGCCGATCGCGGGTAGCGCGGTAGTGATGATCGCGCCGTCGAGCGTTTCCATGAAGAACGCCGCGGCGACGGTCAGCGCGATGCTGCGCGATTTCTTGTCGTCCATTCTCTTCTCAGTTTGTGGCAGGGACTTCGGCAGCAAAGCCGAACAGCTTGCACGGCGTTTCCCAGAGCAATTTGCGCCGGTCTTCAGCCGCCGGAAACAGTCGCTCGACGCGCTTGAGCAGCGTGCCGTAGTCGATGCGCTCGGGGGCGCGCAGGAAAGGCCAGTCGCTGGCCCAGACACAGGCGTCGAGCGTGAACGCGTCGGCCAGCGCGCGAACGTAGGGTTCGGTATCGGCGTGCGGGAAAGGCTGCTGCGAAAATTTTGCATAGCCCGAGAGCTTGACCGCCGCTTTGCCGCGCCTTCCGAGTTCGAGCAGTGCGGCAAATCCAGGCTGCGTGATTCCGGCGCCGACGTTCGGGCGGCCGCAATGGTCGAAGAGCAGCCGCACGCCGCTGGCCTGGAGCAGCGGCAGCAGTTCGATCAGTTGATCGCCTTGTACCTGAATCTGGGCAATCATCTCGAGTTCGGCGAGCCGCTCGAGCAGTCCGCCGGCGTCGGCGTAGTACGCCGCGCCAAACAGCGCGGGATTGAAAGCGATGCCGACGATTCCGGCGGACTTGAGGTCTTCGAGCTCGCCGCGCGTCGCGTCGTTGGCGACCACGGCGATTCCCTTGAGGCGGCCGCCGTTGCGCGCAAGGGTGTCGAGCAGGCAGCGGTTGTCGGGGCCGTAGCCCGAGTTGGGCTCGACCAGCAAGGCGTGCTGCACGCCGTAGGCATCGAGCAGCTTGGTAAAGAGCGCTGGCGTGCCGCGTTCCTGTCCCGCAGGAAGGTAGAAATTTCCCGCCTGGTAGGCAAAGCGCTCGGGGTCGAAGACGTGGCTGTGACAGTCGATCTTGGCTTCGTCGAAGATGCTCATGGTCCGTGGAGTCAGTATTTCATCGGAAGGCGAATTGTATTCGCTAAACATCGGCGCCGGCTGCCGACGATGCACCTTGATCGATTGGCCGTCGAGTGCTGTCGCAGGGGGTTGTGAATGATCGAGTTATACGATGTTTTTGATCGCTATATTCGACTTGTTGGATGTAATAGACCACCCTAGCATCACTCCCGCGGATAGCTCGTCTTGCACCGCGCCATGAAATTACGACGGAGAGACAAATGAAGAAAATGTTGCTGGCGGTTTGTACGGTAGTGATGGCCCTTGGCCTGTGCGTCGGGAACGCCGAAGCGGCGCGCCTCGGTGGTGGCAAGTCGGTCGGCATGCAGCGCCAGTCGGTTGCGCCAAAGCCGGCGACACCGCCCCAGCAGGCGACGCCTGCGGCGCCGGTGCAGGGAACTCCCGCTCAGGCAGCAGCGCCCAAGCGCAACTGGATGGGACCGATCGCGGGCCTGGCTGCCGGACTCGGCATCGCCGCGCTGCTCTCGCACTTCGGCATGGGCGAAGGCATGGCCAACATCCTGATGATCGCGCTGCTGGCGATGGCCGCGGTGTTTGCCGTCAAGTGGCTGTTGCGCCGCAAGGCACCGTCTGATGGCGCGCTGCAGTACGCCGGCGCCGGCAGTGCGCAGCCGCGGTCAGCGCCCGTTAGCTACGGCTCGGCGGCGCCGTCCGGCCCGGTGCGCATTCCTGAGGGCTTTGACAGCGACGCTTTCCTGCGCATCGCCAAGCTCAACTTCGTTCGTCTGCAGGCGTCGAACGACGCCAAGAGCATCGACGATATTCGCCAATTCGTCAGTCCGGAGCTGTATGCCGAGATCAAGATGCAAATGGACGAGCGCGGCGACGTTCCGCAGCAGACCGACATCGTGACGCTCAACGCCGAGCTGCTCGAGGTGGTCACCGAAGCGAATCGCCATATCGCCAGCGTGCATTTTTCCGGAACGCTGCGCGAAGTGGTCGGCGCCACGGCAACGCCTTTCGACGAGATCTGGAACCTCGCCAAGCCGGTCTCGGGCGACCAGGGTTGGGTGATTGCCGGAATCCAGCAGCTCAGCTGAGCAGGTAAGCCGGGCCGGTCGAATTCAACAGACTGGAGTAAGCTGATGCGTATCGAAATTCAGGCCAGGGGATTTGCTTTGACCGAATGCTTGCGCGAGCATGCCGAGCGGCGATTGCAGTTCGCGCTCAGTTGGGTTGGCGTACGCGCCATCAGCGTCTGCCTGTTCGACGTCAATGGGCCGCGCGGCGGCAACGACAAGCGCTGTCGCATCCAGATCCCGATCAGCGGGGCGCCGAACGTGGTGGTCGAGGACTCCGAGTCCGATCTCTATCTGGCCATCGATCGCGCCGCTGATCGGACCGAGCGCGCGATGGCGCGCCGCTTGGGGCGCTGGCGCGAGCATCGTCATCAACGCTTGGTGGTCAAACAGCCTGACCTGGCGTGCGAGGCCCGAGTCAAACCTTCTTTACGGAGAACAGGATCATGAAAAAAGTGTTGCTGCCCGTTGATGGTTCGGAATGCGCGCTGCGCGCGGTCGCACTGGTGATTTCGAAACGCGCCTACTACGCCAATCCCGATGATCTCGAGATTCATCTGGTCAACGTTCAGGCGCCCTTGTCGCACGACATCACGCGCTTCGCAAGCCACGAGCAGATCGCCGATTTTCACCGCGAAGAGAGCGCGAAGCTGATGCTCGGGGCCGGCCAGTTGCTCGACGCGGCGGGCGTTCCCTATACCGCTCATCACCTGGTCGGCCCGGTCGCCGAGTCGATCAGCGGGCTGGCCGACTCGCTGCACTGCGATCAGATCGTGATGGGAACTCATGGCCGCGGCGCGTTCAAGGAGTTGCTGATGGGCTCGATCACGCTCAAGGTGCTGCATCTTTCGAACGTTCCGGTGCTGCTGGTCAAGTAGCTTGGGCGTTTCGCTGGATAAGGCCATGTACGACAAGGATGCCCACAGCAAGTCAATCGTTGAGTTGGTCGACACTTTCAGTAGTCACCTTGAAAACGGGCTGAGTCAGCGCGAAGCGCGCGAGCGGATCGAAAAGTTCGGCGCCAACGAACTCTCCGCGCGGCCACGGCCGGGTTTTCTGGCTTTGCTCTGGGATCAGTTCAACAACTATCTGGTGATCATTCTGATCATCGCTGCGGGCGTTTCGCTGTCGCTCGGCGAGGTCGTCGATTCGATCGCGATTGTGGTGATCGTGGTGCTCAACTCGCTGGTCGGCGTGATCCAGGAGTCGAAGGCCGAGCAGGCGCTCGAAGCGCTGCAGAAGATGGCCGCGCCGCAGGCGCAGGTGATCCGCGACGGGCGCCAGATGACGATTCCCGGCCGCGAGATCGTCGTCGGTGACATCGTGCTGCTCGAAGCCGGCAATTACGTTCCCGCCGATCTGCGCCTCGTCGAAACCGTCAATCTCAAGATCGAGGAGGCGTCGCTGACCGGCGAGTCGGTTCCGGTCGAGAAAAATTCCGCCGTCGTCCTCGATAGCGAAATTCCGCTCGGCGAGCGCAGCAACAGCGCGTTCATGAGCACGCTGATCAGCTACGGACGCGGTCGCGGCCTGGTGACCGGCACCGCAATGAACACCCAGATCGGTCTGATCGCGCAGATGATTGAGTCGTTCGAGAGCGAGCCGACGCCGCTGCAAAGGAAGCTCGAGCATCTGGGCAAGGTGCTCGGCACGGCCTGCCTGGGAATTTGCGCGGTGGTTTTCATTTACGGCCTGTGGCGCGACACGCACCTGATGCAGGCGTTGCATGGCGGCTTTTTTGAATATCTCAAGGCCGAAGAGAAGGACATCGTCAACCTGTTCATGACCGCCGTGAGCCTGGCGATCGCCGCCGTTCCCGAAGGTCTGCCGGCGATCGTCACCATTTGCCTGGCGCTCGGCATGCAGCGAATGATCCGCCACCATGCGCTGATCCGCAAACTGCCGGCGGTCGAAACCTTGGGCTGCGCCACCGTGGTGTGCACCGACAAGACCGGAACGCTGACGCAGAACGAGATGACCGTGGTGCAGGCGTGGACCGGCGGCAAGCTGCTGCGCATCACCGGCGGCGGCTATAGTCCGGAAGGCCGGTTTTTACTCGACAATGAAGATTTTGCGGCGCGCAGCGACGATGACACCGCGCTGCTGCTGCGCGGTGCGCTGCTCTGCAACGATGCGCTGCTCGAGGAAAAAACCGACGAGGCGGGAAGTCGCTCGTGGCGAATCATCGGCGATCCGACCGAAGGCGCGCTCATCGTCGCCGCCGCCAAGAGCGGCTATTCGCGCGACGAGGCGAGCCGCGCGTTGCCGCGTATTGCCGAAATCCCCTTCGATTCCGAGCGCAAGCGGATGAGCACCATCCACCGCGTCGATGGCCAAGCCGAGCGCGCCGCTTTGCGCACCGTCGGCTCGATGGCGCTGATCGCTTTCGTCAAGGGCGCGCCCGACGTCATCCTCGAACTGTGCACGCAACAGGTCGAAGGCGGGCAGGTGGCCGCTCTTTCCGACGCGCAGCGCGCTGCGATCATCGAACAGAATCACGCGCTGGCGAGCGGCGCGCTGCGCGTCCTTGCCGTCGCCTGTCGCCCGCTCGCCGAGCTGCCGTCGGCGATCAATCCGCAGAGCGTCGAACAGGACCTGATCTTCGTCGGCCTGCTCGGCATGATCGACCCGCCGCGGCCGGAAGTGATCGAAGCGCTCAAACGTTCGCGCGGCGCCGGCCTCAAGAGCATCATGGTGACCGGCGACTATCAGGACACCGCCGCAGCGATCGCTCGCGACATTGGCCTGTTGACCCCCGGCGGACTGGTGCTCACCGGTCCGCAGATCGAAAAGCTCAGCGACCGCGAGCTCGCCGACCGCGTCGATCGGCTCGAAGTCTGCTGCCGCGTCTCGCCGCAGCACAAGACGCGAATCGTCGACGCGCTCAAAGCGCGCGGTCACGTCGTGGCGATGACCGGCGACGGCGTCAACGACGCGCCGGCCTTGAAGCGCGCCAACATCGGCATCGCCATGGGGATCACCGGGTCTGACGTCGCCAAGCAGACCGCCGACATGATCCTCACCGACGACAATTTCGCCAGCATCGTCTCGGCGATCGAGCAGGGGCGGATCATCTATTCGAACATCCGCAAGTTCGTCTATTTCCTGCTCGCCTGCAACGTCGGCGAAATCCTGATCATCTTCGGCGCCATGCTGGCCGGCCTGCCGATCCCGCTCAAACCGGTCCAGTTGCTGTGGCTCAATCTGGTGACCGACGGCGCGCCGGCGCTCGCGCTCGGGCTCGAGAAGGGCGATCCCGACATCATGACCGATCCGCCGCGTTCGCCAAGCGAGCCGGTGATCAACCGCGACATGGCGATCGGCATCGGCGTCGTCGGCATCGTCGATGCGCTGGCCGTTCTGGCGCTCTTCTGGTTGGCGCTGCAGCGTTATCCGGGGCAGCTGGCGGTCGCTCAGACCATGGCCTTCGCCACGCTGTGCAGCTCCGAACTGATCCGCGCCTTTACCGCGCGCTCCGAGCACCACAGCGTCTTTTCGATCGGCGTGTTTTCCAACCGGGCGATGGTCTGGGCCGTCGGCGGTTCCTTGCTGCTGGTGCTGATGGTGATTTACGTTCCCTGGCTGCAGCCGTTCTTCGCTACCGTCGCGCTGACCGGCAGCGACTGGCTGTTGATGGCGCCGTTCTGCATCGCGTCGCCGCTGGCCATGGAGTTGCTTAAGGTGTATTTTCGCAGCCGCGCCAAGGGCGTGATCGATAACGAATTGAGCGGGGACGCGTGGAAAAACTGAAACTGGGAATCGTCGGCTGCGGCTTTCTGGCCGATATCATCGTCGATGCATGGCGCGACGGTTTGCTCGATGAGTTCGAATTCGCCGCTTGCCTGAGCCGCAACAGCGAGTCCGCCAAGCGGCTGGCCGAAAGGGCAGGCTGTGTCGCGTGTGAGACTTTGGACGAGCTGCTCGCCTTGCAGCCCGATTACGTCGTCGAAGCGGCGTCTCCAATGGCGCTAAAATCGATCGCCGAGCCGGTGCTGAACCATGGGTCAAGCCTGGTGGTGTTGTCGATCGGTGCTTTTGCCGACGCCGACTTCTACGAAAAAGTCAGGCAGGCTGCGGTGCGCAGCGGTACCCGGGTGCATCTTGCCAGCGGCGCCATCGGCGGCTTTGACGTGTTGCGCACCGCAACGCTGATGAGCGGTATCGAGGCTTCGATCAGCACCCAAAAAGGGCCTGGGTCGCTCAAGGGGACGTCCGTTTTCAGCGAGCGACTGATGACCGACAGCGCGCCGAGCGAGGTCTTTTCGGGAAGTGCCAAGGACGCCATCGCGCTCTTTCCGACCAAGGTCAATGTCGCGGTGGCGTGCGCGCTGGCGACCGCCGGCGCCGAGCGGACCGGCGTGAACGTGCACAGCGTACCGGGATTTCTGGGCGACGATCACCGCATCGAAGTGGTCGGCGAGGAAGTTCGCGTGGTCGTCGATATCTACTCGAAAACCAGCGCCATCGCCGGCTGGAGCGTCGTTGCGCTGCTCCGTAATCTGGTCGCGCCGATCGTCTTCTGAAACGGCCGCCCGCGACGCGGGCGGCATGGCTCAGCCGAGCTTCTTCAGCAGCGCCGTCGCCGCCGGCTCGGACGACGCCGGGTTCTGCCCGGTGATCAGCAGGCCGTCGGTCACGACGTAGGGTTGCCAGTCGGCGAGCTTGGAATAGTGGCCGCCGTTCTTCTTGAGCATGTCCTCGACCAGGAAGGGAACGATTTCGGTGAGCCCGACCGCTTCTTCCTCGGTGTTGGTGAAGCCGGTCACCGATTTGTTGCGCAGCACCGAATTGCCGTTGCCGTCCTTCGGATGGCGCAATACGCCGGGCGCATGGCAAACTGCGGCGACCGGTTTGCCCGCCGCGAACATCGACTCGATCAGCGCGATCGATGCTTTGTCTTCGGCCAGATCCCAGAGCGGACCGTGGCCGCCGGGGTAGAACACGGCGTCAAAATCGCGCGCCGAAACGTCGGCGAGCTTGCGCGTGCTGGCCAGTACGGCCTGCGCTGCCGGGTCGGCCTTGAAACGACGCGTCGCTTCGGTCTGCGCGGTCGGGTCGTCGCTCTTCGGGTCGAGCGGCGGCTGGCCGCCCTGCGGCGAGGCCAGCGTGATCGCCGCGCCGGCGTCCTTGAAGACGTAGTAAGGGGCGGCGAATTCTTCGAGCCAGAAGCCGGTTTTTTTGCCGGTGTCGCCGAGCTTGTCGTGCGAGGTGAGGACCATCAGTATTTTCTTCATATCTGCTCCTGTAGAAATAAGTGCGTTTCAGCCAAAGAAACGCAATTCAAACCACAACGACATGCCCGCAGGAAATACCCCTGGGGTACAACGGGCACAACGAAAAGTATCGGTTTGGAGAAAGTCATACCTCACTCGCTGAGTGACTCTCAAACAATTCGGCCTGTTGTTTTTCCGCCGTGTTCGTTGTGTTCGTCGTGGTTAACTGCTTTTCTCCGGCTCAGTCGTTGGCGACGCGAACGACCAGCTTGCCGAAGTTCTTGCCTTCGAGCAGGCCGATCAAGGCTTGCGGCGCGTTTTCAAGACCGTCGACGAGGTCTTCGCGATACTTGATCTTGCCGTCCTTGACCCAGGCGCTCATCTGCTCGAAAAACTCGCCGTAGCGCGGCGCGTAGTCGTCGAAAATGATGAAGCCCTGCATCTTGATGCGTTTGGTGAGCAGCGTTCGGGTCAGCAGTCCGAGACGATCGGGGCCGGGCGGCAAGGCAGTGTCGTTGTAACGCGCGATCAGTCCGCAGACCGGGACGCGCGCTTTGGCGTTGAGCAGCGGCAGCACGGCGTCGAAGACGACGCCGCCGACGCTCTCGAAATAGACGTCGATGCCCTTGGCGCAGGCCGCCGCCAGCTGCTGCGGAAAATCGGGGCTGTGGTGGTCGAGGCAATCATCGAAGCCCAGTTCGTCTACGACGTAACGGCACTTGTCGGCGCCGCCGGCGATGCCGACGACGCGGCAGCCCTTGAGCTTGGCGATTTGCCCGACGACCGAGCCGACCGCGCCGCTGGCGGCGGCGACGACCACCGTTTCGCCGGCTTTCGGCTGGCCGATGTCGAGCAGGCCCATATAGGCGGTAAAGCCGGGCATTCCCAGGACGCCGAGCGCGAGCGACGGCTGCGCCATGCTTGGGTCAAGCTTGTTGAGCCCCGTTCCGTCGGACAGCGCATGGCTTTGCCAGCCGGTCTGGCCGAGCACCAGATCGCCGGCTTTGAAGCCCGGGTGTTGCGACGTTTCGACGCGCGACACGGTGCCGCCGACCATCACCTCGCCGAGCGCGACCGGTGCGGCGTACGATGGTGCATCGCTCATGCGGCCGCGCATATATGGGTCGAGCGAGAGATAGCGCGTGCGTAGCAGCAGTTGCCCGGCGGCCGGCGCTGGAAGCGGGCTTTCCTCAAGGCGGAAGTTGTCGGGTGTCGGTGCGCCGACGGGACGCGAATTGAGGACGATGCGGTGATTGATGATCGGGCTAGTCATTGTATTTTCCTTAATAGACTGGTCGTCTAGTTGTTGCGTAAAAAAAGTGCTGCAACCGCGGTGAATCGGAAACTGTGTGAGCGTGCGCTCGCGTCAGCTCCCGGGCAAAGACAGCAGGCTCTGGGTGGCGGTCAGCGCCGCCTCGAGTGCGCTGCGGTCGCGCCGGATTTTGGCCAGCAGCGTGGCGCCCAGCCACAGGCTATACAAGGTCAACGCGGTGTTGCGGGCGTCGCTTTGAACTGGCAGTGAGCCATCTTTGCCGCCGTCGCTGATGCAGTCGGCGAGCGCTTCGATAATCCGCTGGGTGCCGTTGTGCAGCGCCGTTCGCATCGCTTCGGAGAGGTCGCAGACTTCGCCGCCGAGCTTCACGGCCAGACACTTGCCGTCGGCGCCCTCGCTCGACTGGGTTTCCAGCCAGGCCGTCCAGTAACTCATCAGGCGCTGCGCCGCAGTGCCTTGGCCGTGCTTGAGCAGGGCGTCGAGACGCGCCTGGTAATCGGCGAAATAGCTGTCGAGCAGCGCTTCGCCAAACAACTCCTTCGACTTGAAGTAATGGTAGAAGGACCCTTTGGGAACGCCGGCTTCTGCCAGCAGTTCGTTGAGCCCGACCGCCGAGAATCCCTTGCCGAGGATGATCGGCTTGGCGGTGTCGAGGATGTGCTGGCGGACGTCGGTGTATTCGTTACCCATGGCGACGATGATAGTCGATATTAGACCAGTCGTCTACTAAAATCTTGCCAAGAGTGATTCGCTGAATACCGTCCGCGTCGACTCTGTGTAACCATTGGCGTCTTCATGCCACCGGGCGAAAAATATGGCCAGCATTCTCATCCTCTATTCAACGACCGACGGTCACACGATAAAGATCTGCAATCGGCTCAAGCAGGTGATCGAAGAACTCGGTCATCGGGTCAGCGTGCAGGCGATCGCCGACTCGCACGAGTTTGATCTGAACGCTTTCGACAAGATCGTGGTCGGCGCCAGCATTCGCTACGGCAAGCACCAGCGGCAAGTCCATGATTTCGTCGACAGCCACCTGATGTTGCTCGAGAGCAAGGCGAACGCTTTCTTTACGGTCAACATCGTCGCCCGCAAGGCCAACAAGAACCGGCCGCAGACCAACCCCTACCTGCAGAAGTTCCTGCGCCAGACCGCCTGGCGCCCCAATGAACTGGCGGTCTTTGCCGGCAAGCTCGATTACCCCCGCTATGGCTTCTTCGACCGCCAGATGATCCGCCTGATCATGTTGATCACCCATGGGCCGACCGATCCGCAAGCCGTCGTCGAGTTTACCGACTGGACGTCCGTCGACGACTTTGCGCGACGCGTCAGTGCGATGTCGCTGCCGGCATCAGCTTAGCGAGCGGTCGAGTTCCTGGTCGTTCATCGACGCCGGATCTTCGATCGGTTCGACGTGGGTAGTGACGTGGGTGAACGGCAAGGCCTGGCGGATGTCGTGTTCGATGCGTTCGGCCCAGTCGTGACCGTATTGAACGGTCCAGTGGCCGGGAACCAGCACGTGCAGCGTCATGAACGCGCGGCCGCCCGCCTGACGAGTGCGTAGCGCGTGAAAATCGAGTCCCTGCTCGCGGTAGCCGGCGAGCAGCGAATCGATTTTCTCGAGCTTTTCGGCCGGCAGAGAGATGTCCATCAGTCCCGCCGCCGAACGGTGCATCAGCTGATAGCCGGTCCACACGATGTTGGCCGCGACCAGCAGGGCGATCGCCGGGTCGAGCCACAGCCAGTCGGTCAGCGAGACCAGCGCGACGCCGGCGATGACGCCGACCGACGTCCACACGTCGGTGAGCAGGTGGTGCGCGTCGGCCTCGAGCGTGATCGAATTGTTCTTGCGGCCCGCTTTCATCAGGATCCGCGCGGTCGAAAAGTTGATGAGCGAAGCGACGACGGAGACGATCAGCCCGATCCACACCGCTTCGAGCGGCTGCGGATTGCGCAGGCGGTCGATCGCCGTATAGGCGATGCTGGCCGCCGCCAACAGGATCAGGAAGCCCTCGAAGGCGCTCGAAAAATACTCGGCCTTGCTGTGTCCGTGCGCGTGGTCGTCGTCGGCGGGAAGCGCCGCGAGCGTCAGCATCCACAGCGCCATCAGTGCCCCCGCAAGGTTGACGAAGGACTCGATGGCATCGGACAGCAGCCCGACCGATCCGGTCATTTTCCATGCCGCGCCCTTGAGCAGGATGGTGGCGATCGCCGCGGCGATCGACAGCCAGGCGTAACGTGTCAATGACGGCGGCAAGGGATTATTGGACGCTTGATCTTGGGTCATGGTTACCGGCCTGAATTATTTGTCTGGTATGACGTCCATCGTGGCCGCCACGGATTTTCTTGTCAACGCGCATCAACGCATCTCGAACGCTTCCTGATGGAAGCGCCAGCGACCGTTCCAGGACGCTTGCAAGCTCTTCTTGAGCGCTTCGGCAAGGCCGGTCGGACCGCAGAACCAGAGCTCGGCCTGCTGACCGTCGGCCAGCTTGAGCGAAGCCGCAGTGAGCACGTCGCCATGGCGGGCGCTGTGTATGGTCAGCGCAATTCCGGGCAGCGCGGCGCACAGCGCGCGCAGGCGGTCGACCATCGAATCGGCGTCGCGGTCACGCGTGCAATAGTGCAGCTCGGCCTTGCGCGTTGGCGCTGAGTGCAGCGCTTCGAGCCAGGCCAGGAAGGGCGTGACGCCGATTCCTCCGGCGATCCAGATCTGGCGTTCGGCAGGCGCTGTGCGCGCCAGCTGGAAGCGGCCGTAAGGCCCTTCGATGCGGACTTTTTGCCCGACCTCGACGCGCTGCGCGAGATCGTTCGTGAAATCGCCGAGCGCCTTGATGAAGAAAGTGACCGTGCGGTCACCGCGGTCGGCACTGGCGATGGTGAAGGGGTGCGCGCCCTCGCTGCGGTCGAAGGTGATGAAGGCGAACTGTCCGGGGCGATGGCTCGGCCACTGCTCGCCAAGCTGGCAGGTCAGTTCGGTGATCCCGTTCGCCTGGCTGACCGAGAGCACCGAGCCGTCGGCCTGGCGGCGACGACCGATCAATCCGCCGAGCGAGATCACGCTGGCGACGACGCCGACGGCCAGAACAACGGCCAGCAACGCGCCGACCGGCTCGGTCCAGTATGCAAGCGGTGCGAGCATTGCGGCGTGCAGCGCCAGCAGCAGATAGAGCGCCGGCATGATGCGGTGCAGCTGACGCCAGTAGTGGTAGGGAATGCGCCGGCACAGCGTGATGGCAAGCATCGCCAGCACGATGTAGAGCGCCGGTTCGCCCATGTCCTTGCCGAATTCGCGCAGCACTTCGAGCAGACCGTCATACCTTATTTTCGGCAGGCGACCGTCCCTGCCGATCAGCGTCTTGATCGGTCCGCTCGACAGCTTGGCCAGCCAGTGGGCAGCGCCGAAAGCGATGGCCAGGATTCCCGACCACTTGTGCAGGCGGTAGATGCGGTCAAGCCCGTGCAGCGGCTTTTCGAGCCAGGCCGGGCGAGTCGCCAGCAGCATCGAGAGCGACATCAGCGCGATCGACAGCAGACCGGTGAGGTTCATCGCCTCCTGCCGCACGATCCACAGCGTGGCGCTAGCGGCGGGGTAGGTGGTGTTGGCCACGGCCAGCGCCCAGGCGGCGCAAATCGCTGTCAGCAGCGGCAATAAAACGGTCGTCATGACTTGCTCATTCCTCGAAATAGCCGCGCTCGGCGTCGGCGTGGCAGGCGGCGCAGTTGGCTTTGCTGCCGATCTTCTGGCTGCGCCATTCGGCGTCTGAAATCTTGCGGTGCTCGCGCACCCATTTGGGCAATTCGGTGATGCGCAGCGGCGCGTTGTCCGGCGACACGCCGCGCAGCAGCTTGGCGCCGTAGCGCTGGCCGCCGGTGTCGCCGGCGTTGGCCAGCAGGTAACGGCTGATGTGCTCGGCGGTCGCGGCGTCGACGCTGGCATCGGCGCCGAAATGGTTCTTGAGGTCACCCATGATCCGCGACCACGAGCGCTTGGGCAGCATCGCCGCGGGATACGCGAGATGGCAACTGCCGCACTCATCGCGCGTCTGGGCGTCGGCGACCGGCGGGTAGAAATGGCCGCCGCCGGCCTGGGCGCGCCCGAACAGTATGGTCGAGACGATCAGTACCAGGAGTCCCAGGGCGATCGGGCGCAAAGCGATCTTGCTCGTGATGGAATTCATCATCCGTAGTCCCTTATTGGGCGATCATGAAGGAAAGCCAGTCGCCCATTTCGAGCGGCGTGCATTGGCGACCAAGCACCTCGTTGCAATTGCGCGTGAACCATTTTTCGACCTTGGCCGGGTCGCTGTAGCGTGTCGGCGTCACCGACACGGCGAGCGCATCGATCGGTTTGCCGACCGGTGTGCGTCCGGCGCTGCGTGGGTTGTCGCCGTGGCACGAGGTACACGAAGGCGTCTGCGCCTTGCCGCCGGCGAATCGGGTGACGTGCAATTTTTCGCCACGGCTTGCGGAAAAGCCGGAAAATGCCGGATCGGCGGCTTTCGCCGCCGCGGCCAGCGAGGCCAGCAGCGCATCGCGCGGCGCGGCGACGCTGCTCACCGGCAGCAGCAGCGCGGGGAGCAATAGTATGGCGAGCAGCGCAGTCGTTGCGGTTTTCATGATGTTCTCCTGTGAAGCTGAGCGTGGCTGACACTTTGCCGCAGTCTGGCTGAACGTCAGCTGAATCCGCCGTTAATCGGCTGTTCAGCCGCGCCGGCGTAAAAATGGGACTCGATCACGGTGCTCAAGGAGGCGCGATGCGCTCGGCAGGAAAAAGACAGAAGAGGCTGGTGTTGGCGCTGACGGCCGGTCTGTGCTTGGCGATCGCGCTGCCGGGCCACGCCGACAGCGATCATGATCATGATCGCGCACGCCAGGCGCTTGAGGCCGGCGAGATCCTGCCGCTCAGGACGGTGCTCGAAAAGCTGGCGCGCGACGTTCCCGGGCAGGTCATGGAAGTCGAGCTCGAGCGCCGCGGCGAGCGCTGGATCTACGAGATCAAGCTGTTGCGGCCGGGCGGCGCGCTGATCAAGCTCAAGGTCGATGCGCGTGACGCAGCGGTGCTCCCGGCGCGCGACAACGCGCCCAAAAACTGAGATGGAGACGAGCTGATGCGCGTTCTGATCGTTGAGGACGAGCCGACCATCGCCAGCCAACTCGCCGCGGCGCTTGGCTCGGCAGGCTATGCCGTCGATCGGGCCGACAACGGGATCGACGCCCACGTCCTGGGCAGCAACGAGCCGGTCGACGCGGTCATTCTCGACCTCGGGCTGCCGCAGCTGGATGGACTGACGGTGCTCAAGAAATGGCGCGCCGCCGGACGAACGATGCCGGTGCTGATTCTGACGGCGCGCGACAACTGGCACGAGAAGGTCGCCGGGATCGACGCCGGCGCCGACGATTATCTGGCCAAGCCTTTCCATATGGAAGAGTTGCTGGCGCGGCTGCGCGCGCTGATCCGGCGCGCCGGCGGTCATGCCAGCGCCGAACTTACCTGCGGCGAGGTGCTGCTCGATACGCGTGCCGCTCGCGTCAGCGTCGGCGGCGTGATGCTGACGCTGACCAGTCACGAATACCGCGTGCTCAACTATCTGATGCATCATCCGGGTCAGATCGTCTCGCGCAGCGACCTGATCGAGCACATCTACGCCCAGGACTTCGATCGCGACTCGAACACCGTCGAAGTGTTCATCGCGCGTTTGCGCAAGAAGTTGCCCGACGGCGCGATCGAGACGGTGCGCGGCCTCGGCTATCGCCTGGTCGGTCCGTGATCGGCGGCGGATTCAGCGCGCCTGCCTGGCGCGGCTCGCTGCGCCTGCGCCTGCTGCTCGGGACGCTGGGCTGGATCGCGCTGACGATCGTCGTTGCCGGCCTGGCGCTTGGCGGTCTGTTCAGGCAGCACGTCGCACTGCAGTTTCATTCCGAACTCACCACTCATCTCGATCAACTGGTCGCGCACCTGATCGTCGACGAGAACGGTCAGCCTTCGCTGTCGGCGGCGCAGAGCGACCCGCGTTTCTCAAAGCCGTATTCGGGGCTCTACTGGCAAGTCGATCGCCTCGATTCCGAGGCGGGGAATGCCGTCGGGCTGCTGCGCTCGCGCTCGCTGTGGGACGACGTGCTCAGGCTGCCCGCCGATACGCCGGGCAACGGCGAGTTGCATCAGCATCGCATTGCCGGGCCCGACGACAGCACGCTCAGCGTGCTCGAACGCGTGGTCAGTATTGAAGGCGCAGCGGGTCTGGCGGGACGCTCGTTCCGGCTGGTCGTTGGCGCCGACGAGCAACAGCTGAGCGCGCCGGTCGAACGTTTTTCCGGCATGCTGTGGCTGGCGCTGGGACTGCTCGGCCTGGGCCTGGGGCTGGCGGTGGTGATCCAGGTGTGGGTCGGACTGGCGCCGCTCAAGCGGCTGCGCGGCGCGCTGGCGGCGGTGCGCAGTGGCAATGCGCAGCAGCTGGCGGGTCGTTTCCCGGCCGAGGTTCAGCCGCTGGTCGATGAGTTCAATACGGTGCTGGCGCAGAACGCCGAAGTCGTCGAACGCGCGCGAACGCAGGCCGGAAATCTGGCGCACTCGTTGAAGACGCCGCTGTCGGTGATCGCCAATGCGGCCAGCAGCGACACCGGCGAACTCGCGCAACTGGTCGGCGCCCAGGTCGAGCTGGCGCGAACGCAGATCGACTATCACCTGAGCCGCTCGCGAGTCGCCGCGTCGCTACGCGTTCCCGGCGCCCGGACGATGGTCGCTGCCGTACTCGACGGACTGCTGCGCGTGATGCGCCGAATTCACGCCGACCGTGAACTCGAGTTGGTCGTCCATCCTGCCGCGCTGCCGGCGGTCTTTCGCGGCGAAGCGCAGGATTTGCAGGAAATCCTCGGCAATCTGCTCGACAACGCCTGCAAATGGGCTGGTCGGCGCGTTGAGGTGTCGCTTGCGGTGCGTGACGGCGAACTGCTGATCACGCTCGACGACGACGGTCCCGGAATCGCCGAAGGCGAGCGCCAGCGGGTGCTCTACCGCGGCGAACGCGCCGACGAACAAGTGCCGGGTTCCGGTCTGGGCTTGGCGATCGTCGTCGATCTGACGCGCCTCTATGACGGGAGCGTCGAACTGGCCGAGTCGCCGCTCGGTGGCTTGCGCGTGCGGCTGACGCTGCCGGCGGCGGTTTAGATCTCAGCGTCCTTTGGGCATCATGCGCAGCAAGGTATTGTCGCGCACCACATAGTGGTGATAGAGCGCTGCCGCGGCATGCAGCCCGATCAGGAAATAGCCCGCGGTGCCGACCGCTTCGTGGATTTCCTTGATCGATCCGGCGAGCGATTTGCTCTCGGCGATCAGCGCCGGCAGATGCAGGCCAAAGAACGGAATCGGTTTCCCGGCGGCGCTCAGAATCAGCCACCCGGCCAGCGGCATTCCGATCATCAGCGCATAGAGCGCCAGATGCATCAGCTTGGCCGACAGTTCCTGCCAGCGCGCCGGCTCGGGCGTGATTTTCGGGGCGCTACGGGTGACATTGACCAACAGTCGCAGCAAGGCCAGCGCCAGCACCGACAGGCCGAGCATGAAGTGCCAGGTTTTCATCAGCTCGCGAGCGTCGCTGCCTTTGGGGAAGATTCCGCGCAATTCGATAGTCGCGTAGACGGCGATCAGCAGCAGCAGCATCAGCCAGTGAAGTCCTATGGACAAAGGGCGGTAACGTGCGCTTCGGTCGGAAATTGTTGACGCCGTGGTACTCATGATTGCGTTCCTCGTGATGGAGTGAAGAGGGCCTTCTGACACCAAGCTATCAGTCGGGTTCGAGCGTGTTGGGGGGGGGCGCGAAGATTGCGCCGCGACCTACGGCTGTCTTGGCTCGTTGGCCAGCGCTTTGGCCGTAATGTCGTGGTACAGATCCATGACGCGCGCCGCCAGATCCTGATATTCGGGGTGGCGTGCGAGCAGTGGCCGCAGTTCGTTGGTGTCGGCAAACACCCGGTCGAGGAAGTCGATATCGAAGTCGTCGAGCACTTCGCCGCGATCAACCTTGGCTTTGAGCTCAAGTGCCCTGGGCAGCCGCTGTGTTTCCAGCCGCTCAATGATGGCCGTTGCCACGCCCGCCTCGTTTGATTCATTGACCATGATCGCTCCTGTGTCTGGACAAAGATGTGCACCCATTCTACGGGGTGTAGCCGAGAACAGCTATACGCCCGGTGAAGGTGGCGCGGCATGGCCCTCGACCGATACGCCATCGCGATAGGCGAGTCATTGGCGAGCATCTCAGGCGAAATGTCGATTTATGATTTGATCATCGACCCGCGCGGCGCGGAAAAATACCGGAAAACAGCGGGAAACAGGGGTTCTATCCAAAAACCGGGCGTGATAGCATTGCGCGAAATACCAATAAGGGGAGTGCCATGAAGCGCCAATCGTCACAGTCACCAGCAGCCAGCCTTCCTCTGCGCCGGACGGCGATCATCGTCGCCGGCTTGGCGATAATCCTCTCGGCCGGCTGTGAAAAAGCCGCGCCGCCGCCGCCGATGCCGTCGGTGGTCGACGTCATGACCGTGGAGCAAAAGGACGTGCCGATTTATCGCGAATGGGTCGGCTCGCTCGACGGCGACGTCAATGCGACGATCCGCCCGCAGGTCACCGGTTATCTGATCCGCCAGAACTACGTCGAAGGCGACGCCGTCAAGAAGGGGCAGACGCTGTTCGAGATTGACCCGCGCACCTTCCAGTCGGCCGTCGATCAGGCCGCTGCGGCGCGCGGGCAGCAACAGGCCAATCACGCGACGGCCGCTGCCAATCTGGCGCGCATCAAGCCGCTGGCCGAGAAGAACGCGGTCAGCCGCAAGGATCTGGACGACGCCATTGGATCGGAATTGCAGGCCCGTGCGCTGCTCGATCAGGCCACTGCCGCGCTCGAATCGGCCAAGCTCAACCTCGGTTTCACCAAGATCGTCTCGCCGATCAACGGCATCGCCGGGATCGCCAAGGCGCAGATCGGCGACCTCTTGAGCCCGAGCGCGCAGACCGAATTGACGACGGTGTCGACGGTCAATCCGATCAAGGTTTATATCAACATCAGCGAGCGCGAATTCCTCAAGTTCCAGGAGAGCGGCCCGCAGGCCAAGGTCGAGGACGTCCCGCTGCAGCTGATCCTGCTCGACGGCAGCACCTACCCGAAGGTCGGCAAGTTTTCCTTGATGAACCGGCAGGTCGATCCGACCACCGGCACCTTCAAGGTCGGCGCACAGTTTGCCAACCCCGATGGGCGCTTGCGTCCGGGGCAGTTTGCCAAGATCCGCGCCACCTTCGCGCAGCTCAAGGGGGCACTGCTCGTTCCGCAGCGCGCCGTCACCGAAGTCCAGGGCAAATATCTGATCGCCGTCGTCGGCGAAGGCAACAAGGTCGAACTGCGGCCGGTGCTGCCCGGCGAACGCGTCGGTTCGGACTGGATCATCAGCGAAGGGCTCAAGCCCGGGGAGAAGATCGTCGTCGAGGGAACGCAGAAGGTTCGCCCGGGTGCCATCGTCAATCCCAAGCCTTTTGCGCCGGCCGACAAGCCCTCAGCTGCCGCGCCTGAAGCTGCCAAGCCTGCGGCCAAGGGGTAAGCCGCCATGTCCAAGTTCTTCATCAATCGCCCCATCGTGGCGATGGTCATCTCGATCCTGATGACCATCATCGGCCTGGTCGCCATGTCCGGCCTGCCGATCGCCCAGTTCCCCAACATCGTCCCGCCCGAAATCAAGGTCAACAGCACCTACACGGGGGCCGATGCGCTGACCGTCGAGCAGGCGGTGGCGACGCCGATCGAGCAGCAGATGTCCGGCGTCGACAACATGAACTACATGTATTCGATCAACGCCAACAACGGACAATCGACGCTGACCGTCAACTTCGACATCGCCACCGACGCCAACACCGACCAGTTGCTGGCACAGATGCGCCAGGGCCAGGCGGATTCGCAACTGCCGTCGGACGTACGCAACTACGGCGTCACCGTGCAGAAATCGACGGCGTCGCCACTGATCATGTTCGCGCTCTACTCGCCCAAGGGGACTTACGACAACGTCTTTCTCGCCAACTACGCGTACATCAACATCAACGACCAGATGACGCGGGTCAAGGGAATCGCCAGCATCACCGTGTTTGGCGCCGGGCAGTACGCGATGCGCTTGTGGGTCAGCCCTGACCAGCTCGCCAAGCTCAACATCACGATTCCCGAAATCACCAACGCGATCAACGCGCAGAACACCGTCAATCCGGCCGGAACGGTCGGCGCCGAGCCGGTGCCGAAAGGCCAGGAATTCACCTACGCGGTGCGCGCCCAGGGCCGCCTGCAAAGCCCCGAGGAATTCGGCAACGTCGTGTTGCGCGCCAATGCCGACGGCTCGATCGTTCGCGTCAAGGACGTCGCGCGGATCGAGCTCGGTGCGCAGACCTATAGCATCGAAGGCCGGCTCGACGGCAAGCCGGCGGCGCTCGTCGCGCTCTACCAGATGCCCGGCGCCAACGCGCTCGAGGCGGCCAACGGCGCCAAGGCGATGATGGCCAAGATCAAGGAGAGCTTCCCGCCCGATCTCGACTACGTCGTCGCGCTCGACACCACGCTGTCGGTCACCGAAGGCATCAAGGAAATCAAGAGCACGCTGATCGAGGCGCTGGTGCTGGTGATCATCGTCGTCTTCATCTTCCTGCAGGGCTGGCGCGCGACGCTGATCCCGCTGCTCGCGGTGCCGGTTTCCTTGGTCGGCACCTTCATGCTGTTCCCGGCCTTCGGCTTCTCGATCAATACGCTCTCCTTGTTCGGACTGGTGCTGGCGATCGGCCTGGTCGTCGACGACGCGATCGTCGTCGTCGAAGCGGTCGAGCACCACATCGAGCACGGCATGACACCGCGCGACGCGACGATTCGCGCGATGGACGAGGTGACCGGCCCGGTCATCGCGATCGCCGTGATCCTCGCCGCGGTCTTTGTTCCGACCGCCTTCATCCCGGGAATCACCGGCCAGCTCTATCAGCAGTTCGCGGTGACCATCGCCATCTCGGTGATCATCTCGGCGTTCAACGCGCTGACCCTGAGCCCCGCCTTGTGCGCGCTGCTGCTCAAGCCCAAGAGCAAGAGCCACGGGCCGCTGCAGCGCTTCTACGACTGGTTCAACCGCGGCTTCGGCCGCGTCACCAACGGCTACGTCGGCGTCTGCCGTTTCGCCATCCGCAAGAGTCTCTTGAGCCTCGTCTTCCTGATTGCGGTGGCCGGTGCTGCCGGCTTCTTCGGCACGACGGTTCCCGCCGGCTTCCTGCCCGACGAGGACCAAGGCTACGTCTTTGCCGGCGTCCAACTGCCCGACGGCGCGTCGTTGCAGCGCACCAGCGAGATCGCCAAACAGGCAGAGGAGTTGATCAAATCGACGCCGGGCGTGCAATACACGACGACGGTGATCGGCTACAGCATGTTGAGCCAGGTGACCAACACCTATAGCGCTTTCTTCTTCATCACGCTCAAGGACTGGGCCGAGCGCAAAGCGCCCGACGAGCAGTACGGCGCGATCAAGGCCGAGCTGACCAAACGGCTTGGCGGCATTAGCGGCGCCATCGGTTTCTCGTTCCCGCCGCCGGCGATTCCCGGCGTCGGCACCTCGGGCGGTGCCACCTTCATCCTCGAAGACCGTGCCGGCAAGGACATCGACTTCCTGGCGGCGAACACGACCAAGTTCGTCGAGGCGGCGAGAAAACGCCCCGAGCTCGTCGGCGTGTCGACGACCTTCCGTCCGACCGTTCCGCAGATCTTCATCGACGTCGACCGCGACCAGGTGCTCAAGCAGGGCGTCAATATCGGCGACGTCTATAAGACGCTGCAGAGTTTCCTGGGCAGCGGCTTCGTCAATTACTTCAACCGTTTCGGCCGTCAGTGGCAGGTCTATATCCAGGCCGAAGGCGATTACCGCACCAACATCGAGAACGTCGGCCAGTTCTACGTTCGCAACGCCAAGGGCGAATCGGTACCGCTGTCGGCGCTGACCTCGATCCGGCGAATTTCGGGTCCGGAATTCACGATGCGCTACAACCTTTACCGCAGCGCGCAGATCAACGCCTCGGGCGCGCCCGGCGTGAGCTCGGCGCAGGTCATGCGCGCGCTCGAAGAAGTCTTCGCCGAAACGATGCCCAGTGAAATGGGCTACGACTACATGGGCATGTCGTATCAGGAGCAGCGCGCGCAGCAGGGCATTTCGCCGATGGTGATCTTCGCCTTCTCGCTGCTCTGCGTTTTCCTGATCCTCGCCGCGCAGTACGAGAGCTGGTCGCTGCCGTTCTCGGTGCTGCTCGGCACGCCGATCGCGGTGGCCGGCGCCTTCGCCGCGCTGCTCTTGCGCGGCCAGGAGAACAACGTCTATGCGCAGATCGGTCTGGTGATGCTGATCGGTCTGGCGGCCAAGAACGCGATCCTGATCGTCGAGTTCGCCAAGATGGAATCCGAGAAGGGCGAGCGCACGCTGATCGAGGCGACGCTCGAAGGCGCGCGCTTGCGCTTGCGTCCGATCCTGATGACCTCGTTCGCCTTCATCCTCGGCTGCGTGCCGCTGGCCATCGCCACCGGCGCCGGCGCCGTGTCGCGCCAGGTGATGGGCAGCACGGTGATCGGCGGCATGCTGGCGGCGTCGTTCATCGCCATCTTCATCGTCCCGGTGACCTTCTACGTCGTCGAGAAGCTGGGGCACAAGAAGGGCGCCCCACCGGCAATTCAATCGAACGAGGAGGGAGACGGTCATGCGTAAATTTGCCAGCGCAAGCCTGATCGCCCTGCTGCTTTCCGGCTGCATGATCGGCCCCGACTACTTCCGCCCGGTGGTCGACGCGCCGCCGGCCTGGCGACTTTCCGATCAGGACGCCAAGGATCTGGCCAACAGCGTCTGGTGGGAGCAGTTTGCCGACCCGGTGCTCTCTGACCTGATCGCTGCCGCGCTGCGCGAGAACAAGGACCTGCTGATCGCCAGCGCGCGCATCGACGAATACGCGGGCCGTTACGGCATCACCCGCTCGCAGCTCTTTCCGCAGGTCAGCGCCGCCGCCGATGGCAGCAAGCAGAAGAACGTCCCGTCGGGCAGCCTGGTCAAGGAAACCTACAACACCTACGACACGCTGCTTTCGGCGAGCTGGGAAATCGACCTGTGGGGCAAGATCCGCCGCCAGAGCGAAGCGGCCAACGCGCAACTGATCGCGACCGAGGAAGGCCGCCAGGGCGTCATCCTGTCGCTGGTCGCCAGCGTCGCCGGCGGCTATACCACGCTGCGCGACCTCGACCGGCAACTGCAGATCGCCACCGATACGGCCAATACCCGCGCCGCGTCGTACCAGCTGTTCAAGGATCGCTACGAAGGCGGCGTGATCTCGCTGCTTGAGCTCTCGCAGAACAAGTCGCAGTACGAAGAAGCGCTGGCGTCCATCCCGCCGCTCGAAAAAGCGATCGCGCAGCAGGAAAACGCGCTGTCGATCCTGCTCGGCCGCAACCCAGAGCCGATCGCGCGCGGCCGCACCATCGACCAGTTGGTCGTGCCGGCCGTCCCGCAGGGGCTGCCGTCGAGCCTTCTCGAGCGTCGCCCCGACCTGCGCCAGGCGGAACAGACGCTGATCGCTGCCAACGCACAGATCGGCGCCGCCAAGGCCGCTTACTACCCGAGCATTTCATTGACCGGGATGTTCGGCGTCGCCAGCACCAGCCTGTCGAACTTGTTTACCAGTTCGTCGCAGATCTGGCAGTACGGCGGCTCGCTGGGCCTGCCGATCTTCAACGCCGGCCTGCTCGCCGGCCAGGTCCAGGTCGCCGAGGCGCAGCAGCAGCAGGCTTTGTTCAGTTACCAGAAGGCGATCCAGAACGCTTTCCGCGAAGTCAATGACTCGCTGATCGACCAGGACCGCACCCGTGCGCAACTCGAGACCCAGCGCCAGCAGGTCGCGTCGCTGCAGCAGTACGCCGACACCGCGCGGCTGCGTTACGACAACGGCTACACCAGCTACCTCGAAGTGCTCGACGCCGAGCGCAGCCTGTTCCAGGCGCAGCTGCAATATACGCAGACGCAGCAGGCGCGGCTGCAGGCAATGATCAACCTCTACAAGGCGATGGGCGGCGGTTGGGTCGCCGAAGCGGCGAAATTGAGCGCGCCGCCGCCGCTGGCGACGAAGTAGAAGTAGCGCTAGGCGCTGCGCTTGCGGCGAGCGCCGGTTCGGGCCGGTGCTCGACTCGTCGGGCGAGCGGCTGGCGTTCTTGAGTTGCGCAACCGCGCCCCGGCGACTTACGTCGCAGCGCGCCGCCGTCTCAGTGTCTTGGCGCGCCGATTCGCCCAATCCCCTTGGCCTGCCACATTCCCCACAGCGCTTCTTCGAGATGGCGAGCGAAGCGCGTCGCATCGAACAGTGCCGAGGCGAGCACTTTTTGCCGAAGCTCGGAGCGCAACTGGGCGAGACGCGGCAGATCGCCGGCAAACGCAACGGCTTTGTCGACGTATTCGGCTTCGTTCCCAGCAATCCACTCGGGCAGTCCGGCCGCCGTCAGCAGGCTCATCCCCTGTCGGCCGATCATCGTGTCGCCGGCCAGCGTCAAGGTCGGAACGCCCATCCACAAGGCTTCGCAGGTCGTTGTCCCGCCGGGGTAGGGAAAGGTGTCGAGGATGATGTCGACTTCGCCATGCGCCGCCAAATACTGTTCGCGCGGCAATTCTCCCGAGAGCAGTAGCCGCTGCGCGTCGATTCCGTGCTCACGGCAGCGGCATTCGAAATGCTCAACGAAACGCGGGTCGGCAAACTGCTTGGCCTGCAGGCGCAGCCTGGAAGCGGGAACTCGCGCCAGCAGCTGCGACCAGCACTTGAGTACGTCGTCGTTGATTTTCGACGTGTTCTGGAAGCAGCCGAAGGTGACGTAAGCCTTCGTTAGCGAGGGGGGGGCTGAGACCGGCAGATCGCCTATCGGCTCGGTGAAGCACAAGCGCGTGTCGGGCAGGTTCCAGACTTCCTCGGTGAACTGGCTGCGCAATTCTGCGGGGACGCTGACCGGGTCGGCCAGCAGGTAATCCATCTGGGCGATTCCGGTCGTCGCGAAATAGCCGAGCCAGCTCGCTTGTACCGGCGCTGGCTGCCAGGCAAATAGCGGCAGCCTGTTGAACGCGGTATGGCCGGACAGATCGAGCAGGACATGGACGCCGTCGCGATGAATCGTTTGCGCCGCGTCAAAGTAGCTGAGCTCGCGAATCGACGTCCAGCGGCTGAAAAGCGGCCTGATGCGCCGGGTCAATTCGTCTTCGTGGCGGTTCGTCGGGTAGGCAAACAGTTCGATCCGATCGGGATTGATCCGCGAGAGAACGCTCTCGAGGAAAAAGCCGACCGGATGGCTTTTTAGATCGCCCGAAACAAGACCGACGCGCAGGCGCTCGGGGGCAGGGTCAGCCGGCCATCGTTTGAACAAGCGACGGCTCGATTGCTTGCTCACCAGTTGGCTGCATTGATGCGCGATCTCAAGCGCGCGCTGCGAAGATCCCTCGCCCCGGTGACAATAGAAAAAGAGCAGGCTGGAGTGCGCCTCGAAGTTGTTGGGGTTGATACGCAAGGCCTCGGCATAATGTGTTTCGGCCTCGGCGTAGCGTCCCTGCGCGCATAAGGCCTCCGCCAGCGTCTTGTGCGCGTCGACGAAAAAAGGAACGAGCGCCAATGCTCTCCGGCTGCAAAGTTCGGCCTCGGGAATCATTCCCTTTTTAAGCAGGATCGCCGCCAGGCCGCCATAAGCCGGCGGATACGCCGCATCGAGTTCGATCGCGCGGCGGAAGCAGGCTTCGGCCTCGTCGGATTGCTCGCTGCGCGCCAGCAGCAAACCCAGGTTGTGGTGGGCGGCAACAAAATCCGGCGACAACTCAAGCGCGCGGCGGAAATTCTGCTCGGCATCAGGAATACGGCCGAGTTCCGAAAACGTATTGCCCAGGTGGTTATGGACGGGCGCCATTCCCGGTTGCAAGGACAGCGCTTTTTGATAGCAGCTCAATGCGGCTTCGAATTGCCCGCTTTCATTCAGGGCATAGCCCAAGTTGCGGTGCGCTTCGGCCCATTGGGGCGCCAGCGCGACCGCGCGCCGTAGCGGCGGGGTCGCCTCGGCGAACGATTTCATCTCGATCAGCGCCTCGCCCAGGTGGCCGTGCGCCGCGGCGAAGTCCGGCTTGAGCTTGAGGCATTTCCGGAACAGACGGATCGCTTCCGGATACTCGCCCGACTGGAGATTCACGAGGCCCAGCAGGTTGAGCGCATCGACGTTGCTCGGCTCGGCGCGCAGGATGCTCCGATAGCCTTGCGCGGCTTCCTGCAGATGCCCCTGGCGGTGCAGCAGCAGGGCGTCGTGCAGATTCGACATGGTAGCTCGGCTCATTGTTAACGGCTTTTGACAAGGGGGTAAGCGGGGATAAAAAAACGGGAGCCGAAGCTCCCGTTTCAATTTCAAACCTGACTTAAGTCAGATTAGAACATGTGGCGGACACCCGCGCTGAAAGTGGTGGTCTTTTCGCCAGCAGCAGCGATTCCACCGATCCAGTCAACAGCGGCGGCAGTGTTCGCGTCGTACTTGACTTGCGACACGAAGGTGTACAGCGTGGTGCGCTTCGACAGGTTATGCGTGTAGCCGATACCAAAGCCCTTGTTCTTGCCATCGTCCTTGAGGGCGGAAGGGGTGTTGTCATCCTTGAAGCGGATTTCGGCGTATTCCAACATCGCCAGGCCATTCGCACCGACCGGAGCCGACAGGCCGACTTGCCACATCTTCGAACCGGTGTTCGCCAGGACGATATCGGTCTTGTTGTTCATGTCTTGGTACGAACCGTAGAGCTTGACGACCTTGAAGTCGTAACGGCCACCGATATACCATTCGTTGACGTTGGCGAAGTTCGACGTGATGGTGGTTGCCGAGCCATTTTGGCCGAGGTACACCTTGTGAGCCTTGCTCTGGCCAGCATAGGACAGATCAACGCCGAACGGGCCGTTGGCGTACGAACCAGCGATGGCATAGCGGCCGTCGTCACCGACGCCGATCGTCGGGTCGCTGTAGCTCTTGCCGGGTTCGCCGAAGGCGTAGTTGGCACGCACCGAGAAGCCGGAGAAGTCCGGGCTCACGTACTTGATCACGTTGTCTTGACGAGCGTTGCCGCCTTGGCTGCGGATCTGGCTACCATTGACGCCCTGGAGCACATCAACCGGCATCGCATTGACCACGCCGTTCGAGCTGTTTTGGCCATAGACGTCGGAAGCGACGTTGTATTGACGACCAAGGGTCAGGGTGCCCATCTTGTTGCTCAGGCCGACGAAGGCTTGACGGACGTAGAAGTTGGTGCCGTTGGTGCCGGCAGCGGTGCTGTCGCTATCCGAATCCTTGCCGTATTCCATCGTGAAGATCGCCTTGAGGCCATTGCCCAGCGCTTCTTCGCCCTTGAAACCGAAACGGCTGCCGCTCATGCCGCCGTCCTTGAGGCCGCTGAACTTGTTCGTGCCGCTAGTAGCAGCGCTGCTGCTGCTATAGGCGTAGCCTTGGTCGATCACGCCATAGACGGTCACGTTCGTTTGCGCGAAGGCAACGCCCGAAACCAGACCGGCAACTGCCAGTGCGATAATTTTCTTTTGCATTGTGAATCTCCTCTAGGTTTAAGGTTGGCAGATTTCATGAAGGCTCCACCAAACTGGACCTCTCATGGATGAGAAGCTGACCGAATGATCGCAAAGTGACAGCCTCTGGGCAACCATGATGCGTCGATTCGGTCGCTTGGTTCGCTGGTCTGTTGCGTATTTACAACAGGCCGGCCGCCGGTCAGTGCGACCGGCGGGCTCGGTCTTCAGGCAAACAGGCTGGCCAGCGCCTGTCCCGGGCTGGCTGCGCGCATGAAGGCTTCGCCGACGAGAAAGGCATTGACGTGGTTTTTACGCATCAGCTCGACGTCGGTCGCGGCCAGGATTCCGCTTTCGGTGACGACGATGCGTCCGTCGGGGATTTTCGGCAAGAGGTCGATCGTCGTCTGCAGGCTGACTTCGAAGGTCCGCAGGTTGCGGTTGTTGATTCCGATCAGCGGCGTGCACAGTTGCAGTGCGAGGTCGAGCTCGTCGCCGTTGTGCACCTCGACGAGAACCGCCAGGCCAAGGCTCAGGGCGATCGACTCGAAGTCGCGCAGCGCGGCGAGGTCGAGCGCCGCGGCGATCAGCAGCACAGCGTCGGCGCCCATCGCGCGCGCCTCGAAGATCTGATAGGGGTCGACCAGGAAGTCCTTGCGCAACACCGGCAGCGTGCAGGCTGCGCGCGCCGCCTGCAGGTATTCGGGCGCTCCTTTAAAGAACTGGCGGTCGGTGAGTACCGAGAGGCACGCTGCGCCGTGCGCCGCGTAGTCGGCGGCGATCTGCGCGGGATTGAAGTCGGCGCGCAGCAGCCCCTTCGACGGGCTGGCCTGCTTGACCTCGGCGATCACCGCCGATTGGCCGGCATCGATCTTGCTGCGGATGGCGCCGACGAAATCGCGCGGCGCCGGCTGTGCCAGTGCTTCTTCGCGCAGCGCGGCGAGCGATTTGGCCGCGCGCGCGGCGGCGACTTCGTCGCGCTTGACCGCGAGAATCCTGTTGAGGATGTCGCTCATGCCGCGAAGCTCTGCGTGAAGCGAACGAATTCGTCGAGCTTGGCGCGCGCCGCGCCGCTCGCGATCGCTTCGCGCGCCAGCGCGATGCCTGACTGGATCGAGTCGGCGACGTTGGCGGTATAGAGCGCGCTGCCGGCGTTGAAGACGACGATTTCGCGCGCGACCCCTTCGCTGTTGGCCAGCGCCGAATAAATCATTTCCTTCGACTCCTGCGCGTTATCGACGCGCAGGCTGCGGTTGGACGACATCTGCAGGCCGAAGTCCTCGGGGTGGATTTCGTACTCAGTGATCTTGCCGTTCCTGAGTTCGCCGACCAGCGTCGCCGCGCCGAGCGAGATCTCGTCCATGCCGTCGCGGCCGTAGACGACCAGCACGTGCTTGGCGCCCAGGCGCTCCATGACGCGAACCAGGATGCCGACCAGGTCCTCGTGGAAAACGCCGAGCAGCGTGTTGGGCGCGCCGGCCGGGTTGGTCAAGGGACCTAAGATGTTGAAGATGGTGCGCACGCCCATCTCGCGGCGTACCGGCGCGACGTTCTTCATCGCCGAGTGATGGTTGGGTGCGAACATGAAACCGATCCCGGTCGCTGCCAGGCACTCGCTCACCTGCTGCGGGCCGAGCTGGATGTTGACGCCCAGCGCTTCGAGCACGTCGGCGCTGCCCGAGCTCGACGAGACGCTGCGCCCGCCGTGCTTGGCGACCTTGGCGCCGGCGGCGGCGGCGACGAACATCGACGCGGTCGAGATATTGAAGGTGTGCGCGCCGTCGCCGCCGGTACCGACGATGTCGACGAAGTGGCTGTTGTCGGCAACGTCGATTCGCGTCGACAACTCGCGCATCACCTGCGCCGCGGCGGCGATCTCGCCGACCGTCTCCTTCTTGACGCGCAGCCCGGTCAGGATCGCCGCGGTCATCACCGGCGAGACCTCGCCGCCCATGATCTGGCGCATCAGCGAGGTCATTTCATCGTGGAAGATTTCGCGGTGTTCGATGACCCGCGTCAGTGCCTCTTGTGGTTTCATCGGGAGTGCTCCGTGAGAAAGTTTTTGAGCATGTCGTGGCCGTGCTCGGTAAGAATCGACTCGGGGTGGAACTGAACGCCTTCGACGGCAAGCCGTCGGTGGCGCACGCCCATGATCTCGCCGTCGGCGGTCCACGCCGTAACCTGCAGGCAGTCGGGCAGCGACTCGCGCTCGATCGCCAGCGAATGGTAGCGCGTGCAGGTGAGCGGGTTGGGCAGGCCGCGAAAAACGCCAAAGTCGTTGTGATGGACCGGCGAAACCTTGCCGTGCATCAGCTGCTTGGCGTGCACGATGGCCCCGCCAAAGGCCTCGCCGATCGCCTGATGCCCCAGGCAGACGCCGAGCAGCGGAATCTTGCCGGCAAACTCGCGAATCGCCGCCAGCGACACGCCGGCTTGCGCCGGCGCGCAGGGTCCGGGCGAGATCACCAGGTAGTCGGGGTCGAGGCTGGCGATTGCGGCGAGCGAAATCGCGTCGTTGCGATAGACGCGGACGTCCTGCCCGAGCTCGCCGAAGTACTGGACGATGTTGTAGGTGAAGCTGTCGTAGTTGTCGATCATCAATAGCATGGCAGGCTCTCCTTATTGGGCGGCGCTGGGGGCGACGTTATCGAGGCCGGCCTGCACCAGTTCCGCGGCGCGCAGCAACGCGCGCGCCTTGTTCTCGGTTTCCAGCCATTCGTTCTCGGGAACCGAGTCGGCGACGATTCCGGCGGCGGCTTGCACGTAGAGCATCTGGTCCTTGACGATTCCGGTGCGGATCGCGATCGCCAGGTCCATTTCGCCCGAGAAGCTCAGGTAGCCGCAGGCGCCGCCGTAGAGGCCACGCTTGACCGGTTCGAGTTCGTCGATGATTTCCATCGCGCGAACCTTGGGCGCGCCCGACAGTGTTCCTGCCGGGAACGTTGCGCGCAGCACGTCGAGGTTGCTGATTTCGGGCAGCAGCAATCCTTCGACGTTGGAGACGATGTGCATCACGTGCGAGTAGCGCTCGATGACCATCTGGTCGGTGACCTTGACGCTGCCGGTCACCGCGATTCTGCCGATGTCGTTGCGCGCCAGATCAATGAGCATCACGTGCTCGGCGATCTCCTTGGGGTCGGCGAGCAGATCCTTGGCATTCTTGATATCCTGCTCGGGCGTCGCGCCGCGCGGACGCGTTCCGGCCAGCGGGCGGATCGTCACTTTCCTGCCGCCCGCGGTCGCTTCCTGGCGAACCAGGATTTCGGGCGACGCGCCGACCACCTGGAAATCGTCGAAGTCGTAGTAGTACATATAGGGAGACGGGTTGAGCGAGCGCAGCGCGCGATACAAGGTGAGCGGCGACTCTCCGAACGGCAGCTTGATGCGCTGGCCGATCTGCACCTGCATCATGTCGCCGTCGGTGATGTAGTCCTTGGCGCGCAATACCGCCGCCAGGTAGTCATCCTTGGCGAAGTCGCGGATCGGCGCGCTGGCCGCCGAGGGCTTGCTCTCGGGAACGGCAAGCGGACTGCGCAAGCGCGCCGCCAGTTGATGCAGCCGCGCCTGGCCGCGCGCGTAGGCGTCGGACGCGGCCGGATCGACATAGACGATCAGGTAGATCTTTCCCGACAGGCTGTCGACGACCGCCAGCTCCTCGGTCTGCAGCAGCAGGATGTCGGGCATGTTAACGTCGTCGGGCTTGCCGAACTTGGCGAGCTTGGGCTCGACGTAACGCACCGTCTCGTAGCCGAAGTAGCCGGCAAGCCCGCCGCAGAAGCGCGGGAAATCGGGCGGCACATAGACCTTGAAGCGCGCCTGGTAGGCGGCGAGGAAGTCGAGCGGATTGCCGTCAGCGCGTTCGATTACCTGGCCGTCGCAGACGACTTCGGTTGAGAATTCGCGGGCGCGCAGCAGCGTGCGGGCCGGCAGGCCGATGAACGAATAGCGGCCGAAGCGTTCGCCGCCGACGACCGATTCGAGCAGGAAGCTGTTGGGCGCGTTGGCGAGCTTGAGGTAGATCGAGAGCGGGGTGTCGAGATCGGCGAAGGTCTCGAGGGTGACCGGGATGCGGTTATAGCCTTGCGCGGCAAGGCGATTGAAAGCTGATTCGGACATGAACGACTCCACAAACAATGACTGCAACGGTCGGCGCAGGTGCGCCGATGCGAAAAGAAGCTTAAACGGGGCTTACTGGCAGGAACGCCAGGGCCAAGCCTCCGCCCAGAATGCGGGCTCGCGATGCAGGTTGTGGTGAAGTGCTTTCATTTATTGCGGTGCGTGATCAACTGTGCGACGTAATCGATGGTCGGAACTATAGCATCGCAAGCGAGTTCCTGCACGTCGCGCCCCTCGTTGTAGCCGTAGGGCAGCAGGAAGACATGGCAGCCGGCGGCGCGGCCGGCGAGGAAATCGTTGACCGAATCGCCGATGAACAGCGTGTCGGTCGGTGAGACGTCGAGCCGGCCGCAGGCCCAGATCAGCGCCATCGGGTCGGGTTTTTGCCGCGGCAGCAGGTCGCCGCTGACGACCACGTCGAAGTAGGCCGAAAGCCCCATGAGTTCGAGCAGCGGCAGCGTGAACGCCTGCGCCTTGTTGGTGATCACGCCGAGCGGCAGGCCTTTGGCCTTGAGTTCTTTGAGCCCGTCGATGACGCCCGGGTAGGGCCGCACCTGGCGGCCGTTTTCGCGCGCGTAGTGAGCGCGGAAACTGTCGAGCGCTTCCTGCGGCGGCAAGGTCGCGTCGTCGGCGACGTCGAGCGAGCCGGCGAGAACGCGCTTGACCAGATTGGGGATGCCGCGCCCGACGTAGCTGCGCGTCGCCGCCTCGGGCAAGGGCGGGCGACCGAGGTCGCGCAGCATCGCGCTGGCCGCCGCGTGCAGGTCGGGCAGCGTGTCGAGCAGCGTCCCGTCGAGGTCGAAGAGGACGGCGCTGACGGCCAGCGGGGTGGTGGTTTTCTTCATTTTTTCTTTCGTTCAGTTGGAATCATCGACCCAGTCGATGATCGCCTGCCACTGCGCGCGGTCCTTCTCGGCGCGCGCGGCAGACAAGTCGAACAGCGTCATTCCGGCGGCGGCGAGTTGCACGTAGAGCTGGGTATCGCGCAGACAGGTCAGCACCGGCAAGTCGTACGAGTCGAGGAAGCGCTCGAGTTCGCCGGCGGCGCGCGTGCGCGCGTCGACGCGCATGCCGACGACGGCGACGAAGGTGCGCGCCTTGCGCACCGCTTTTTCCTCGAGCAGCGTTTCGAGAAAATGGCGCGTCGCCAGGATGTCGAAGAGCGACGGCTGGACCGGAACGATCACCTGGTCGACCTGCGCCAGCATGCGTTCGAGCGATTTGCCGTGCAGTCCCGCGGCGCTGTCGAGGACGACGTGCGTGCTGCCCTTGGGTGGCCTGGCCGGCAGCCCTTTGTCGACGTCCCAGCTGCGGATCGGCGGCAGGACGGCCGGGCGGATCTGCAGCCAGTCGCGCGCTGACTGCTGGCGGTCGGTATCGCCGAGCATCACTTGGTGGCCGCAGCGCGCGAAGTAGCCCGCGAGGTTGGTTGCCAGCGTCGATTTGCCCGAGCCGCCCTTGGGGTTGGCGACGAGAATTGATTTCATGTGCCGGCCTCGCTGCGTTCTTTGAGCGCCAGAAGTTCGGCGCGAACCAGGTTGATGTGCTCGCGCAGCGTGTAAAAGAGGTCGCTGAACGACAGGGGGATGTTGCGCGAATAGGCGTCCTCCTCGATGCGGTCGAGGCGGATCAGGTAGTCGGCGTGGCGCGAGCCATCGTAAGCGTGGCGCAGTTCGTTCTCGAGGAACTTGAGGTCGCCGTAGCAGCGGAAGATCTTCGAGCGAACGCGCCAGTTGTAGATCGACGGCGCGACCTTGAGCAGCGGCAAGAGCAGGATGATGATCGGCAGGATCAGCACGAACAATCGCTCGACCAGCACCGCGATCCAGAACGGCAGGTAGCGCTGCAGCAACGGCGGCCCGGACTTGTAGTAGCGCGTCGCTTCGGCCGAGAGATCGAAGCTGTGATCCTTGTAGGCGGGAAACTCGCCGGCGCGCTGGAAGAAACCGCTCTGGCCGTTGACCTCGCTCATCGCCTGCAGCAGCAGGCTGGCGAGCGCCGGGTGCAGGCTCTCGCTGACGATCACGTTGGCGGTCGTCGCCAGCAGCACGGTGTCTCTGGGCGGCGTGTCGCGAACCAGGTCGACGACGCCGCGCGGCAATACGATCTTCGACAGGAAGGGGAAGCGCCGCGCGTAGGCGTCGGCCTGGACGAAGCTCATCACGCGAACGCCCGGCGAACGCAGCAGCACCTGGACGACCGGCGCCTCGGGCGCGGCGACGATGAAGGCGGCGTCGATCTTTCCCTGCTGCAAGGCCTCGGCCGCGTTGAGTCCATCGACCGGCAGCAGGTTCTTGCCGCGCGTGGCGATCTCGTTGGCTTCGAGCAGCTGCAGCGCCAGGCCGCGAATGCCGCTGCCTTCCTCGCCGACGGCGATGCGCGCTCCGGCGAGTTGATAAAGCTTGTCGATGCGCGTCTCGCTGCGATAGAAGACCCACACCGGCTCGTAGGCGACGCTGCCGAGCGAGCGCAGATCGCTTTGCTCGTCGCCGCTCAGTACCTCGTCGATGCCGCCCTGGATCAGGGCGATGTCGGCCTCGCCTTGCTTGAGGCGTTCAAGATTCTGTTGCGAACCCGACGAGGTCAGGATCTTGAGCGTGATGCCGTTGGCCGCCAGCAGCTCGCCGTAGCGCTTGGCGTAGGCGTAGTAGGCGCCGGTCTCGCCGCCGGTCGAAATGCTCATCTCGCGCGGCGGCGCCGGCTTGACGAACTGATAGGCGACGGCAAAACCCAGCGCCGTGATCAGAACGATCGGCCAGGCCGTCGCCAGCAGGTCGCGGATCGAAACGAACTTGGCGCGCAGTTTGTTCATCAGGGCAGCAAGATCGTCGATCCGGTCGTCTTGCGCGCTTCGAGGTCGCGATGCGCGCTCGAAGCGTCGGCGAGCGCGTAGGTCTGGTTGATCTCGATCTTGACCTGTCCCGAGCCGACGACGGCGAACAGTTCAGCGCCGAGCGCGACCAGGTCGGCGCGCTTGGCGCTGTAGTGGCCGAGCGTCGGCCGGGTCAGGAACAGCGAGCCTTTTTGCGAGAGCAACAGCGGGTTGAACGGCGGCACCGCGCCCGAGGCGTTGCCGAACGAGACCATCATGCCGAGCGGGCGCAGGCTGTCGAGCGATCCGGCGAAGGTGTCCTTGCCGACGCCGTCATAGACGACCGCGACGCCTTCGCCTGCGGTGATCTCGCGAACGCGCTTGGCGACGTCCTCGTGGGTGTAATAGACGACGTGGTCGCAGCCGTGCGCGAGCGCGAGCTTGGCCTTGGCTTCCGAGGACACCGTGCCGATCACCGTGGCGCCGAGCGCTTTGGCCCACTGGCAGGCGATCAAGCCGACGCCGCCGGCCGCGGCGTGGATCAGCACGCGGTCGCCGGCTTGTACCGGGTAGGTGCGGCGCAGCAGGTAGGCGGCGGTCAGCCCCTGCAACATCATCGCCGCGCCGGTGCGGCAGTCGATGGCGGCGGGCAGCTTGAGCAGCCGGTCGGCGGGCAGGCAACGCACCTGGCTGTAGGCGCCGAGCGGTCCGCCGGCGTAGGCGACGCGGTCGCCGACCTGCAGGTCGGTGACGCCGTCGCCGATCGCCTCGACGATTCCGGCGGCCTCGGTCCCCAGGCCAGAGGGCAGCGGCAGCGGGTAGAGTCCGCTGCGGTGATAGGTGTCGATGAAGTTGAGTCCGACCGCCTCATGGCGCACGCGCGCTTCGCCGGGCGCCGGGTCGCCGACGGCGACCTCCTCCCAGCGCAGCACTTCGGGACCGCCGGTCTGATGGAAGCGAATGGCAAAGGGCATTGTTTTCTCCTGGAAAAAGGGCGATGAGCGGATGGCTTCGGGCGCAGACCGCTAGACTAGCCGCTGCTTGCCTGCGCGGCAAGCCGTGCGCCATGCATAATGGCTTTTCGATGCTTGCCAGGCCACTGCAAGGTCAATCCAGGACGCTCTGAAGTGACCTTTTGACGGCTTTTGCGGCGAGTTCTCAGAACGGGATGGTCTTGAGCAGCCAGAGCAGGCCGCTCAGCGTGAAGAAAGACGCGATGGTCGTCACCAGCAGCGCCACCGCGCAGAAATCGTCCTTGCCGTAGGCCTGCGCCAGCGTCGGATAGATGCCCATCATCGGCATCGCCGCCATCAGCACCGCCGCCGTGCGCAGCGCCGGATCGATAGGCGGCAGGCCGAGCAGCGGCAGCACGCTGAGGAACGCGAAAACGGCGAGCGGCAACACGATCAGCTTGCCGACGACGACGGGAACGACCTGTCGTCCGATGCCGCGCAGCGGCAGGCCGACCAGCGTTCCGCCGATCACGAAAAGCGCGATCGAACTCGTAGACGACGCCAGCATCTCGGCAGTTCGCAGCAGCGGCTCGGGCAGCTTCCAGCCGGTCGCCGAGACGCAGAGGCCGGCGACTAGTCCGAGCACCAGCGGGTTGGTCGCCAGTCGCTTGAGCGCGCGCCCGACGACGCGCCACTGGCCGGCGCCGCCGCGGCTGTGTTCGGCCATGAACAGCAGCAGCGGGATGACGACCGTGTTCTCGACGATCAGGTTGAGCGCCAGCGAGACGCCGGCGACCGGCGCTGCCGTCAGCAGCAGGATCGGATAGCCGACGTAGCCGCTGTTGCTGCACGCCATTCCCATCGCCCGAATGGTGCTGGTCGTCGCATCGAGCCCGGTGACGCGCCGCGTCCACAGGAAGCCTGCGCCGATCACCAGCAGCGAGCCGAGCAGGTAGGCCGCCAGATAGCTCGCGTTGATGATCTCGCCGAGCTGGCGTTGCGCCAGCGTCTTGAAGAGCAGCGCTGGCAGCGCGAGGTTGAGGACGAACTTGCCGAAGACGCGCATCTCGATCTTGGCGAAGACGCCGATTCGCGTGAACAGGTAACCGAGAAAAATGATGATGTAGATCGGCGAGGTGATCGCCAGGATGTCGAGCATGAGAGGTTCTCTGGTGGGTCACACTGGCGTCAGTTTGGCGTATTCGAGCGCCAGCCACTTCATTCCCTGCGCGCCGAAATTGACCTGAACGCGCGCGTCTGACCCGCGCCCTTCGGCCGAAACGATCACGCCCAGGCCAAACTTGGCGTGTTCGACGTTCTGCCCGATGCGCAGGCCGTTGGCCGAGGTCTGCTCGGAGACTCTGGCCGGCGCCGCCGATGAGCTACGCGACGGAACGCTGGCGGCGTACGCCGGCGCGCGGTTGACCTTGAGCAGCAGTTCCTCGGGCAGTTCTTCGAGAAACAGCGACGGCAGGCAGTAGCGCGTCTGGCCGTGCAGCATTCGCGTCTGCGCGTGCGAGAGGTAGAGCCGCTTGCGCGCGCGCGTCAGCGCGACGTACATCAAGCGCCGCTCCTCCTCGAGGCCGTCGCGTTCCTGCGCGGCGTTTTCGTGCGGGAACAGCCCCTGTTCGAGTCCGCTGATGAATACCGCGTCGAACTCGAGTCCCTTGGCCGCATGCACGGTCATCAGCTGCACCGCTTCCTGGCCTTCGCCGGCCTGGTGCTCGCCGGCTTCGAGCGAGGCGTGGGCGAGAAAGGACGCCAGCGGACTTGCGTCTTCGTCAGCGCTATCCGACTCTTCCTGCAGGAAGTTGGTCGCCGCGTTGATCAGTTCGTCGAGGTTCTCGAGCCGCTCGCGCCCTTCCTTCTCGGTGAGATAGTGCTGACGCAGTCCGCTTTTCTCGATCAGGTGGTCGATCACCTCGGGCAGCGGCAATCCGGCGGTCTCAGAGCGCAGCGTCTCGATCAGCCTGATGAAGCTGCCGACCGATGATCCAGCTTTGCCCCCCAGGCTCGCGGCGGCGTTGTAGAGGCTCGAATTGGCGCGGTGCGCGGCTTCCTGCAGCGCTTCGAGGCTGCGGTTGCCGATGCCGCGCGTCGGGAAATTGACGACGCGCGAAAACGCCGTGTCGTCGTCCGAATTGCCGATCAGCCGCAGATACGCGAGCGCATGCTTGATCTCCTGGCGATCGAAGAAGCGCAGTCCGCCATAGACGCGGTAGGGGACGTTGGCCGAAAAGAGCTGGTGCTCGAGAACGCGCGACTGCGCATTCGACCGGTAGAGCAGCGCGATCTGCGTTCGCGCAAAACCGTCGCGCGCCAGCTCGCGCACCTCGTCGACGATCAATCGCGCCTCGTCGAGGTCAGAGCTCGCTTCGAAAACGCGGATCGCTTCGCCGGCGCCGGCTTCGGTCCACAGGTTCTTGCCCAGGCGGCCGCGGTTGTTCTTGATCAGCGCGTTGGCGGCGTCGAGGATGTTGCCGTGCGAGCGGTAGTTCTGTTCGAGGCGGATCACGTTGGCGACGTCGAACTCGCGTTCGAGGTCGCGCATATTGCCGACCTCGGCGCCGCGGAAGGCGTAGATCGACTGGTCGTCGTCGCCCACCGCAAATAGACACGCCCCTCCCCCAATCCCCTCCCCACGGGGAGGGGCGATTTCGTCATCGCTGCGCGATGAAGACACGGGGTTCTGCGCTTCAGGCGACGTCGCGGATGCGGCTTCGCCGCGTGCCGTCCGGTCTTGGGGCGGCCCGGCGACGAAAGTGACGGCACTTCCCCCCGGCCCCCTTCCCGCGGAAGGGGGTGATAACGGTTCGCTGCGCTCCATGCGTTGTGACGTTCCGCCTTGGGACGGCCCGGCGGCCGAACGGCGCTGGCGTTCGCCGTGGCCGGCGAGCAGCTTGAGCCAGGCGTACTGCAGGCGATTGGTGTCCTGGAACTCGTCGACCAGGATGTGGCGGAAGCGCTGCTGGTAATGACGGCACAGCGGTTCGTTGCGCGTTAAGAGCTCGTACGAGCGCAGCAGCAGTTCGGCGAAATCGACGACGCCTTCGCGCTGGCACTGCGCGTCGTACTCGGCGTAGAGCGCGACGCGGCGGCTGGTGTATTCGTCGTAGGCCTCGGCCTGCGCGGCGCGGATACCCTGTTCCTTGTGCGCGTTGATGAAGCTCGCGAGCTCGCGCGGCGGGTACTTGACGTCGTCGACGTTGAGGTTCTTGATGAGCCGCTTGATCGCCGACAGCTGGTCGGACGAATCGAGAATCTGGAACAGCGATGGCAGTCCCGCCTCGCGATGATGCGCGCGCAGCAGCCGGTTGCACAGCCCGTGGAAAGTGCCGATCCACATACCGCGCGTATTGATCGGCAACATCGCGGTGAGGCGCGCCAGCATCTCCTTGGCCGCCTTGTTGGTGAAGGTCACCGCCAGGATACCGTGCGGCCCGACTTGGCCGGTCGAGATCAGCCAGGCGATGCGCGTGGTCAGCACGCGCGTCTTGCCGCTGCCGGCGCCGGCGAGGATCAGCGCATGCTGCGGCGGCAGCGTGACGGCGGCGAGTTGTTCGGGGTTGAGATTGGCGAGCAGATCGGACATGGCGGGCGTTTTTCCTGGAAGCAGCGCCGATTATACCGGTCGCGACGGTCGGCGCAGGACGCAAAGCGTTCTCGCGACCGCTGCGCGCCGCGCGATTTCAACGCGCCGCCCGAGGGCGCTGGCGTTGAACTGAATAGGCAGACAGAGTAGGATGAGTACCTTGATTTACTCGACCAACCGTTATTGGAACTGAAACCATGAATGCTCAACAGGTAAAACCGGGGGTTGTCTCCGGCGATGATTTGCAAGCCTTGTTCGCTTTTGCCAAGGCCAAGGGCTTCGCCCTGCCGGCCATCAACGTCATCAACACCAGCACGGTCAACGCCGTCATGGAAGCCGCGGCCGAAATCAAGTCGCCGGCGATTCTTCAGTTCTCCAACGGCGGCGCACAGTTCTACGCCGGCAAGGGGCTCAAGAACGAAAACCAGCGCGCCTGTATCGCTGGCGCCGTGCTCGGTGCCAAACACGTTCATGCGCTCGCCGAACTGTACGGCGCGACCGTCGTGCTGCACACCGACCACGCCGCCAAGAAGCTGCTGCCGTGGATCGACGGGCTGCTCGACGAAGGCGAGAAATTCTTCAAGGAAACCGGCAAGCCGCTGTTTTCCTCGCACATGCTCGACCTCTCGGAAGAGCCGCTCAAGGAGAACATCGAAATCTGCTCGCGTTACCTTGAGCGCATGAGCAAGATCGGCATGACGCTGGAAATCGAACTGGGCGTCACCGGCGGCGAGGAAGACGGCGTCGACAACAGCGATGTCGATAGTTCCAAGCTCTACACCCAGCCCGAAGACGTCGCCTACGCCTACGAACAGCTGTCGAAGATCAGCAAGCGCTTCACCATCGCCGCGTCGTTCGGCAATGTGCACGGCGTCTACAAACCGGGCAACGTCAAGCTGCAGCCGATCATCCTCAAGAACTCGCAAGCCTATATCGAAAAGAAATTCGGTACCAAGGCGCAGCCGATCGACTTCGTCTTCCACGGTGGTTCGGGTTCGACGCTCGCCGAAATCCGCGAAGCGATCTCCTACGGCGTGATCAAGATGAACATCGATACCGATACGCAGTGGGCTTTCTGGGACGGCGTCAAGAACTACTACAAGAAGAACGAAGCCTACCTCCAGGGTCAGATCGGCAACCCCGAAGGCGACGACAAACCGAACAAGAAGTACTACGATCCGCGCGCTTTCCTGCGTGCCGGCGAGGAGACCTTCAAGGCCCGCCTCAAGGTCGCCTTCACCGACCTCAACAACGTCGGCACGCTGGCCTGATCGGCGAAGCCGCGTAAGCCAAAGCCGGCTCAGTCTTGAGCCGGTTTTTTTTCGTCAGTCGAAATGATTCCGACATGACCGCGGCGGCCGCGTTTGAGCAGTTTTTTGAGCGCGCGCTCGGCGTCGCTGCGCGTCGCGTAGACCGGCTCGTGAAAGGCGTTGCACGCCGCCCAGCGCCCTTGCTCGGTGCGCAGCGCGGCGACCGTGCGGCCGCCGTCGAGCGTCGCCAGGACGCACGCTGAGTGATCGGCTTCCCAGGACGCGGTGACCAGCTCAATCGCTTCGTCGCGCGGCACGCACAGCGCGACCAGCGCGTCGATCGGCGAGTCGCAGAGCGCGCACTGGACGGCCGGGAAATAGCTCAAATTGCCGCGCAAAAGCTAGCGATCCTCGACCCGAGTTTCGACCCGTGTACCGACCCGTTGCCACGACGCATCGGGATTGAATTCGGTGATTTCTGCCGCGACGCGCGCCGTTGCGGGACCCAGATCCTTTTGATAGATCGTCCCGTTGTTGCTGACGATCAAGGTCATCACGCCGCTTTCGCCGTATTCGGCGGGGTAGGCGAGCAGTGCGAAGCCGGCCAGCATTCGGCCGTTGATCAGATAGCTGAAGGCGCCGCCGGGCGCGCTCTTGCCCTGCCGCGTCAGAATGCGGAAGTGGTAGCCGCGGTAGGCGTCGCCCTGCTGGTGCCCTTTGAGGTAGGCCGAGCTGGCGGCGACCAGCGGGCCGAAGGGGCTGGCTTCCTCGCCCGCTGGCGCCGGCCAATAGAGGCCGTCGTGGTGGCCGGGTGTGCTGCCCAGGCGGCGCGCGTACTCGAGCACGCCGTCGCCGTTGCGATCAAGCGCAGCGTATTGCCGCTGGGCGTCGAGGTAGGCGCGCAGCACCGCGATGGCTTCGCGCTCGTTGGCGCCGATGCGGCGGTTGATGATTTCGTCCTCGCCCAGTTCGCTGGCGAAGCGCCAGCCGCCCGCTTCGCGCAGCAGCGGAATCGGCAGCGGCCAGGCCTGCTCGCCGATCAGCAGCAGGCGTCGGTCGGCGCCATCGTCGGCGAGTACCCGGAAGCCTTGCAGCGCCGCCAGTAGTTGTGCGCGGGTCTGCGTGTTGTAGGCTCGATCGGGCGATACCACCAGTCGCTGGTGGCGTTCGCCGAAAAGCGCGACCAGCGCCGCGTCGTCGTCGGCTTGGCAGGCTTCGATCAGCGCGTTGACCGCTTCGTCGGGGCTGGCGAAGCGCCGCTGTTCGGCCGCCGTGACGGGCAGCGCAATGACCAGCAGCAAGGCCAGTGCGAGTCTGCAGAATCCGCGCAACTGTCGCCGCGCGAACTGGACCGCCAGAATGCCTATTTTGGACGTTTCGAATTTAGTCATCATGACCCCCTTAGCGCCGGCCGCCGCGACCGCCGCCACCGGCACGAGCGCCGCCCGCTGAGCGACCGCCGCCGCCCTGGAACGATTGCCCGCGTCCCGCCGACGACATCGATTCACGGCTTGCCGCGCCGCGCGAACTGTCGGCGCGCGCGTCGCGCCCCGAGCCATAGCCGCCAAACGCATCGCCGCCGCTGCGGTTCGCCGCCGATCGGTCGGCAGCTCCGGCTGGTCGGTCGCTGCTGCCAGCGCTCGGCCGCGAGGCGGGGGGCTGCTGCCGCGCGCCGTCACCGGTTCTGCCCGGCGTGTCGCCGACGCGCGGGGTCTGGCGGCCGGCGGCGCCGCTGACCTGGCCGGGTTTCTTGTCGGGCTGCCAGGCCGTTCCCTGCGTCGTCGACCGATTGCTTCGATTGACGTTGCCGGTATTGATATTGCCCGTGCTGATGTTGGTGTTGCGGTTGACGTTGATGTTGTTGTTGCCGCCGTTGCCGTAATGCGCTTCGTAGTGGTTGCCGCTCCAGGCCGCGCCGATCGCCGCGCCCCAGATCAGTCCGGTGGCCAGCGCGGCGCCCGGCGGATAGGGGTAGTAATAGACCGGATAAGGCGCCGGCAGGTAGGAATAGCTCGCATAGCCGCCGTAGGCGACGACCGCCGTCGGGTTGTACTGCGGAACGTAGATCACCTGCGGGTCGGCCGGGACGATCTTGATCACTTCCTTTTCAACGACCACCACCTGCTTGTCGTCGGACTTGAGGTTGCCGACCGACTGCGTTTTCCGGCGGAAGCGCTGGACCGCCTCGAGCACCGCCCCCTGGTCGGCCACCACCGCCTCGCCCAGGTCGCTGGTCCAGTCAAGGTCGTTACTCATCTTTTTGACCACTTCGGGATAGTTGAGCAGCGACTTGATCGGGTCGTGCCAGGCGTCGTTGACCGGCAGGTCCTTGGTGGTTTTTCGTTTGTCGAGAAAGCGGTCGGCTTGGACGATCTCCAGCGGGTAGGTCGACGCGGGCAGAATGATGCCGATCAGATCGTCGGGATAGAGCGCGATCGGCCCGACCAGCGTGTCGAGTTGTGCCGTGCTGAGCGGCGCCGCGCCGCTGGCGGCAGGCGCCTGGGCCATGGCGCCGGCACTGATGAGCGCCAGCCAGAGGACGAACAACAGGCTCAGCGACGAGCAGCGTTTTCCTTGCGCCAGATTGCTGAAAATCGCATCGATCATGGCTGTCTCCTTGCGTTCAATTCGTCGCCCGGCAATCGCGCCGCTGCATGGCATAATATCGCAAGTCGCCGGCGCCGCGCGACAGGGCGGCGCCGTTTCATCTGGCGGGAGCGACCGGTCGCGCGTTGCGGCTGTCTTGCTTGTGCCGCCGTGTGCGGCCAAGCCAACGATCACCAGTTAATTGGAGGACTTATGTTCCAGAAAATCACATCGTACTTCTCGGCGCTCGCCTTGAGCCTGGTTCTCACCGCTTGCGCGGTTCCCGGGACGCCACAGGGCGAGCTTGAGGTCCGCTCGGGCGTCATCGAAGAGATTCACCCGGTGCAAATCGAAAGCGCCCACCAGGCGGGTGTTGGTGCCGTGGTTGGCGGCATTGCCGGACTCGGCCTCGGCAGCCTGATCGGCGGCGGCTCCGGGCGCGATGTCGCGATGGTGCTCGGTACCGTCGGCGGCGCCTATGCCGGCAACGAGGTGCAGAAGAAATACGACAAGCCGATCCAGGGCCAGCAAATCGTCGTTCGCGCCAACAACGGCGTGCTGATTTCGGTGACGCAACCGGTCAATCCGAATCTGCGCAAGGGCCAGAAGGTTTATGTCGAAGGCAACGGTGACGGCGCCCGAGTCGTTGCGCGCTGACCCGCACTGGCCTCTGCCGGTAGCGCGGCTGGTCGGAGTGCGTTGATGCGGTTTGATGTCGTGATCGTCGGTGGTGGGCTGGCCGGACTCTCGCTGGCCTGCGCCTTGCGCGATACGCGCCTCAAGATCGCCTTGGTCGAAAGCCGCGCGCCCCTGCCTGCCGAGGGATGGGATTCGCGCGTCTATGCGATCAGTCCGGCCAGCACCGAATTCCTGCGCACTATCGGCGCCTGGAAGCATCTGGACAACGCGCGCCTGACACCGATCGAAGCGATGAAGATCAAAGGTGACGGCGGCGCGCGCCTCGCCTTTTCTGCTTATCAGGCCGGCGTCCCTGAACTGGGCTGGATCGTCGAATCGTCGCTGATGGCCTGCGAGCTTTGGGAGAGCGTCAAGCGTCAGGGCAACCTCACGCTGTGTTGTCCGGCGCGGCCCAGCGCGCTTGAGTTTTCGGCCAGCGCAGCGACGCTGACGCTGGCGGGCGGCCAGACGCTGGAAAGCCGCCTGCTGGTCGGCGCCGACGGCCGCGATTCGTGGGTGCGCGAGGCGGCGGGACTGTCAGCGATCGATACCCCTTACGGCGAAATGGGCCTGGTCGCCAACTTCGCATGCGAATTGCCGCACCGCGCTATCGCGCGCCAGTGGTTTCGCGACGACGGCGTTCTGGCCTGGCTGCCGCTGCCCGGCAAGCGCATTTCGATCGTCTGGTCGGCGCCCGACGCGCTCGCTGCCGAACTGCTGGCGCTGCCCGCCGAGGCGTTGGCGGCGCGCGTCGCCGCGGCCGGTGGCGACGAACTCGGCGCGCTCACGCAGATCACCGCGGCCAGCGCCTTCCCGCTGCGCCTGCTGCGCGTGCCGACCACCGTGGCGCGACGACTGGCGCTGATCGGCGACGCCGCGCACGGCATTCACCCGCTGTCCGGGCACGGCATCAACCTCGGCTACCAGGACGCCCGGGTGCTCGCCGAACTGCTCGCGGCGACCCCCGAATGGCAGGATCTCGGCAGTGAGCGTCTGCTCCTGCGATACCAGCGCGCGCGGCGCGAAGAGACGCTGCTGATGCAGTACACAACCGATACACTGCGCCGGCTGTTTCGTGAGAAACTGCCGGGTCTTAAGACCTTGCGCAACATCGGAATGAACCTCACCAATGCGCTTCCGGTGGCCAAGAACCTGCTCGTGCGTTACGCCATCGGCGCCTTTTAACCCCTGTTTTCGCGGAGAAATTCAATGCTCAAGAAACTGCTGCCGCTGGCTCTGGCAGCCACGTTCAGCCTGACCGTTCTGGCCGACGAGGCAAGCGTCAAGAAGGCCGTCGAAGCCAAGCTGGGGACCAAGGTCAGCAGCGTGCTCAAGAGTCCGTATCTCGGACTCTATGAAGTCTATGCCGACGGGCAGATCCTCTATACGGATGAAAAACTGACGGCGATCATCGCCGGCACGCTGATCGACGGCAAGACGATGAAGAATGTCACCGCCGAACGCATGCAGAAACTCACTGCGATCAAGTTTTCCGATCTGCCGCTCGAGCTTGCGGTCAAGCAGGTGCGCGGCGACGGCCGCCGCGTTCTGGCCACCTTCGAGGATCCGAACTGCGGCTATTGCAAGAAGCTCGCCAAGGACATCGCCAAGCTCGACAACATCACGCTCTATACCTTCCTCTACCCGATCCTGTCGCCCGACTCGCTCGACAAGTCGAATCAGGTGTGGTGTTCGGCCGACAAGGCGCGCGCCTGGAACGACTGGATGCAGGACGGCAAGGCCTTGTCCGGCAAGGGCGACTGCGATGTCAGCGCGGTTCACAAAACGGTCGAGTTGGGCCGCAAGCTGGCGATCACCGGAACGCCGACGCTGTTCTTCGCCGACGGCGAGCGCGTTCCCGGCGCCGTGCCGATCGCGCAGATCGAGAAGAAGCTGGAACAGGCATCGGGCAAGTAAGCGGCCTGCGAGTTAGGCAGCGCGGAGGCAGCGCGGGCGTTCTCGACGCTGGTGCCCGACCTGACCGCGCCAAGCGCTGTCGCGGCAGGCCTGCCCAGGATCGCCCGACTGCGCGGCTGCCGCCGCCAAACCATCTCGGCATCAGCGTTTTTCCATCGCCCGGTACGCTTGCCGAATCACCTCGGCCAAGGCCTTGAGGTCGGCAAGTCGCGACGTCGATCGCCGCGCCACCAGCGCGATCGTTCGCTTGGGCGCGGGCGGCGATAGCGGCCGTGAAACCAGCGTCTTGCTTTGCGTCAGCCCGCCGCTGACCGCCATTGCCGGAATCAGTGCGACGCCGAGTCCGGATTCGACCATCTGCACCAGCGTCAGCAGGCTGGTTGCCTCGACGACCGACGGGCGGACGGGGCCGCCACAGGCGTAGAGCGCGTGCTCGCGCAGGCAGTGCCCTTCTTCGAGCAACAACAGACGATCGGCGAGCGCTGGCGCTGGCTTGACGGTGGTCCCCTGCAGCAGCGCGTCGTCGTGGCGGCCGACGATCCACAGGGCGTCGTCGAAGAGCGTCTCGACGAGGAAATTCCCCGTAGCGTAGGGCAGCGCGATCAGCGCGAAATCGAGTTGTCCGTCGTCGATGCGCGACAGCAGATGGGCGGTCAGGTCCTCGCGCAGTGCCAGCCGCAAGTCCGCGTAGCGTTGGCGCAGCAGCGCCAGCGAAGGCGGCAAGAGAAACGGCGCAATGGTCGGAATGACGCCCAGGCGTAGCGGGCCGCTCATCGGCTGCTGCGTTTGCGCGGCGCGTTCGGAGAGGTCCTGGGTTGCCGCGATGATCGCCCGCGCGCGGTCGGCGACGTCGAGTCCGAGCGGCGTCATCAACACCGACTGACGGTCGCGCTCGACGAGCTGCGCGCCGAGCACCGCCTCAAGCTCCTTGAGGCCGGCGCTCAGCGTCGACTGCGTGACGAAACACGACTGCGCAGCGCGCGTGAAATTGAGCTGCTGCGCGAGCGCGACCAGGTACTGCAGTTGTTTGAGCGATGGCAAGGCAGTCATGGTGGTGCCAGGTTGTTATCGATAAAAACGATTATAGGTGAAAATATTATTCGTTTTTAAACTAATGTCGTTTTGGCTAAAGTGCGCTCGTACCCCTGTCACACAAGGAGATCAACATGACGCGCTTGAAGAACATCGAGAAATGGTCGACTATCGAAGACCTCTCCATTGTCATGAGTGGTCGCGGTGGAAAAATTCGCCGGATCGTCGGGCTGGGCATCAATGCCATCGGTGCCGGCGTCCTGGTTGTCGAGGGAATTCGCTGGCTGTCGATTTGATCTGTCTTTCAACCCGCCAAGGAGCATCGCCATGAACAAGAAACTCACCACCGCCGCCGGTTGTCCGGTCGTCGATAATCAGAACGTGATGACCGCCGGCCCGCGCGGCCCGCAGTTATTGCAGGACGTCTGGTTTCTCGAGAAACTCGCGCATTTCGACCGCGAAGTGATCCCCGAGCGTCGCATGCACGCCAAGGGATCGGCCGCTTACGGCACGTTCACCGTGACGAGCGACATCACCCGCTACACCAAGGCCAAGATCTTTTCGCAGATCGGCAAGCAGACCGAACTGTTCAGCCGCATGTCGACGGTCGCCGGCGAGCGCGGCGCCGCCGACGCCGAGCGCGACATCCGCGGCTTTGCCTTGAAGTTTTACACGGAAGAAGGCAACTGGGACCTGGTCGGCAACAACACGCCGGTCTTTTTCCTGCGCGATCCGCTCAAGTTTCCCGACCTCAACCACGCGGTCAAGCGCGATCCGCGAACCAATCTGCGCAGCGCCGACAACAACTGGGATTTCTGGACTTCGCTGCCGGAAGCGCTGCACCAGGTGACGATCGTCATGAGCGAGCGCGGCATTCCGGCGAGCTATCGCCACATGCACGGCTTCGGCTCGCATACCTTCAGCCTGATCAACGCGCAGAACGAGCGTTTCTGGGTCAAGTTCCATTGGCGCAGCCAGCAGGGAATCAAGAACCTCTCCGACGCCGAAGCCGAGGCGCTGATCGCCAAAGACCGCGAAAGCCACCAGCGCGATCTCTATGAGGCGATAGCACGCGGCGACTTCCCGAAATGGACGTTGGCGATCCAGGTGATGCCCGAGGCAGACGCCGAGAAGGTGCCGTATCACCCGTTCGACCTCACCAAGGTCTGGCCGCACAAGGATTACCCGCTGATCGACGTCGGCGTCATCGAATTCAACCGCAATCCGGAGAACTACTTCGCCGAAGTCGAGCAGGCGGCGTTCAACCCGGCCAACGTCGTTCCCGGGATCAGCTTTTCGCCCGACAAGATGCTGCAGGGGCGGCTATTTTCGTACGGCGACGCGCAGCGCTATCGGCTCGGCGTCAACCACGGCCACATCCCGGTCAATGCGCCGCGCTGCCCGGTGCATAGCTACCACCGCGACGGCGCTATGCGCGTCGACGGCAACTACGGCAGCACGCCAGGTTACGAGCCGAATAGTCACGGCGAGTGGCAGCAGCAACCCGACTTCCGCGAGCCGCCGCTTCTCATCGACGGCGCAGCCGACCACTGGAACTATCGCGAGGACGACGACGATTACTACGCGCAGCCGCGCGCGCTGTTCCGCCTGATGAGTCCGGCGCAGCAGCAGATCCTCTTCGACAATACCGCGCGTTCGCTCGGCGGCGCCGCCAAGGCGATCCAGTTGCGCCACATCGCCAACTGCCGCAAGGCCGACCCGGCCTACGGTCAGGGCGTCGCCCGCGCGCTGGGCATCGCGCCCGGCGAAATCGGCTAGGGAGGCTGGTGATGGATGCCGAACTCGTCGCCCGCAAGCCCGGCTGGGCTGCGCTCTGGTTTGAGCATGCGCGCGCGCACAAACCGGCGGCTTTTGGCTTTGTGGTCGCCTTGTGCGGCGTGCTGGTCTTGCTGGTCCAAAGCGTCGTGCAACTCGCCAGCGGGAGCGCAGCGCCAGGCTTGCGCCTGGCGCTTCTGGGTGGTGTCGCGGGTTTCGCGGCGACCGGGCTCGGCGCACTGCCGGCGCTGGTGCTGCGCGGCCTGCCGCAGCGCCTCGAGGACAGCCTGCTGGGAATGGCGGCGGGAATGATGCTCGCCGCCAGCGCTTTTTCGCTGTTGTTGCCCGGGCTTGAAGCGGGTGCCGCGCAGCTTTCGAGCAAGCCGCTCGGCGCCGGCGTGGTGGTGATCGGCATGGCGCTCGGCGTGCTGCTGATGCTCGGGCTCGACGCCTTCATCCCGCACGCCCACGAAACAACCGGTCCGTGCGGGCCGGGGGCCGACCGCTGCAGCCGCATCTGGTTGTTCGTCTTTGCCATCGCCGTGCACAACCTGCCCGAGGGGATGGCGATCGGCGTCAGTTTCTCGCAGGGCGACATGGCGGTCGGCCTGCCGCTGACCAGCGCCATTGCACTGCAGGATATTCCGGAAGGCTTGGCCGTCGCGCTGGCCTTGCGCGCCGCCGGTTTCGCGCCGCCCTTCGCGGTGCTGGTGGCGATTGCCACCGGGCTGCTCGAACCGCTCGGCGCGCTGCTCGGCGTCGGCCTGTCGAGCGGGCTGGCGCTCGCCTACCCGGCCGGCCTTGGACTGGCTGCCGGCGCGATGATCTTCGTCGTCTCGCACGAGGTGATTCCGGAAACCCACCGCAACGGGCATCAGACACCGGCAACATTGGGTCTGATGGCCGGTTTCGCGCTGATGATGGTGCTCGACACCGCGTTGGGCTGATTTTTTTCAACCAAGGAGAACGACCATGAGCAAGAAGACCGCTTCAATCAACATCGGCATCAGCGACGACGACCGCGCGAAGATCGTGCGTGGCCTGTCGGCGCTGCTCGCCGACAGCTACACGCTCTACCTGATGACGCACAACTTTCACTGGAACGTCACCGGGCCGCAATTCAACAGCCTGCACCTGATGTTCATGGGCCAATACACCGAACAATGGAACGCGCTCGACATCATCGCCGAGCGCATCCGTGCGCTCGGTCATCCGGCGCCCGGAACCTACAAGGAATTCGTCAAGCTCGCTTCGATCAAGGAAGTCGACGGTGTGCCCAAGACCAACGACATGATCCGTCACTTGGTCGCCGCGCAGGAGGCGACGGCGCGTACCGCGCGCAAGCTGTTCCCGGTGGTCGAGGCGGCGAACGACCAGCCGACCGCCGACCTGCTGACGCAGCGCCTTGAAATCCACGAGAAGACCGCCTGGATGCTGCGCAGCCTGCTCGAGGAGTAACTAGCCGGAGAAAAAACTACCACGGCGACACAGCGAACATGCCCCGAAGGAAATACCCTTGGGGTACGGCGAGAAACAAAGTGGGTTTCGTTGTGCCCGCTGTGTCGCCGTGGTTAAGCTGCCTTGAGCGTTTAGCCAAGAATTTCGCGCAGCGCCGCGACCAGTGCCTGGCACTGGTCGTCGCTGCCGATGCTGATGCGCAGGTGCTGGCTGACGCGTGCCGCCTTGAAGTGGCGAACGATGATCTTGCGTTCGCGCAGTTTGGCCGCGAGCTGCGCGGCGTCGTGCTGCGGGTGGCGCGGGAAGATGAAATTGGCCGCCGACGGCAGCACCTCGAAGCCCAGGCTCTCGAGGTCGGCGACGAGCTTGGCGCGCGTCTTCATCACCGCGCGCCGCGTCGTCTCCAGGTGCTCGCGGTCAGCCAGTGCGGCAGCAGCGCCGACGATCGCCAGGCGGTCGAGCGGGTAAGAGTTGAAGCTGTCCTTGACGCGATCGAGCGCCTCGATCAGTGCGCTGTCACCGACCGCATAACCAACGCGCAGCCCGGCCAGCGAGTGCGACTTGGACAGCGTGCGGATGACCAGCAGGTTGGGATGGCGCTTAACCAGTGCGATCGCGGTGGGAACGACGTCTGCGGCAAAATCGATGTAGGCCTCGTCGACGACGACCACCGATTGCGGGTGCGCGGCGACCAGCCTTTCGATTTGCGCGAGCGGCAGCAGGTCGCTGGTCGGCGCGTTGGGGTTGGCGATGACGATGCCGCCGCATTTTCCGGCGTGGCGAATATAGTCGTCGACGCGGATCTCGAGACGTTCGCCGAGCGCGACGGCGACGTGCTCGACCTCGTAAAGGCCGCAGTAGACCGGATAGAAGCTGTAGCTGATGTCGGGGATCAGGATAGCCGCGTCGTGCTTGAGCAGCGCCAGGAAGGCGTGCGCCAGCACCTCGTCGGAACCGTTGCCGACGAAAACCTGCGCCGGCGTGATGGCAAATTCGGCGAAGTGCGCGGCGACGGCTTCCTTGAGCCGGTCGGCGCCGGGGTCGGGGTAGAGGCGCAGGTTCGCGCCGTCAGCGCCGAGCTCGGCCTGCATCGCAGCGACGGCGCGCGGCGACGGCGGATAGGGGTTTTCGTTGGTGTTGAGCTTGACCAGCCCGGAGATCTTGGGCTGTTCGCCCGGAACGTAGGGCGTCAGGCGGTGAACGAGAGGGCTCCAGAATTGGCTCATGAACGGCTCGCAAGGTCGAAGGCAGCAGAAGCCTTAGATGGTATCATGCACAGCTGTTGCTGACCGCTGCCGAGCGCTGTGGCGGTCAGGATCCGAAGTTTTTCGCCACTTTGCGATGGGGCCTTCATGCGGCAAGCCGAAATTAGCAGAAATACCCTCGAAACGCAGATCACGGTGCGTCTGAATCTCGATGGCAGCGGGCAATGCCGCTGTGCGACCGGCGTGCCTTTTCTCGACCACATGCTCGATCAGGTGGCGCGCCACGGCATGATCGACCTTGAGGTCGAGGCGCACGGCGATCTGCACATCGACGCGCACCACACCGTCGAGGACATCGGCATCACGCTCGGTCAGGCGCTGGCCCGCGCGCTCGGCGACAAGGCCGGGCTGCGCCGTTACGGCCACGCTTACGTGCCGCTCGACGAAGCGCTGTCGCGCGTCGTGATCGACCTTTCCGGACGCCCGGGCCTTGCGTTCAACGTCGATTTTTCGCGCGCGATGATCGGCGCTTTCGACGTCGACCTTTGCCGCGAGTTCTTTCAAGGTCTCGTCAATCACGCGCTGATGACGCTGCATGTCGATAACCTGCGCGGCGACAACGCGCACCATCAGGCCGAGACGGTATTCAAGGCCTTCGGCCGCGCGCTGCGCCAGGCGGTCGAAGCCGACTCGCGCGCGGCGGGAAGCATTCCGTCGACCAAGGGATCGCTGTGATGGGAGCAGCGACCATCGCGGTGATCGACTACGGCATGGGCAACCTGCGCTCGGTCTGGCAGGCGCTGGTCCATGTCGCCGGCAGCCGCGAGGTCGTCGTCACCGCCGACCCGGCGCTGGTCGCTGCGGCCGAGCGCGTCGTTTTTCCGGGCCAGGGCGCGATGCCCGACTGCATGCGCGAGCTCGACGCGCGCGGCCTGCGGCAGGCGGTGCTCGACGCGGCGAAGAACAAGCCCTTCCTCGGCATCTGCATCGGCCAGCAAATGCTCTTCGAACACAGCGACGAAGGCGATGTCCCCGGCCTTGGCGTTTTCGCCGGTCGCGTCCGCCGCTTTCCGGCGGACAAGATGCACGGTCCCGGCGGCGAGCGCCTCAAGGTGCCGCACATGGGCTGGAACGAAGTCGTGCAGACCCGGTCTCACCCGCTGTGGAAAGGGATCGCCGATGCGTCGCGTTTTTATTTCGTGCATAGCTACTGCGTCGATCCGGTCGACCGCCTGTGCATCGCCGGCACCACCGACTATGGCGTCCCCTTTACCAGTGCGGTGGCTCGGGATAATATCTTCGCCATTCAATGTCATCCGGAAAAGAGCGCCCAGACGGGGCTCGCCTTGTTGTCCAATTTCATCGACTGGAAGCCCTGATCCGGCGCGGCTTTTTACAACGCGGCCTTTTACTACGCTTTTCCCTCAACTTTTCCCACGACCTTCCCAAAAAAATGCTGATCATTCCCGCGATTGACCTGAAGGACGGGCAGTGCGTCCGTCTCAAGCAAGGCCTCATGGACGAAGCCACCATTTTTTCCAGTTCGCCCGGCGAACAGGCGGCGCACTGGCTGGCGCAGGGCGCGCGCCGGCTGCACATCGTCGATCTCAACGGCGCTTTTGCCGGCAAACAGAAGAACGAGCGCGCCATCAAGGAAATCGTCGACGCGCTCGGCGACGAGATTCCGATCCAGCTCGGCGGCGGTATCCGCGACCTCGATACCATCGAGCGCATCCTCGACAACGGCGTGAGTTACGTGATCATCGGCACTGCCGCGGTCAAGAACCCCGGTTTCCTGCACGACGCCTGCAGCGCCTTCCCGGGCCAGATCATCGTCGGCCTCGACGCCAAGGACGGCAAGGTCGCCGTCGACGGCTGGTCGAAGCTGACCGGCCACGACGTCATCGACCTGGCCAAGAAGTGCGAGGGCTACGGCGTCGAAGGAATCATCTACACCGACATCGGCCGCGACGGCATGCTCTCCGGAATCAATATCGACGCCACCGTCAAATTGGCGCAGGCGTTGCGCGTCCCGGTGATCGCCAGCGGCGGGCTGTCGAGCTTGGACGACATCCGCGCGCTGTGCGCGGTCGAGCATGAAGGAATCTCGGCGACCATCGCCGGCCGCGCGATTTACGACGGATCGCTCGATTTTGCCGCGGCGCAGGCCGAAGCCGACCGCGCGACGCAGCGCTAGTCATTTTTAAAACTCTCTCACGAGAACCAACCGGAATCCGCTTTGGCTCTGGCAAAAAGAATCATTCCCTGTCTTGACGTGACCGCCGGCCGGGTCGTCAAGGGGACCAACTTCGTCGACCTGCGCGACGCCGGCGATCCGGTCGAAATCGCGCGCCGCTACGACGCGCAGGGCGCCGACGAGGTGACTTTCCTCGACATCACGGCGTCGTCCGATCAGCGCGATATCATCCTGCATATCGTCGAGGCCTGCGCCGCGCAGGTCTTCATCCCGCTGACCGTTGGCGGCGGCGTGCGCGCGGTCGCCGACGTGCGCCGCCTGCTTAACGCCGGCGCCGACAAGGTGAGCATGAATACCGCCGCGGTCGATAATCCCGACCTCGTCGCCGAAGCGTCGGCCAAGGTCGGCAATCAGTGCATCGTCGTCGCCATCGACGCCAAGCAGGTCGCGCCCGGGCAATGGGAGGTATTCACGCACGGCGGGCGCAAGCGCACCGGACTCGACGTGATCGACTGGGCGCGGCGTGTGCAGCAGCTCGGCGCCGGCGAAATCCTGCTGACCAGCATGGATAGAGACGGCACCAAGAATGGTTTCGATTTGCCGCTGACGCGCGCTGTTTCGAATGCCGTCGATATTCCGGTGATCGCCAGCGGCGGCGTCGGCACGCTGCAACACCTGGCCGACGGCGTCACCGAGGGCGGCGCCGACGCGGTGTTGGCGGCGAGCATCTTCCATTTCGGCGAGTACACGGTGCGTGAGGCCAAGGAATATATGCGCGAGCGCGGCATCGAGGTGCGGCTGTGAGCGCCGCCAGCGATCTTGACGCGAGCCGTTTCTGGCTCGACGCGCTCAAGTGGGACGAGAATGGGATGATTCCGGCGATCGCTCAGGACGCGGCGAGCGGCCGCGTCGTGATGTTCGCCTGGATGAACCGCGAGTCGCTGCAACAGACGGTGGCCAGCGGCAACGCGGTCTATTGGTCGCGTTCACGTCAGCGGCTGTGGCGCAAGGGCGAGGAGTCGGGTCATTTTCAAAAGGTGATTTCGATTCGTGCCGACTGCGACGGTGACGTGTTGTTGCTGGCGATCGAGCAGGTCGGCGGGATTGCCTGTCACACCGGGCGCCAAAGCTGCTTCTTCCTGGAATTGCGCGGCGAGCGCTGGGTTGCCGCCGATCCGGTCTTGAAAGACCCCAAGGCGATCTACGGCAACTGAGCCAGTCGCGCTTGCGTTCAATAAAAAGGCCTCTGCAGTGCAGCGGCCTTTGTTCTATTCGTCGTCGGTGTCCTGCGCCTCGTACCACATCGCATTGAGTACCGAGAGCAGCAAAGCCGCGCTCAGGCCCAGTATCCAAGTGAAGTACCACATCTCTTTTCTCCGGTGATTAGTGTTCGGTGATCAGTAGACCGACTTGCTGTTTTGTTCGATGAAACTGACGGTCAGCTTGCCGCGCATCACGCGATAGGCCCAGCTCGTGTAGACCACCACCAGCGGCAGAAACAGCACGACGACGCCGAGCATCACGCTCAGGGTGAATTGGCTGGAAGTGGCGTCCCAGGCGGTCAGGCTGCTTTGCGGGTGGCTCGACGAAGGCATGATGAACGGAAAGAGCGACGCCCCGGCGGTGCCGATCACTCCGACGCAGGCCAGGCTGCTGGCGATGAAAGCGATTCCTCCCTTGTTTTTCAGCGTCGCGATCAAGCCCGCCGCGATGCCGGCGAAAGCCAGCGCCGGCAGGCAGAGCGTCGCCGGGTAGCGCTGATAGTTGGCGAGCCAGGCGCCGGCCTGCTGGACCACCTGTTTGGCGAGCGGGTCTGAGGGCGCTCCGGGCAGGCCGCCATTGCTGATGACGTAACCGGGGATGGCCAGTGCCAGCCACAGTCCGGCGAGCGCGAAAGTGGCCGCCAGCAGCAGGTTGAAAGCAATTGCCGCCTGCCGCGAACGTCGGGCGATCGCGCCGTCGGTGCGCAGCATCAGGTAGTGCGCGCCGTGGCTCACCAGCATAGCCAGGCTGACGACGCCGCAGAGCAGCGGGAACGGCGTCAGCAGGTCGAAAAACCCACCCGTATAGGTGACGCGAAGGCTGTCGTCGAAATGGAAGGGAACGCCCAGGAAGAGGTTGCCGAAAGCGACGCCGAAAATGATCGGTGGCACGCTTCCGCCGACAAACAGGCCCCAGTCCCAAAAGTTGCGCCAGCGCGGATCGGCGACCTTGCTGCGGTAGTCAAAGCCGACCGGGCGAAAAAACAGCGCCCACAGTACCGCCAGCATGGCGAAGTAAAAGCCCGAAAATGCCGTCGCGTAAACAAACGGCCAGGCCGCGAAAATCGCGCCGCCGGCGGTGACGAACCAAACCTGATTGCCTTCCCAGTGGGGCGCGATGCTGTTGATCATCACCCGGCGCTCGGCGTCGCTCTTGCCGACAAAAGGCAGCAGCGTGCCGACGCCCATGTCGTGGCCGTCCATGATGGCAAAGCCGACGAGCAGCGCGCCGACCAGCAGCCACCAGATGAATTTCAGGGTTGCGTAGTCCATTTTCAGGCTCCTTGGCGTTCGCTGTGGTACTTGCCGGTGCCCAGCGAACTCGGGCCAAGGCGGGCGTATTTGAACATCAGATACATTTCGGCGACGAACAGCGCGGTGTAAAAGGCGATGAATCCAGCGAGCGAAAACAGGATGCTGTTGACCGACAGCGTCGAGGTCGACAGGTGCGTCGGCAAGACGCCGAAGATGGTCCACGGTTGGCGGCCGTATTCGGCGACCACCCAGCCCAGCTCGCAGGCGATCCAGGGCGCCGGAATGAACAGCACGGCGGTCTTGAGCAGCCAGCGATTGTTCTCGACCCGGTTGCGTGCGCTGGCCCAGAACGCCCAGCTGAAGAGCAGCAGGAAGCCGCCGCCCAGCGCGACCATCAGGCGGAAACTCCAGAACATCGGCGCGACCTTCGGGATGGTGTCGGCAGCAGCCTGGTCGATCATCGCCGGCGTCGCGTCGCGCACGTCGGCGACGTATTTCTTGAGCAGCAGGCCAAAGCCGAGATCGGCCTTGTCCTGCTCGAACAGCGCCTTGACGGCTGCGTTGCTCTGGTCGCGGCGCAAGGCTTCAAGCGCGATCACGGCCTTTTGCCCGCGCTCGATGCGCGCGCGGTTGATGGCGATGATCTGGTTGATCCCCGGAATCTCCTTGGTGAGCGAACGCGTTCCGATGATTCCCATGACGTAGGGGATCTTGAGTTCGTAGTGGTTGCTGCGCGTCGCCTGATCGGGGATCGCGAACAGCGTCAGCGCGGCGGGCGCTGGCTCGGTGTCCCACATCGCTTCCATCGCGGCGATCTTCGACTGCTGCGATTCGGTGACGGTGTAGCCCGATTCGTCGCCGAGAACGATCACCGACAGCGCCGAGGCGAAGCCGAAGGCGGCGGCGATGCGGAACGAGCGCAGGGCAAAGGCCCGGTCGCGGCCCTTGAGCAGATACCACGCCGAGATGCCGAGCACGAACACCGAACCGGTGACGTAGCCGGCCGACAGCGTATGGACGAATTTGGCCTGCGCCGTCGGGTTGAACAGCACCGCCCAGAAATCGAACATCTCCATGCGCATCGTCTGGTAATTGAAGGCGGCACCGACCGGATCCTGCATCCAGCCGTTGGCGATCAGAATCAGCAGCGCCGAAAGATTCGATCCGAACGCCATCAGGAAGGTCGCGGTGAAGTGGCCGACTTTGGACAGCCTTTGCCAGCCAAAGAAAAACAGCCCGATAAAGGTCGATTCAAGAAAGAAAGCGAGCAGTCCTTCAATCGCCAGCGGTGCGCCGAAAATGTCGCCGACATAGTGCGAGTAGTAGGCCCAGTTGGTGCCGAACTGGAATTCGAGCGTCAGCCCGGTGGTGACGCCAAGGGCGAAATTGATTCCGAACAGCTTGCCCCAGAACTTCACCATGTCGCGGTAAATTTCCTTGCCGGTCATCAGGTAGACCGCTTCCATGATCACCAGGATCCAGGCCAGACCCAGGGTCAGCGGGACAAACAGGAAATGGTACAAGGCGGTGACGGCAAACTGCAGGCGTGACAAATCCACCAGGGATTCACTGATCATAAGAACTCCGGTTTTCAGAATAGGATGTCGCCGGTTCGGCTGCCCGCGTCGCGCCGAGCAGGTGCGCGGCGGTCTGCGCAGTACCGCCCGCCTTGACTTCAGGCGGGCTGAAAAAGGCGATGCGCAGGGCGACGATCAGGCAAATCTTGATCAACAGCAGCCAACCGATTTCCTTGAAATAGCGTTTTTCGCGACGTGGCATCGGTGCGTTTTTGTTCATATTTGAGGATGCGAATATCCGGTACCCATCGATCCTATATCTTTTTTCTTGTTTCTTGGCAAAAGCCAACAAAAAAGAGAGCAATGGCGTGCAGTCGCGCCATGTCGATCGATGGCCGGTTGCGAAAGACGCGTAGCGGGATTCCCCGGCGATGGAATCGCGCGTGGGCTGATGTAGAATGCACGGATGTGGATTGCTTTGGTTTGGCGAGACGGTTTGCTAGACAGCAGTTCGTGCGAACAGTTCATCTGTTTTCAAGGCTGGCACAGAGATTGTTAAGTTTCTAAGAAAGTTTACGAAAAAATGAGTACTCACGACATCCTGCATCGTCTTTCCGAGACTCTGGCGAGCCGTCGTCACGCCGATCCGGAAACGTCCTATACGGCCAAGCTGTTCGCCAACGGCCCCGATTCGATTCTCAAGAAGATCGGCGAGGAGTCGGCCGAACTGATCATGGCTGCCAAGGATGGCAAGCGGCTCAACATCGTCTGGGAGTCGACCGACCTGATTTTTCACGTACTGGTGCTGCTCGCCTTCTATGGCTTGAGCATCGAGGACGTCTCGCAGGAAATGCGGCGCCGCGAGGGCGTTTCGGGAATCGACGAGAAGAAGGCGCGGGCCAAGTAAAATGGACAACTGTCTGTTCTGCAAGATCGCTCGCGGCGAGATCCCTTCGCGCAAGGTCTATGAAGACGACGAGGTTTTTGCGTTTCACGACATCAACCCGGCGCGCCCGGTGCATATCCTGGTGATCCCCAAGCGTCACATCACGTCGCTGGCGACGGTCGGCGATGACGACGCACCAGTGCTTGGCAGGATGCTCGCGGTGGCCAATAAATTGGCGAGCGAAAGCGGCAGCCCGGACGGCTTCCGTGTCATCATTAACAACGGGCGCGTCGGCGGGCAGGAAGTGCAACACCTGCACGCGCACATCGTCGGCGGGCCGGAACCGGTCGGGCCGATGCTCAAGCGAGTTTAAGGAGAGAATCATGGGTAGTCTCAGCATTTGGCACTGGCTGATCGTTCTGGTGATCGTCATGCTGGTCTTCGGCACCAAGAAGCTGCGCAATATCGGCGAGGATCTGGGCGGTGCGGTCAAGGGTTTCAAGGAAGGCATGAAGGACGCTGCGGCGGACAACAAGCCGGTCGATCAGCCCCCGCAGCAGGTCAGCGGCGCCCAGACCGGCCAAACGATCGAGGGCGAAGTCAAGGAAAAGACGCGCTCGTGAGTTGGTCCGCGCATGGGCTTGGCTTGCCGTTGAAGGCGCCGGCCTGACATGTTCGACGTCGGCTTCTCCGAACTGATCGTCATCGCCGTCGTCGCGCTGGTGGTGATCGGCCCCGAGCGTCTGCCCAAGGTCGCGCGTACGGCAGGCCTGCTGCTCGGGCGCTTGCAGCGTTACGTCAATGACGTCAAGGCCGACGTCAGCCGCGAGATGCAGCTTGACGAACTCAAGAAGTTGCAGGCCGAGATGCAGGATTCGGCGCGCAGTTTCGAGCGCAGCATTCACAGTGAACTGCAGGCGGTCGAACAGATCGTCGACCAAACGGCGCAGGCGGTCGAACAGGTCGTCGACCAGACGGCGCAATCGGTCGAACAGCTCGTCGACCAGACGGCGCAGTCGCTCGATCAGCCCGCGCAGTCGGTCGAAGCCGCCGTCAATTCCGTCTATGCGTCGCCCGCGGCGGGTGTTCCCGCCGCGACCGAGCCGCCGCCGGAAGCCGTCACGGCGCTTGCAACGACGACGGGCGAGGCGGTCGCCGCGCCGCCCGCTGCCAGCGAGCAGCTCGCCGCCAGCCGGCTGCGTCGGCGTATCCGACACATCCGGCGCCAGGAAATGAGCGACCAATGAGCGAACTGGAAGACTCGTTTCTCTCGCACCTCTTCGAGTTGCGCGATCGGCTGATTCGCGCACTGGCCTCCGTTGGCATCGTCTTTGTCTGCCTTTTTCCGTGGGCCAAGGAACTCTATGCGCTGCTCGCGCAGCCGCTGCTGGCGTCCCTGCCGGCGGGCGGCCAGATGATCGCCACCGACGTCGTCGGCGTTTTCCTGGTGCCGATGAAAGTCGCGCTGATGGTCGCCTTCCTGATCGCGCTGCCCTACGTTCTTTACCAGATCTGGGCCTTCGTCGCGCCGGGCCTCTATGCCCACGAGAAGAAGCTGGCGCTGCCGCTGGTCGCGGCGAGCGTCGTGCTGTTCTTCATCGGCATGGCCTTCGCCTATTTCCTCGTTTTTCCGACGGTCTTCGGCTTCATGGCCAAGGTCGCGCCCGAAGGCGTCGCCTGGATGACCGACATCGAGAAATACCTGTCTTTCGTGATGACCACCTTCATGGCCTTTGGCGTGACCTTCGAGGTGCCGATCGTCGTCATCGTGCTGGTCCAGATGCATGTCGTCGAGCTCAAGACGCTCAAGGAATGGCGCCCCTACGTGATCGTCGGTGCCTTCGTGATCGGCGCCATCTTCACGCCGCCTGACGTCATCTCGCAGCTGATGCTGGCGATTCCGCTGTGTCTGCTCTACGAACTGGGGATGCTGATGGCGCGCTTTGTCAGCAAGCCGGACGCTGAGCGCGTCGCCAATTTCCCAGAGCCACGCTGACTTACTCGCTTTCGCGGCGCGACGGCGGCCGCTTGCCGATACGGATCGTCGTTTCGACCAGCGTTTTCTGCCGGCGCAGTTTGAACGGGACGCTCTCGCCAGGCTTCTGACGCGCGATCAGTTCGAGCATCGCCTGCGGATCCTTGACCGGTTTGCCGTCGATCGCGACCAGGATGTCGCCGGGCTTGATGCCGCCGGCGTCGGCCGGACTGCCGCGCTGAACGCCGGCGATCAGCGCGCCGATCGGCTCGGGCAGGCCGAACGACTCGGCGAGTTCCTGGGTGATTTCCTGGACTTCGACGCCGATCCAGCCGCGCGTTACGGTGCCGGTCGCGATGATCTGCTCCATGACGTTCTTGGCGGTCGAGATCGGGATCGCGAAGCCGATTCCCAGCGAGCCGCCCGATCGCGAATAGATCGCCGTATTGATTCCGACTAGGTTGCCGCGGCTGTCGATCAACGCGCCGCCCGAGTTGCCGGGGTTGATCGCCGCGTCGGTCTGGATGAAATTCTCGAAGGTGTTGATTCCCAGGTGCGAGCGGCCGAGCGCCGAGACGATTCCCATGGTCACCGTCTGGCCGACGCCGAAGGGATTGCCGATCGCCAGCACGACGTCGCCGACGTCAATGCTGTCCATCTGGCCGAGGGTGATCGCCGGCAGCTTGAGTTCTGCCTTCACCGGCTCGATTTGCAGCACGGCGAGGTCGGACTCGGGGTCGCCGCCGACCAGCCGGGCGTTGAGCGTTCTTCCGTCGTTGAGCGCCACTTCGATCTGGTCGGCGCCGTCGACGACGTGGAAATTGGTGAGGATATAGCCGCTGGCGCTGACGATGACGCCAGAACCCAGACCCGACTTGGTTTGTCCCTGAGTCTCCGGAACGTCGCCGAAAAAGTGGCGGAACACCGGGTCGTCGATCAGCGGGTGACGCGGCGCCCTGATCTTCTGCGAAGTGAACACATGAACCACCGACGGCAGCGCTTTCTGCGCGGCGTCGCGGTAAGAGGCGGTGCCGGTCGCCGGACCGTCGGTGCCCGCGGTTTCGCGAACGGCGACGATGTTCGCGCCGGCGCTGATGGGTTTGCCCAGCCATTCGGGCTTGAGCGTGCTGACGACAAAAAGAACGGCAAGACTAACCGTCACCGTTTGTGCAAAAATCAGCCATAGTCTGCGCATTGAAATTCGGAGCCCAAAAGTGAAACGTGAAGAACTGACGCGCTATCTCGACCAACTGCTCGACGCCTCGCGCTTTCGCGATTATTGCCCAAACGGCCTGCAAGTGGAAGGTTGCGGCGAGGTGCGGCGCCTCGTTGTCGGCGTCACGGCGAGCCAGGCGCTGGTCGACGCGGCGATTGCGCGCGGTGCCGACGCGCTGCTGGTGCACCACGGCTGGTTCTGGCGCGGCGAGGATGGTCGCGTCACCGGCCATCGAAAAGCGCGTCTGCAAGCGCTGCTCGCGAATGACATCAACCTGATCGGCTATCACCTGCCGCTCGACGGCCATCCCGAATTGGGCAACAACGCGCAGCTGGCCAAACGCCTGGGCTGGCAAGTCGATGGGCGCTTCGGCGAGCAGGAGCTCGGCTGGCACGGGCGCACCATGGCGGCGACGACGCTTGCCGATCTGACGCAGATGATCAGCACTCGGTTGCAACGAGTGCCGCTGGTGATCGACGGTGCTGCCGACGGCGGGCGGCTGATCAACCACGTCGCCTGGTGTTCGGGCGGTGCGCAGAGTTATTTCGAACAGGCGATTGCGCTCGGTGTCGATGTTTTTCTCTCGGGCGAGATCTCCGAGCAGAACGTTCACCTCGCGCGAGAATCAGGCGTCGCCTATCTTGCCGCCGGGCATCACGCCACCGAGCGTTACGGCGTTCAGGCGCTGGCCGCCCACCTGGCCGAGCGGTTCGGCCTGGACTGCGAGTATGTCGAGATCGACAATCCAGTTTGAGGGAGATTGATTTTTTTCACCACGACGAACACGACGGTCACAACGAAATTCTCTTTTCTTTTGGCTTCTCGTTGTGTTCGTTGTGCCCGCTGTGGTTAATGTTTGTCATCACCTGTTTTTCTGGGAGGCTTCATGAACTACGTTTTTCCGCCGGCGGCGCCGGTCGCCCTTCGCGTTGCCGGCAGCGAGTCGGTTTTTCCGGTGCGCCGCGTCTATTGCGTCGGACAGAATTACGCCGACCACGCCGCCGAAATGGGCGGCGATGGTCGCCAGCCGCCGTTCTTCTTCGGCAAACCCGCCGATGCGCTGGTTCCCGGTGGGGGTAACGTCGCCTACCCGCCGCAGACGGTCAATCTGCAGCACGAAGTCGAACTGGTCGTCGCGCTGAGTAAGGGAGGCAGCGACATCGCGGTCGATCGGGCGCTTGACTGCGTGTATGGCTACGCGATCGGCTTCGACCTGACGCGGCGCGATCTGCAGTCGCGCGCCAAGGCCAAGGGCCAGCCGTGGGACATGGCCAAGGGTTACGATCAGAGCGGACCGGTGAGCGCCATCGTCCCGGTCGCGACGCTCGGTCATCCGGCGAACGGCGCGATCTGGCTCAAGGTCAATGGCCAACTCAAGCAGAGCGGCGACCTCGCGCAGATGTCGTGGAAGGTCGCCGAGGTGATCGCCAACCTGTCGAGCTACGTGCGCCTCGAGCCGGGCGACCTGATCTTTACCGGCACGCCGGCCGGGGTGTCGACGGTGGTTCGCGGCGACGTCCTCGAGGGCTTCATCGAGAACGTCGGCGAACTCAAGATCAAGCTCGTCTGATCGCTCGCCGATGCCTTGAAAGCACGCTAAAAGGCGATCCTGGCGATGCTCCCGGGCAGCTTCGGCGGCTCAGTCGACTAGCCAGCCGCGGCGCTTGCCGGCAGACTTCGCAGCGCAGGTCAGGCGTGCGCTGTCGGCCGCCGGCGCGTCGAGGCGAACGGTAAATTCCATCAGCTCGTCGCGGCGGAAAGCGTGCAGCTTGACCGTGGCGCCGGGCTCAAAGCGCGCCAGCTGCGGGTCGATGCTCGCCGGCGTGACGCGCAGTCCGTCGATGGCGAGCAGCAGGTCGCCGGCGGCGAGGCCCGCGGCCTGCGCTGCGCCGCCGTCGTAGACCGTCGCCAGCCGTACTTCCTTGCCTTCGGTCGCGGTCTTGACGCCGAGCGACGCGGTCGTTTCAACTTTCTCCTTCTCCCAGGCGAGCGTCACGCCGAAGCGCGCGAGCAGACTCTTGAGCGGCAGGTCGGTCGTTCCATCGACGGCGCTGGCGAAGAAGCGCTTGAGTTTAAGTCCCGAAAGTTCCTCGGCGATCAGCCGCACCGTGTCCTCATCGACGCCGATTCCGGTTTGGCCGTGGCGGGCCCACAGCGCGAGCATCACGTCGTCGAGCGAGACGCGGCCGGAGGTTTTGCTGCGCAGCGTGAGGTCGAGCGCCAGCGCGACCAGCGCGCCCTTGGCGTAATAGCTCACCACCGCATTGGGCGTGTTCTCGTCGGGCCGGTAGAACTTGCTCCAGGCGTCGAAGCTCGATTCGGCGAGCGTCTGCCGCAGGCGTCCGGGGCCGCGCGCCACGCTGCTGATCGTCTTGGCGGTGAGTTCGAGCCAGTCGGCCTGGGTAATGCAGCCGCTTCTGAGCAGCGCGAGATCGTCGTAATACGAGGTGAAACCTTCGAAGACCCAGAGCAGCGTCGTGAAATTCTCGCGATCGAGGTCGTACGGGGTAAATGCCGCAGGCTTGATTCGCTTGACGTTCCAGCTGTGGAAATACTCGTGGCTGGCGAGGCCCAGGAACTTTCGGTAGCCCTCGGGCGTTCCCTTCATTGCGGCGTAGGGCAGGTCGTTGCGCGAGCAGATCAGCGCCGTCGAGGCGCGGTGCTCGAGGCCGCCGTAACCCTCGCCGACGGCAGTGACGAGAAAGACGTAGCGCGACATCGGTGCCGGCTCGCCGAAAAAGCGGATCTGCCATTCGCAGACTCGTTTTAGGTCGGCGCACAGGCGGTCGAGGTCGGCGTCGTGTTTGCCGGTGATGGCGATCTCGTGCGCGACGCCGCAGGCGGTGAAGCGGGCCAGCGTGAAGCGGCCCATTTCGACCGGGTGGTCGATCAGCTCGTCGTAGTCGGCGGCGTGGTAGTGGCCAAAGCCGTTGGCCTGGGTGCGCTTGCCGGGCGCCAGCGCGGTGGCGATTCGCCAGTCCTGGTAGGCCTTGCCGGCCGGCGCTGCGATGTCGACACGGCAGGGGGCGTCCTCCTGGCCGACGACGCGCAGAAAGACGCTGCTGCCGTTGAAGAAAGCGTGGGTCGCATCGAGATGGGCGCCGCGCACCGAGAGGTCCCAGGCGTAGATCTCGCAACGCACGGTGATCGATCCGGTGGTCGGCGCCGCCTGCCAGGTGTGCTTGTCGATCTTGGTCAGTGGCAGCGGCTTGCCGTTCGCCTGCGCGTTAATCGCGACGATGTGCCGCGCGAAGTCGCGGATCAGGTAGCTGCCGGGAATCCACGCCGGCAGCGCGAAGCGCTGACCGGCCGGGTCGGGGTCGCGAACCGTGCAGCACACCTCGAAGGTGTGCGCCTCGGGACGCAGTGGGCGAATGGCATAAAGGATGGCGCTGGCGGTCATTGATCGATGTTCCTGAACGAGAGTTTTGGATTGTACGTCGCCCGCCTCGGGAACTGTTTGCGTGTTGGCCTTGTCAACGGCGCTAGAAACGAAAACGTTCTGGCATGAAATCAAGTGTGCTAGAGTCAAAAACAATATTCGGAGCCGCGCTCCGTCGATGTGTCAGCCCGGGATTGACCATGCCACTGCCTCCTCCCTGCGTCGAGCGTAAGCGAATGCATCTGCGCCGCGTCACCTTCGACGGCTACAAACGCGTCGACGGACTGTGGGACATCGAGGCGCGCATGGTCGACACCAAGGACCAGGACTATCCGCTGTCGTCGGGCCTGCGCCGCGCCGGCGAGGCGGTCCACGACATGTCGGTGCGGGTCACCATCGACGGCAAGTTCAACGTCATCGACGCGCAAACCTGTACCGACGCGGCGCCCTACATGGGCTTCTGCGACGCCGTTCCGCCCGACTATTCGCGCATCGTCGGCCTCAATCTCTTTCACGGTTTTCTCAAGGCGGTCAAGGAACTGTTCGGCGCAACGCGCGGCTGCGCGCACCTCACCGAGCTCTTGATGTCGCTGCCGACGGCGGCATTGCAGACCTTCGCCAGCGAGGTGGTCGACAACGAAGACAGCGAACATAAGCCGTATCACGTCGATCGCTGCCACGCACTGAGCTCTCATTCGGAAACGGTACGGCGCTATTACCCGCGCTGGTATCGTGACCAAACCCCCGGGTAGGTTCGCCTGCCCAAAGATCGTCACTTCTAAGAAAGCAAGGGAAGGCGCATGAAAATTCACGAATATCAGGGAAAAGAACTTCTCAAGAAATTCGGCGTAGTCGTTCCGCGTGGGGTGTTCTGCAATACGGTCGATGATGCCGTCAAGGCGGCAGCTTCGCTGGGCGGCAAGGTCTGGGTGGTCAAGGCGCAGATCCATGCCGGGGGCCGCGGCAAGGGCGGCGGCGTCAAGGTCGCCAAGTCGCCCGAAGAGGTCCGCTCGTACGCATCGCAGATTCTCGGCATGCAACTGGTGACGCATCAGACCGGTCCGGAAGGCCAGAAAGTGCGCCGCCTGCTGATCGAGGAAGGCGCCGACATCAAGAAGGAATACTACGTCGCGGCGCTCACCGACCGGGCCACGCAGAAGGTCGCGATGATGGCGTCTTCCGAAGGCGGCATGGACATCGAGGAGGTCGCGCACAGCACGCCCGAGAAGATCCTCAAGGTCTTCATCGATCCGGCTGAGGGACTCACCGACGCGCAGGCGAGCGAACTGGCGAGCGGCATCGGCGTTCCCGCCGCTTCGCTGCCGCAGGCGGTCGCTGCGCTCAAGGGCCTCTATGCCTGCTACATGGAGACCGACGCGTCGCTCGCCGAAATCAACCCGCTGATCCTCGAAGGAGGCGTGGATGGAAAGCCGGGCAACATCAAGGCGCTCGACGCCAAGTTCAACTTCGACGCCAACGCGCTCTACCGTCATCCCGAGATCGTCGCCTACCGCGACCTCGACGAGGAAGACGCCGACGAAATCGAAGCGTCGAAATTCGACCTCGCCTACATCGCGCTCGACGGCAATATCGGCTGTCTGGTCAACGGTGCCGGTCTGGCGATGGCGACGATGGACACCATCAAGCTGTTCGGCGCCGAGCCGGCCAATTTCCTCGACGTCGGCGGCGGCGCGACGACCGAGAAGGTCACCGAAGCGTTCAAGATCATGCTCAGGAATCCCAAGGTCAAAGGCATCCTGGTCAACATCTTCGGCGGCATCATGAAGTGCGACACGATCGCCAACGGCGTCATCGCCGCCGTGCGTGAAACGCATTTGTCGGTGCCGCTGGTGGTGCGAATGAAAGGCACCAACGAGGAGCTGGGCAAGAAGATCCTCAAGGATTCGGGCCTGCCGATCATCACGGCCGATACCATGGCCGAAGCCGCCACCAAGATCGTCGCTGCGGTCAAGTAAGGGAGCCACTCACTATGTCGATTCTGATCAACAAGAACACCCGCGTCATCACCCAGGGAATCACCGGCAAGACCGGCCAGTTCCACACCGAGAAGTGCCAGGAATACGCCAACGGCAAGGCCTGCTTCGTCGCCGGCGTCAACCCGAAGAAGGCCGGCGAGTCGATTTTCGATATCCCGATCTATGCCTCGGTCAAGGACGCCGCGGCGCAAACCGGCGCCACGGTATCGGTGATCTACGTGCCGCCCCCGGGCGCCGCAGCGGCGATCTGGGAAGCCGTCGAAGCCGACCTCGACCTGGTGATCTGCATCACCGAAGGCATCCCGGTTCGCGACATGCTCGAACTGCGCAACCGCATGAAGAAGAAGGTCGCCGCCGGCGGCAAGGAAACGCTGCTGCTCGGACCCAATTGCCCGGGCTTGATCACGCCCGACGAAATCAAGATCGGCATCATGCCCGGTCACATCCACCGCAAGGGACGCATCGGCGTCGTCTCGCGCTCAGGAACGCTGACTTACGAAGCGGTCGCTCAACTCACCGAAATCGGTCTTGGCCAGTCGACCGCGGTCGGCATCGGCGGCGACCCGATCAACGGTCTCAAGCACATCGACGTCATGCGATTGTTCAACGACGACCCGGACACCGACGCGGTGATCATGATCGGCGAAATCGGCGGCCCGGACGAAGCCGAAGCCGCCGTTTGGTGCAAGGACCACATGCACAAGCCGATCGTCGGTTTCATCGCCGGCGTCACGGCGCCGGCCGGCAAGCGCATGGGCCACGCCGGCGCGCTGATCTCGGGCGGCGCCGATACCGCCGACGCCAAGCTGGCGATCATGGAGGAATGCGGCTTCACGGTGACGCGCAATCCGTCGGAAATGGCCAAGCTGCTCAAGGGCCTGCTGTGAGTCATTAAGCCGGAAGTTGACCACAGCGGGCACGGCGAACACGGCGGAAAGACAACGATTTGATTTGATACGCTCAATCACCGAAAGGGTGAGTCGAGAAAAACGCCAAAACTTGTGTTTTCGCCGTGCCCGCTGTGCCGCCGTGGTTTAGCTCGTTGTCTCTTTACACCACTTCAGCGCGACTCTTTGATTACCCGGTTGTTGACCGGCTGCACCGGTCGCACGTTGTTTTTGTAGATCGTGCCAAAGCCGGCGAGTTGCTCCTTGGAGACCTGGACTGGCGTCTTGAGTACCAGCCACAGCACGTCCTCGGTGCACGGCGGCGTCGTCAGCGAGCCGATGAAGGTGTAGTAGCCGCGTTTGGCCGGCAGCAGCTGCGTCGGGTCGATCTTGAGGTCCGCTCGAACGACCGGCTTGTCTTCTTCGAGCGGCAGGTTGTTCCATAAGGTGCGGATCAGACGCTGTTCCTTGCCGGCCTCGAAGAGCACGGCGACGACCGCGAGCTTTCCGGCCTTTGACTGGTGCACCAGGTGGGCGACCATGGCGTAGGATTTGCCGTTGATCTTCTCCTCGCTTGGCTTGTGAAAGTGGAACTGCAGCAGCGCGTAACTTTCGCCGTCGACGGTGATGGTTCCGGCGTCCGGCGCGTCGACCTTGATGCTGTGCCCGTTATCGACGATAGCCAACGGGACCGGCTGGTAGGCAAACTCGATCGGTGCCAGATCGGCGCGAACGGTATGGCGAATGTCGATCGGCGATTGCCGCTGGCCGACGCTGCAGGTCGCAAATTCCTTGCTCAGGCTGCCCCATTTTTCGACGCCGGTCGCGCCGGTGTAACTCCAGTGCGGTGGCGGTGGCGGCGGTTCGACCTGGCCTTTCTTGAGCTTTTTCTTGAGCACGACCGTGACTTTGACCACCGGCGGCGGCGGTGCCGGCTCGGGCGGCTTGGCGACCGGCTTGCTGCGCGGCTTGCAGGCGTAATTGAAAACGGTCTCGAGGTTCGAGTCGGGGGTGACCGGCACCGGCTCGCGGGTATCGAAGGTCTCGCTCTTGAGCTCGCTGCCGTCGGCGGCGGTGTAGCGGTGGGAGACCGTTGCCGCCAGCCGCTTGTCGCATTGGAATTCGGTGAGCGCGGTCAGCCGCGTGAACGAAAATGCGCCGGAATCGGGAATCTTCGGTTGCGCGTAGGTTTCGCGGTGCCAGATGCGCAATTTGCCGTCGCTGGTCGTGACGATGCTGGCGGCATCGACCTCGTAGCGCGGGGTCGTCGCTGACGCCTTGCCGCCGATACCAACCCAGCGCGCCGCGTGGGCCGGGGCGGCGAGCAGCAAGGCGGGCAGCAGCAGGGCGGTGAGCAGTGTCGTTCGCATGGCAGGCTGATTCACGTCAGGGGAATGCGCGGTAAAGGCGTCATGTTAACTGCAAAACCATCGCGGGTGATCGAGTCTGCGAAGGAAAGATGAAATGCCGGTAGAATCGCGTTTAAGTTTGTTCAACCGGCGCTTGCGCGCAGCTTTTGGAGGATGCATGTCTTTATTCCTGAATGAAAGCGATGTTCGGCAGTTATTGACCATGCCGCTGGCGATCGAGGCCGTCGAGGAGGCGCATCGCGAACTCTCGCTCGGCCGTGCGGTCGATGTGCCGCGTCAGCGCACGCGGCTGCCGCAGACGGCGCTGCACATCCTGCAGGGCGCCTTGCCCGGGTGCGACGCGATCGGCTACAAGGCCTATACCAGCAACCGTTCGGGTGTCCGCTTCCTGGTTCACGTGTTCAGCGCGTCGACCGGCGTATTGCGCGTCGTTCTCGAAGCCGACCTGCTCGGCATGATGCGCACCGGAGCGGCGTCGGGCGTCGCCACGCGCTGGCTGGCGCGGCCCGATGCCGAGATCCTCGGGCTGTTTGGCTCGGGATGGCAGTCCGAGGGGCACCTCGAAGCGATCGCCGCAGTGCGTCCGCTGCGCCGCGTCAAGGTGTTTTCGCGCAATGAAGAGCGCCGCGCAGCGTTCTGCGCAAAGATGTCGCAGCGCCTCAAGATCGACGTCGTTGCGGCCGGCTCGCCGGAAGAGACGGTGCGCGGCAGCGATATCGTCAGTACCGTGACGACGGCGAGTGCGCCGTTGTTCGATGCGAAATGGCTGTCGCCCGGAACGCACATCAACGCCGCCGGGTCCAATTCGCTGATTCGCCGCGAAGTCGGCGAAGATGTCCTGAAAGTCAGTAGTGCTATCGTCGTCGACAGCCGCGATACGGCGCTCAAGGAAGCCGGCGATCTGTTGCCGGCGCTCGAAAAGGGGCGGCTTTCCGAGCGCGCGCTGGTCGAACTCGGCGAGGTGATCATCGGGCGTCATCCCGGGCGCAGTACGCCCGACGAGATCACGCTGTTCGAGTCGCAGGGCATGGCGATCCAGGATATTTCGCTGGCCGTCAGGCTTGAGGCGTTGGCGCGCGAGCGCGGCCTGGGGGTTGAGTTGCCTTACGGCGCTTGAGCCTGACGCTGTCGTCGATTGACCGCTGATGAACGGCGAGGGTTCGCAATAGATCGCTGTTTCTGCTGCGAATTTTTTTGCTTGCGGGGATAATTGGCGCAGGGCTGCAGCGCCCGGCACCGGCTCACCATCGTTGGGAGGCGAGGTGGACAGAACATTGAGTAGCGCGCTTGAAATCGTTGTCCGGACCGACCCGGGAATGGTTCGCGGGCACAACGAAGACGCGGTATTTGCCAATCCGAATCTGGGTTTCGCGATCCTCGCCGACGGGATGGGCGGTTACAACGCCGGTGAAGTGGCGAGCGGCATGGCGACGATGGTGCTCTCCTCTGAACTGGAAACGGCGTTTTCCGTCAGGCCGCCCTACGAAGTCGACCGCGAAACCGGCTTGACCTATGGTCACCGCTGCCTCAAGGAAAAGGTGGCGCTGACCAATTCGGCGATCTTCAACGCCGCAGAAAGTCAGCCGCAGTATTCGGGAATGGGCACCACGCTGGTCACCGCGCTCTTTTACGACAACCGGGTGACGGTCGCGCACATCGGCGATTCGCGGCTCTACCGCTTGCGCGGCGAATCGTTCGTGGCGATCACTCGGGATCACTCGCTGTTGCAGGAGCAGATCGATTGCGGAATGATTTCGCTCGAGGAGGCGCGCTTCTCGCAGAACAAGAATCTGGTATTGCGCGCGCTCGGCGTCGATGTCAACGTCGACACCGAGATCCACGATTATCCAGTACGTCCCGGCGATATCTATCTGTTGTGTTCCGACGGTCTCAACGACATGGTCGACGATGAGGATATCCAGCTCACGCTGCAGAACCGGGCGGCCAACCTCGATCTGGCGGCGAGCGCGCTCATCCAGATGGCCAACGACAATGGCGGACGTGATAACGTTTCCGTCATTCTGATAAAGATACTCTGCGACTTTGCTGCGCCCCAGGGCTGGTGGTCGAAGTGCCTGACCTGGTTTGGATAAGGACGAAACAGCGATGGCAAAACTGATACTGAGCATGGACGGTCTGGTCCTCAAGGAAATTGCCTTGACCAAGGAGCGGATGAGCATTGGCCGCAGGCCGAGCAACGACATTCAGATCGACAATCTGGCGATCAGCGGCGAACACGCCGCAGTGGTGACGATTCTCAACGACTCATTTCTGGAAGACCTCAACAGCACCAATGGCACCTTGGTCAATGGTCAGCCGGTGAACAAACACTTTCTCAAGAACGGCGATGTCATCGAGCTTGGCAAATACAAGCTCAAGTACGTCGTCGAGCAGGCGCCGCAGCTCGATGCGGGCGACTTCGCGAAGGCCGTTGCCGGGCAGAAGCCGGCGACGCCGGCGGCGGTCAAGACCGCCTTGGCCAGCCCACTGCCCGGACCGGCGGCGGCAGTTCCGCCGACCTATGCCGCGCTGGTCTGCGGCGCGATCCAGATCCTCAATGGTGCCAATGCCGGCCGCCAACTCGAATTGACCAAGACGCTGACGACGCTGGGCAAGCCCGGGGTGCAGGTGGCGGTGATCGCGCGGCGGCCGCACGGCTATTTCATTACCCATGTCGAAGGAGCGCAGTGCCCGGTGGTCAATGGCCAGACGATCGACACACAGGCGCGTGCGCTGGCCGACCACGATGTCATCGAAATAGCCGGAATCAAGATGGAATTTTTCCTCAAGCCCTGATGGTCAGACGTTCCTCTTTGCCGGCAGCGCAGTGAAAAAAAACCTCGTTCGGATCGCCTTCGGTCTGGCGCTGGCGCTCGTTTTTCTTGGCCATTCGGCGCGCTTTTACCAGATTCCGCTGCTCAACACGCTCGACGCCTTCGCCTATGACGCGCGTCTGCGCCTGACGACCCCGGGCGGCGTCGATCAGCGCATCGTGATTCTGGACATCGACGAGAAGAGTCTGGCCGAGCAGGGGCGCTGGCCTTGGAGCCGCGACAAGATGGCCGCGCTGGTGAGCCAGCTTTTCGACCGTTACGGGGTCGTCCTGCTCGGCTTCGACGTGGTTTTTGCCGAAGCTGACGGCAGTTCCGGACTCGCGTCGCTGGAAGCCATCGCCAGCGGCGAACTCAAGGGCGACGCGGCTTTCCTGTCGGCCCTGAAGGGGCTGCGCGGCCCCTTGAACTACGACCAGCGCTTCGCCGATGCGCTGCGCAACCGCCCGGTCGTTCTCGGCTACTATTTTTCGAGCGTCAATGGCGCCCACCAGAGCGGCGCGCTGCCCGCCGCAGCGGTGCCGGCGGCCGCCTTCGCCGGCAGGGAGATCGACTTCACCCGCTGGCGCGGCTATGGCGGCAATCTGCCCGAGTTCCAGCGGAGCGCGGTCAATGCCGGACACTTCAATCCGCTGGTCGACTTCGACGGCGTTGCGCGGCGCGTACCGATGCTCGTCGAACACGAGGGGCAATACTACGAGTCGCTGTCGCTGGCCATGGCGCGGCTGCTGCTCGGCAAGGCGCCGCTCAAGCCCGGTTACCCCGATGCGGATTCCGGCGGCATGGAGTGGCTTGAGTTGGCGCCCGTCGGCGGCAGGGCGCTGCGCATTCCGGTTGATGACCAGGTGGCGAGCCTGATTCCCTATCGCGGGGCACAGGGCAGCTTCGCCTATCTTTCGGCCGCCGATGTGCTGAGCGGGCGGCTTGCGCTGGAAGCGCTCAAGGGCAAGATCGTGCTGCTCGGCACCACCGCGCCCGGCTTGATGGATCTGCGTGCGACGCCGGTCGGCAGCGCCTATCCGGGGGTCGAGATTCACGCCAATCTGCTCGCTGGCATCCTCGACGGTGACATCAAGCAGAAGCCGTCGTACGTGGTCGGCGCCGACGCCTTGTTGCTGCTGCTCTGTGCCTTGCTGCTGGCCTGCTCGTTGCCGGTTCTGTCGCCGATGCGCGCGAGCTTGCTGGCGCTGACGCTGCTCTCGGGCGTGGTCGGACTCAACCTCTGGCTGTGGTCGTCCGGGCTGGTGATGCCGGTGGCGGCCGTCGTTTCGGCGATTCTCTGCGTCTACGCGTTCAACATGTCGTGGGGCTATTTCGTCGAGACGCGCAGCAAGCGCCAGTTTGCCGAGCTGTTCGGCCAGTACGTGCCGCCCGAGCTGGTCGACGAGATGGCGCGCGACCCCGAGCGCTACAGCATGGAAGGCAAGAACGAAGAGCTGACCGTGCTGTTCTCCGACGTGCGCGGTTTTACCAGCATCTCGGAGGGGCTCGATCCCAAGGAGCTGACGCGTCTGATGAACGCCTATCTGGGCGCGATGACCGCGGTCGTCCAGAAAAATCGCGGAACGCTCGACAAATATATCGGCGATGCGATCATGGCCTTCTGGGGGGCGCCGGTGGCCAACCCCGACCATGCTCGCCAGGCCGTGCTGACCGCGCTCGAAATGCAGTCCGAGCTGCGCCGGCTCGACGAGCCGTTCAAGGCGCGCGGCTGGCCGCCGCTGCAGATCGGGGTCGGCATCAGTTCCGGGACGATGACCGTCGGCGATATGGGTTCGCCGGTGCGAAAATCGTATACGGTGATGGGCGACGCCGTCAATCTCGGAGCGCGGCTCGAAGGGATCACCAAGCAGTACGGCGTCGGCATCATCGTCAGCGAGGCGACGCGCGCGCTGGTTGGCGACATCGTTTATCGCGAACTCGATCGTGTTCGCGTCAAGGGCAAGGGCGAACCGGTCGCGATTTTCGAACCGCTGGGGAGCGAGGTCAGCGACGCCGAGCGCGACGAACTGACGCTCTGGCATCAGGCCTTGCGGCTCTACCGTGAGCAGGACTGGGATCAGGCCGAACTGCTGCTTGACCAGCTGTCGCGCCTCAGCGCGCAGCGCGTGCTGTATCAAATCTATGCGCAACGAATCATCCATTACCGCGCCAATCCCCCGGAGTCGGCGTGGGACGGGGTAACGACGTTGGCCACCAAGTGAAGTCAGAGCAAAGTCTGCGGAGAGCGAATGAAGGTCAGAATTCTGGGCTGTAGCGGGGGCATCGGCGGCGAGCATTTGCGCACGACGTCGATGCTGGTCGATCACGACATCCTGATCGATGCAGGAACCGGTGTCGCCGATCTCTCGCTCGCCGAGCTGGCGTTGATCGACCACGTCTTCATCACCCATTCGCACCTCGATCATCTGGCCGCGCTGCCGCTGATGATCGACTCGGTCGCCGACCTGCGCGTTGCGCCGGTCACCGTCTATGCGACCGCTGAAACGCTGGAAATCATCCAGAACCACATCTTCAACTGGGCGATCTGGCCGGACTTCTCGGAGATTTCGATTCGCGAAGCCGCGGTGATGCAGTACCGGGCGATTCGCGTCGGTCAGACGATCGAGTTGGCCGAACGCACGATCACCGCCGTTCCCGCCGAGCATACGGTGCCAGCGGTCGGCTATCAGCTCGATTCGGGGGCGGCCAGCCTGGTGTTTACCGGCGACACGACGGTCAACGATGCATTCTGGCCGGTCGTCAACGCGATTGCCAATTTGCGCTACCTGATCATTGAAACCGCGTTTTCAAATCAGGAAAAACGACTGGCGGTGATGTCCAAGCATCTTTGCCCGAGCCTGTTGGGCGACGAGCTCGCCAAGCTGACGAGCGATGCCGGGATCTACATCACGCACCTCAAGCCCGGCCAGATCGACCTGATCATGGGCGAGATCGAGCAATGCGCCGGCGACGTCAAGCCCAAGATGCTGCAAAAAGATCAGATTTTCGAGTTCTGAGTCAGGGGCGGCAAGATGGATACGATGACCGATCTGTTCGAGCGCTTTGAACAACTCAACGCCATTGGCGCGTCGCTCTCGAGCGAACGCAATATCGATCGCCTGCTCGAGAACATCCTGCTGGCGGCCAAGGGGATTACCCATGCCGACGGCGGGACGCTCTATCGCGTCAGCGACGACGGCCAGTCATTGCGTTTTGAAATCGTTCGTACCGACTCGCTCAAGATTGCCTACGGCGGCACCAGCGGCGAGTCGATTTCCTCAAAATTCAAGCGCCTGCCGCTCTATCGCGACGACGGCGAAGCCAACAACTCGCTGGTCGCCGCCTACTGCGCGATTCATTCGCTGACGGTCAATATTGCCGATGCCTACGCGGCCGACGGCTTCGATTTCTCGGGGACGCGAAAATTCGACGAGATGACCGGCTACCGTTCGCAGTCCTTCCTCACCGTTCCGCTGAAGAATCACGAAAATGAAGTCATCGGCGTGCTGCAACTGATCAACGCCATCGATCCTGCGAGCGGCGCCGTGTGCGTCTTTTCGGATGCCGATCAGCGCCTTGCCGAATCGCTGGCGTCGCAGGCCGCGGTGGCGCTGACCAACCGCCTGCTGGTGATCCAGCTCGAAGAACTGTTCGAATCCTTCATTACCCTGATCAACCTCGCCATCGACGAAAAATCGCCGTATACGGGAGCGCATTGCCAGCGCGTTCCGACGCTCACGATGATGCTCGCCGATGCCGCTGATGCCGCGCGCGACGGGCCTCTCGCCGACTTCCGGATGAGCGACAAGGATCGCTACGAACTGAAGATCGCCGGCCTGCTGCACGACTGTGGCAAGATTACGACGCCGGTGCATGTGGTCGACAAGGCGACCAAGCTGGAAACGATCTTCGACCGCATCGAACTGATCGACACCCGCTTTGCCGTGATCCGGCGTGACGCCGAGCTCGACATGCTGCGCGCCGTGCTGGCTGGCGCCGATCGCCAGGCGGCCGAGCAAAGCCGGCAACAGCGGCTGAGCGCCATCGACGACGATCGTGCCTTCCTGCGCCGCGCCAATGTCGGCAGCGAACTGATGAAACCCGAAGACCAGGAACGCGTGCGGCGTATCGCACAGGACTATCGCTGGCTTGATGGCGACGGCGGCAAGGTCGATTTCCTGAGCGCTGACGAAATCGACAACCTCAATATCCGCGCCGGGACGCTGACCCCGGCCGAGCGCCAAACGATCAACCACCATGTCGTGGCGACCAACAGCATGCTCAAAGCGCTGCCCTGGCCCGCGCACCTCGCGCGCGTCCCCGAGTACGCCGCAGGGCACCACGAGCGCGTCGACGGCAAGGGCTATCCGGCCGGACTTAAGCGCGACGAGATGTCGGTGCAGGCCAGGATCATGGCCATCGCCGACATCTTCGAGGCGCTGACCGCCAGTGACCGACCCTACAAGCCCGGAATGAAGCTTTCGCAGGCGCTCGCGATCCTCGGCAACATGAGCAGCAGCGGTCACATCGACCCCGATCTGTTTGACGTTTTCGTCAAGCAGAAGGTCTATCTGGAGTACGCCGAGCACTACCTCGACGCGTCGCAGATCGACGCGCGGGCCGAGATTTGATCGCTTTGCGGTAATATCGCGCTTCTCCATATTTCGTTGCCTATCGCCATGTACCTCATCGCTCCCAGCATTCTCTCTGCCAATTTCACCAAACTCGGCGAAGAGGTCGTCGATGTGCTTGCCGCCGGTGCCGACTGGATCCATTTCGACGTGATGGACAACCATTACGTCCCCAACCTGACCGTCGGCCCGCTGGTTTGCGCGGCGCTGCGTCCGCTCACCGAGGCGACGATCGACGTGCATCTGATGGTCAAACCGGTCGATCGGCTGATTCCGGACTTCGCCAAGGCCGGCGCCAATCTCATCAGTTTTCACCCCGAGGCCTCAGAACACGTCGATCGCAGCCTGTCGCTGATTCGCGAACACGGCTGCCAGTCGGGCCTGGTGTTCAATCCGGCGACTTCGCTCGACTACCTCGACTACGTGATGGACAAGGTCGACCTGGTGTTGCTGATGGGCGTCAATCCGGGTTTCGGCGGGCAGGCTTTCATTCCGTCGACTTTGCCCAAGCTCAAAGCGGCGCGCGCGCGGATCGACGACTATCAGCGGCGGAGCGGGCGGACGATTCGCCTCGAGATCGACGGCGGCGTCAAGGTCGACAACATCGGCGAAATCGCTCGCGCCGGCGCCGATACCTTCGTCGCTGGATCGGCGATCTACGGTGCCGGCAAGGACAGCGACGCGCAACGATACAACTCGATCATCGCTGCGCTGCGCGCCGAACTGGCCAAGGTCTGATACGGTTGTCGGGAGGTGCGGCGAAGTCGTTTGACTTGCCTGCGCCGACTCTGTGATTCAATGACTTAGCGGCGACCGTCCCAGCCGCGACCGTCTCGCTCCCAGCCGCGGCCGTCTCGGTCCCAGTCGCGATGTTCGTGGTGCCTATGGTAGTCGCGCCCGTAGCCGCGTTCGACGTAGTAGCCCGGGCGTTGGTAGACCGGTTGCGCGTAATAGACCTGCTGTGGCGGGTAGTAGGCCTGCTGCGGGTAAGCCGGTGCGGTGTAATAGACCGGCGGCGGCGCGACGTACTCGACGCGGCCGCGCTGTTGCGAGCCGATTGCCGCGCCGGTGGCGGCACCGATCGCGCCGCCGATGATCGTGCCGTCGCGGCCGCCGATCGAATGGCCGACCACGGCGCCGGCGCCACCACCGATCAGTGCGCCCAAAATCGCGTCGTCAGCGAGCGCGGCGCCCGATGAGAGCAGGCAGAAGGTCAGGGCCAACGTGATGCCGAGTTGCTTTTTCATGATTGTTCTCTTTTTTTCGCTTCGATAGGCAAAATAACGCGCCGCCGACGAGACCGATGACCGGCGTTACAAACGCTTACCACTTCGTACACCGGCTTACATCAGCCTCCGCGCGCGTCGACCTGCTGATGACCAAGGCGTCCCGTCGTCTGCCCCGCGAAGGGGTAAAATGCGCGAATGTCCGAATCCCGCTTTGTCCACCTTCGCCTGCACAGCGAATACTCTGTTACCGACGGCATCGTCCGTCTCGACGATGCGGTGGCGCGCGCCGTCGCCTGCGGGATGCCGGCGCTGGCGCTCACCGATCTCTCCAACTTCTTCGGGCTGGTCAAATTCTATAAATCGGCGCGCGGCAAGGGCATCAAACCGGTCCTCGGCTGCGACGTGTTCCTGGCCAACAAGGCCGACCCCGACCGCCCGTATCGAATGCTGCTGCTCGTTCGGTCGCATCAGGGCTATCTGCAGCTTTGCGAACTGCTGTCGCGCGCCTGCCTGGCGCCGCGACTGCGCGGGCGCGCCGAAATCACTCGCCAGATGCTGCGCGAGGTCGGCGTCGATGGACTGATCGCACTCTCCGGCGCGGGCGCCGGCGACGTCGGCGAAGCGCTGCTGCAGGGCAACGTCGAGCAGGCTATGAACCGCGCGCGCTACTGGGCGAGCCTCTTTCCCGGCGCCTTCTATCTCGAGGTACAGCGCGTCAATCCGCGCGGTCACGCGCCGCAGGAAGCGCTGATCGCGGCGACCGCCGATCTGGCTGCCGACCTTTCGCTGCCGCTGGTCGCCACGCATCCGATCCAGTTTCTTGAGCGCGACGATTTCAAGGCGCACGAAGCGCGCGTCTGCATCGCCGAGGGCTATATGCTGGGCGACGCGCGGCGCCCCAGGCTGTATACGGAAGAGCAGTACTTCAAGTCGGAGGGCGAAATGGTCGAATTGTTCTCCGACCTGCCCGAAGCGCTCGAAAACTCGGTCGAGATCGCCAAACGCTGCAATCTTTCGATCACGCTCGGCACCAACTACCTGCCCAATTTCCCGACGCCGCAAGGCATCACGCTCGACGAGCTGCTGTGTCAGGAAGCGGCGCGCGGTCTCGAGCTGCGCTTGCTGCAGCTGTTCCCCGACGAAGCCGAGCGGCAGGCGCAGCGCCCGGTCTACGATGCGCGCCTGAAGACCGAGACCGAAACCATCGTCAACATGAAGTTCCCCGGCTACTTCCTGATCGTTGCCGACTTCATCAACTGGGCCAAGAAGAACGGCGTACCGGTCGGCCCCGGGCGCGGTTCGGGCGCGGGTTCCTTGGTCGCCTTTTCGCTGGGCATCACCGACCTCGACCCGCTGCGTTACGCGCTGCTCTTCGAGCGCTTCCTCAATCCGGAACGGGTGTCGATGCCCGACTTCGACATCGACTTCTGCCAGGACAACCGCTGGCGAGTCATCGAATACGTTCGCGACAAATACGGCCACGACGCCGTCTCGCAGATCGCCACCTTCGGCACCATGTCGTCGAAAGCGGTGATCCGCGACGTCGGGCGCGTACTCGACCTGCCGTACAACTTCTGCGACCAGCTCTCGAAGCTGATCCCGCTCGAACAGAACAAGCCGCTGTCGCTGGCCAAGGCGATCGAAGCCGAACCGCAGCTCAAGGCCAAGCTCGACGAGGAAGAGGAGGTGCGCGACCTGTTCGACCTGGCGGGACGCCTTGAAGACCTGACGCGCAACGTCGGCATGCACGCCGGCGGCGTGCTGATCGCGCCGGGCAAGCTTACCGACTTCTGCCCGCTCTATTCGGCCGACGGCGGCGGCTCGGTCGTCTCGCAATACGACAAGGACGACGTCGAGAAGGTCGGCTTGGTCAAATTCGACTTCCTGGGCCTGCGCAACCTGACCATCATCAAGCTCGCCGTCGACTACGTCGAGCAGCTCACCGGAACGCGCCCCGACCTCGACGCACTGACCTTCGACGATCCGAAGGCCTACCAGATCCTCAAGGACGCCAACACCACGTCGATCTTCCAGGTCGAATCGGAGGGAATGAAGAAGCTGCTCAAGAAGCTCGCTCCCGACCGTTTCGAGGACATCATCGCGGTGCTCGCGCTCTACCGTCCCGGTCCGCTGGGTTCAGGAATGGTCGACGACTTCATCCTGCGCAAGAAGGGCCAGCAGAAGATCGACTACTTCCATCCGGATCTGACCGCCTGCCTGTCGCCGACCTACGGCGTGATCGTCTATCAGGAACAGGTGATGCAGATCTCGCAGATCATCGGCGGTTACACGCTCGGTGGCGCCGACATGCTGCGCCGCGCGATGGGCAAGAAAAAAGCCGAGGAGATGGACAAGCACCGCGCGACGATCGCCGAAGGGGCGAAGAAGCGCGGTTACGATCCGGCGCTCGCCGAGCAACTGTTCGACCTGATGACCAAGTTCGCCGAGTACGGCTTCAACAAGTCGCATACTGCCGCCTACGCCGTGATCACCTATCAGACGGCGTGGCTCAAGGCGCACCATTGCTCGGCGTTCATCGCCGCGACGATGTCGTCGGACATGGACAACACCGACGCGGTCAAGATCGTCTATGACGACGCGATCGCCAACAAGCTCTCCGTCCTCGGCCCCGACGTCAATGAATCCGAATACCGCTTCACCCCGGTCGATCGCAAGACCATCCGCTATGGCCTGGGCGCCGTCAAGGGCACCGGCGAGCAGGCGGTTACCGAAATTCTCAAGGCGCGAGCGAGCGGCGGCGCTTTCAAGGACCTCTTCGACTTCTGCCTGCGCGTCGACAAGCGCATGGTCAACCGCCGCACCATCGAGGCGCTGATCCGTGCCGGTGCCTTCGATGCGCTCGACGACCATCGCGCGCGCCTGATGGCGTCGGTCGGCATCGCCATGGAAGCGGCCGAGCAGGCCGAACGCAATGCGCTACAGGTCAGCCTGTTCGACGTCTTCGACAGCGCCACCCTCGCCGCGCACGGTCCGCAGTATTGCGAGGTGCCGCGCTGGAAGGAACGGCAGCAGCTGACCGAGGAGAAGCTGGCGCTCGGCTTCTTCTTCTCGGGTCACCCCTTTCATGGCTTCAAGGCCGAGGTCTCGCGCTTTGCGCGTAAACCGCTGGCCGCGCTCGAGCCGCGCAAGGAACCGCAGTTGCTGGCCGGCCTGGTGGTCGGCGTGCGTACCAAGATCACCTCGCGCGGCAAGATGGCCTTCGTCCAGATCGACGACGGAACGACGCTGCTCGAGGTCTCGGTGTTCAACGAGGTTTTTGAGGCCGAACGCGCCAAGATCCGCGACGACGAGGTGCTGATCATCGAGGGCAAGGTGCAGCGCGACGACTTTGCCGGCGAAGGCAAGGTGCGCGTGATCGCCGAACGACTGCTGACGCTCGCCGAAGCGCGCGGGCGCTTTGCCCGTCATCTGCGCCTGTCGCTCAACGGCCAGGCCAGCGCCAACCCGCAGGCCGCGGCGCAGCGCCTGCGCGCCGTACTGGCGCCCTATACCCCGGGCAATTGCCCGGTGCGCGTCGCCTACCGCAACGCTGAGGCGGTTTGCGAACTGACGCTCGGTGAAAACAACCGGGTCCGGCTCGAGGACGAGCTGCTCGCCTCGCTCGGCGACTGGCTTTCGAGCGAGAACGTGCGCGTCGATTACGCCTGAGCGCGGCGTCAGGCGTCAAAGCCGGCCGGCCGGCAGGCTTTGAATTGCCGCTGCGCGTTGGCTTAGAAGCGGTAGCCGACGCCGATTCCCAATGTCACCGGATTGAGATCGAGCTTGCCGATATTGGCCGAACCGACATGGACGTCGGTGGCCATTTGGACGTACTTGGCGTCGATGTTGAGCGACCAGTTCTTGTTCAGCACGTAATCCATGCCGATCTGTCCGACCAGGCCCCAGCTGTCCTTATCGATATTCGCCGCGCCGTCGAGGATATTGCTGGTCTTGTAGAAATGGGTGTAGTTGACGCCGGCGCCGACGTAAGGCTTGAACGCGCCGAGATCGGTGAAGTGGTACTGGATCAGCAGCGACGGCGGCAAGGCCTGAATTTGTCCGATCTTGGTGCTGCCGGCCTTGATGTTGATATTTTGCGGCCAGGTCAGCACCAGTTCGGCGGCGATGTTCCTGGTGAAGAAATAGCTGATATCGACTTCCGGAATCCAGCGGTCTTCGGCCTTGATATCGAGCGTCTTGACCGACTTCGACTGGCCGTTGTCGAACAACAGATCGACGGCGCGGGCGCGAATCAGCCAGTTGCCTTCGGCGACCTGAGCCATGGCCGGAAAAGCGGCGGCGAGTGTGAGCGTTGCGGCAGCGATTTTCAGAGTGTTGCGCATTGTTTGTCCCCCGTTGATGTAAGTCAAAAAAAACCACAAACTTCGAAGGGGAATATACCCGCAAGCTTGAAGTTTTTGATCTAGATCAATCGGCGTGCGCCGCAACGGTCGCTCTTTTTGGTCAAAATGTTGCGTATACGCAACATTTTTCAGCGGGACGACTACGGCGCTTCGCGCGGATCGGGCGAAGCGCCGTGCTGCTTACAATTCCTTGGCGTGCGTCGCCAGGTATTCGGCGACACCGGCGGTTGACGCCTTCATTCCGGCCTTGCCCTTGTTCCAGCCGGCCGGGCAGACTTCGCCGTGCTCTTCGGTGAATTGCAGCGCGTCGACCATGCGCAGCATTTCGTCGATGTTGCGGCCGAGCGGCAGGTCGTTGACCACCTGATGGCGAACGGTGCCTTTCTTGTCGATCAGGAACGAGCCGCGGAAGGCGACGCCGGCGGCGGCGAATTCAACGTCGTAGGCGCGACAGATTTCGTGCTTGGTGTCGGCGATCAGCGGGTACTGGACCTGGCCGATACCGCCGTTATTGACCGGGGTGTTCTTCCAGGCGAGGTGGGTGAATTGCGAGTCGATCGAGACGCCGATCACTTCGACGCCGCGCGCCTTGAACTCGGCCAGACGGTGATCGAAGGCGATCAGTTCGGACGGGCAGACGAAGGTGAAGTCGAGCGGGTAGAAGAAAATGACGGCGTACTTGCCGCTGATTTCCTTGGAGAGCGTGAATTCACGGATTTCGTTGTTGCCCATGACGGCTTGTGCGGTGAAATCGGGGGCTTGCTTGCTGACGAGAACGGCCATTGTTTTTCTCCATGGATGTGGTTGAGGTGAATGAGAACGGAATGAATACCGGATGGGTATCGAGTCCTGAGTCGCTTAGTCAGCATAGAGGCCAAGCAAGTTCCCGGCAAATCAAAACGTCGGGCGCAGTTCAAAGCCCGGCGGCATATTGAAGTCTGCAAGGTCGGGCTCGTCGCGGCACAGCACGCGCTCGACGCGGGCGCCGGGCGGGCCGGTCCAGGCCCATTCGGTGAGCGCATTAACGGCCTCGGGTGCGCCGCTGATCAGCGCCTCGACGCTGCCGTCGCGCCGGTTGCGAACCCAGCCGCAGAGCCCGAGCGTGGTGGCTTGCGCGGACAGCGCCCAGCGGAAGCCGACGCCCTGGACGCGGCCGTGGATAAGGAGATGGCGGCACATATTCGGCATGCTTGCTCGGCGAGTCGGTCGATTTTGGGCGACGCGCCTATTATTCCATGCGCCGGCCGAAAAAAAAGCGTCGCCCGCGTCACCGTCAAGGTCATGGCACACTATCGCCGTTGGCATTGGCTGCGGTCAGCCGGCAGCGCACAGGAGGAAGAATGAACGAACGTTATTTCATCGTTTGTCCGGACGACAACGGAGCGATGATTTTTGCCACGCACGGCTATTTCACAACGCGGCAGGCGGCGGAAAGCTATGCGCGGACGATCAGCCGACGTCACCCCGTCGTCGTCATGGCGACCGACGAATTTTACAAAAGGGACGGCGTACAGGCTTGCGGCGGCTGACGGCACTATTTGGCCGGGGCGATCGCCGCCAGGATTCCCTCGATCAGCTGTAGCGGCGTTGGCGGGCAGCCGGGGATAGCGACATCGACCGGAATCACGTTGGCGATCTTGCCGCGGCAGGCGTAGCTTTCGCCGAAGATGCCGCCGGTGCAGCCGCAGTCGCCGACGGCGACGACCAGCTTGGGTTCGGGCGTCGCGTCGTAGGCGCGCTTGAGCGCGACTTCCATGTTCGCGGCGACCGGGCCGGTGACCAGCAACAGGTCGGCGTGGCGCGGGCTGGCGGCGAACTTGATACCCAGCGCCTCAAGGTTGTAGTAGGGGTTGGAGAGCGCGTGGATTTCGAGTTCGCAGCCATTGCACGATCCGGCATCGACGTGGCGGATCACCAGGGCGCGACCCAGCTGTTTTCTGAGCGCCAGGGTGAGACGCTCGGTGGTCGCGCGCAAGGCGTCGTCAGCGATCGGGGCTGGTTCGCTGATGAGGCCGGCGCGCAGGATTTGTCTAAGCATCGGGAACATGGTCAGAGATCCTGTCCGGCGTACGCGAGGTTGAACGATTTGTTGATCAGCGGGAAATCGGGAACGATGTTGTCGATTGCCGCGTGTTCGAGCGCCGGCCAGTTCTGCCACGACGGATCGTGGCAGTGGCAGCGGCGGATCTTGCCGTCGACGCCGGTCTCGAGCGCGACCAGCACGTCGCCGCGCCAGCCTTCGATCCAGCCGAAGCCGCGCCGCTCGGGCGCGCTATGGACGTCAGTGCGCAGCACGCCGGGCGGCAGCCCGGCGGCGATGCTCTGGATCAGGCGCAGCGACTCGGCAATTTCGGCAAAACGGACGAGCGCGCGCGCCGCGACGTCGCCGTTGCGTTCGATCGCCATTTGTACCGCCAACTGCTCGTAGGGATCAAACGGGTGATTGCAGCGCAGGTCCCAGGCCTGCGCGCTGGCGCGTCCAACCAGGCCGATGACGCCGAGGCGCTGGGCGAGCTGCGGGGTGACGCGGCCGGTCGACAGGAAACGGTCCTGCAGTCCGGCGTGTTCGTCGTAGATCTTCTTGAGGCGGCGCACTTCAGCGGCGACCGCCTGGCACTGCTCGATGATCGCCAGCGTTCCTTCGGCGGTCAGGTCGACGGCGACGCCGCCGGGGATGACGCGATCGATCAGCAGGCGGTGGCCGAACAGCCTGGCGTTGAGTCGCAGCCAGTCTTCCCTGAGGCGCGAAAACTGCGCCAGGCCGAAGGAGAGCGCGACGTCGTTGCCGAGGTAACCTAAGTCGCCCAGATGGTTGGCGACGCGCTCGCGTTCGAGCAGCAGTGCGCGCAGCCACAGCGCGCGCGGCGGCGGCAGCGTGCCGCCGATCGCTTCGGCGCCCTGGCAGTAGGCCCAGGCGTAGGCCACCGTCGAATCGCCGCAGACGCGCCCGGCGAGCCGAACGCCGTCGGCCAGCGTCATGCCGACGAAGCGGCGCTCGATCCCCTTGTGCTTCCAGCCGAGCCGCTCTTCGAGGCGCAGCACGTTCTCGCCCATCACCGAAAAGCGGAAATGGCCGGGCTCGATGATGCCTGCATGGATCGGGCCGACCGCGACCTCGTGCACGCCGTCGCCTTCGACACGAACGAAGGGGTAGTCCTCGTTGGCGGTTTCAAAGCGAAGATCGGGCGTGTCGCGGCGCAGCGGGTAATGGTCGGCTGGCCAGTTGGCGTGGCGCAACCAGGGACGTTGGTCGCCGTCCTGCGCAGTGATTCCGCAGAGGTCGCGAAGCGCGCGCTGCATGCGCTCGGCGGCCGGGAAGATCAGCGCCAGGTCGGGAAATTCGGGTTGGTTGGTTGCCAGCGGCAGCGTCAGGCAGCAAAGTCCCTCGGCGAGATCGAAGGCGAGATGCAGCGCATAGCCGAATTTCGTGTCGCGATCGCGCTCGTCGCTGCCCCACAGTGCGACCAGCCGGCGCTCGGCGCGATGTGCGGCGCTGCAGAAAGCGAGCAGGTCGCGCTCGCCGACGCGCGCCGCGTAGGTCAGCGTCGCGTGATCGGCAAGCAGCTTGAATTCGATGGCTTGATCGAGAAATTGCATACTGTTTCAGCCGATCAGTTTGGCCGCCTGCCGGTACCACTCGGCGAGGTAGGGCGGGATCCACAGGCCGAGCATCAGCACCAGCCCGAGATGGACGAAGACCGGCAGCAGCGCCGGATTGTGTGCCAGCGGGCGCACCGTCGGTTCGCCGAAAACCATTCCCTGGACCTTGTGAAACATCGCGGCGAAGGCGACGCCGAGCGCCGTGAGCAGGATAGCCGCAGCCCACGGATAGTGCTTGATGGCGGTGGTCAGGATCATGAATTCGCTGGTGAATACGCCGAACGGCGGCATGCCGAGGATCGCCAGCGTGCCGAGCATCAGCCCCCAGCCGATGGTCGGCGAGCGCTTGAGCAGCCCTTTGATGTCGTCGATCATTTGCGTACCGGCCATCTGCGCGGCGTGGCCGACGGCGAAGAAAATCGCCGATTTGGTCAGCGAGTGCACGGTCATGTGCAGCAGGCCGGCGAAGCTGGCGACCGGGCCGCCCATGCCGAAGGCGAAGGTGATCAGCCCCATGTGCTCGATCGACGAATAGCCGAACAGACGCTTGACGTCCTTCTGGCGCGACAGGTAGAAGGACGGGACGACGACGGTCAAGAGGCCAAAGGCGATCATCAGGTTGCCGGCAAAGTGCGTTCCCAGTGCGCCGTCGACCAGCACCTTGCAGCGGATGATGGCGTACAGCGCGACGTTGAGCAGCAGTCCCGAGAGTACCGCGGAAACCGGCGTCGGGCCTTCGGCGTGGGCATCGGGCAGCCAGTTGTGCAGCGGCACCAGGCCGGTCTTGGTGCCGTAGCCGACGAACAGGAAGACGAAGGCGAGCGACAGCACGGTCGGTTCGAGCCCGCCCTTGACGACGTCGAGGTGCGTCCATAGCAAGGCGCCGCCGAGCGGGCCGAGCACGCGCTCGGCGGCGAAATAGATCAGGATGGTGCCGAACAGCGCCTGCGCGATGCCGACGCCGCACAGGATGAAATACTTCCAGGCGGCTTCGAGGCTCGCCGGCGTGCGGTAGAGCGCGACCAGCAGCACGGTGGTGAGCGTCGCCGCTTCCATCGCCACCCACAGGATTCCCAGGTTGTTGGTCGACAGCGCGACCAGCATGGTGCACATGAACATCTGGAACATGCTGTGGTAGAGGCGCAGGCGGCCAACCGACAGGCGGCCGTGGTCGTGCTCGACGCGCATGTAGGGGCGCGAGAAGAGCGAGGTGGTGAAGCCGACCAGCGCGGTCAGCGCGATCAGGAAGACGTTGAGCGGGTCGACGAAGAACTGCTCGTCGAACAGCACCAGCGGCCCTTCGCCGATCACGCGAACGGTCAGTGCGGCGGCGGCGACCAGCGTCGCCAGGCTGCCCGCCGAGTTGATCTCGGGCGCGCCGCGGTGGTGGCCGAAGAGCGCCAGCAGCAGCGCGCTGAGAAGCGGAATGGCGAGGACGAAGGCAAGCTCGGTCATGGCTCGCGTCTCGTTTCCATGTGGCGGATGTCGAGGCTGTCGAACTGTTGCCTGATCTGGAAGAAGAATACGCCGAGGATCACCATGCCGACCATCACGTCGAGCGCGATGCCCAGCTCGACGACCATCGGCATGCCGTAGGTGGCGCTGGTGGCGGCGAAGAACAGGCCGTTTTCCATCGCCAGGAAGGCGATCACCTGCGGTACCGCCTTGCTGCGCGTGATCATCATTAGGAAGGCGAGCAGTACGCAGGCGAGCGCGATGCCGATCGTCGCACGAGTGATCGTCCCCGAAAGCTGCGAGATCGGCTGCGCGACGTTGAAGGCGACGACCACCAGCGCGATGCCGATCAGCATGATGGTCGGGATGTTGAGCAGCGTCTCGATGTCCCACTTGACCGAAAGACGGCGAATCAGCCGGTGCAGGATATAGGGCAAGGCGATGACCTTGAGCAGCAGCGTCAGCGCCGCCGACCACAGCAGGTGGTTCTGATGGGTAGAGAGCGCGACGATCAGCGTCGAGGTGAACAGCACCAGCCCTTGCAGCATGAAGAGGTTGATCAGCGTCAGCACGCGGCGCTGGGCGAGCATCGCGAAGCCGAGCAGCAGCATGATCGCGGCGCACAGGTTGATCACCTGACTGGCGAGCGGAACGGCGTTGAGCAACATGGCATTCACTGGCCGGTCTCCAGCAGCAGGTGCACCAGCATCGCCAGCACCGCGAGCAGGAAGGCGGTACCGAGGAATTCGGGGGCGCGGAAGATGCGCATCTTGGCGCTCAGCGTTTCGATCAGCGCCAGTACGAAACCGCCGACCGCCAGCTTGAGAATCAGCGTCGCGCCGGCCAGCGCCAGCGATAGCGGATCAGCCGCTTCGGGGATGCCGAAGGGGAAGAACAGCGCGATGCCGAGGCACGAATAGGCAAACAGCTTGAGGCTCGCCGCCCATTCGATGAGTGCCAGGTGGCGTCCCGAATACTCGAGGATCATCGCCTCGTGAATCATCGTGAGCTCGAGGTGGGTGGTCGGGTTGTCGATCGGGATGCGCGCGTTTTCGGCGAGCGAAACCATGGTGAACGCGACGCCGGCAAAGGCCAGGCTCGGATAGATCACGAACTCGCGGTGCGCCAGCGTCTCGACGATGGTCGACAGCGAGGTCGACCGCGAAATCAGCGAGGCGGTGAAAAAGACCATCAGCAGCGCCGGTTCGGCGAGGAAACCGATGAACATCTCACGGCGCGAGCCGAGCGAACCGAACGACGTGCCGACGTCCATTCCGGCCAGCGCGATGAAGACGCGCGCCAGAGCGAAGAGGCCGACCAGCGCGATGGCGTCGGCGGCGGGAGCGAAAATCAGGTCGGTCGACAGCGTCGGGACGATCGCCGCAGCCAGCGCCATGCACGAGAAGATGATGTAAGGCGCGGCGCGAAACAGTGTCGAGGCGTTGTGTGCCAGCAATACGTCCTTGTGGAAGAGCTTGGAGAGCGTGTAATAGGTCTGCAGCAGCGGCGGCGCCGAGCGGTTTTGCAGCCAGGCGCGGCACATGTTGATCCAGCCGTTGAGGATCGGCGCCAGCACCAGCGCGACGACGAGCTCGAGCAATTGGGCGAAGAGGGCGTAGAAGTTCATCCGCGGGTCAGCACCAGAAGGGTGAGCAGCGTGACAAAGCTGTAGAGCAGATAGATCGCGATGCGACCCTGCTGCAGGAAAGCGATCAAGCGCGTGCCGTGTTCGACGAGGCGCGCGACCGGCAGGTAGAGCCAATACCACAAGGGGTCCTCGACGATGCTGCGGTAGCGCGGCTGAGTATCGAACGGCGAGGGGTGTTCGCGCGTGCGCTTGAAGAACGGCGAGAAGATCCTGCGGATCGGCTGGCCGAAGCCTTCGGCGGTGTCCTGCATGCGCGAGGTTTGCAGCGGGAAACCGCAGTCCCAGGCGGCGACGCGCGTCAGCCGCCCGTGGTAATAGCGGCGCACCGCCCAATAGACGAGCGGGATGAACAGCGCGATGCTGACCAGGAAGATCGCCGGACTGTAACTCGCCCGATCCTCGCTGATCGGCGCTAGCAGCCACCAGCCGTGGCTCGCCGCGGTGTAGCTCAGACCGCCGCCGAGCAGCTGGCGGGTGACCGGATCGAGCAGTGCGATCACGACATTGGGCAGCAGGCCGAGCAGCACGCAGCCGGCCGCCAGCCAGAGCAGGCCGAGACGTTCGAGGCGGCCGGCATCGTGCGCTTGCGCGAGCTTTTCCTCGCGCGGCTGGCCGAGGAAAACGACGCCGAAAAATTTGACCATGGCGAAACCGGCGAGCGCGGCGATCAGCGCGACGGCGCCGGCGACGGTCGGCAACAGCATGTTGAGGTAGCCGTGCGGCAACCCGGCAGTGAATAGGAAACCCTGCAGCAGCAACCACTCAGAGACGAAACCGTTGAGCGGCGGCAGGCCCGCCGAGGCCAGCGCGCCGATCAGCGCCAGCCAGGCGACCCAAGGCATGTGGTGGATCAGCCCGCCGAGCTTGCCGAGGTTGCGCTCGCCGGTGGCGTGCAGCACCGATCCGGTGCACAGGAACAGCAGGCTCTTGAAGAAGGCGTGGTTGAGACAGTGGTAGAGCGCGGCGGTGAGCGCCAGCGCGGCGAGGTTGGGCAACTGGAACGACTTGAAGACGAGCGCCAGGCCAATACCGACGAAAACGAGGCCGATGTTCTCGATCGACGAGTAGGCGAGCAATCGTTTCATGTCGGTTTGCACTGCCGCGAAAATGACGCCGAACAAGGCGCTGGCGAGCCCGATGACGAGCAGCAGAACGCCCCACCAGCCGAGCTGGACGTGCAGCAGGTCGAAGGCGACGCGCAGCATGCCGTAGATCGCCGTCTTGAGGATGATTCCGCTCATCATCGCCGAGACCGGCGACGGGGCGACCGGATGCGCCTCGGGCAGCCAGACGTGCAGCGGCAGGATGCCGGCCTTGGTGCCGAAGCCGAACAGCGCGAGCAGGAAAGCGACGCTCGGCCAGTAGCCGTTGCTTGAGAATTCACGCATGGCGTCGAAGGTGTAGTCGCCGGCGCTTCCCGCCATGACGCCGAAAGCGAGCAGGATGCCGACCGCGCCGACGTGAGAGATCAGCAGATAGAGATAGGCGGCGCGCCGGATCTCTGCGTAGCGGTGTTCCGAGGCAACCAGGAAGTAGGCGCACAGCGCCATCGTTTCCCAGGCGACCATGAAGGCGTAGCCGTCATCGGCCAGCATCACCATGGCCATGCTCGCCAGCAGGCCATGGTAGAGCAGGCAATGCAGTCCCGGCGCGGTGCCCTCGCCGGGGCGCAGATAGCCCGCGGCGTAGATCGAGATGCCGGCGGCGGTCGCGCCGAGCAACAAGAGGAAGAAGGCGGACAGCGCGTCGAGGCGCAGGTGGAAGGGCAGGTCGGGCAGGCCGAGCGGCAGGATTCGCACTTGCGGCGCGGCGCCGATCGCGGCCAGCGCGAGTAGCGCCAGCACCAGCGCCAGAGCCGCGCCGAGCGGAAAGAGATAGCGGCTGATCAGCGCGAAATTGCGCGGCAAGACGATACCGACGAGGCCGATTGCCAGCCAGCCCAACGCTGTAATCAGAACCCAGTCGATCAGCAGCAATTGGCGCATTCTCGGGCTTTCCCTAAAACGCTGGCCGGCTAAAGGGGGACTGTCCGAGTCGCACGCTCAGGTCTTTCCGGTCGGCCGTCGCATCAACTCGCGCAGGATCTGCGCTGCAGCCCAGAGCATCAACGCCAGACCGCCGACCACCGCCGCCAGCGCCTCGGCGAGGTTGGTCGGAAAGCCAGCGATGAACAGCGTTTGCCCGCGTGCCAGCCACAATGCACCGGTCGCCAGCGCAATCATTCCGGCCATGTCAAAAACCACGTAGCCGAGGATTTTGAGTGTCAGCCGAGGGCGGCCGAACGGCTGGAGGTTTTGTGCGGGCGTCATGATGGGTTTTATTTTACGCGCATTCCGGGCAATGCTCCGCTATCCGGTGCGAGCAGGTAAATTCCCGGCGTCTGGCCGCTCATGTCCGACGCGGCGATGATCATTCCTTCGCTGATGCCGAACTTCATCTTGCGCGGCGCGAGGTTGGCGACCATAACCGTCTTGCGTCCGATCAGCTGCGCCGGATCGTACGCCGACTTGATTCCGGCGAACACCTGCCGGGTTTTCGCTTGGCCATCGGCGGTCTTCTCGCCGATGTCGAGCGCCAGGCGAATCAGTTTCTCGGCGCCCTCGACGTGGCCGGCATCGACGATGGTCGCGACGCGCAGATCGACCTTCATGAAGTCGTCGATGCTGATGTGCGGCTCTGAGCCCGCCTGCGCGACGGCGACGGCCGCGGCTTTCTCCTGCTTTTCGGCGTGTTTCCGCGCGGCCTCGGGCTGTTGCGGGACATCCGCAGGCGGCTGCGCGGCTTCGGCCGGAGCGAGAGAAGCCTTGTTGGCGTCGACCAGTGCAGCGATCTGTTTCGGGTCGATCCGCGTCATCAGGTGGCTGTAAGCGTTGATCGCGTGGCCGGCGGGCAATGCGTTTGCCGCGTCGCTCCAGCACAGTGGCGCGATGTTGAGGAAGGCTTCGACGGCCTCACCGAGCTTGGGCAGCACCGGTTTGAGGTAGAGCGTGAGCAGGCGGAAGGCCTCGATCGCCTCCGAGCAGGCGGCGTGTAGTTCGGCCTCGCGTCCTTCGTGTTTGGCGAGATCCCAGGGCTTGCGCTCGTTAACGACGACGTTGGCGGCGTCGGCGAGCGCCATGATTTCGCGCAACGCGCGCGAAAACTCTCGGTCTTCGTAGGCCTTGGCGATGCTTTCGCTGGCATCGCGCAGCGGCTTGAGCCATGGCGCGTCGGTGGCGCAGAGGCGGCCGTCGAATTTCTTGCCGATGAAACCGGCGCAGCGGCTCGCGATGTTGACGTATTTGCCGATCAGGTCCGAATTGACTCGCGCGGTGAAGTCCTCGAGGTTGAGGTCGATGTCTTCCATCGTGCTGTTGAGCTTGGCGGCGTAGTAGTAGCGCAGCCATTCGGGGTTGAGCCCGGTGGCAAGGTAGCTCTGCGCGGTGATGAAGGTGCCGCGCGACTTGCTCATCTTGGACCCGTCGACGGTCAGGAAACCGTGCGCGAAGATGCTGGTCGGCGTGCGGTAGCCGGCGTGCTCGAGTTCGGCGGGCCAGAAGAGCGCGTGGAAGTAGAGGATGTCCTTGCCGATGAAGTGATAGAGCTCGGTTTTCGAGTCGGGCTGCCAGTACTCGTCGAAGTCGATCGATTCACGCGCGCAGAGGTTCTTGAACGATCCCATGTAGCCGATCGGCGCGTCGAGCCAGACGTAGAAGTACTTGCCGGGCGCGTCGGGGATCTCGAAGCCGAAGTACGGCGCGTCGCGCGAGATGTCCCAGTCGGTGAGCTTGTTTTCGCCGCCGTCCTCTTCATTGAAGCCGAGCCATTCCTGCATCTTGTTGGCCGCTTCGGGCTGCAGTCGGGTGTTTTCGCGCGTCCAGCGGCGCAGGAAACTCTGGCAGCTGGGATTGGAGAGCTTGAAGAAGTAGTGGTCGGAGCTGCGCAGCTCGGGCTTGGCGCCGGACACCGCCGAGTACGGTTCGACGAGGTCGTTGGGCGTATAGGCCGCGCCGCAGCTCTCGCAGTTGTCGCCGTATTGATCCTTGGCGCCGCACTTGGGGCATTCGCCCTTGATGAAACGGTCGGGCAGGAACATCTGGCGGACCGGGTCGTAATACTGCTCGATGCTGCGCTTCTCGATCAGCCCGGCCTGTTGCAGGCGCGCATAAATGGTGTTGGCACAGTCGCGCGTCTCGGTCGAGTGCGTCGTATAGAAATTGTCGAAAGCGACGTGAAAGCCCGCGAAGTCGCGCGAGTGTTCGCCGTGCACGCGTGCTATCAGCGCTTCCGGCGTGATCCCGTCCTTTTCGGCGCGCAGCATGATCGGCGTGCCGTGCGTGTCGTCGGCGCAGACGTACCAGCATTCGCTGACCTTTTCCTTGGGCTGCATTTTCTGGAAGCGCACCCAGATGTCGGTCTGGATGTATTCGACGAGGTGGCCGAGGTGGATGGCGCCGTTGGCGTAGGGCAGCGCAGAGGTGACGAGGATTTTTCGGGTCATGGAGGGCGATCAGCGATTTCGGTGAGGCATCAGGACGCCGCGGACGGCAGAACATGGCATTCTATCAAAGTGCAGGCGATCCGGTCTTAGTTAGTGCATGAGTTGACGCTTGGCCAGATGCTCGTCGCTTTAGTCACGGCGTAAGCTGACGGTTAGCCTCCACTGAAACATGCGCCCTGTCCGGCAGGCCGGACAATTGGCCTGTTTTAGTTTCGGCGTAACCTGGCGGTCAGCCTTCACTGAAATGATCGCCCCGTCCGGCTTGCCGGACAGGGCGATCATTTTCCGGTAAACTGGACGGAATTAGTCGGGTATCTCTTCAAGGAGCAATCAATGGCGGTAACGGTAGAGTCAGTACAGGCGGCGCTCAAGGATCTGATCGATCCGAATACCAAGAAAGACTTCGTTTCGACGCGATCGGCGAAGAACATCAAGGTCGACGGCGACAAGGTCTCGCTCGACGTCGAGCTAGGTTATCCGGCCAAGACCCAGGTCGATCTCATTCGCGACGCGGTCGTCGCTGCGATCAAGGCGGTTCCCGGCGTGACCAGCGTCGACGCCAAGGTCTCGATCAAGATCGTCGCCCACGCCGTTCAGCGTAACCTCAAGCCGCTGCCAGGCGTCAAGAACATCGTCGCCGTCGCTTCGGGCAAGGGCGGCGTCGGCAAGAGCACGACCGCGGTCAATCTGGCGCTGGCGCTCTGCCAGGAAGGCGCCAGCGTCGGTCTGCTCGACGCCGACATCTACGGCCCGTCGATTCCGCAGATGCTGGGCCTCGCGGGGCGCCAGCCGGAGTCAGCTGACGGCAAGTCGATGGAACCGCTCACCGCTTACGGCGTGCAGACGATGTCGATCGGCTACATGATCGACGTCGATTCGCCGATGGTCTGGCGCGGTCCGATGGTCACCCAGGCGCTTGAGCAACTGCTCAACCAGACCAACTGGAAAGACCTCGACTACCTGATCGTCGATATGCCGCCGGGAACCGGCGACACGCAGCTGACGCTGGCGCAAAAGGTTCCGGTGACCGGCGCGGTGATCGTCACGACGCCGCAGGACATCGCGCTGATCGACGCGCGCAAGGGGCTCAAGATGTTCGACAAGGTCGGTATCCCGATTCTCGGACTGGTCGAGAACATGAGCATCCACATCTGCAGCAAGTGCGGCTTTGAGGAGCATATCTTCGGTCACGGCGGCGGCGAGAAGATGTGCCAGGACTACGACACCGAATTGCTCGGCTCGCTGCCGCTCGAACTGTCGATCCGCGAACTCGCCGACGCCGGCCGGCCGACCGTCGTCGGCGCCGCGGATTCGCGCGCCGCTGAGATCTATCGTGCGATCGCCCGGCGCATCGCGGTCAAGGTCGCCGAGCGTGCCAAGGACATGAGCGCCAAGTTCCCCAACATCGTCGTTCAGAATACCTGATCGAGCGTTGGGTCGATCAGTTTCCGGGGAGCAAAAAGCAATTCCCCGGAACCTTCCGGAAACCGTAAAATAGCCGCCTTTAATTAACGGCTTCCGGGAAATTGTCGATGTCCATCAAATCCGATAAATGGATCCGCCGCATGGCGGAGCAGCACGGCATGATCGATCCTTTCGAGCCGGGCCAGGTGCGCGAGATTGACGGACGCAAGATCGTCTCCTACGGCACCTCGAGCTACGGTTACGATATCCGCTGCTCGAACGAATTCAAGCTGTTTACCAACATCAACTCGACCATCGTCGATCCGAAGAATTTCGACCCGAATTCGTTCGTCGAGGTGAACCACGATTTCTGCATCATTCCGCCCAATTCGTTTGCGCTGGCGCGCACCGTCGAATATTTCCGCATCCCGCGCAGCGTGCTCACCGTTTGCCTCGGCAAGAGCACTTACGCGCGCTGCGGAATCATCGTCAATGTCACGCCCTTCGAGCCCGAGTGGGAAGGCTACGTGACGCTCGAGTTTTCCAATACCACGCCCTTGCCGGCCAAGATCTACGCCAACGAAGGTATTGCGCAGGTGCTCTTCTTCGAGTCCGATGAAGAGTGTGAAACCTCGTACAAGGACCGCGGCGGCAAGTACCAGGGCCAGGTCGGCGTGACCTTGCCGAAAATCTGACCGCCCCCTGGCCGTTTCGCAACACGTTTATGCTCAGACCCGCTGCGGCGGGTCGCTGCTTTTCAAGGATAGCGCCATGCACTTTCATTTCCCGATCATCATCATCGATGAGGACTTTCGCTCCGAGAACGCCTCGGGTCTGGGCATCCGCGCGCTCGCCGAGGCGATCAAAGTCGAGGGCTTCGAAGTGCTGGGCGTTACCAGCTACGGCGATCTCTCTTCGTTCGCGCAGCAGCAGAGCCGCGCTTCGGGTTTCATCCTGTCGATCGACGATGAGGAGTTTGGCGCCGACGAGGCGGACAAGACGATCGCCGACCTGCGTGCCTTCGTCAAGGAAATCCGTTGCCGTAACGAGGACATCCCGATCTTCCTCTACGGCGAGACGCGCACTTCGCGGCACATTCCGAACGACGTGCTGCGCGAGTTGCACGGCTTCATCCACATGTTTGAGGATACGCCCGAATTCATCGGCCGCTACGTCGTTCGCGAGGCCAAGACCTACCTCAAGAGCGTTCCGCCGCCGTTCTTCCGCGCGCTCACCCATTACGCGTCGGACGGCTCGTACTCATGGCACTGCCCCGGCCACTCGGGTGGCGTCGCCTTCCTCAAGAGCCCGGTCGGCCAGATGTTCCACCAGTTCTTCGGCGAGAACATGCTGCGCGCCGACGTCTGCAACGCGGTCGAGGAACTCGGCCAGCTGCTCGACCACACCGGACCCAGAGCACTTACGACGGCATCCTCTATAACGTCGAGGAAATCAAGGAAATGCTCGACGGCAAGATCGACACGCTGCACTTCGACGAGGCCTGGTTGCCGCACGCCGCTTTCCACGATTTCTACGGCGATTACCACGCCATCGGCGCCGACCGGCCGCGCTGCAAGGAATCGATGATCTTCTCGACGCAATCGACGCACAAGCTGCTCGCCGGCCTCTCGCAGGCGTCCCAAATCCTGGTGCAGAATTCGGAGCAGCGCGAGCTTGACCGCGACATCTTCAACGAAGCTTATTTGATGCACACTTCGACGTCGCCGCAGTACGCGATCATCGCTTCGTGCGACGTCGCCGCTGCGATGATGGAGGCGCCGGCGGGGACCGCGCTGGTCGAGGAGTCGATCGCCGAAGCGCTCGACTTTCGCCGCGCCATGCGCAAGGTCGACGAGGAGTGGGGCGCCGATTGGTGGTTCAAGGTGTGGGGGCCTGACGACCTCTCGGAAGAGGGAATCGAGGAGCGCGACGCCTGGATGCTCAAGCCGGGCGAGCGTTGGCACGGCTTCCAGCAGTTGTCCGAAGGCTTCAACATGCTCGACCCGATCAAGGCCACGATCATCACGCCGGGACTTGCGGTCGACGGCGCGTTCTCCGAGCGCGGAATTCCGGCGGCGATCGTCACCAAGTACCTCGCCGAGCACGGCGTCATCGTCGAGAAGTGCGGCCTCTACTCGTTCTTCATCATGTTTACCATCGGCATCACCAAGGGCCGCTGGAATACGATGGTTACCGAGCTGCAGCAGTTCAAGGACGATTTTGACAAGAACCAGCCGCTGTGGAAGGTGTTGCCCGATTTCGTCGCCAAGCATCCGCGTTACGAGCGCATCGGCCTGCGCGATCTGTGCCATCTGATTCACGGCGTCTATGCGGTCAACGATGTCGCGCGACTGACGACCGAGATGTACCTGTCGGACATGGAACCGGCGATGAAGCCGACCGACGCCTTCGCCAAGATGGCGCACCGCGAGATCGACCGGGTGCCGATCGACGACCTCGAAGGGCGCGTCACCAGCATCCTGCTGACGCCTTACCCGCCGGGAATCCCCTTGCTGATCCCGGGCGAGCGCTTCAACGGCACGATCGTTCGCTATCTCAAGTTCGCTCGCGACTTCAACGAGCAGTTCCCCGGTTTTGAGACCGACATCCACGGTCTGGTCAAGGAAGTGGTCGACGGCAGGCCTCCCGCCTACTACGTCGATTGCGTGCGCTGAGGCGGTTTCCCCCGTCGAACAAGAACGGCGGCCTTGGCCGCCGTTCTTTTTGAGTGGCTCGCCGCGCGGCCATGCCCTATGGATTGTTGAGACAGCTGAGGAATTCCATCACTGCCGGCGAGAATATTTTCGTTCTTTTGGTGATTACGCCAAGATTGACCATCGACATCGGAAGGTCGACGTCCAAAACGGCAAGCATTCCATATTTTGCGTAATGCAATGCCACATCCCGGGGAACCACGGAAATCATTTCGGACGCTTCAATCAGCGCGGTGACTGCGATCAGCGATGTGGTCTCGACGACGTCCAGCGGCGACGCCATCTTCGCTTGCCTTAGCGCAGCTTCAACGCGCAAGCGCATCGGGCTGCCGACCGGATGCAGGATCCAGGTCAGCGCAAACAAGTCCGCCAGGGGGATCTTCTTCTTTCTGGCGAGTTGATGTCCTGGGCGCGCGATGACGCTCATTTGCTCTGGTTCTTTCAGTTGGTCGATCGCCAGATCAAGGTGTTCCAGTTGATCGGGCAGGCGTCCTATGACCACATCGAGGTCACCATTGACGAGGTGAGGGAGCAGCGTGTCGCTGGTTCCCACGTCAATGGAGACGCGCACGCGCGGATGGTTTGCCTTGAAGGCGATCAATCGGCTGGTCAGCAAGGAAGGGACCGTGCCAATGACGCTGCCGATGCGGACCAATCCCTTGGCCCCTCTCGACAATTCGGTGATTTCCGCCTCGGCATGCTCGAAATCATGACTGACGCCCCGGGCATACCTGATCAATACCTCGCCATAGATGGTCGGTTCCATCCCGCGTGGCAGGCGGTCGAAGAGCTTGACGTTGAGCCGTGCTTCGAGCTGCTGCAACAGCAGACTGGCGGTCGGTTGCGTCGTATGCATGGCGAGCGCTGCCCGCCGCATGTTCCGGTATTGATCCAGGGCGTTGAGCAGCAAGACCTGCCGGCTCGATATTTTGAGCGGTCTGAATGCGACCTCGGCTTCTTCCTCCAGAGACATCGATGCTCCTCGGTAGTGGCTCAACTATCGATATTAGATTTGAGATCAATTCATACGAAAATACAATTATACATCTATGTCTTTGCTGCCTAATATCGGCTCACATCCAAGTTGAGCTGCTTACAACTGACGATGCCAGAGAGTTTGGTCGGCAATGAATTCCTTTCATCAGACCAAGGGTCGAACAACACTATTCAAAATAGAGGGCAACAATGTTCAAGCGCAACGGCATTCTCGCAGTATTGGCAACGCTTTTTGTGGTCGCCTCATCGTCTTCGTTTGCTCAGTATGCCGATCGGAAGATCAAGATTTCGTCGGGTGTTCCTGAAGAAAATCCGATCTCGGTTGGCGTCAAGAAAATGCAGGAGATTCTGAGCAGCAAAACGAACGGCAAAATGAAACTCGTCGGCTACTACGCCGGCATGCTCGGCGGCGACTCGCAGGCCGTTCAGGCGCTGCGCTCAGGTACCCAGGAGATGGTCATCACTTCGAGTTCGCCGCTGGTCGGTCTGATCAAAGAGCTTGGCGTTTTTGATTTTCCCTTTCTCTTCGCCAATGAAAAGGAAGCCTATGCCGTTTTCGACGGCCCGGCCGGCGAATACTTCAACAAGAAGCTGCTCGATCTGGGTCTGGTCAACCTCGCTTATTGGGAAAACGGTTTCCGTAACCTGACCAACAGCAAACGTCCGGTCGCCAAAATCGACGACCTGGCCGGAATGAAAATTCGCGTCATGCAAAACAATATCTTTATCGATGCGTTCAAGGCGTGGGGCGCCAATCCGGTGCCGATGCCCAAGCCCGAGCTCTATACCGCGCTGGAAATGAAAGCGGTCGATGGCCAGGAGAACCCGTTCATCGACATCGAGACTTCCAAAATGAACGAGGTGCAGAAGTACCTGACGGTGTCGCAGCATGCCTATACGCCGTGGCTGATCCTCTATAGCAAGAAGCTGTGGGACGAGCTTAGCCCCGAAGAACGCACGGTCCTGCGCGAAGCCGCTGTTGAAGCGCGCAAAGTGCAACGCGAGGCCAATCACAGCCAGGACCAGAAAGCGCTGGGCAGCCTCAAGAGCAAGGGCATGGTCGTCAGCGAACTGCCGAAAGCGGAGCGCGACAAACTGGTCGAGAAGGTCAAGCCGGTTTATGAGAAGAACATGGCGACCTATGACAAGGAAGGCCCCAATCTGGTCTTTGACGCGCTCAAGAAGATCCGCGCCACTAACTGACGTGGCTTCGTAAGACACGCCAGGTGGCCGCGCTGCTGGCCGGCCGGTCACCTGAAGATAACTCACTCCCCGCAATTGCCTGACGCAGACAGAATTTGTTTGCGGGGATCCCTTCGTCCGCCATTTCATTCTATTCAGACCCAATGAAGATCACTAAACGCGTTCTCACCAACTTGAACAGCTGTTATGCCGTCAATAGCATGCAGATCAACGGCATCCCCAATATCTTGCTCGCTTCGGAGAGCGAGGCGCCCTGCCTGGCCTGGGCCGGGCCGGACTACGACAGCCCGCGGATGGTCTGGGAAGGACCGGGCGGCGTCATGTCGATTGTGCCGATTCCGGGCACCGACGGCGAGTTCCTGGCCGTGCAGAAATTCTTCAGCATGGATGTGCAGGAGATCGCCAAGGTCGTTCATGTCCGTCCGCTGAGCAACGGCCAGTTCGAAGTCACCGATATCTTGCAGTTGCCGTACATCCACCGTATCGATCTGCTCACGGTCAATGGACGTCACTATTTCATCGGTTGCACGCTGTCGACGCACAAGGAATCGCTCGCCGACTGGTCACATCCCGGGCAACTGTGGGTCGGTGAGTACACCGGTCCGGGGCCGCTGGCCATCCGGCTGCTCAAGGATGGCTTGACCAAGAACCATGGTTACAGCCGCCTGGTTCGGGACGGGGTGATGCTGGGCTTGGTGACCTGCGAAGAAGGGGCGTTCGAAGTCACGCCGCCTGCCGTCCCCGGTGGTGAATGGTCGGTCGCGCAGTTCATGGATTGGCCGATCAGCGACATCTCATGCATCGACATCGACGGCGATGGTGAATTGGAATTCGCGACGATCGAGTCTTTCCATGGCTCGTATTTCAGAATCTACAAGAAGATCGCCGGCAAGTTCGTGATGATTTTCGAACATCCCGAAGTCACCGAGTTTTACCACGTGGTGGTCGGCGCAACGCTGGCCGGCCGTCCAGTCTTCATCGGCGGTTGCCGGCGCGGAAAGCAGCAGCTCTTCTACGTCGCGCCAAGCTCAGACAAGCCGTTGCGTCTCGAAGCCGTGCTGATCGATGAAGGCGTCGGTCCGAGCAATGCCTGTGTCGTTCACGAAAATGGTCGGGACATCATCGCCGTCGCCAATCGCGAGACCAACGAAGCGGCGCTCTATTTTGTCGAGTAGCCGCTGACGCCCAACAGCTCATTGTGAGATCGGATCATGACCCATATCTGCAACAATCCCGAAGAGTTCGCCGCTTCGGCCTTGCTCGGCTTCTGTTCAATTTATCCCCATACCGTCAGGCCGGTCTCTGGTGGTGTGGTTCGCGCGACGGCAAGCCCTGAGCACAAGGTGGCCGTCGTCGTCGGTGGCGGCTCTGGCCACTATCCGGCGTTCGCCGGAATGGTTGGCCCCGGGCTCGCCGATGCGGCGGTTGCCGGAGACATCTTTGCCTCGCCTTCAACGCACGCCATTGCCCACGTTTGCCGCCTGGCTCATCGTGGCGGCGGCATTCTGCTCGGTTTCGGGAAGTATGCCGGTGACGTGCTCAATTTTGGCCTGGCCGCCGAGCGATTGATTTCGGAAGGAATCGACGTTCGGGTGCTGCCGGTCACCGACGACGTGGCCAGTGCGCCGATCGACAAGCCCAGTCAACGCCGGGGTGTCGCCGGCGACCTGATGGTCTTCAAAATCGCCGGCGCCGCCGCCGAAGCCGGTTTGCGCCTCGATGAGGTCGAACGGGTCGCGATCAAGGCCAACCAGAATACCGTTTCTTTCGGCGTGGCGTTTTCCGGCTGTACTCTGCCGGGCGCCAAAGAGCCTCTATTTACGGTCCCGTCGCAGCACATGGGAATCGGCCTGGGAATTCACGGCGAACCGGGAATCAGCGAAGACGCGATTCTTTCGGCCGATGGGCTGGCGCAGCTTCTTGCCGCTCGCCTGTTGGCGGAAAAGCCGGCCAACGCCGGCGGTCGCGTCGCCGTCGTTGTCAACGGGCTGGGCGCGACCAAGTACGAAGAGTTGTTCGTTCTGTGGCGCGGCATCGAACCCCTGATTCGCCAGGCCGGGCTGACGATCGTCGCCCCCGAGGCGGGAGAATTCGTGACCAGTCTGGACATGGCGGGTTGCTCGCTGACCTTCACCTGGCTTGACGAAGAACTCGAAAAATACTGGTGCGCGCCCGCCGACGCCATCGGCTTTCGCCGCGGCGCGACGATCCCGACGACGCCCGCGCCGGCCTTGGTCGAAACAATCGCAGAGCAATCCTATGGTCCGTCGTCGCCCGAGTCTTGCGAGAGCGGCAAGTGCATCGCCTATGCCATCGACCGGGTCGCCGCGGCGCTGCGCGACGCCGAGGACGAGTTGGGGCGGATCGACGCGCTGGCGGGAGACGGCGATCACGGGCAGGGAATGACCCGCGGCTCGGCGGCGGCCGCCGAAGCGGCGACCAAGGCGGTCGCTGCCGGCGCTGGCGCAGCCACCGTCCTGAGCGCGGCAGGAAACGCCTGGGCCGACCGCGCCGGTGGCGCATCGGGTGCGCTGTGGGGACTGGCGTTGCGCTCCTGGAGCAGCGCCTTGAACGACGACGTCCCGGCGACGCCGATCGCCCTCGCCAGCGGAGCAAAGCTCGCGCTCGAAGCGATCATGCGGCTTGGCGGCGCGCAGGTCGGCGACAAGACGCTGGTCGATTCTTTCGTTCCCTTCGTCGAGACGCTTGGTGACGAGATCGCCCAAGGTCGTGCGCTCTCGTATGCCTGGCGCGAGGCCGCCGGCGCCGCGACAAAAGCCGCCGAAGCGACCGCGCAGCTCACGCCCAAGCTCGGGCGCGCACGTTCTCATGCGGCGCGCAGTCTCGGTCATCCCGATGCGGGAGCGGTGTCGCTCGCGCTGTGCGCGCGGGTCGTTGCCGATGCCATGGTCAGTTTTCCGCAGCAAGGCCGCTGAGTACGCTGCTTGCAGGAAAGAAACCGTTTTTTTCGTTCGTTTGTCATTGGCAATAGCAAGATTTATTGGAGATTGAAGAAAGTGAAAATACTGATTACGGGTGCGGGTGGCTTCGTCGGTTACCGTCTGGCGCAGGCGCTGCTCAAGAAAGGCAGCTTGGCCGACGGCGAAGGCAAGCAAGCGCCGATTTCGCAGATCGTTCTCTTCGACGTGGCTTTCCCGGAAAACGTCGATGCGCGCTTGAAGTGCGTCAAGGGCGACCTGACCGACAAGGCTTGCGTCGAAGCGACGCTCGGCGACGATACCGACGCTGTCTTTCATCTGGCGTCGGTGGTCAGTGGCGGCGCGGAAGCCGATTTCGACCTCGGCATGCGCGTCAACCTCGACGGCACGCGTGGCCTTCTCGATGCCTGCCGCAAACTGCCCAAACCACCGCGCTTCGTGTTTACCAGCTCGGTCGCGGTGTTCGGCGGCGAGCTGCCGGAAGTCCTCGATGACGGCACGACGCCCAATCCGCAAGGTTCCTACGGCGCGCAGAAAGTGTGCTGCGAATACCTGGTCACCGACTACTCGCGCAAGGGCTATATCGATGGCCGTTCCCTGCGTCTGCCGACGATCTCGGTGCGTCCCGGCAAGCCCAATCTGGCCGTCTCGTCGTTCGCCAGCGGCATCATCCGCGAACCCTTGAACGGCATCGTCTCTGTCTGCCCGGTCGCCCCTACAGCCAAGATCTGGCTGCTCTCGCCGGGGAAAATCGTCGACGCGCTGATTCACGCGTACGAAACGCCGTCGTCGGCCTGGGGCGTCAATCGCGTGGTCAACCTGCCCGGTATCACTGCGGTGGTCGGCGAGATGGTCGACACCCTGCGCAAGATCGCCGGCGACAAGATCGCTGATCTGGTCGAATGGAAACCCGATCCGCGCATCGAGGCTCTGGTGATGTCGTGGCCGGCGAAGTTCCGCAACGACCGGGCGCGCAAGCTTGGTTTCGTCGCCGACACCGATGTCGAGTCGATCATTCGCGGCTATATCGACGATCAGGGAATCAAGATCTGACGGGTTTTGCTTAGCGGGTTTCTCGGGCCCAAAGCTCGCTGCTCTGATTGATTGGCAGCGAGCTTTTTCCAACGCAACTGAGCGTGCGAAATCCTGCTTGTGACCCGGGTTTCGACCCCGGTACGAGGAAAGCTGGAAGAGAAAGCGCCGTGAACATCAAAAACGTTTTTTGGCACGCTAGTTTGAATTTTGGGGGGCGAAAATAATGAAGATGCTTGAGAAGATGGTCAGCTATGTCGAGTGGGTTCTGGTCGCCATGTTCGGGATCATGGCCGTACTGGTCTTCGGCAATGTGGTCCTGCGTTACGGCTTCAATTCGGGGATTGTTTTTTCGGAGGAAGTGGCGCGCTTCATGTTCATGTGGCTGACGCTGATCGGCGCGCTGATCGTCATGAAAGACCACGGTCACCTGGGCATGAGCAGCGTCGTCGACATGCTCGGCGAGCGCGGTCAACGCATCTGCCGTTTTCTGGCTGATTCGCTGACCCTGGTTTGCTGCCTGCTGCTGATCCACGGCGCCTACAAGCAGATGATCGTCGGCATGGATGACCACGCGCCGGTCACCGGCATCCCGATGGGAATCATCCAGTCAGCCTTGCTGATCTCCAGTGTCGGCATGGCGCTGGTCCTGGCGTACGGCTTGTGGCGCTTGCTCAGCGGACGCATGAAGGCGGACGAACTGGTGCCGTTCAGCGGCAGCGTCGGCGAATAACGGGCCAAGGAATCGACATCATGACTATTGCCACCTTCCTGTTCGCGCTGCTCGGCGCGATGGCGCTCGGCGCCCCAATCGCCTTCTCTCTGCTCATCTGCGGCGTCGCGATGATGATCCAGATGGGAAATTTCGACACCCAGATCGTCGCCCAGAACCTGCTCGAGGGCACCAACAACTACCCGCTGATGGCCGTGCCATTCTTCATGCTGACCGGCGAACTGATGAATGCCGGCGGCCTCTCGCGGCGCATCGTCGAAGTCGCCGATGCGCTGGTCGGGCACGTGCGCGGCGGCCTCGGCTACGTCGCCATCATCACCGCCGCCATCGTCGCCAGCATCTCGGGGTCGGCGGTCGCCGATACAGCGGCGGTCGCCGCCTTGCTCATTCCGATGATGCGCAATGCCGGTTACAGCGTACCGCGCTCGGCCGGACTGATCGCCTCGGCGGGCTGCATCGCGCCGGTGGTACCGCCGTCGATTCCGCTGGTCGTCTTCGGCGTCACCACCCAGTTGTCGATCACCAAGCTGTTCATGGCCGGGATCTTCCCTGGGCTGATGATGGCGGTGACCTTGGCGGCCACCTGGTGGCTGGTGGCCAGGAAGGAGCAACGCGGCAACCGCCGGCCGCCGTTTGAGCTTGCGCGTTTCTTCTCTTCATTGCGCAACGGCGTGTGGGCGCTGGTCCTGCCCTTCGTCATCATCGGCGGCATGAAGGCTGGCGTATTCACGCCGACCGAAGCGGCCGTGGTCGCCGTCTTCTACTCGCTTTTTGCCGGTCTGTTGATCTACCGCGAGCTGGACTGGCGGAGAGTGCCGCAGCTGATGCTCGCTGCGCTCAAGACATCGAGTACGATCATGTTCCTGGTCGCCTGCGCCATGGTTTCGGCCTGGCTGATCACCATCGCCGACATCCCGGCGCAAACGGTCGCTCTGCTGCAGCCGTTCATGGACAACAAGATTCTCTTGATGTTCGTGATCACGGTGCTGGTGATCATCGTCGGCACGGCGCTCGACCTGATGCCGACCGTGCTGATCCTCGGGCCGATCCTGGTGCCGGTGGTCAAGCTGGCCGGCATCGATCCGTACTACTTCGGCGTGCTGTTCATCATGAACAACGCCATCGGCCTGCTCACCCCGCCGGTCGGCACCGTGCTCAACGTCGTCGCCGGCGTGTCTCGGGAAAGCCTGGACAGCGTGATCAAGGGCGTCTGGCCCTTCCTGCTCGCCGAGACCGTGCTCATGTTCCTCTTCGTGCTCTTCCCTGATCTCGTGCTGGTGCCGATGAAGTGGCTGATATGACGCGCCCCGGCGCTTGATCATAGATGCACGTCACAGCCCGAGAGGCAGCCCCCGCCAGGGACCGCCTCTCGGGCTGCCGATCAGTTCGCGGTGCGGCAGTCCCGGCCGATTACAGTCGATAGGCGGCGACGATGCCGCTCATTTCGCGCGACAGTTGGTCGAGCTCGTTGGCCGACGCCGAGCTGTTTTGCGCTGCGGCGCTGGTTTCCTCGGCCATTTGGGCAATGCTCTCGACACTGCCGGCGATGGCGTTGCTGGCCTGGCTCTGCTCGCTGAGCGCCGAAGTGATTTCTTCGACCGCGGCAACGCACTGAGCGCTTCCCTCGCCGATTTTCTTGATCGCCGCGCAGGCTTCTCCCGCCCGGCTGACGCCGATGTCGACCAGCGCGACGGCTTGGGCCATGCTCTCGACCGCTTCTTTTGAAACGGTTTTTATCGAGTCGATCATCGTCGAGATTTCGGTGGTGGACGTCGCTGTACGTTCTGCCAATTTTCGGACCTCGTCGGCAACGACGGCGAAGCCGCGGCCCTGCTCGCCGGCGCGTGCAGCCTCGATGGCGGCGTTGAGCGCCAGCAGATTGGTCTGGTCGGCGACGTCCTTGATGACCGAGACGATCGACGAGATTTGTTCGCCGTTCGCTTCGAGTTGCAGGATGCGCGTCGACGTCTGCTTGACCGATTCCGAGATCCGGTTGATGTCGTCGACCGCCTGGACGATGGTGCTTTCACCTTCGGCGGCTTGACGTCCCGATTCGGCGGCGAGCGCGTACGCTTCGCTTGAGCGGCCGCTGACGTGGGAAATGCTGACGGTCATCTGTTCGACGTTGGCCGCCATATTGGACGCCGAGTCGCTCTGTTTCTCGGAGGCCGCGGCGACCTGGCCCGAGGCGATCGCCAGTTGCGCCGAGGCTTCGGCCACCTGGCTGGTGCGGCTGGCAATCGCGCCCAGGCTGCCGCGCAGCTTGTCGAGCAGACTGTTGAGAGCCCTGGCAACGACCGAGATTTCATCGTTGCCAATCACTTCGGTATGAACGGTAAAGTCCAAATTGCCTTCAATCTGGGTCACCGCGCTCTGCATCGCATTGAGCGAACGATTGATTCCGCGGATGGCAAAAAAACTGATCAGACCAATGAAAGTCGAGGCGAGCGCGATCGCCGCGCCCATCATGAACAGTTCGCGCTCGGCCTTGGCCTCGGTCTGCTGCGCCAGGATGTCCGAGTTGTGGCCGTTGACCGCGATGTGTTCTTCGATCAGGTCGGCCATCTTTTGCCGGCTGCTCGCCATGTTGGCCGTAAACGCCACGGCGCCCGCCGTGTCGTTCGCCCGCGATTTTTCGAGCAAGGCGGGAATCATCCCGACATACTCCATCATCGCCGCGCGTTCGGCCTTGGCCAGCTCCTTGCCCTTGACTGACCGAGCGACGGCTTCGTAGGCTTTGAGATTGGTGTCCATCCCCTCTTTTGCCGCGTCGATGGTTTTTTCCAAAGCAGTCTTCTGCGCCGGTTCTTCGCTCAGTACGTGCCGGTAAATGCTGATCCCCAGCAATTGCTGATGTCCCTTGAGCTGGTAGATGCTGCGCATGCCGGGAATGCCTCGCTGGTTAAGATTGTCGAGGACGCCTTCAAGACCCGTCGCGACGAAAATGCCAATGCCGCCAACGACGATCAGTGCGGCAATCGCGCTCGACGCCATGAGGTACAATTTTTTCGAAATATTCACTGCCCATCTCCCTCGATTATTCTGGATCCATTTGAATAACGGTTCTTAGCACGTGAAACTGAACACCCTGTGATCCGATGTGTGTCTCGTCGTGTTCCGACATGGCCTGTCGCAGGGGGACGGTGCGAAGAAGGTTGTTGATCTGGTGTCGAAGATTGATGCAGGGGTAAATCTCCGGCCCAACGAAGCATGATATCGAACGACTATTTTGTAAAGCGAATGCGGGCGGCTCCCCTGCGCCGTTTTCGCTGTTCAGTTGCGCTGGCGAGAAGTTTTTGGCTCAGCGGCCGGGTGCGATCGACAAGGCCATTTCGCTGCTTACTTTCGGCGCTGATAGACGGCGAAGGAAAACTGCGGCCCGCTCGTCCCCCGGCTCGGCTGGCGCGAGATCTCTTGCCAGTCTTGCGGCAGGATCTCGGGAAAGAAAGCGTCGCCGTCGAAGCTTTGCTCGATCTCGGTCAGATAGAGGCGGCTGGCGAGCGGTAGCGCTTGGCGATAGAGTTGCTCGCCGCCGATCACGAACACCTCTTGCGCGTTTGTCTTCGCTTCGGCCTGCTGCACTGCGTCTTCGAACGAGCGGGCGAGCGTCGCGCCGCTCGCCTGATACGCCGGGTCGCGGCTGACCACGATGTTGTGCCGCCCCGGCAGCGGACGGAACGACTCGGGCAGCGATTCCCAGGTCTTGCGCCCCATGATCACCGGCTTGCCGCGCGTCGTTTCGCGGAAATGCCGCATGTCTTCGGGCAGGTGCCAGAGCAGCGCGTTGTCTTTGCCGATGGCGCGGTTGCTGGCCAGCGCGGCGATCAGTGAAATGATCATGAGGCTACACCGCGACCGGCGCCGCGATGTGCGGGTGCGGGTCGTAGCCTTCGAGCGTGAAGTCCTCGAAGCGGAAGGCGAAGAGGTCGGTGACTGCGGGATTCAGACGCATCGTCGGCAGCGCGCGAGGTTCGCGCGAGAGCTGCAATTGCACCTGGTCGAGATGGTTGTTGTAAAGGTGCGCGTCGCCCAGACTATGCACGAAGTCGCCCGGCTGATAGTTGCAGACTTGCGCCAGCATCAGTGTGAGCAGCGCGTATGAGGCGATGTTGAAGGGGACGCCGAGGAAAATGTCGGCGCTGCGCTGGTAGAGCTGGCACGAGAGCTTGGGCCGCTGATTAGCGTCGCCGGGTCGCGCCGGCGCGACGTAGAGTTGAAAGAGCGCGTGGCAGGGCGGCAGCGCCATGCGCTCGACGTCGCCCGGGTTCCAGGCGCTGACCAGGTGGCGGCGCGAGTCCGGATTGTTCTTGAGGCCATCGATGAGCTGCGCGATCTGGTCGATTTCACGGCCGTCGGCGGTTGTCCAGTGGCGCCACTGGTGGCCGTAGACCGGGCCGAGGTCGCCGTTTTCGTCGGCCCACTCGTCCCAGATGCGAACGCCGTTCTGTTTGAGATAGGCGATGTTGGTGTCGCCGTGCAGGAACCACAGCAATTCATGGACGATCGAGCGCAGATGCAGTTTCTTGGTGGTCAGCAGCGGGAAGCCGGCGGCCAGGTCGAAACGCATCTGCCAGCCGAACACCGAGCGGGTGCCGGTGCCGGTGCGGTCAGTCTTTGGGTTGCCATGCTCAAGGACATGGCGCATCAGATCGAGATACGGCTTCATGCGTTTGCCGGGTGGTTTTGAACGGGTCAATTGTAATGGATCGCACTGCGCTCCCGCCCGAAATTTCAAATGCAGTTTATCAATCCGCCGCTGGCGGCTTGGGCGAACTTGCGGCGATTGGCAATCGCCCTATACAATCAAGCTATTTATCCGACCTCTTCCGCAGGCCAGGATTAAGGACCGCTTGCCGTGATCATGAAGCTCTTCTCGTCGCGACCGGATCACCCGCTGGGTGATGCCAAAGAGCTCAGACGGGTTCTCGCCGAATTGCCTGCGGACAATTCGTTCAAGGCGGTCGATGAAGTCTATGGCTGGTTCGAGTCATTGCAGTCGGCTGACGATTTTCGCCTCGACCATTTCTTCGACGTCGTCAGCCAACTCGACGAAGCGGCGCAGCCCTATGTCCGGCTGTTGACGCGTACTTACGTGCAAACGCCGCAGCTCTCGAAGAGCGAAGAGCGACGCTTGTGGACGCTGTGCTACAACTACTGGGGCGAAGTCGCCAGTCTCTACGCGCGCTGCAGCGATCGCTTTCGGCAGAAGCCCAAAGACAAAGGCAGCGAGGCCTTCCGCTCACAGCGGCCGCTGGCCACGGCGCGCCTGCTGGCGGCGCGCGCGACGCAGCTCAAATGGGTTGAGTATCGCTACGATCCGATCGGCGAGGACCTGTGGCGCGGTCTCGGACAGCCTTATCTCGCCGCCGAGGCCGACGGCTATGCGCAGAAACCGCTGCAGCTCTATCCTTCGCTGCCGGGGCTGACCTGCGTCGCGGCGCAATATCTGCAGGCGCTGATCTTCTATTCGTCGTCGATGGACAGCCTGATGCCACTCGAGATCGAGCTGGCTGACCGCTTGATCGCGCATTTCAAACCGGGCTTTGTTTTCGCCAACAGTTGCTTGCCTGACTGCGTGTGGTGGGTCGACGCGGCGAGCGGCTTGCCACCGGTGCGGCTCGCGCGTCAGCCGGTGCGTGCGCTGCCCAGCCTGCGCTTTTTGTCGTCGGGAAGCGCGGCGCCGGCCTTGAACGAGCTGATCAGCAGCGTCGAACTCGGCAAGGTCCCCGCCGATCTGAATCTGGGCGGGCAATACCTGGCCAAGGTCCTGCTGCCCGTGCTGCGTCACCTGGCGCGTTACTGGGCGCCCGAGCCGCCGCAACGCGAGTATCCGCGGCATCCGGTCAAAACGCGCCTGGCCGTACTGCAGGGCTTCGACGACTGCTTCACCGTCTTCGCCGGCGATGTCGCGCGTCTGGGCAAAGAGCGCACGGCCGAGAGTTGGGTCGTCGAAAATGTCAGCCTCGGCGGCTTTGGCGCCGGCATCGACGATCTGGGTAGCGGTTTCGGTGGCCAATTTGGCAGCGATGCGCTCAAGATCGGCACGCTGCTCTGCCTGCAGCCCGAGGGCGGCGAGAACTGGGTGCTTGGCGTGCTCAGGCGATTTTCAAAGGATTCGACGGCGACTGCGCGAGTCGGTATCGAATCTCTCTCCAGGCAGGCGCAGAGCGTCGAGCTGCGGCCGCGGACGACGGGTTTCTCGGCGACCGGGACGATTCCCGGGATCTGGCTGCGCGACGGCGGCGCACCGGGCGAAACGCGGGTGGTGCTGCCCGGCATGAGCTTCAACCTGCGCCAGAGCCTCGAGTTCATGCACGACGACCGGCGCTATCTGCTGACCCCGGTCGAGCTCGAAGAGGCGGGTAGCCACTTCGAAATCGGCCGTTATCGCGAAAGCGTCGCCGATTGACCGGCGACTACGCTTCTTCGTCCTTGTCGTCTTCTTCGATCGCTTCGCTTGCTCCGCCGTTCTCGAGTTCCTTGAGTAACTGGAAGATCGCGCGGTAGCTGCGTGGCGGCTTGTTTTGCAACTGCTCCTTGAGCGCCGCGCGGCGCAGCGAGCGCAGATGTTGCAGGTCGACCGCCGGATAGAGCTGGGCGATTTCGTTCGCCACTTGTTCGTCGGCGAGCAATTCGCCGCGCAGTCGCTCGAGGCGGTGCAGCTTGGCGGTTTCTCCCGCCGACTCGCCGCGCACCAGCGCCAGCGCCGCACGAATCGGTTCGACTTCGACGTTGCGCATCAACTTGCCGATGTACTGCATTTGCCGACGTTTGGCTTCGTCGTGGCGCATCATGCGCTGCGCCTCACGCACGGCGTCGCGCAGTCCGTCCGGGATGTCGATTTTCTTGATGCGCTCGGTCGACAGCGCGACGAGTTCTTCACCGAGCGTCTGCAGTTCTTCCATCTGCTGTTTGCGCTGGGTCTTCGAGGGCGCTGCGGTTTCGTCTTCTTGGTTTTTCATCGGTTTTCTATCGGGAAACGGGTCGCGTGCCGGGGGCTGGGCGGGGAACTGCTATGATAGCGGCTTTCAACGCCAGTATCGTCATCTCATGTCGCGAATCCCCGTTGCCAGTCCCCCCGATTCACGTTTCAGCCATCCCTTGGCGAGCCTTGAGCAATTGGCCCAGGATGTCCTGTCGCATGCCAAAAAGTCGGGCGCCAGCGACTGCGAAGTCGATGTCTCGGAAGGCTTTGGCCAATCGGTCAGCGTTCGCTGCGGCGAAGTCGAAACCATCGAATACAACCGCGACAAGGGAATCGGCGTCACCATCTATCTGGGTCAGCACAAGGGGCACGCCAGTACCTCCGATTTTTCGCCGGCCGCCTTGCGCGAGACCGTCGAGGCGGCGCTCAATATCGCGCGTTTCACCGCCGCCGACCCGGCTGCCGGCTTGCCCGAGTCATCGTTGCTGGCGACCCGCGAGCAAGGCTTTGCCGATCTCGATCTCTATCATCCGTGGCTGCTCTCGATCGAAGGCGCGATCGACCTGGCGCAGCGCTGCGAGCAGGCGGCGTTTGCCGTCAGCGGAGAGGTGAGCAACTCGGAAGGTGCCACGGTATCGATCCAGGAAGGCCAGTTCATTTCGGCCAACAGTCTCGGTTTCATGGGCGGCTACCCGAACTCGCGGCATTTCCTGTCGTGCTCGGTGATCGCCGGCAAGGACGAGAACATGCAGCGCGACGACTGGTATTCGACTTCGCGCAACGCGGCGCATTTGGCCTCGCCCGAAGCGATCGGCGATTACGCGGCGCGCCGTGCGCTGTCCCGGCTCGGTGCGCGCAAGATCAAGACCTGCAAGGTGCCGGTGCTGTTCGAGGCACCGCTCGCTGCGTCGCTGATCGGCAGCTTTGTGCATGCGGTGAGCGGCGGCAGCCTTTACCGCAAGACCAGCTTTCTGGTCGATAGTCTGGGTCAGCGCGTCTTCTCGAAGAAGATGCAGATCAGCGAACGCCCGCATCTGCCCGGCGCGATGGCCAGCAGTCCGTTCGACAACGACGGCGTCGCCACCAGCGACCGCGAGGTGGTCGTCGACGGCGTGCTGCAGGGCTACTTCCTTTCCGCCTATACGGCGCGCAAGCTCGGCTTGCAGAGCACCGGCAACGCCGGCGGCAGTCATAACCTGATCGTCCATCCGGGCAAGCGCGACCTCAAGGGCCTGCTCAAGAAGATGGGGCGCGGCCTGCTGGTCACCGAGTTGCTCGGCCAGGGCGTCAATTACGTCAATGGCGACTATTCGCGTGGCGCCGCGGGTTACTGGGTCGAGGGCGGCGAGATCGCCCACGCGGTCGAGGAGGTGACGATCGCCGGCAATCTGCGCGACATGTTCCGCAACGTTGCCGCTGTCGGTAACGACGTTCTGGTGCGCGGTTCCAAGCAGGTCGGCTCGATCCTGATCGAGCAGATGAAGGTCGCCGGAAGCTGAGCAGTAGACTGCCGCAAATGACGTTCAGCAAGGGCGGGCTTTGGCTATAATCAACCGTTCGTCAGCAGGTTCAATTCCTAAAAATCCTAATATTCGGAGAAAATAAACCATGGAAAGACGTTCCTTCTTGAAGAAAGCCGGCGTCGGTCTTGCCGCTGGTGCTGTCGCGCTGCCGGCGCTGGCGCAGAATGCGCCGACCATCAAATGGCGCATGGCGTCGAGTTTCCCCAAGAGTCTGGATACCTTGCACGGTTCGGGCGAGTATCTGGTCAAGCGTGTCGCCGAGATGAGCGGCGGCAAGCTGCAGATCCAGCTGTTCGCCGCGGGCGAACTCGTCCCCGGACCGGGCGTGCATGACGCGGTCAAGGACAATACCGTCGAAATGGGCTTTACCTGCTCCTACTACTACTTCGGCAAGGATCCGACGTACTGCATCGATACCGCGATTCCGTTCGGCATGAACGCCCGCCAGATCAACGCCTGGTATCGCGAAGGCAATGGCGCCAAGCTGATGAACGAGTTCTTCGCCAAGTCGAACATCATCTCCTTCCCGAGCGGCAACACCGGCGTCCAGATGGGCGGCTGGTATCGCAAGGAAATCAAGAGCGTTGCCGATTTCAAGAACCTCAAGATGCGCGTTGCCGGCCTGGCCGGTGCGGTGCTGGCCAAGCTCGGCGTGGTGCCGCAGCAGATCGCCGGCAGCGATATCTACCCGGCGCTCGAAAAAGGAACGATCGATGCGGTCGAATGGGTCGGTCCGTACGACGATCAGAAGCTCGGCTTCAACAAGGTCGCCAAGTACTACTACTATCCGGCCTGGTGGGAGGGCGGCCCGCAAATCTCGACCTACATCAACACCAAGAAGTGGGCCGAACTGCCCAAGGAGTATCAGGCGATTATCGAGGCCGCGTGCGCCGAAACCAACACCGAGATGTGCGCGCGTTACGATGCCAAGAATCCGCTGGCACTCAAGCAGTTGCTGGCTTCCGGCACCAAGATGCTGCCCTTCCCCAGGGACGTCATGGAAGCGAGCTACAAGGCGGCGATGGAGTATTACGCTGAGACGTCGGCCAAGAACCCCGAGTTCAAGAAGATCTACGACGACTACAAGAAGTTCCTCGACGAACAGAATTCGTGGTTCCGCGTCGCTGAAAACGAGTACGCCAAATTCATGTACAGCCGCAAGAGCTGAACGCGGCGATCACCATGAAAACGGGGGCTTTCGCCCCCGTTTTTCGTTGACCGCCCTTACTTGGCAGGTTCAGGCGGACTGCTGGGTTCTTCGGCTGGCTCGTCGTAGTTGGTTTCCGGCAACTCGATCTGGATCGAGTTGACGTCGACCGTGCTCGGTTTGTCGAGCCCGACGGTGACCATCTGCGGGAAGACGATGATCAACGCGACCATGATGATCTGGATCAGCACGAAGGGAATCGCGCCCCAGTAGATGTCGCTCGACTTGACCGACGCCGGTGCCACCGAGCGCAGGAAGAACAGGGCAAAACCGAACGGCGGGTGCAGGAACGAGGTCTGCATATTGACGCCGAGCAGCACGCCGAACCAGATCAGGTCGATCCCCATCTTTTCGGCGACTGGGCCGAGCAGCGGGATGATGATGAAAGCCAGCTCGAAGTAGTCGAGGAAGAAGGCCAGCACGAAGACCAGCAGGTTGACGACGATCAGGAAGCCGATCTGTCCGCCGGGCAGCGTGGTCAGCAGGTGCTCGACCCAGAGGTGGCCATCGACGCCGTAAAAGGTCAGCGAGAAGACGCGCGCGCCGATCAGGATGAAGAGCACGAAGGTCGTCAGCTTGGCCGTTTTTTCCATCGCCTGCTTGAGCAACGGCAGGCTCATCCGCCGGCGCACCAAGGCCATGATCAGCGCGCCGGTGGCGCCCATGGCGCCGCCCTCGGTCGGCGTCGCGATGCCCAGGAAAATCGTTCCGAGCACCAGGAAGATCAGCGTCAGCGGCGGCACCAGCGTGGTCAGCACGCGCAGCGCCAGCGCGGCGCCACGCAGGCTGCGGGCCTCCAGCGGCAGCGCGGGAACCCACTTGGGTTTGAAGATCGAAACCAGGATCACATAGGTGACGTACAGGCTGGTCAGCACCAGGCCGGGAATGAAGGCGCCGGCATACATGTCGCCGACCGACTTGCCGAGCTGGTCGGCCATGACGATCAGCACCAGCGACGGCGGGATGATCTGCGCCAGCGTTCCCGAGGCGGCGATGACGCCGGCGGCAAGCCGTTTGTCGTAGCCGTAACGCAACATGATCGGCAGCGAAATCAGCCCCATCGAGATTACCGACGCGGCAACGACGCCGGTTGTCGCGGCGAGCAGCGCGCCGACGAAGATCACCGCGTAGGCGAGTCCGCCGCGGATCGGTCCGAACAGCTGGCCGATCGTGTCGAGCAGGTCTTCGGCCATTCCCGAGCGTTCGAGGATCAGTCCCATGAAGGTGAAGAAGGGGACCGCCAGCAGCGTTTCATTGGCCATCACGCCGAAGATACGGTCGGGCAGCGCCTGGAAGAGTTGCGGTCCGAGCAGCCCGAGTTCGATGCCGAGCAGCCCGAAAACGACCCCGTTGGCGGCCAGCGCGAAAGCGACGGGGAAGCCGACGAGCAGGAAAATGATCATCGAGGCGAAGATGATCGGCGCCATATTGGCGATCAGAAACTCGCTCATTGCGCCTCTCCCTTTTGCGCCTTGATGGCCAGCGCGAGTTCTTCTTCGTCGCTCAGCGCGTTGGGTTTTTCAGTGGGGTCGGGGCACAGCCCCTTGAGAAAACCGACGCGTTTTATGAGTTCGGAAATCGCCTGCACGATGAGCAGCAGGAAACCTGCCGGAATCATCAATCGCGCCGGCCAGACGATCAGTCCGCCGGCGCTGTTCGACATCTCGCTCGACTCGATGGCGTGAATGAAAACGGGCCACGACAACACCATGATGGCGATGGCCATCGGCATCAGGAAAAAGAGAATGCCGAAAATGTCGATCCAGGTTTGGCCGCGCTTGGAAAGCCGGCCCGAGATCAGGTCGATGCGCACGTGTTCATTGCGCATGAACGTGTATCCACCACAGGACAGGAAAATCATCCCGAACAGATACCACTGGATCTCGAGGAAGGCGTTCGAACTGTAGTTGATCGTATAGCGCATCATGGCATTGGCCGCGCTGATCAGCACGACGACCAGCACCAGCCACAGCGCGGCCTGGCCGACACGTTCGGTCAAGGCGTCGATGCGACGCGAGAGCTTGAGCAGGGCGTTCACGGGGAAATCCTCGGTTAGGGGCTAAAATCCGCTTTTTGCTGAGGCAGTCTTGCGTTTTTGGGCAAGTTTTATGGCGATGGACGCGTGGCCTTGCGCACCGAACGGGTAATTCGGTCGCGGCCAAGCCGGCAAAAGGGAGGCAATTATCGCACGCGCGCGCGTTTTTCGCTAAAAAACGCCGCAGCGACTGGCGTTGATGCTGATTCCTGCGACCATGTTTTTTTGAGTGAATGAATTGATGCGTCAGACAACACGGATTTGTTTCGTCCGCCACGGCGAGACGGATTGGAATATCGAGCAGCGCATGCAGGGGCATCGCGACCTCGCGCTCAACGCCCGCGGCGAGGCCCAGGCGGCTGCCGCGGGGCGCTATTTTCGCGGCCGCCAGGCCGACGCGCTCTACTGCAGCGATCTTCTGCGCGCACGGCAGACGGCGCAGCCGATCGCGCAGGCGCTGGGTCTCGCGCTGATCCTCGACCCGGCCTTGCGTGAGCGGCATTTCGGGCGCTGCGAGGGGCTCACCTATGACGAGGTGGCGGCACGCTATGCTGACGATGCGCGCGCGATCGACAACCGCGATCCCGATTATTGTGCGCCGCAAGGCGGCGAGAGCCGGCGACAGCACGAGGCGCGGGTGCTCGGCTGCGTCGCGCGTCTGCTCGGCGAGCACGGCGGGCAGACGATCGTTGTCGTCACCCACGGCGGCGTGCTCGACGTCATCTACCGGCGCGCGCTCGGCTTGCCATCGGATGCGCCGCGCGATTATGCGATCGCCAACGCCGGGATCAACTGGCTGGCGATCGATGGCGATCAGTGGTCTGTCGAGCGCTGGGGCGAAACGGCGCATCTCGCTTAGCCGGCGTGCGCGCGCTGCCGTATCATGCAAACCAGATAGAAAGGGCGTTCTGATGTCTTTATCTCCCGAGCAGTTCTTCGCTTTTCTGGCGGCGGCAATGCTGATCACCGTTTCGCCAGGGCCGGACAATCTGATGGTTCTCGGCGTCGGCATCGCGCGCGGTCGCGCGCCGGGCGTCGCTTTCGGGCTCGGCTGTGGCTTCGGCTGCTTGAGCCACACGCTGCTCGCGACGCTCGGCGTCAGTGCCTTGATCGCTGCTTCGCCGCTCGCCTTTGCGCTGCTTAAGGTGGGCGGCGGGCTCTATCTGGTGTGGCTGGGTGTTCAGGCGCTGCGCAGTCGCGGCGGCGTGACTGCGGCGAGCGCCCAGGATGCCGACGAATCATTGCGCCGGCTGTTTGCCAAAGGATTGCTGGCCAACGCCATCAACCCCAAGGTGGTGCTTTTTTTTCTGTCGTTTCTGCCGCAGTTCGTGATCGCCGATCATGGGCATGTCGGCTGGCAGACGCTGCAGTTGGGCCTGAGCTTCACGGCGCAGGCGGCGCTGCTCTTCGCTCTGCTCGGCTATTTTTCGGGCGCCGTCGGCAACTGGCTGCAGCGCCACGGGCGCGCCGGGCTGTGGCTCGATCGACTGGCCGGAACGATCTTCGTCGGTCTCGGCGTGCGGCTGATTGCGGCGCGCTGATGCCTTGCCGCGTTACCGGCAGGGGCCTGCATGTTACAATCAGTCTCTTTTCAATGGCTTGTGAGGCATACGATGTTTTCAGCAAAAGACACCCTGGCAAAAGTTGATCCTGATCTCTGGCAGTCGATTGAAAACGAAAATCGGCGTCAGGAAGAGCATATCGAGCTGATCGCCTCCGAGAACTACGTCAGTCGCGCGGTGATGGAAGCCCAGGGGTCACAGCTGACCAACAAGTACGCCGAAGGCTATCCGGGCAAGCGCTACTACGGCGGTTGCGAGTACGTCGACGTCGCCGAGCGGATTGCGATCGACCGACTCAAGCAACTGTTCGGTGCCGATGAGCACAATTACGCGGCCAACGTCCAGCCCAATTCGGGATCGCAGGCCAACCAGGCGGTGTTGCTGGCCTTCGCCAAGCCGGGCGACACGATCATGGGGATGAGTCTGGCTGAAGGCGGCCACTTGACGCACGGTATGGCGCTCAATATGTCGGGCAAGTGGTTCAACGTCGTTTCCTACGGCCTCGACGCCAAGGAAGAGATCGATTACGAGCGCATGGAAGCGCTGGCGCGCGAGCACAAGCCGAAGATCATCATCGCCGGTGCCTCGGCGTATTCGCTGCGCATCGACTTTGAACGCTTCGCCAAGGTGGCGCGCGAAATCGGCGCGATTTTCTGGGTCGATATGGCGCATTACGCCGGCCTGATCGCCGCGGGCTGCTATCCGAGCCCGCTGCCGCACGCCGACGTGGTGACCTCGACGACGCACAAGACGCTGCGCGGTCCGCGCGGCGGCGTGATCCTGATGAAGGCCGAGCATGAGAAGGCGATCAATTCGGCGATCTTCCCCGGGCTGCAGGGCGGTCCGCTGATGCACGTGATCGCCGCCAAGGCGGTGGCCTTCAAGGAAGCGCTGTCGCCCGAGTTCGTCGAATATCAGGAACAGGTGGTGGCCAATGCGCGAGTGCTCTCGCGCGTGCTGTCCGAAGAGCGCGGTCTGCGCATCGTTTCCGGACGTACCGAGTCGCACGTTTTCCTCGTTGACCTGCGCGCCAAGAACATCACCGGCAAGGACGCCGAAATCGCGCTCGGCCGCGCGCACATCACGGTCAACAAGAACTCGATCCCCAACGACCCGCAGAAGCCGATGGTTACTTCGGGAATCCGCATCGGTTCGCCGGCGATGACGACGCGCGGCTTCACCGAGATCGAGGCCGAGGCGGTCGCTCACCTGATCGCCGACGTGCTCGAAGCGCCCAACGACGAGAAAGTGCTCGAACGCGTGCGCAACGCGGTTGCGGTGCTGTGCAAGAAATTCCCCGTGTACGGCAAGTAAGCTTCGATGAAATGCCCGTTCTGCGGCGCGGCCGAGACCACCGTCGCCGATACGCGGATCAATGACGACGGTGACATCGTTCGCCGTCGTCGCCGTTGTCTGTCGTGTGACAAACGGTTTTCAACGTACGAGCGCGCCGAGATCCGCTTGCCGCAGGTGGTCAAGAAGAACGGATCGCGCGTCGATTTCGATCGCGAGAAACTGTCGGCGAGTCTGTGGCTGTCGCTGCGCAAGCGGCCGGTGACGGCCGAGTCGGTCGATGCGGCGATCGCGCGAATCGAAGAAAAATTGCTGACGCTTGGCGAACGCGAAATCCTCTCCGAAAAAGTCGGCGAGATGGTGATGCGCGAGTTGAAAAAACTCGACAAGGTGGCTTACGTGCGCTTCGCGTCCGTTTATCGCAACTTTGAGGACGTCGATGAGTTTTCCGAACTGGTTCGCGAAGTGACGCGCCCGGTTCAGCGGCGCAGCCGTTAAGGCGGCGCGCATGTATAGCGCCGCCGACCACGAGCACATGGCGCGCGCGCTGCGCCTGGCCGAACTCGGCCTCTATTCGACGACGCCCAATCCGCGCGTCGCCTGCGTCATCGTCAAGGCTGGCGTGGTGGTCGGCGAGGGCTGGCACCGGCGCGCTGGCGAGCCGCACGCCGAGATCCATGCGCTGCGCGCGGCCGGCAACGCGGCGCGCGGCGCGACCGCCTACGTCACGCTCGAGCCGTGCAGCCATCACGGCCGCACGCCGCCTTGCGCCGAGGCGTTGATTGCCGCTGGCATCAGTCGCGTGGTGGCGGCGATGGAAGACCCCAATCCGCAGGTCGCCGGGCGCGGCCTGGCGCTGCTCGCGGCCGCCGGAATCACCGCCGAATGCGGCCTGCTGGAAGCCCACGCACGCGAACTCAACATCGGTTTCGTCTCGCGCATGACGCGCGGCCGGCCGTGGTTGCGGATGAAACTGGCGGCCAGCCTCGACGGCAAGAGCGCGCTTGAAAACGGCGTTTCGCAGTGGATCACCGGTTCGCCGGCCAGGCTCGACGGCCATCGCTGGCGTGCGCGCGCCTGCGCCATCCTGACCGGCAGCGGCACGGTGCGCGGCGACGATCCGCAGCTCAACGTGCGCGACGTCGATACGGCGCGTCAGCCCTTGAAGGTGGTCGTCGATAGTCGTCTCGAACTGCCGTTGACGGCGCGCGTATTGGACGGCGGCGAGCTGCTGGTCGCCTGCGCCAGCGTCGATGCCCGGCGATCCGCCGCGCTGCGCGAGCGCGGGGCGCAAATCCTTTGTCTGCCGGGTAATGAGGGCCGCGTCGACCTGCCGGCGTTGCTCGCCGAGCTGGCGCGGCGCGGCGTCAATGAAGTGCACGTCGAAGGCGGTTTCAAGCTCAACGGCGCGCTGCTGGCCGCCGGCCTGGTCGATGAGTTGTTGCTCTATCTGGCACCGTGCCTGATCGGCGACGCGGCGCGCGGCCTGTTCGACCTGCCGGCGCTCGAGTCATTGCAGGACAAGCGCCGGCTGCTGATCAACGATGTTCGCATGGTCGGCGCCGACCTGCGGATACTGGCGCGGTTGGCCAAGAGTTGACCACGGCGACACGGCGGGAACGGCGCAGAACTACTGCTTCAAGCATCTGAGTTACACCGGCCTGCGTGATGATCCGTCCCGGTTTTTCAAACAGGCGATTTTCGCTGTGGTCGCCGTGGTTTAACCTGCTCTTTTGCACGGCCTACTTGTACTCACGCCACTCGGGCGGCGTGTCGTCGTGGTCGCCGTGCGGGTGGCGTTCCCAGGCGTGGGTGTAGGCCTCGTTCTGCGATTTCTTGAGCAGGCGATCGGGGGCGTCGAGGTTGTGCAACTGCGTCTCCTCGACGTAGTAGATCAGTGCGCGCATCATCTTGCTGAGCAGCGTGTTGTCGAGGTGGAAGCCCTTGTCTTCGAGCGTCGTTTCGAGTTCCTCAAGCGAATGCTCGCGCAGGTCGTAGGCGACGTCGACGCTGCGGCGCTCGACGTGCGCTTCGACTTCAAGGTGCTCGAGTTTGGCGAGCACGTCGGACGCCTCCGGCACCTGGCCGGGGGGGAACTTTGAAAACAACACGCTGCGTTCCTTGCGGATCGCTGCCGGTTTGGTGGCGAGCGGTCGTTTCATGGCTTCGCTCCTGGAACGTCGCTACGGCTTGTTCTGCATGATCTGCAGACCCTTGAGCAGGTTGAGCGCCTGATTGAGCTGGTAATCCTTCTTCGACGCCAGCTCGCGCGTCGGCGGCTCGGCCGCCTCTTCGCCCTCGTCCTTGCCCGGGCTGGTCTTGGTCTTGACCGGTGCCTTGCTCTGCGGCTTGGTTGGCGTCGTCGGCGGGGCGGCCGCATCCTTGTTGCCGTTTTCGAGGTGGTTTTCGAGGTCGGCTTCGCGCAGCCGCGTCGACGAGATGCCGTTGGCGCTTTCTTCGACGACGATGTCGGGGACGATTCCCTTGGCCTGGATCGAACGGCCCGACGGCGTGAAGTAGCGCGCCGTGGTGAGCTTGATCGCGGCGTTGCCGGGCAGCGGCAGAACGGTCTGCACCGATCCCTTGCCGAAGCTGGTGGTACCCAGGATGACCGCGCGCTTGTGGTCCTGCAGCGCGCCGGCGACGATTTCGGAAGCCGACGCCGAGCCGCCGTTGATCAGCACCACCATCGGCACCTTGCGTGCCAGCGCCGGCAGACCCTTGAGGTAATCTTCCTTGGTCCCGCGCAGGTAATCCTCGGGCTGCGCGTAGAACTGGTGCTTGGCGTCGGGCGTGCGGCCGTCGGTCGAGGTGACCAGCGTTTTTTGCGGCAGGAACGCGGCGGAGACGCCGATCGCCGTATTGAGCAGGCCGCCCGGGTCGTTGCGCAGGTCGAGCACCAGGCCCTTGAGCGGTCCGGGCTGGTAAAGGTCATTGAGGTGCTTGATCAGCGATGCCCCGGTGTTTTCCTGGAACGAGGTGATGCGCAGATAGCCGTAGCCGTCTTCGACGAGTTTGGATTTGACGCTCTGAACCTTGATGATTTCACGGATCAGCGTGATCTCGATCGGCTTGGCTTCGCCCTTGCGCAGAATGAACAGCTTGATCGGCGTTTTCGGCTTGCCGCGCATGCGCTTGACCGCATCGGACAGCGTCATCCCCTTGACCAGCGAATCGTCGAGCTTGAAGATCAGGTCGCCGGACTTGACGCCGCCGCGATCGGCTGGGGTATCTTCGATCGGCGAAACGACCTTGACCAGGCCGTCTTCCATGCCGACTTCGATGCCGAGACCGCCGAATTCGCCCTGCGTGCCGACCTGCAAGTCCTTGTACGCGTCGGCGTCCAGATAAGACGAGTGCGGATCGAGATTGGAGAGCATGCCGCTGATCGCGTGGGTAATCAGTTTCTTGTCGTCGACCGGTTCGACGTAGCCTTGCTTGATGGCGTTGAAAACTTCGGCAAAGGTGCGCAGCTCCTCGATCGGAAGATTGGCGCGCGTTTCCTTTTCGGCCATCGCCGAAAACTGCAGGCTGATCAGAATGCCGCCCACCAGTCCGGCGCAAATCAACCCGGCTTGTTTCAACTTGCTACCCATCTAGTTCGCTCCAAGAGATTGTCATTTCAGACTAACCCATTTTAGCGGGTCGAGCGGTTGCCCCTGATGACGCAGTTCAAAGTATAAACCGGATTCCGGATTGCCACCGCTGTTCCCCACGCTGGCAATGAGTTCGCCGCCGCGCAGCGTGTCGCCGGTCTGTTTGAGCAGCGCCTCGTTGTTGCCGTAGATCGACAGATAGCTGCCACCGTGGTCGACGATCAGCAGATTGCCAAAGCCGCGCATCCAGTCGGAAAAAACCACTCGGCCGCCGGCAATCGCCCTGACCTCGCTGCCCGCCGCGGCGCGGATGAACAGCCCCTTCCAGGTGCTGCCCTCCTGGCGCGCGCTGCCGAAGCGGTTGCTGACGACGCCGCGCGTCGGCAGGCGTAGCGCGCCTTTTTGCCGAGCAAAGTCCCCCGCTGTCGCTTCCGGCGTGCGCTCGTTGCTGATCTCGGCGCTCGGCGCAGCGCGCTCCGGTGCCAGCGCTTGGCGCGGTGAGTCATGGCGTTGAGCGGACTTGGCGGCCTGCGCGGCTTGCGCGGCCCGGGCGGCCCTCTCCGCTTTGGCCGCCTTGGCCGCTTTTTCGGCGTTCGCGGCGATGATCTTCGCCAGGCGCTCGACCAACTGCGAAAGCTGTTTCTCGTCGCGTTCCAGGTTGCCGATTTCGCGGCGTTGCTGGGAAATTTTGACCGAGATTTTTTCGAGAACCAATTTGCGTTGCTCGCGTTGCGCGAGCAGCTTGTCGTGCTGCTCTTTCTGCCGCGCCTCGATCGCCGCCAGTTCGGCGGCGCGTTCGCGGGCGTCTACCGCAAGCGCCTGCTTGCGCTGCAGCGTGCCCTCGATTTCGCCAAGCAGTTCGCTGCGCGAGCGGCCGATAATCGCCAGGTAATGCAGGTCGCGCGCCAACTGGTTGGGATCGTCTCCGTTGAGCAACAGGCGCAGCGAGTCCGGGTTGCCCTGCAGGTATTGGCGATGGACGAGCTTTTCGAGCTGCAGCTGCTGGCTGCTCAAGCGGCCTTGCAGTTCGCGCGACTGGCTGGCGAGGTCCTTGAGCGTGCTTTGCAGTTTGTCGCGCTGCGTGCCGAGTTTGTGCAGGTCGCGCTGCGTCTGCGAGATTTCCTGCTCGACGTCCTTGAGTTGGTCGGCAGCGTCGGCACGCTTGCCTTCGGCTGCGACGACGCCCTTCTTGAGCGATTCGATCTGTCCGCGCAGCTCCTTGAGGTCACCCTTCTTGTCGGCGACCTCGCTGTGCGTCGGCGCCGCTTGCTTGGCGTTGGCAGTCGATGAAGTCAGCCCGGCCGAGCCGCTCAGCACGATCAGCGTAAACGCCAGGCGCGCCGCAAAGCGGTGCCCGGCGTGGTCACGCGGGGATTGTTCGCCGCCTTGGCGGGCTGTCGTTTTTTCGGTGCTCAGGAGGTTCATTGACTGCCTAGGGGATTGCCTTTTGGGGACGCCCCCCGGATCGCTAATTATTCTATAATGATTCCCCGCTATTAACGAGTCTTGAGCATCGTGGTGATTCAGGTCAGTCTGATCGACAAACAGGAACACATTGAGCAGGCGGCGCGCGCTCTGAAGTCGATCGCGCATCCGTTACGCCTCAAGATTCTTTGCGTCGTCGGCGACCAGGAGGTCTGTGTGCAGGAGATCGTCGACGCGGTTGGCACCTCGCAAAGCAACATCTCGCAGCATCTGGCGATCCTGCGCGACAAGGGGGTGCTGGTGACGCGCAAGGACGCCAACCGGGTCTATTATCGCATCGGCGATGCGCGCACCCTGCAGTTGATCGGCATGATGCGCGAGGTTTTTTGCGGTAACTGATGGCGGCGTGTTTGATGCGCGTCCCGTCATCCCGTGTCCATTCTTTGATTATTCGTTGCAGTCTCTGGAGCTTCGCTTGGAATTCATTCAGCAAAATATCTATCTCGTCGCCATCGCGCTGGTCAGTGGTCTTGGCCTGCTGGTCCTCACCTTTCGTCGCCCCGGCGATCGCAACTCGCTGAGTGCGACGCAGGTGACCCAGTTGATCAACCGCGAGGAGGCGCAGGTCATCGACGTGCGCGAGCCCGACGAGTACGCCACTGGCCACCTGCCTGAGTCGCGCAATATCCCGGCCGGTCAGCTTGGCGAGCGCGTCGGCGAACTCGACAAGTACAAGGACACGCCGCTGATCCTAGTTTGCCAGACCGGGTCGCGATCGACGGGCGCTTGCAAGCAACTGATCGCGCAGGGCTTCGCCCGCGCCCACAACCTCGAAGGCGGCATCGTCGGTTGGCGCGCCGCCGGTCTGCCGCTCAAGAAAGGTGCCAAGAAATGACCGCTGCGCCGCGCGTGCGGATGTATTCGACTGCGGTTTGCCCGTTCTGCGTGCGTGCCGAGCAGTTGCTGCGCGCGCGCGGGGTCAGCGAAATCGAGAAGCTGCGCGTCGACCTCGACCCGGCGCTGCGTCTCGAGATGATGGAAAAAACGGCGCGCCGCACCGTGCCGCAGATCTACATCGGCGATACTTACGTCGGCGGCTGTGACGATCTGATCGCGCTCGACCACGCCGGCAAGCTCGTTGCGCTGCTTTCCGGAACTGCTGCCTGAATCTGCACAGCGATTGACGGCAAACCTTTAACCCGCTCTTAACTTTAACCAAGAAAATCATCATGACCCAACAAGAAGCCGAAGCCCCGTCGTTCGCCATCGAAAAACTCTACGTCAAGGACCTCTCGCTCGAGGTGCCCAATGCTCCGGAAATCTTCATCGAGCGCGAAGCCCCTGAAGTCGGGATCCAGCTGCAGACGGCGGTCAAGGGCTTGGGCGAAGGCGCCTTCGAAGTCACGCTGACGGTCACGACGACGGCCAAGCTCGGCGAGAAAACCGTATTCCTGGTCGAGGTCGGCCAGGCCGGAATTTTCCGCGTCAAGAACGTTCCCGAGGAAAACCTCGAGCCGCTGCTTTCGATCGCCTGCCCGAACATCCTTTTCCCGTATGCCCGCGAAGTCGTTTCGGAGTCGGTGATGCGCGCCGGTTTTGCGCCGGTGCTGCTGCAGCCGGTCAATTTCGAAGCCCTCTACGCCGCCCGCCTGCAGCAGGAAGCGGCCGCCGAGGAACCTGCCGCGGCGACGCTGCAATAGCCATGAAGCGATTGCTGCTGTTTGTCGCTGCGGGACTGTGCCTGTCGGCGAACGCCATCGAATACCGTACGGTCGATACGGCGACGGTGCTTTACGACGCGCCGTCGCAGCGCGGCAGCAAACGCTTCGTGATCAAACGCGAAACGCCGGTCGAAGTGGTGGTCAACATTGAAGGCTGGTCCAAGGTGCGCGACGCTGACGGCACGCTGGCCTGGATCGAGAAAAAATATCTGTCGGACAGGCGTACGGTGATCGTTACCGCCGAGCGCGCCGAAGTGAGGCAGAAGGCCGAAGAGGGATCGCCGCTGGTCTTTGAGGCCGAAAAGAACGTCGCGCTCGAGTATCTCGAGGCGGCGCCGGGGGGCTGGATCAAGGTCCGCCATCGTGACGGCCAATCGGGTTTCGTTCGCGCCAATCAGATCTGGGGCCTGTAGGCTTGAAGCTCTCGGTGATTGCCGCCGGCGCGTGGGGCACGGCGCTGGCAATCGCCTTTGCCGCCAGGCATCAGGTCACGCTGTGGACGCGCCAAATCGATCTCGCGCAGCAGATGCGCGAAACGCGTGAGAACACGCATTTCCTGCCGGGTTTCCCGCTGCCAGAGTCCTTGTGCATCGGCAGCGATTTTTCGAGTTCAGTCGCCGACGCCGAGTTGCTGATCCTGGCCACTCCGCTCGCTGGACTGCGCCCGACGCTGCGTCGTTTGCGCGAGGCCGGGCAGGTCAGACCGCTGATCTGGGTGTGCAAGGGGCTTGAGGCGCAAACCGCGTTGCTACCGCACCAGGTCGTCGCCGACGAGTTGGGCGACGGTGTGCTGTGCGGCGCGCTGTCCGGTCCCAGTTTCGCCGAGGAAGTGGCGCAGGGCTTGCCGACGGCGATTACGCTGGCGTCAGGCGACGCCGAGTTCGCGCGCCGCATGGCGGTCGAATTGCATAGCGTGCGGCTGCGCATCTACGCCAACGACGACCTGCCGGGAGTCGAGGTCGGCGGCGCCGTCAAGAACGTGATGGCGATCGCCACCGGCATCTGCGACGGCCTCGGGCTCGGACACAACGCGCGCGCCGCGCTGATGACGCGTGGGCTGGCCGAGATGGCGCGGCTCGGCGTCGCGCTCGGCGGACAACCGAATACCTTCATGGGACTTGCCGGAATGGGCGACCTGATCCTGACCTGCACCGGCGACCTGTCGCGCAACCGCCGCGTCGGGCTGGGTCTGGCGGCCGGCAAGACGCTCGCTCAGATCCTCGCCGACCTCGGGCACGTCGCCGAAGGCGTCAGCACGGCGCGCGAAGTCGCGCGCCTGGCTGCCGAGCAGGGAATCGAGATGCCGATCACCGAGGCGGTCGATGCCATTCTGCACCGCGGCCTGCCCGCCGCCGAAGCGGTCGAAACACTGCTCAGCCGGGATCCGAAGCCGGAGATGCAGTAGGTTCGAAAGCAATTCACCACAACGGGCACAACGAACACAACGAAGATCGTATTTTTAAAACACTCGATTTCTTTGCCTGTTGAGCGCTAAAAAACAAATTGAGGTTTTCGTTGTGCCCGTCGTGTTCGTTGTGGTCAAAGCACTTGGGGCCGCGGTTGACCTCAAACTCCGTTCGCAAACCCCATTTGCCGCCATGCTTCGAAGACCGTCACTGCGACCGCGTTCGACAGGTTGAGGCTGCGCTGACCCGGCAGCATCGGCAGGCGCAGTCGCTGCGCCTCAGGGAACTCGTCCATTACCGCGGCCGGCAATCCGCTGGTCTCGCGGCCGAAAACGAACACGTCATCGGGCGTCAAGTCCGGCGTATCGAAACGCTGGCCGCCGTGGGTCGTCATCGCGAAGCGGCGGCGGCCGGCCAGCGCGGCCTTGCAGGTTTCCCAGTCGGGGTGGCGGAAGACGCGCGCGAATTCGTGATAGTCGAGTCCGGCGCGCTTGAGCGAGCGGTCCTCCCAGCGAAAGCCGAGCGGTTCGACGAGATGCAGTTCAGCGCCGGTGTTGGCGCACAGGCGAATGACGTTGCCCGTATTGGGCGGAATCTCGGGTTGGAACAAGACGACTGCAGTCAAGGCGGGCTCCGCAAATAAGGCTATTGGCTCGCCGCGGCGTTCTCTACTTCGCCGGGGTTTTGCTCGATTTCCTGGCGATAGGCGCTGGCCTGATCGCGCAGCCATTGGCAGAAGACCTGCAGCGACGGCGAGCCGACCTTGTTCTGCGGATACACCAAGTAGTAGCTGCGCTGGTTGTGCAGCACGTACGGCGACGGGATCAAGAGTTCGCCCGAGGCGATCTCGCTGAGCACGAAAAAGCGTGGCATCAACGCCACGCCGAGCCCGGCGCGCGCCGCTTCGACGAGCAGCGAAAAGAGTTCGTAACGCGAACCGCCCATGGCGTTGACGTTCGGCCGGCCGGCGACTTCAAACCATTCGCGCCAGGCGCCGGGGCGCGCCGACTGGTGCAGCAGCGGCAGCGTCTCGAGCTGCTCGGGGTCGATCTGGGTGGCGCCGTCAAGCAAGGCCGGACTGCACACCGGAACCATTTCCTCGCCGAACAGGTACTCGGTGATGGCGCCGGGCCACACCGGGTCGCCGAAGTGGATCGCGGCGTCGAACGGGGTGTCGGTAAACATGAAGGGTTCGGCGCGCGTCGTCAGATCGAGCGTGATCGCCGGGTTCTGCGCATGAAAATCGGCCAGCCGCGGGATCAGCCAGCGCGCCGCGAAGGTCGGTATGACCGCCAGTTCGAGCACGCCGCCAGCGCCGCGATGGGCCATCAGCGACAGCGTGTCGTGCTCCATCTGCTTGAGATATTCCCTGACCTGCTTGGCGTAGAGCAGGCCGGCTTCGGACAGCGTGACGCGTTTCTTGACGCGGTTGAACAGCAGGATGCCCAGATAATCCTCGAGCGCCGCGATCTGCCGGCAGACGGCGCTTTGCGTCAGGCAGAGCTCCTCGGCGGCGCGGGTGAAGCTCTGGTGGCGCGCCGACGTTTCGAAGGCGATCAAGAGATCGGTTCCTGGGATTTTTCTTCGCATAATGGTTATCCTGAACGCATCATTAATGCTTGACGTGGCGTTTGGCCCGAGGGGCGCGAACTCGATTCGACCGGCAGCCGCTGCCGGCCGTCGAATTGACCGTCAATTTTTCTATCAGCGTTTCTGAGTTGGTTCCAATACGGTACAAGATAGTGAATATACGTCGATTGTAGTCGGGCTAGAACAGGATGAATATGAAAGCGTGTACTGGATTTGCAGAAAGTGCGCGGTAGTCGGTTGGTGATGATCGAGCATCAACTGGTTTTTGGAGGTTTCCCCGCATTTCATGCCTGATCCTGCGATTGGAGTTACCGTATTTCCCTGACTTGAAGCACCCTATGCATGGCCAAAGGAGATGGATATGACAGTCATTACGGATACCGACAACAGCCTGTTGCGCAACCTGCGCGAAATTTCGATGCGGCAAAAGATATCGGCGGCGCTCGCTGACTATATCGAAACCTATTTCGCCGACGCCGACCTCGCCAGCTTCGGAGAAGCCAGCCCTGAAGAACTGCACGGCGCGGCGCTGCAGCACCATCGCCTGGCGCTCTCGCGTCCGCCCGGAAACGCCGCCGTTGCCTTGTATACGCCCGACTTCGACCGCCACGGCTGGCATTCACCGCATACGGTGATCGACATCGTCACCGACGACATGCCCTTCCTGGTCGATTCGATCACGATGATCGTCTATCGCCACGGCCTGGCCATTCACAAACTGATGCACCCGGTGCTCGGCGTCGAACGCGATGCGGCCGGCACGCTGCAGCGCTGTGCCGAGCATGGCAGCGCCGGAACGCTGGCCGAGTCGTGGATCCACCTTGAAATCGACCGCGTCAGCGATGCGGCGCAGATCGAAGCGCTGCGCGCCGAGATCGGCGAACACCTGGCCGACGTTCGTGCTGCCGTCGAAGACCACCTCTCGATGCGCGAGAAGGTCGCGGGCGTGATCGCCGACCTCGAAACCTGGCCGCATGCGGAGAATCGTGAAGTCGCCGATTTCCTGCGCTGGATCGCCGCCGAGAACTTCGTTTTCCTCGGTTACACGCACTACCAGGCCGACACGGCGGCCGGTCAGCTCGAACGCGCCGCTGACGGTGGCTTGGGTCTGCTGCGGCGCAACGACCACCCGCGTTTCGGTCGCTGCCTCGCCGGAATACCCGGCGATCTTGCCGAAATTTCGCGCATGACTTCGCCGCTGACGCTGGTCAAGGCCGACGCGCACTCGAGCGTGCACCGCCCGACCTACCTCGACTTCATCGGCGTGCACTACCGCGACGCCGCCGGCCACATCGTCGGCGAACACGTCTTCGTCGGTCTCTACGCGATGCACGTCTATCACGTGTCGACCAGTGACATTCCGGTGGTGCGCAGCAAGGTCGCCGCGGTGCGCGCGGCGTGCAGCTTCACCGCCGGAAGTTTCCGCGACAAGTTGCTGATCAACGTGCTCGAAACCTACCCGCGCGAGGAACTGATCGAGATCGATACCGACGACCTGCTGCGCATCGCCAGCGGCATCGTGATGCTGCAGGAGCACCCGCGTGTTCGCGTCTTCCTGCGCAACGACAACTGGGGGCGCTACGTCTCGGCGCTCGTCTATATGCCGCGCGACCGCTTCGATACCACCATCCGGCGCCGCATCACCGCCTTGCTCGCCGAAACGCTGCACGCCGAGAGCATCGACTTCTTCCTGATGGTCGGCGAATCGCCGCTGGCGCGTCTGCACCTGATCGCGCGAATGCCCGCCGGCACCCGCTACGACTACGACGGCGAAACCTTCGAGGGCGACGTCGCGCGCATCGTCCGCGGCTGGCACGACGAGCTGCAACACAATCTGATCGAGCACTGCGGCGAGGCGCGCGGCAACGAACTGCTGCGCCGTTACGCCAACGCGCTGCCGCTCGCCTATCAGGACCAGGTGCCGCCGAGCTCGGCGGTCTCCGACCTGGAGCGACTTGACGTTGCCGCCGGCAGCGGTCGCATCGAGCTCAAGCTCAACGCGCCTTACGGCGACGATGGCTCGCACCAGCACCTCAAGCTCTTTCTCAAGGGCCAGCAGCGGCCGCTGTCGGCGGTCCTGCCGGTGTTCGAGAACCTCGGCGTGACGGTGCTCTCCGAGCAGCCGTTCAAGCTCGCCGGCAGCGACCTGCACATCGCCGATTTCGCGGTGCGTCTGCCCGCTGCCGACGCGCTCGACGACGAGGCAACGCGCAAGGCTTTTGTCGCGCTGCTCGAGAGCGTGCTGCGCGACGCTGCGGAGAACGACGGTTTCAACCGCCTGGCGCTGCTCTGTGGGCTCGACGGCGCGCGCATCGCGATCCTGCGCGCCTACAGCCGCTATCTGCGCCAGGCCGGGCTGCCGTTCAGCCAAGTCTATATCGAGCGCTGCCTGGCGGCGCAGCCACAGATCGCCCGGCTGCTCGCCGACCTGTTCGTCGCACGCCTCTCGCCCGACGGTGACGAGGCGCGCGCCGCAGCGATCGGCAGCGAACTCACCGCCGCGCTGGCGCAAGTGGCCAACCTCGACGACGACCGCATCCTCTCCGGCTTCCGCACCGTGATCGAGGCGACGATGCGCACCAACGCCTGGCAGAATGGCGCTGACGGCAAGCCGCACGACTACCTGTCGTTCAAGATCTCGTCCAAGCTCGTTCCCTTCCTGCCCAAGCCGCTGCCGCTCTACGAAATCTTCGTCTATAGCCAGCGCATGGAGGGCATCCACCTGCGCGGATCGAGCGTCTCGCGCGGCGGCCTGCGCTGGTCGGATCGAATGGAAGACTATCGCACCGAGGGACTCGCGCTGATGAAAGCGCAGATGGTCAAGAACGTCGTCGGCGTCCCGCTCGGCGCCAAGGGTTGCTTCGTCGGCAAGCGGCTGCCGCCGGCCAGCGAGCGCGACGCCTGGCTCGCCGAAGGCATTGCCTGCTACTCGATCTACATCCGCGGCCTGCTCGATCTCACCGACAACCTGATCGACGGCAAGGTCGTTGCGCCGACCAACGTTCGTCGCCGCGACGCTGACGATCCTTACCTGGTCGTCGCCGCCGACAAGGGCACCGCGACCTTCTCCGACATCGCCAACGGCATCGCCATCGAATACGGCTTCTGGCTCGGCGACGCCTTCGCTTCGGGCGGTTCGGTCGGTTTCGACCACAAGAAGATGGGAATCACCGCGCGCGGCGCCTGGGAAGCGGCCAAGCGTCACTTCCGCGAACTGGGGCTCGACACGCAAAGTCAGCCCTTCACCGCGGTCGGCATCGGCGACATGAGCGGCGACGTCTTCGGCAACGGCATGCTGCGCACCGATCAGATGCAGCTGCTGGCTGCTTTCGACCACCGTCACATCTTCCTCGACCCCAACCCCGACTCGGCGAAGAGCCTCATCGAGCGGCAGCGCTTGTTCGACCTGCCGCGCTCGTCGTGGGACGATTACGACAAGTCGCTGATTTCCGCAGGCGGCGGCGTCTGGTCGCGCAGCGTCAAGCACGTCCCGCTGTCACCGAAAATTCGCGCGCGGCTTGGCGTCGACGCCGAACAACTGACGCCCAGCGAACTGATCAACGCCATCCTCAAGGCGCCGGTCGACCTGCTCTACAACGGCGGCATCGGCACTTATTTCAAGGCCAGCAGCCAGAGCCAGCAGGACGCCAACGACCGCAGCAACGACGCGATCCGCGCCGACGCCAGTGAAATCCGCGCGCGCGTCGTCGTCGAAGGCGGCAACCTCGGGCTGACGCAGAAGGCGCGAATCGAATACGCGCTGGGCGGCGGCCTGATCTATACCGATGCAATCGACAATTCGGCGGGCGTCGGCACGTCAGATCACGAGGTCAATATCAAGATCCTGATCTCCAGCCTGATCGGCAACGGCGACATGACGTTCAAGCAGCGCGACGCGTTGCTGGTGGCGATCACCGACGAAGTGGCGGCTCTGGTGCTGGTCGAGAACTACCAGCAGACCGCGGCGGTCTCGCTCGAAGCGAGCGCCGGCAAGGAGATGCTCAACGCCCACGCGCAGGTGATCCGTCACCTGGAGGCCAAGGGCGGGCTCAATCGCAGCATCGAGTTCCTGCCCGACGAAAAGGCACTGATCGAACGTGCGCAGATGGCTTGCGGCCTGACCGCGCCGGAGATCTCGATTCTGCTCGCCTACACCAAGATCTCGCTCAAGGAAGCCTTGCTCGCTTCGCCCTTGCCCGACGCCGCCGAGTTCCAGCCCTTGCTCGTCGATTACTTCCCGCCGGCGGTGCAGAGCCAGTGCCGCGAACAGATCGCCAGCCATCCGCTCAAGCGCGAAATCATCACCACGCAGATCGTCAGCCGGCTGGTCAACCGCATGGGGACGCACTTTACGCTGCAGATCGGCGACGAAACCGGCGCTGATCTGACGCAGATCGTCACCGCCTGGTACGCGGCGAGCGAGCTGCTTGACGCCGAAGCGCTGTGGGGCGAAATCGAAGCGCTCGACCTCAAGGTCCCGGCGGCGCAGCAGATGGCGTTGATGGCGTCGCTGCGCGAGATGGTCGGCGCCGCGACGCGGCAGATCCTGGCTTCGCAGAGGGCCGGCGCGAACATCGCCGCGATCGTCGAGACCTTCGGCGACGCCGTCGGCAAGGCGATGGCGACGGCCCGGGCCGGTCAGCCGGCCGGCAACGTCGCCGCCGTGCTCGACGCCCGTGCCAACATCGTCGGAGTCTTCGAGCTGGTCGATCTGGCGCGTGCCGGCGATCAGCCGCTGGCCGAAGTGGCGGCGGCCTGCGCCCGTCTCGACGCGCGTCTCGATCTGGCCTGGCTTGGCCAGGCGATTGGCCGTCTGCCGGCCGGCAACCGCTGGCAGGCGCGGGCTCGCGCCCAGCTCGCCAGCGAACTGCGCAAGCTGTGGCAGGCGCTGTTGCAGCGCGGCTTGGCAGAAATGCCGAGCGCCGCGGGTGAGGCGCGCGGCGTCGTCGATGAGCTCAAGCGCAACGCGCCGCAGGACCTGGCGATGCTCTCTGCCGGTCTGTCGGAGATCAAACGGTTGCTCGCAATCTGATCGGCCGTTTTTTGAGCGAATAGAGGCCGGCCTGCAGATCAAGCAGGCCGGCCTTTTTGCGACGGCCTGTCGGAAACGCCAAGGTCTATGCGGCGTTCGCGGCAGGCCGTGCCACGATCACCTTTTGCTGCGGCGTTCACACCAGGCCGAAGCCGCCGAGCAGCGCGCCGACGGCGAGCAGCCAGAGCAGGTGGATCTTGCTGCGCCAGACGATCAGCGCGGTCGCCGCCGTCAGCAGCCAGAGCGGCCAGTCGCGCGCCGGGTCCTGGTGCGCGCTGGCGAGCAGCCAACCGGTCGAGACCAGCAGTGCGATGACGATCGGGCTCATTCCCTGCTTGAACGCGCGCACCGAGCGCCAGTGGCGGTTGCGGTGGCTCCAGCGCGCGGTCATATAGGACAAGGTCGTGCTCGGCAGCAGGATGCCGGTCATCGTGAGCAGCGCGCCGACGAACGCGTTCGCCATACTGCCGGTGTTGATTCCGACGTTCCAGCCCATCAGCGCGACGAACAGCACGTTGGGCCCCGGCGAGGCCTGGGCGATCGCGATCGACGCGTTGAACTGGGCGTCGGACAGCCAGCGTTGCTGATCGACCAGAAAGCGGTGCATCTCGGGCAGCGTGGTGATCGCGCCGCCGATCGACAGCAAGGACAGCGCCAGGTAGTGCGCCAGCAGATTGAGCCAGTCGCTCCAGGCCAGCGCCAGGACAGGCGCGCTACTCATGGCTTGAGCCGGCGGTAGGCGAGTACGCAGCCGGCGCCGCCCAAGCCGAGCACGACGTAGGCGAGCGGCCAGCGCAGCAGCGCGATGGCGACAAAACAGGCAGCGCTCAGCGCGATGCAGGCAGGAATGCCAAGCGGATTCGACTTGAGCGCCGACGCGAGCTTGATTCCGGTGGCGATGATCAGTCCGGCGGCAACGGCGCCCATGCCCCATTCCTCGACGAATTCTTCGCGGGTCAGCCAGCGTTTGCGCTCGACCAGTTCATGCTGGACGACGGCGAGTACGCCGCCGAAACCCTGCAGCGCGAGCAGCGTGAACGAGACGAAAAGATCGGTCAGCGACTGCGGCTGGGGATGGTCGGAATCTTCCATGATTGGCTCGCGGGGAAAACGCGAATTCTACCTTGCCGTAGCGGGCGCGGCAGGGCTATCGCATCAGCTCTCTTCAACCGATGGGGCGGATTTACCGCTGTATTCCGCGCCTGACGCGCGGGCTACTTTCTTTTGCGTCGCCAAAAGAAAGTAGCGAAAGAAAAGGCGACCCCGGCTCCGCGGTCGGCTGCGCCGACTTCCCTGCGCTACTCGTCAAACCGGGCGGCTGCGCAACTCGGGCCTGCGGCCCTCAAACAGTGCTCGCCGACTTCCCTCGGCTTGCCTGCGTTGCTCGGCGCTCCACAGGGGGGAGCAGCGTCTGAGCTCGTCCGCCAAGGAAAGAAGCTGCGACCGGTTCTGCTCCTGCCCTCTGCGTCGTCGAGCAGCGCAGAGTACCCGGCGTAGCCGGGCGACGCAGCGGGCGCGCCTTCTTCTTGGGTACTTCTTCTTGGCAAGACAAGAAGAAGTACCTCGCCGGTCGACGGCGAAACCCTGCGTGTCCCCACGAAATAACGCAGGCAAGAGCTACGCCGGCCTCGGCAGCGCACGCGCCAGCACCAGCGCCGTGACCGCTGCCGCACCGTGCAGCTTGAGCGTTCGTGCGCATTCGTCGAGCGAGGCGCCGGTGGTCATCACGTCGTCGACCAGGATGATTCGCGCCCCGCTCAAATCGGCGCTGCAGGCAAAGGCGTCGCGCAGGTTCTTGACGCGTTCGCGCCAGGCGAGCCCGGCCTGCGCCGGCGTGTTGCGCGTGCGGCGGCAACTTAGCGCATCGATCGGCAGGCGGCGCGCTCGCGCAAGGCCAAGGGCGCGACGCGCTTCTGCATGGGCGCCGTTGCCGCCGGACTGATCATCGCCACCGGAATCAAGCTCGCGTCGGCGCTCAAGTCGAATCCGCTTGGCATTCCTGCCTGCATCGCGC